>CAMCZW010000008.1 GCA_945888435.1 bacterium UBP8_UBA817
CGAAAAAGTGGAGTGATTGGCCCTGGGAATGGATTTTCACAAGTGAAGATTATGTGTGAGAAGTCAAGTCAAGCAAAACCCTACTGCAAGATCGAATTTGAAGGGGTTGGTCGAATCGTCATAGAGAGTGAGTCGGGGCTTATGATGCTCAAGCAGTTACTTACGAGAGCTGTATGATGGTCGATTTTTTCAAAGATCGGGCGATTTGGGTACATAACGGGCACTTGGATTTTCGAAAGCAAATGAATGGGCTTATTGAGATAGTGGTCGAAGAGATGGGGAAGTCGCCGAATGACGGGAGCTTGTACGTATTTCGAAATAAGCAGCGGAATAAACTGAAGGTATTAATATGGGATCGCAACGGGTTTGTACTTGGGTATAAACGACTGGAACGTGGCCATTTCGATTTCCCAAAAACGGTATCAGGGGACATTCTTATCACACCGAATGAGTTGTACATGATGGTCTCTGGAATGCCCATCATATATGTTGGAAAAGAGGCTGAAAAAGAGCTGTGTTTTTCATAAGAAAAAGAGACTATAATACTGGCCGAAATGAGCGTAAAATGAGATAATATGGCATGCTTGAAATACTCCAAAAAGAACTTGAATTTCATCGTCAAAAAGCACTGCTTTTTCATGAAGAAAACACCCTCTTAAAAGACCGTTTAAATCTCTCCGAGACAAAGCGCCAGGCGTCTGAAGAACAAGCGCTCCGCTTTGAAGAGAAAGCACTCCGTTTTGAAGAACAAGCGAAGGAATACCGTGCGGAGTATGACCGAGCGATTCAAGCATTCCTTGACTCCCAACGGAACCGATTCGGTAAACGAAGCGAACGGTTTGTCGATGAAGAGGGTGTTCAGCCCTCGTTATTTGAGACTAAAGAAGGCCAAGACTCCAAATCGGATTCGGAGCAGGCTACCGAAAAAGTCGAGGTTTTGGCACATGTCCGACAAAAGAATCGCCCTAAAAACCAAGATGCCAGCCTAATCCCCACCCGAGAAGTCATCATTGAAGTCGCAGAAGAAGACCGAACCTGTGATTGCGGATGCCAAAAAGAAGTGATCGGCCATGAGACGACTCAGCGCTTGAACTTCCAGCCCGCAGTATTTGAGATCCTCATCGAAAAAAGAGAAAAAATGGCGTGCCGTAAAGGCTGTGATGGAAGTCCCGTCACCGCAACGCTTCCGAATCGGATTTTACCCAAATGCAAAGCCACAGAATCATTGCTCAGTTATATTGCCGTCAGTAAAGTATTAGATCGGCAACCGCTCTACCACCTGGAAAAGAGTATTGAACAGCGTTACTACTGGCGGATCCCCAGAAATACGATGGCGAGATGGATGATTCAACTGTCTGAGAAGTTGCAGGTCTTGGTCAATCTAATGAAAGATCAGCTCATTGCTTATGATGCCTTAGCGATTGATGCCACGACATTGCAGGTGCTCAATGAGCCCGGACGATCTCCTGAACTGAAAAGTTATGCCTATTGCGTGAGAGGCGGCCCGCCTGGAAAAGAGGTCATTTTGTATGAATACAATGCCTATTCTCAAAAGGACTTTGTGACTGAAACGCTGATGGACTTTCAAGGAGTGATCCACTGTGATGCGTCATCTGTGTTTAATGGAATTGCGTCGAAAGAAGGGGTTACCCTCAGTTATTGCCATGCCCATGCGAGACGTAAATTTGAACAGATTGTGACGGCTAACAAAAAGGCAAAGCATCCTCTTGCGAGGGAAGCTCTCCGGTTTTACCAAGATCTTTACAAAATTGAACGGCAGGCCAAAGATTTGACTTTGTCGCCGGATGAGCGGTATGCCCTGCGTCTTAAGGCGAGTCAGCCCATTCTGACTGACTTTTATGACTGGCTTTTGCGAAGTAGGGATAAAACACTCCCCAATTCACCTATTGGAAAAGCGATTGCCTATGCCTTGAATCACTGGGATGGACTGCTTACCTTTTTGAAAGACGGACGTCTTGAGATAGACAACAACGCCACTGAACGGGATATTAAGCCCTTCGTCATCGCAAGAAAAAACTTCATCTTTGCCTGTACTCAGGCGGGGGCGGATTCCTTGGGTGTTCATTTCTCTTTGCTCTTAACCGCACAGCGCCATGGCTTAAATCCGATGGAGTATTACACCAAAATCCTCACCAAACTCCCCCTATGCAAATCTATGGAAGATTACGAGGCTTTACTCCCTTGGAATTTTAAACTCTAGCCTTTTCAAGTATGGGGGTGGTGGATCGCTTACGCTTTATCTCTTAACGCGAATCCCGATAGGCGAAATGATTAAGAGCTAAATGAAATCTAGGAGAGGATGGCCGAAGCCAATACGATTGAAGACAGATTAGAACCTATTTTCGCCAAAAACGAAGGCTGGTGGGGGGGTCTTCTTCCTGGATTTATGTTCGGCTTGTTAAACCTCGCCACCCACACCCTTAAACTTCTCAACGAAAGTGGCAATTCTTTGGAAAACACTTTGTTTTTTGCTTAAGTATTGCGGATTAAGCGGGCTTATTTTGGGAAGGATTGCATTTAGCTCTGTGCCATTTTCACTGGCATATTCACGTTTTAATGATGCAGTTATATAACGCTTAGCGGCTTCTGTATTCAGATTTTCAGCACTAATTAATTCTTCTGCTTCACGTTGTTGTTCAGCTTGAGCAAAGGTAAAGAAAGCATCAATAATGCTGGCTTTGTCGAGAATGTTATCCAAGTTGGTTTGGTTAATAAAATCAACCAGCAAACTCTCTTTGGCGCGGTTGCCAAGGCTGGCACGAATCACCCGGCGTACATCTTCAACCAGTACTGATTTATCTTTAACCTTTTTATTGTTTTCAAAAATCAGTTCGAGAATGTAGTCCAGGTTGATCTCTTGTGACTTCAGCAAATCTACCTCAAAGACCACGTCATCCCAATCGATGGCGGATTTTTCTTTTTCAGTGGCAGATTTTTCCCGACGCAGCCAATCGCGAATATCGTTGTAGGTTGAACGGTAGTCCTGAATCTGCCGCTCGGGGGGCATGGCGATCGCTTGCAGTGTGGCCAAGTCATCATCGTTTAAATAATGCTGCGCCTTAAATGCCTCAACCGCCTGCGGGTCGCTCATATCAACGCTTTGCAAGGCTTTCAGGCTGGCGAATTCATCGTAGTTTTGCAGCACGTTCTCAACGCGCAAATATTCGCCGAACAGTTTCGCGAAGGCCTTTTTGTCCGATTCTTTTTCAATGGCAGAGGGATCAGGAAAGCGCTGCTCCAGCTCCCTCACAACCTCAACAAAGCCACGCCGTGCCTCACCGGTAAGCAAATCGGTAAAGCCTTCCATGTATTCCTTGTAGCTTTTTTCCAGCACCACGTTTTTGGTGTTCGTATCGCCAAACAGGGTAATGGCATCAATTGTGGCCTGCTCCAAATCGCGAAAGGTGACGATATTGCCAAAGGTTTTGGTGGCATCGTAAATACGGTTGGTACGCGAATAGGCCTGCATCAAACCGTGATAGCGCAGGTTTTTATCCACAAACAAGGTGTTCAGCGTAGGCGCATCAAAGCCGGTCAGAAACATACCCACTACAATCAGCAAGTCGATTTCCTTGGCTTTTACTTGTTTAGCCAGATCGCGGTAATAGTTTTGAAAACCATTGCTATCCACACTGAAGTTGGTTTTAAACATCGCGTTATAGTCGGCGATGGCCGCGCTTAAAAACTCTTTGGCGCTGGTGTTCATGGCTGAGACATCAAAGCTTTCATCCAGAATATCGCCAACGGCATCTTGTTCTTCATTGGCAGCAAATGAGAAGATGGTGGCCACTTTCAGTGGCTTGCCGCTGCCTTCTTGTAATTTTTTCAAAGACTCGTAATACAGCTTGGCGGCATCCACACTGCTCACGGCAAACATGGCATTAAAGCCTTTTGCACCAGCCTGCAGGCGATGGGTTTTTTGCCGGAAGTTATTCAAGATGTACTGCGAAATCTCCCGAATACGGTCTGGGTGAAGCAAAGCTTGTTTGTTTTCCGCCGCGTTGAGTTTTGTCTCATCCAACTCGGTTTCAAGCGCTTTGAACTGCGGGCGCACATCGTTGTAATCGACCTTGAACTTCAACACCTTTTCGTCACGGATAGCATCGGTGATGACATACGAATGCAACTCGCGGCCAAACACGCTGGCAGTGGTTTCTGCACCGAGGGCGTTTTGCGGGAAGATAGGTGTGCCGGTAAAGCCAAACTGATAAAACTTTTTAAACTTCTTCTTCAGGGTCTTCTGTGCCTCACCAAACTGGCTGCGGTGACACTCATCAAAAATAAACACCACTTGCTTGTTGTAGATGGGCAGGTCACATTCACCTTTCATCAGGTTGTTGAGCTTCTGGATGGTGGTGACGATGATTTTGTTGTCGTCCTTATCCAGATTGCGCTTAAGCCCGGCGGTGCTGTCAGAGCCATTCACACTATCGGGTGAAAAGCGCTGGTATTCCTTCATGGTTTGGTAATCCAGATCCTTACGATCCACCACGAAGAACACCTTGTCGATAAAATCCAGCTCAGTCGCCAAACGTGCCGCTTTAAAACTGGTCAGGGTCTTGCCAGAACCTGTGGTGTGCCAGATAAAGCCACCGCCCTCAAGAGCGCTCCAGCTTTTGGCTTGATAGGCACTTTTGATCTTCCACAAAATGCGCTCGGTGGCGGCAATCTGGTAAGGTCGCATCACCAGCAGCGTGTCGCTCACATCAAACACCGAATAATGCAGTAGCACATTGAGCAAGGTGTTTTTCTGGAAAAACGTGGCGGTAAAGTCCTTCAGGTCTTTGATCAGGCCGTTATCAGCCTTCGCCCAGTTCATGGTGAAGTCGAAGCTGTTTTTGTTGCGCGCCGTGGTGTTGGCAAAATAACGGCTATCGGTGCCATTGGTGATCACAAACAGCTGTAAATACCTGAATAAAGAATGCTCGCTATTAAAGCTCTCTTTGCTGTAGCGGTGCACCTGATTAAAAGCTTCGCGAATCGCCACACCGCGTTTCTTCAGCTCAACCTGCACCAAGGGCAGGCCATTGACCAAAATCGTCACGTCGTAGCGATTGGCGTGGCTGCCGGTTTGCTCAAACTGCTTGATCACTTGCACCTTGTTGCGGGCAATGTTCTTTTTGTCCAATAGGTAAATATTCTTAATGCGGCCATCGTCAAACACAAAATCGTAAATATAGTCATCATGGATTTTGCGGGTTTTATCGACGATGCTATCGCTGGGTTTATCCAGATAGGTTTCTACAAAACGCAGCCACTCGCCGTCAGCAAATTGCATATTGTTCAGGGCTTGCAGCTGCTCGCGCACATTGGCGATCAGTTTGTCGGGCGTGTTTAAATCGGGGACATAGCCATAGCCCTGATTCTGTAAATCCTGAATAAATTCCCGCTCCAAGTCATATTCGCTTTGGTAGCTTTCTCTAACCTTCCATTCCTTGGTGTATTTATCCAGCACGATGAAGCTATTTGATTCGGCGATGGGCGTGGTGTAGTTAATCATTCTTTTTGCCTTTTTTTGATAACTGCAATTGCCTGGCGTTTTGCGCGCTGACAACCTGTTTACCCGTTTCTGCTTCTAATTTCAGCTTGGCTTCTTTCGCAACACCGCCCCCACGCTTTGCGACATCCTCGTGTTCCGCAAACGACTGCGGGTTCACGACTTCTGAAATCTCTTTGGTGGACAACTCTGCCAGCATATTCATGATCAATTCTTTATTGGTCATGTTGTCACGCAGGTTTTCTTTTTTAAGCCCTTTATATTGCTTGTATTCCTTAGCGGTTTTCCCTGCCCATGTTTTGTAAATCACATCAGTCAAAAAGGCGAATTCACCACCTTCTTGCAAGCCGTGTTTTTTCCATTCATCGGTTAATTCTTTGCGGATCTCTATGCTTTTTAGCCGTTGGTTAATCCAGTTATCCGAATAACCCAGCCGCTTATAATCCAGCATGGCTTGTTCGATGGATAACTCAGGGTCTTGCAGCTGATTCAGTCGTTGATTTGCCACCTCAGCCAGCCACAGCTTGAAGGGTTCGGCTTTTTTAGATGGAATGGATTGGATGATTCTGAAAACCTGCTGGGTATCCAACACATCGGTGAGGCGTTGCTTTCCGTCAGGGGCTTCGAGCTTCAACTGGTTAGTGACACTAACCACTTCACTACCTTCTTGTTTAAGCTTGTTTTTTAGCCATTTCCAGTAGTTTCTGGCCTTGGCATATTCCGTCTGGTCGGTGAGTGCCGCCACCACGTCCAAGGCAGAAAACCACCATTTTTCCTCAGCCTCATCCCAAGCTGTCCGAACATGGATGGATTCAAACAGCTGTAGTTTGACTTTATGATCATTTTGCATCGGCAGCCCCCTTGAAACTCAGCAGCAAATCGCGGTAATACTCGTATTGCTTTTGCCGCAAGGCAATTTCACGAGGCAAGCCTTCGGTGATGGAGTTGGTGAGGGCATCGAATTTATCGAGAACTGACGCGATACGCTCCTGTTCAGAAAGATCAGGAATAGGTATTGGCAAAGTCTTAATAATATCTGCATTCAAATTGCTAACCGAACCACTGTTAATTTTCCCTGCCCAGTAGTTCTGCACATTATTCGACGAAAGATAGTGATAGAGGTAGTCTGAATTTAGCTTTTTCCGGTAGCCACTGATCGAGGCCCATCCGTCATGAATAGCTCCACTTATACCAAGGATGTAGGGTCGCCCAAAACTCATTGAGTTGGACAAAATAAAATCACCTGCATTCAAAATACGTGACTTTCTTGAGCCTTCTAATGTGACCTTTTGAGCTGTGCTATTTACATATTTTGAGCCTGGCGAAGTATCACCAATTTTAATCCAAGGCACGCCATCCTCATCATCAGTTATGTATTTTGCGATTGGTCTAGGCGATGCTCCGCGTTGCACGTTAGCAACCTCCCCCAGCGTCTTCCACTCCACTTCCCCTTCTTCAAAACTCAACAACTGATCGCGATAGTAGTTGTATTGTTTTTTGCGGGCGGTCAGCTCGGCGGTCAGCTCGGCGGTCAGCTCGGCGGTCAGCTCGGTGAAGGCGTCCAGAATGCGGACGATTTCGGCTTGGATTTCAAGCGATTTTTTGGGGTTTTCTGGGCAGGGGATGGGGATTTGGAGTTTTTTCACAACCCCTGCATTTATATTTGTCTGAGAGCCAGCCCCGAGTGATTTGATATGTTCATATTGGCTAGACAAGAAATGGAACACATAACGGTAGTTTGCAACATTCTCATTAAGTTGAATATTTGCACACGCCTGATTTGTAGTCATTGGAATTTTGTTAATCCCAATTTTTCCAACAGTCGCCCCATACATCGCAACAATCACACAGTTTTCAGGTATCCAATTTGCGCTGGAATTTTTCAAGCCAGCTTCTGTGATTTTTACGCCTGTATCCCAAATTTCTCCAAAATCAACTTCTTGAGTCCGTAACCAAGGAATGTCGCCACCATAATATTCAGGCACACCAGTTCTCGGAGTGCCGCCAGACGAAATTTTTTTAGCAACCTCTCCCAACGCCTTCCACTCCACCTCAGCGCCATCCAGCAGCTTGTCCATAAAGTTCACGCTGCTCATGCCTCATCCCCTTCCAGCTCACGCTCAATCTGCTCAATGCTGGGCAGGTTAGTCTGCAGCGGCTCGGGTAAGGATTCCAGCAGTTTGTATTCGGCAATGCCCATGGGTTGGGTTTTATCGCCCAAGGCGTATTCCGCCACCACTTTGTTTTTACTCTTGCACAAGAGCAGGCCGATTGTGGGGTTGTCGTCCTCGTTCTTCACTTGCCGGTCTACGGCGGTGAGGTAAAAGCCCAGTTGCCCCAAATGCTCAGGCTTGAACTTGCCGCCCTTGAGTTCAATCACCACATAGCAGCGCAATTTCAGGTGATAAAACAGCAGATCGATAAAAAACTCATCGCCCCCGACTTCTAGCAGCACCTGCCGCCCGACGAATGCAAAGCCCGCTCCCAACTCCAGCAGGAATTCAGTGACATGTTTGACCAGTGCATGTTCAACCTCGAGCTCCTGCGCTTCGTCGGTTAAGCCAAGAAAGTCGAAACGGTAAGGGTCTTTTAGTGATTCACGCGCCAGATCGGACTGGGGTTTAGGCAAGCTGATATCAAAGTTGGTGACGGCTGAGCCGCTGCGCTCCAGTAAGCGGGTTTCGATTTGCATAACCAGCACATTACGCGACCAGTTGTGCTCAATGGCCTTTGCAGCGTACCAGCGGCGCGCTTCAGGGCTGGATAACTTGTCCAGTAGTGCTAATTGGTGATACCACGGCAATTGTGCAAGCACCGCTTGCACAAATTCGGCATCGGGCCAAGCCCCCGCAAAAGCGCGCATGTACTTGAGGTTGCGCGGCGAAAATCCTTTCATGTCGGGGAATGTGGTGCGTAGATCGTGCGCCAAGCGTTCAATGACTTTGGCGCCCCAGCCTTGGTCTGCTTGGCGAGCCAAAATGGCATGGCCAATTTGCCAGTAAAGCGCAATGAGTTCATGGTTTACCGCCAGTGTTGCCCGTTGCTGGGCATGGTGAACTTTTATCTTCAACTCGACTAACCAATCGGTATAGCCTTCTGGCGCTTGTATCAGTGAAATGGGCTTATCGCTCACCTACAGCTCCTCAGTCTTAAATTCGCTATAACCTTCGTAGTAATAGCTCACATCAATCCCCTTCATAAACAGCGCGCGGTCATCAATCTGGTCGGTGAGGGCTTGTTTGATCAGGGCGTTTATTTCTAGGTCTTTGACCACGCTGCGTTGCATGGCGGAGAGGTAGTCGTCTTTATCCACGGCATTCCAGTCGACTACCTGCTGGATTTCTTTTTTAAGCATCAGATCGAGCCAAATCCGTGTGGCGCGGCCATTGCCTTCGCGGAAGGGGTGGGCGATATTCATCTCGACATATTTTTCGATGATTTGGTCAACATTGCTTTGCGGCATGGCGTCTATATGTTTTATCGAGGCTTCAAGGTACATGACCCGCGCAAAAGCGATTGTGCCTTTGGCGATATTCACGTCGCGGATTTTTCCCGCAAAGGCGTAAATTTCTTCAAACAAATAGGCGTGGATAAAGACAAGTCCGGCAAATTTACCCACCTCAGCCTTGTTAATATTGCCAGAATCAAAAAGTTGTTTGGCTTTTTGTTTGCTGATTTTTTCTTCGGCGCGGGCCAGTTCGATTTGATCGGTGATGTTGAGCTTGTTTGCCAGAATCATGCTAATTCTCTTTTTTTATCAAGTGTTTTTATCGCTTTATCAAAATCAGATTCATAAAGCCTATCCTGCACAATGCGGTATTTTTCAAACTCACTTTCGGCATGGGCTTTGGCGATTTCAGCACTCACTTTACCTGCGTCTTGCAAAACCTCCCGATCCGTTGCCGCTATAAAACGATTTAAACGATCCTCCCAGTCGGCCATGGTCATGGGTATCTTTCTTAACGCCATGTCTTCTGCCAAATCGAGATAAGCACTCACTAGTCTTTGCAGTTGGGCAAGCTCAGGGTCGGTTAGGTAATTTTTCGCAATACTGACGTCAAATTTTTGAATCTTACCCTGGGGTGCATCTTTCCATGAGGTTAAGCCCATATTGGTTTTTTCGGCATCGCAGCGGTTGTGAACCACTTCGGCGGCGGTTTGTCCGTGAATCGCCCAGTGCAATTTATTTTGTACGATCGCAAAGAATCTTTTGGTTGCAGTGGCTGTTACATCATAGTCAATCGCAGTGGCATAGATGTCGGTAATCTTTTGATAAAACTTACGCTCGCTGAGCCGAATTTCGCGAATACGCGTAAGTTGTTCTTCAAAATATTTTTTGCCGAGGATACTGCCATCATTTTTAATGCGCTCATCGTCCATAACATAGGCTTTGATGGTGAATTCTTTAATGACGATGGTTGCCCATTTACGAAACTGTACTGCACGCTCAGAGTTGACTTTGTAGCCAATTGCGATGATGGCCGAGAGGCTATAGTGCTGGGTGTTATAGTTTTTGCCGTCTTGGGCAGTTATTCGAAAATTTCGAATAACTGATTCTTTTTCCAGTTCACTATCTGAGAATATTTTTTTTAAATGGTAGTTAACGGTGTGGGTTTCGACATCGTACAAAACGCCCATCATTTTTTGGCTAAGCCATACATCTTCATCCGCATAGACAGCTTCGACACCGCTCTCGCCGCTGGCTGCGATAAAAGTTAAATACTCTGCTGCGGACGAGCGAATAGTGGGTACTGTTAGCTTCTTTTTGCTCATGATGTGCCCCCTTCAATTTGAGCCACGATGGCGTCGATATCTTTACGAAGCTGGTCGATCTTAGCAACGGTGGTTTTCAGCGCGGCATTGAGCTGGGTAATAGCCACCACCTCGCGATTGTCCTTGGCTTCGACGTAGCTGCTGACCGATAGGTTGTAATCGTTAGCAGCGATGGCTTCAAGGCTGACCGATTTGGCAAAGTGCTCAACATCCGCTTTGCTATCGAAGGCCTGCATGATCTGCTCGATGTGCGTATCGGTAAGCGTGTTGTTATTGGTTTCTTTTTTAAACAGACCACTGGCATCAATAAACTGGGTTTTAGTATCTGTTTTGTGTTTGGATAGCACGAGAATCGTGACGGCAATGGTGGTGCCAAAAAATAGGTTTGGAGCGAGCGCAATCACGGTTTCGATATAGTCGTTATCAATTAAATACTGGCGTATTTTTTGTTCGGCTCCGCCACGGTAAAAAATACCGGGGAAGCAAACAATGGCGGCGCGGCCTTTGCTGGAAAGGTAACTGAGCGCATGCAGCACAAAGGCAAAGTCAGCTTTGGATTTTGGTGCTAATACACCCGCAGGGGCAAAGCGGTCATCGTTAATCAGGGTGGGGTCGTCTGCGCCTATCCATTTTACCGAGTAAGGCGGGTTGGAGACGATGGCATCAAAGGGCTTGTCATCACCAAAATGCGGATGTCGCAGCGTATCACCCAGCTGGATATTGAACTTGTCGTAGTTGATGTTGTGCAAGAACATGTTCATCCGCGCCAGGTTGTAGGTGGTGTGGTTGAGCTCCTGACCAAAAAAACCGTCTTCAATAATGTGGGCGTCAAAGTGTTTTTTGGCTTGCAGCAGCAGGGAGCCGGAGCCGCAGGCAGGGTCATAAATCTTGTTGACGCTGGTTTGCTTGTGCATGGCGAGCTGCGCAATTAGCTTGGACACGTGTTGCGGGGTGAAAAACTCGCCACCGGATTTACCGGCATTGGCGGCGTAGTTGGAGATGAGGAACTCATAGGCATCGCCAAACAGGTCGATGTGGCTGCCCTCAAAGTCACCAAAATCCAGCCCGGCCACGCCTTTGAGCACGGCGGCCAAGCGGGTGTTTTTGTCGCCAACGGTATTGCCGAGCCGATTGCTGGTGGTATCAAAATCGGCAAACAGGCCTTTAATGTCACCTTCTGATGGGTAGCCGTTGGCTGAGCTTTCGATGGCCGCAAAGATGGCGGCGAGGTCGGTACTCAAGCTTTGGTTGGTGTTGGCGCCTGCGGCAATGTTGGCAAATAACTGGCTCGGGTAGATGAAATAGCCCTTGGTTTTAATGGCATCGTCTTTGATTTCCGGGGTGATGACCTTATCGCCGAGTTGCGCATAGTTGATGCTGTCATCACCGCCTTCAATATAGCTGGCAAAGTTTTCGCTGATAAAGCGATAGAACAAGGTGCTGAGTACGTATTGCTTGAAATCCCAGCCATCCACTGAACCGCGGACGTCGTTGGCGATTCGCCAGATTGCAGCGTGAAGTGCTGATCGTTCTTGTTCTTTATTCATATCAGCCTAACGGGATTCGCGTTCTTACAAAATTAAGCGCCGATCCCGCCTTAAACCAGTCAATCTGAATATCGTTATAAGTATGCAAAATAGGGATCATATCCAAAGTTCCATCCGCATGTCGTGCAATCACTCTCAACTGAGAGGCTGGAGAAAATGTTTCTAATCCTTCAATATCCAAAAGATCATCTTCCCTAATTTTGTCGTAATCCGTCGGATCCGCAAAAGTCAGGGCCAATAATCCTTGTTTTTTCAAATTGGATTCATGAATTCGCGCAAAAGATTTCACAAGCACCACTCTCACCCACAGGTAACGGGGCTCCATAGCCGCATGCTCACGAGAAGACCCCTCTCCATAGTTCTCATCACCAACAACCACAGATCCGCGTCCTTTCGACTTATAAAGCCGTGCCGTATCAGGTACCGGTCCGTAAGTCCCTGTCACCTGATTTTTAACCGAATTCGCTTGGCCATTAAATGCATTCATCGCACCAATAAACATATTGTTAGAAATATTATCCAAGTGTCCGCGATAGGCCAGCCAAGGCCCTGCCATCGAAATATGGTCAGTCGTGCACTTTCCTTTCGCCTTAAGTAACAACGGCAATCCACGATAATGGGCAGACTCATACGCATCAAACGCATCAAGTAATTGCAAGCGATCCGATGTCGGACTCACCACAACCTGGATATGTCCACCGTTCGCAGCTGGTGCAACAAACCCCGCATCCTCAACATCAAAACCCCGTGTCGGAAGCTCATCCCCAGAAGGCGGCGCAAGCTTAACCTGTTGCCCAGATTCCGTCGTAATCGTGTCTGTCATTGGATTAAATAAAAGTGACCCTGCAAGCGCAAACGCAGTTACAATTTCTGGAGAAGCCACAAACGCACATGTATTCGGGTTACCATCATTACGTTTCGCAAAGTTACGATTAAATGAAGTCATAATGGAGTTTTTACGATTAGGATCCGTCGTATGACGTGCCCACTGACCGATACAAGGTCCACACGCATTCGCCAACACAACACCGCCAATCTGCTCAAATACACCGAGTATGCCATCGCGCTCTGTTGTAAATCTCACCATTTCTGATCCTGGAGTAATCGTAAATTCACTTTTGGCTTTAACGCCTTTATCCAAAGCTTGCTGTGCAACAGATGCCGCTCTCGCCATATCTTCATACGACGAATTGGTACAAGATCCGATCAATCCAACTTCTAGTTTTTCAGGCCATCCATTTTGGTGCACCGCGTCTTTAAACTGAGATAATGGAGTCGCTAAATCGGGTGTAAAGGGTCCATTGATATACGGTTCAAGAGTCGATAAATCAATTTCAATCACTTGATCATAGTAGTCATCAGGAGTCGCAACGACTTCGGGATCCGGGCGTAAATGTTCTCTGATTCCATTGGCCAATGCCGCCACTTCCGCACGTCCGGTGGCGCTTAAGTAGTCCGCCATTCGATCATCAAATCCAAATACAGAAGTTGTGGCCCCAATCTCCGCACCCATATTACAAATGGTCCCTTTACCCGTACATGACAAGGCATCTGCACCGTCGCCAATATATTCAACAATCGCGCCAGTACCGCCTTTCACAGTCAAAATACCCGCGACTTTCAAAATAACGTCTTTAGGAGATGCCCAACCAGACAACTTCCCAGTCAATTTAACACCAATAAGTTTAGGAAATTTAAGCTCCCAAGGAAGTCCGGCCATCACATCCATCGCGTCCGCACCGCCAACCCCAATCGCAAGCATTCCAAGCCCACCCGCATTCGGAGTATGAGAGTCCGTACCAATCATTAATCCACCCGGAAACGCATAATTCTCAAGAACAACTTGGTGGATAATCCCCGCACCTGGCTTCCAAAATCCGATGCCATATTTATTAGAAACAGAGGCTAAAAAATTATAAACTTCTTTGTTATCTTTATTCGCAGTTTCCAAATCGGCTTTTGCCCCAACTTTCGCTTGGATTAAGTGATCACAATGCACAGTCGATGGGACCGACACTTTATCTTTACCGGCTTGCATAAACTGAAGCAACGCCATCTGAGCAGTCGCATCCTGCATGGCCACACGGTCAGGAGAAAAATTAACATAGTCTTTACCTCGGCCAAATGGACGAAATGGAAATACTTCCTGCAAATGGCTATATAAAACTTTCTCCGACAACGTCAAAGGACGACCCAATAATTCGCGAGCCGCAGCCACCTTTTTAGGTAACTCCTGATACACTTTTTTAATCATATCCAAATCAAATACCATTTTAAGCTCCTTAACTGAACACCAGGGAATATAGATAATGTAAGCGTATCGATTATAACGCCGCAGAAAAGAAAACAAAATAGATTAAAGTGAAATATTTACTTGACAACTTGATAAGAAAAGAAAATAATAAATATATGGATAAAACAGAATTAAGTGTCGGCGAATTAAAAGCTCATTTTTCAGAAGTCCTAGAAAAAGTACAACAAGGACACCAGATTACGATTCTATTTGGAAAGCAAAAAACACCCGTCGCAGAAATCATTCCCTTAACACAAAAAAAATCTCCAATAAGATTAGGGTCCTTATCAAAAAAAGCATCTTTCAAAATAAATCCAGGATTCAAAATGACCGAAGACGAATTTCTAAATTCATGAAAATCCTAATTGATACCCACATATTATTATGGGCAATTTTTGACCCATCCAAGCTCTCTAAAAAAGAAAGTGCTATTATAAAAAATCCAGAAAATATCATTCTGGTAAGCGCAGCTTCATTATGGGAAATCAGCCTCAAATATTCAAAAGGTCAGCTCAACTTAGTCAGGTGTATTCCCACTGCACTACCTTCGATTCTTGTTGAAGACGGTTTTGAGCTAATTGATCTAACCCCTCAAGAAACAGCCGGAAGTTTTATTCTCCCAAAAACCACACATTCGGACCCATTCGATCGCATGATCATTTGGCAGGCAATATTTCGGCAAATACCCCTACTAACCAGAGATGAAAAATTAAAAGAATATACAAACTATGGGCTTCAGCTCGCCTTCTAAAGAATTTCCTTAATCTGATAATACAATTCCAAAAACTCGTCCAACGCCAGTAATTCACCTCTAATCATCGGATTTTTAATAAAAAATGGGATTGCCTTAATCAATGGCGAAAATTTTGTATGAGGAGATTCAATTAAGCATTTCACCAAAATCTTCCGACGCCCCCAAAATGACGCCCTCACAATATTAAAAAAGAAATCCCGATCAATTCCCTCAGGCAACCGGTCATGAGGCACCAAATGCAACATCGCCGAGTCCACATTGGGCACTGGCCTAAACGATTGCCGCGAAATTAAAAACGAAATCGACGCATCAAAATGCGCCTGGGTATACACCGCCAACGACGTATAATCTTTATCCCCTGGCTTGGCCACTAACTTTTTAGCAAATTCCTTTTGCACCATAATCAATGCCGACACCAATCGATGACGATCTTCCACCAACTGCTGGACGATTTTAGCCGAAATATAATACGGAATATTGGCCACCAACTTTACTTTAGGCGCTGTCACCTGAGAAAACCCAGTCTTTAAAAAATCACATAAAATATAGTCAACCGTTTTAATCGGCTCTAGCCTCACTTTTGTTTCAGCCAAAAACCGCTCATCAATTTCAATAATGGCAAGTGACTTAGCCGCTTCCGCTAGCCTAAACGACAACCATCCTTCGCCACACCCGATTTCAGCCACATCATCGTCAGCACTAATCCCAGCTTCACGAATAATTTTATCGATAATATTTTTATCTTTAATAAACACCTGACCCAAGTGTTTTTTGGTGAAATTTTTCATTATGCCATCATCTCCACAGCCAATCGAGCCGCTGCAATAAACGACGACGGATTCGCCTGATCCTGATAGGCAATGTCATAAGCCGTCCCATGATCAGGTGACGTCCTCACAAACGGAAGCCCAATCGTGACATTCACAGCATCATGAAATCCAATCAATTTCACAGGAATCAACCCTTGATCATGATAAAGCGAAATTACCATATCAAATTCACCTTCATAGGCCCTAAAGTACAAGGTATCCGGCGGATAAGGTCCAGAAATCGCAATTCCCAATCCCCGCTTCTCAGCCACAAAAGGGATAATAACCTCCTGTTCTTCATCCCCAAACATCCCGCCTTCCCCAGCATGAGGATTAAATCCCGCTATCGCAATTTTCGGCGATTCAATCCCCAATTGAGCACAAAATAAAATCGCATGGTCCAAAGTCTCAGATAATCGCTGATGAGTCAGCATTTCAGACACTTTTTTTAAAGGAACATGAACGGTAGTAAGAACGGTTTTCAGACGAGGAGTATAAAACCCCATCGTCACATAGGGCGCTTTGGCAAGATGCTGTAAATAAGTCGTATGCCCCGTATGTTTAATCCCTGCCAATTGAAGCGACATTTTAGAAATCGGCGCCGTCACAATCCCATTCACAATCCCCAGGTCCACCAGTCTCACAGCGTCTTCAATCGCCGCAGCCGCAGCCTGACCATTATGTGCATCATCCTGCCCAATCACAGGGACATCAAAATGAAATCCAATATCCAAATGATAAGTTTTGCCCAATTCAAACACCGTATCTGGCGTCCAACTTTCAAAAACCAAGTCACTCAATCGATTAAGCGGCCATCTCGGCCCAATAATCAAAGGAACAACCCCCATCGAGTGAACCGCCGAAATCGATTTCACAACGACTTCAGGGCCAATCCCCCCAGGATCACCACAGGTTAATGCCAATACTTTCATATCAAGTTAACAGACTTTAATCTGTCCAACCCCTTCCAAGTTAGCCAATCTCTTAAAAAATAAATGCTGAATTAAAGGTGTGGACCGATGTACAACAGTAAAATAAATAACATCCTGATGACGAACAAGCGATTTATCAACAACATTCAGCGAAAATCCTCTCAAAATCGAATTCAAGATCTCCAATAATTCGGCAGACTCAAGTTCCATCGTAAGTGTATAAACCTCTAATTGAGGAGAATCCCGCTTTTCTCCAAGAAGAATTCCAAAAAGAAGCGCGCCAACTAATAAAAATAACAATTCCATGATTGGTCATTATACCCGACCTTGAAGTAAAAAATACTACAAAGTATTCTCTATCTTAATTTCATCATTAATATAGTAGTACGGAGGCCATTATGACTGCCGATTCCAACCAATTTCCACGACCTTTTTCATCCCAAATAGTAGATGGTGCCGACCGTGCCGCCTCTCGAGCTATGCTACGAGCTGTCGGATTTAACGATCAAGATTTCAAAAAACCTCAAATCGGTATTGCATCAACATGGAGCATGGTCACGCCTTGCAATATGCACATTCACGGCCTCGCCAAAGAAGCCGAAAAAGGCGCTAATGACGCCGGCGGAAAAGCAGTCATTTTTAACACCATCACTATTTCAGACGGAATTTCCATGGGCACTCAAGGCATGAAATATTCCCTAGTATCCAGGGAAGTCATCGCCGACTCCATCGAAACCGTCGCTGGTTGCGAAGGCTTTGACGGCATCGTCGCTATCGGTGGCTGCGATAAAAATATGCCTGCCTGTATCATGGGTATTACTCGCTTAAATCGCCCATCAGTTTTTGTCTACGGCGGTACAATTTTACCCGGATATCACAATCAAAAAGATATCGACGTCGTTTCAGTATTCGAAGCCGTCGGTGCCCATGCCAACCACGCCATCGATGATGAAGAACTCCATAAAATCGAATCTTGCGCCATCCCAGGTCCCGGGGCCTGTGGTGGAATGTACACCGCCAACACCATGGCCTCAGCTATCGAAGCCCTCGGAATGAGTCTACCAAATAGCTCAGCCCAGGCCGCAGTATCCGATGCCAAAAAAATAGACTGTCAAAATGCCGGTAAAGCAGTGTTAGCCCTGCTCAAAGCCAATATCACTCCAAAAGATATTATGACTAAAAATGCCTTTGAAAACGCCATCACCGTCGTGACCGCACTCGGTGGCTCAACCAACGCAGTTCTTCACTTACTCGCCATGGCCAAAACAGCCGGCGTCCCACTCAATCTAGACGACTTTACCCGCGTCGGAAAACGAGTCCCCGTACTCGCAGACTTAAGACCCAGCGGAAAATACGCCATGTCTAAATTAGTGGCGATCGGCGGTGTCACACCTCTCATGAAACGCCTTCTCGACGCAGGCTTACTTCACGGAGATTGCCTAACAGTTACCGGTAAAACCCTCGCAGAAAACCTAAAAGATGTTCAAGATTACCCAGAAGGGCAAGATATTATTCGCCCCCTCACTGATCCCCTCAAAAAAGATAGTCACTTAGTCATCTGCTACGGAAATCTGGCACCAAAAGGTGCAGTCGCCAAAATTTCCGGTAAAGAAGGCCTCAAATTTATCGGAAACGCCCGCGTATTTGAATCAGAAGAAATCGCCCTCAAAAAAATCCTAGATGGCACAATCCAAAAACGTGACGTCATCGTCATTAGATACGAAGGCCCCAAAGGCGGCCCAGGCATGAGAGAAATGCTCTCCCCTACTTCTGCAGTAATGGGTAAAGGCTTAGGTAAAGACGTCGCCCTCATCACAGACGGGCGCTTCTCCGGCGGCACCCACGGATTCGTCGTCGGTCACATCACACCAGAAGCCTTTGATGGTGGCCCACTCGCCATCGTCCAAGACGGCGACCAAATTACCATTGATGCCGAAAAGCAAGCCCTCACACTTCACATATCCGATGAAGAAATCGCAGCACGTCTCAGCAAATGGGTACAACCAGCGCCCAATATTACGTATGGGGTTCTCGCCAAATACGCAAAACTGGTCAGCTCCGCATCCGAAGGCGCCGTCACCGACGCATAATGACGCCTTACAGTATCGTCCTCACCACGCTGCCTGATCAAGAAACAGCCAGGCAGCTAGCCTCAGTTATTCTCAACCATCATCTCGGGGCCTGTGTTCAAATTATAGGCCCCATCGAAAGTCACTATATTTGGGAAGGCAAAGCCGAGCAAAGCACCGAGTTCCAACTTTCCATCAAAACCAAAGAAGTGCTCTACCCAAAACTCGAAGAGCTAATCAAAACCAACCATCCCTACCAATGTCCCGAAATCATTCAAATCCCAATATCAAGGGGATCAACAGACTACCTTAACTGGATAAAAACAACCGTATAAAAGCCCCTCTTTTGAAAAGAGAGGGGTTGGGGTGAGTATTAACCCAGTCTGTATAGGTTATTTTTGTTGAGGCTGTTGAACCTGCTTAGCCTGCTGCGCTTTCACCGCTTCAGAAATCTTCGCTTCTAAGGCAATGGCCAATTGATTAAATTTGGCCTTCTGAGCATCCGATCCCATTTTTTGGATCAAAGGTTTTAACTGTTGTAAGGCCAAATAGTCATTCTCAGAAAGAGAAAGCGCTTTATCCAAACTCAATTTAACGTTGCTAGGATCTTTCTCTAAAGAATGAATGTACGCAAGCATCATATGGACCGAAGCCAAATCATAAGACGCATTCAATTCACCTTTCACAGAGGCTTTCAATAATTCATCTTTCGCTAAGGCCCCCTGCCCTTCAGAAAGATAAATCTGAGCAATAAAGGAATGAGGTAATGCAGAATTTGGCATCAAAGAAACCGCACGTTGATACGCCCCTCTCGCCGCTTCTAATTTCCCTTCGCGCTTACGGTGATGCCCTTCTAAAAACGGGTCTGAAAATTCAAATGTTTTACCAGCCAATTGAGTCTGTAAATAAGCTTCAGAAACTTGCTGCCGTTTTTGAGATAAAATCGTTTGCTTCTCTCGGTCATAATTCAAGTCCAAAGGACGAAGCCGATCCCGTTTACCAGCCACCTTAATGATATGGTAGCCAAATCGGGTCAAAAAGGGTTGAGACACTTCGCCAATTTTTAAAGAATGCATCACATCATACATCGCCGGTATCACATCCTGACCTAGCCACCCCAAACGTCCACCAGATTGCTTAGAAGACTCGTCATCACTATAAAGACGAACTGCCTCATTAAAATCGAGCCCTTGCGCAATTTTAGACCGCACTTCACTAGAAAAAGTAGCCGCCTGAGGTAATTTACGCTCAGGTGTAATACGAAATAATATATGCTGAACATCCACATCCGTATATTTACGATCCACATCCACATCAGACACTGTGACTTTAGATTGCAAAAGCCCCATAAATTTTTGGACCTCTAAATCTTGTTTTTGAGAGTTCACAAAATCTTTATACTTCATCTGACGTTCTTTCAGTTTCTTTTTAAATTCACTTTCAGATTTAAAGCCCATTTGAGGAAGAATCGCGGTCATATGTTGCTTAAGTTCAGCCTTAGTCACTTTAACTTTACTGTCACTCGCACCTTTTTGCATGACTAAATATTGAACAGATTTAGAAAACGCATCCATTTGAAGCCATTCCAGAACTTCAGGAGAAGGCACCTGAAAGGGTCGAGAAATCTGAAATGAATAGACATTTTCATTGAGATATTGATCATAAATAGATCGATCAACTTGAATATCCCCAGCGACCGCGATCACACCTTCCGATGGTTTGTGAGACATCGATTTACTCGGCGCATTCCCTGAAAAAAGACCCTGCAATACAATCCCAGAGATCGTAGTTACTAAAAAAATGATAATAATAACCCAAACCACTTTGGTCGAGTGTTTTCTAAAAAATTCGATCATCGGTAAGCTCCTAATATTTGGTTTTAAGGGTACGGGATACGGCAATAAACGCGCCTACAGTACCTAAAAATATACCAGCACCCGTAATTGCAAAGTAAACATATCTCAATGTCACCGGATCATAAACCAGCGGGACAAAAGGAACTTTTTTCTGAAATTCAATCGCCAAATAAGAGTACATCGGCCTCAAAATCCCAACGGATAATAAAGACCCTATCACTCCAATTAAAAACCCTTCAATCAAAAAAGGAGCCCGTATAAACGGATTAGTAGCCCCAACCAATTGCATAATTTCAATCTCCGCCTGACGGGCAATGACCGTTAATCGAATCGTATTCATAACAATCATCAAAGTCGCCATCGTCAAAAGCCCAACCAAAATATATCCAGAATATCTGCAAAAACGATATAACATTTGGATACGTTCAGCCATAATATCGCCATAAGTCACATCTTCAACATACTCTTCAATCGACGATAAATACTTCGCAAAAGAGACAAATTGAGAGTCATCCACAACAAAGACACGAAATGAATTAGGCAGTGGATTCTGAGTAATCATTTCGCCCAATGCCATCGTCGGATAAGACGTCTGGAATTGCTTCCATCCTTCTTCCCGACTTACATATTCTAATTTTTTCACCTGTGGCATAGCTCTTAATCGATCTCTAAACATGGACACATCAGATTCGCCAACCGAATCCTTTAAATACACTCTAATTTCAAGTTTAGACGCCATAAAATTAGCCAAATGTGTAATATTGACACTCACTAATAAAAAAATACCAAATACCAAAAGAGAAACCGTCACTGTGGCCACTGAAATCACAATCATCATGCCAGACCGTCTCATGCCATTAACGGCTTCAGTCAAAAAGAAAACGATATCATTTAACATCTAAAGTTACCCATCATAAGTACCAAAATGCTTATCTCGGACAATTTTTCCAGATTCCAGTACAACTACACGCTTACGGATATCGTCCACTATACTCTTGTTATGAGTCGCCACCAACACCGTCGTTTGGCGAGAATTAATCTTGCTCAGTAGCTGCATAATCTCCCAAGAAGTCTCCGGGTCCAAGCTGCCAGTCGGCTCATCCGCAAGCAAAATCGGAGGATTGTTCACAATCGCCCTGGCAATACAAATACGTTGCTGCTCACCACCCGACAACTCCGCGGTCACATGGTTTACTTTTTCAGACAATCCAACCAATTCCAACACCTGCGACACATGGCGATGGATCCGTGATCTTGGATAATGCATTACACGTAACGCAAATGCCACATTGTCATACACAGTACGACCTGGCAAAAGCTTATAATCCTGAAAAATCATTCCGATATTACGTCTATAATATGGAACTTGAGCAGGCTTAAGATGATTGAGCGAAAAATTATCGATATAGATATCACCAGAAGTCGGTAATTCCGATCTAAAAATAACGTCCAGCAAAGTCGATTTGCCAGCACCAGAAGGCCCAACTAAATAAATAAATTCCCCCTTGCCCACATGTAAATCAATATTATCCAAGGCCAAAAAGCCATTCGGATATTTTTTTACAAGTTTCTTAATCCTAATCACTAGGCATCCCCTAAAATACGAGCCACTGCGGCCTCCACTGTAAACCCATACTCTTCTCGTAATTGATCAGCCGGTGCACTCGCCCCAAAATGATCCACAGAAATACAAATTCCATCGCGGCCAACATATCGGTGCCAGCCAAAAGAGGACTGTGCTTCAAGCGATACATATTTCACTTTTTGAGTTTCAAGCAAAACTTCATCTCGATATTCTTTCGGTTGAGCATCAAAAAGCTCAAATGAGGGAAGCGATACCACTCTCACCGAGTGACCTTTAGACTCTAAATCCTTCGCAACTTTCAACGCCAAATCCACTTCAGATCCAGTGGCAATTAAACAAAAATCCACACGAGGATTAGCCCCATGATGCACCACATAGCCGCCCCTACCAACATTCGCACTTGAAGTTACTGTTAAATCAGGTGCAGTCAATCGCGTTAAAATCAAAGCCACAGGCCCTTCCACCGTCAATGCCGCAGCCCAAGCTCCACGCACCTCATGTGCATCCGCCGGACGAATCACCGTCAATCCAGGCATCGCACGAAGGCCAGCAAGATGTTCAACCGGCTGATGCGTCGGCCCATCTTCACCCAAAAACACACTGTCATGAGTAAAATGATAAATGACCTTAACTTTCATCAAGGCCGCTAATCGAATCGCGTTTTTCATATAATCTGAAAAAGTTAAAAATGTTCCGCAAACCGGTATCGTCATCCCTTGCAACGCAAGTCCAGACGAAATCGCAGCCATCGCAAATTCGCGCACGCCATATTTAATATTTCGTCCGGCATATTGAAACGGTTTCACAACACCACCAGACTTCAAAAGTGTATTGTCAGAACAAGACAAATCCGCAGATCCAACAACCAGAGAAGGGATCAAGTCTCCCAACGCTTGCTGAACGGCATTTGACGATTGTCGAGTCGGGAAATTTGGTTTAATTTCAAGGCGATCAAGAATTTCAAGTAAATTTAAAGGCAGTGAAGGAGATGTAGATCCCACCAAATCCAAAGCAAGCTCAGGATTTTTCTTCGTCCAGGTTCCAAATGCCACTTCCCATTCACGTCTAAGCAATTCCTGGGCATTTTTTTTCTGTGAAAAATATTCATACGCTGCATCCGACACCCAAAACGGCATATCCGATGGGATATTATGAAATTTCTTAGTACAAGCCGCTTCATCTGATCCTAAACATTTACCATGGACATCAGAAGTCCCCTGAACCGTTGGGGCACCCTTACCAATAATCGTTTTCGCAACAATTAATGACGGCCTATCCGATTTTTTTGCATGATCCAATGAGTTTTGAATCTCATCAAAAGAATGCCCATCAATCACCTGAACATCAAATCCATACGCTTCGTATCGTTTTTGAACATCTTCGGTAAAACATTCATCAATCGGACCATCTAAGCAAATATCATTAGAATCATAAATAATAACCAGGTTATTCAGTGACAAATGCCCAGCGAATGAAGAGGCTTCAGATGAAATTCCTTCCATCAAATCTCCATCTCCAGCAAGCACATAAACCTTGGCATCCAAAAGATGCTCAGATGCCAAATGATAACGAGACTCGTTCATCTTAAGACCCAACGCCATTCCAACCGCCATTGCGATTCCCTGACCCAAAGGTCCAGTCGTCGTTTCAACACCGGGGGTCTCCCGATACTCAGGGTGCCCAGGTGTCTTGGAATGCAATTTTCTAAACGCTTTAATATCATCGAGGCTTACATCAAATCCAGAGAGATGCAGGGCCGAGTAAAGCACCATGCTGCCATGGCCAGCAGAAAGTACAAATCGGTCCCGATTTATCCAGTCCGGCGTACTTGGATCCTGACGCAAACCATTGGCATATAAAACCGCCACAATATCCGCGCACCCAAGAGGCAGCCCAGGATGGCCACAACCCGCCGTTTCAACCGCATCAATCGACAACGACCGAATGGACTTCGCAATTTCAGACAAAACAAAATGATTAGCAGTAAGGGACAAAATAAACCTCGAAAAAGAGATAAACCGAGTGTACTAAAAAGCCATCAAACTTTAAAGCAAAACTAAAAATTATTTTCAAAAATTCAGTTAAAAAAAGCCGCCAATCCTCTCTCAAAAGAAATCCCTCTCAACTTCAAACGATAATTCAACAGAATTAAAGCCGTAACTCAAATCGAGAGATAGCATCATGAATAGAAAAATATTATCAAGTTCCATCGCGCCATCAAAACCATTACAGTCCATAGAAATACCAATGGAAGCTTCAAAGGCAATAAAAGCCGCCTTTATGACATTATTTCCAGATACCAGCTTACAGGTCTATGGCAAGCACACCACATTTTCAAAACCAGCAGCCGACATACTTAGAGCCTATCTTCCTACTGCCACTTTAAACACCTTAGAAAAAGTAAAAAAAGGGGAAATCGATATTATCCATCTGCGAAATTTACCGATTGATGATGTCATCCCTGCCGGTAAAGACATCGAAGAGCGTTTAGCTGCAAAAACTAGAGTCAGCGAATTAGTCATTATCGGACTAACCGAATTAATGGGCTGCATTTTATGGTCAAATCCAGCCGAACATCAAGGACGTCCAATACACCAAGTTTCACCCGTAGCGGGAAACCGTGGGTTTTCAAGCCTAAGTAAAGACCCTCAATTCTTTCATGTAGAAATTCCCTATGAAGAAGTTCCTCCTAAATTTTTGGCCTTGTTTTGCCTGGATTCAGACCCCAATACCAGAACCATCTATATACCAGTTGAAACCTTGCTTCATTACATACCCAAAGATCTCATTGAAATAATGAAAAAACCAGACTTCGTCATTAAATCAGGGGCAAGCTATACCACCGGAGCCGTCCAGGGAAATTTCTCCCTAATCGAGGATACAGGTGGGACATTTAGATTAAGACTCATGCAAAAATTTGATCGATTTGAAGGCACTACTCCAGAGACAAAACGATGCCTTTATGACCTCTATGTCATTTTAAACAGTCCTGAAGTAGTAAAGGAAATTAAAGGCGTCGCGCTAAAAGAAGGTGAACTACTTTTATTTAACAATGGAAAAAATACAGATGGAAATACCCCTTGCGGAGTCGTCCATGGAAGAGATGTTGTTGGAAAAGACGGAAAATCAGATCTAAGCGGAACTCTTAAAGAAGACCGGTGGTTACAAAGAGGTTATCTAATGGCCATAGATAATCTAATCCCAACCAGAAATATAGCCGCCAAATAAGAGAAATATAGACATTCTTAAAATTGACTATAAACTAAGGTCATGAGCAATCATAATCATATTCAAAAAGCCTATTCGCGCATCGCACCTTATATTCATCAAACACCGATTTTAACGTCATCCATCCTTAATCAAAAAATAGGGCACAAAATCTCCTTTAAGTGGGAAGGTCATCAAAAAACTGGCTCATTTAAAGTAAGAGGCGCTCTAAACACTTTATTATCGTTAAAAGAAGCAGGCCAACTCCCTCAGGAAGTCATTGCGTTCAGCTCCGGAAACCACTCTCAAGCCGTCGCTTACGGATCAGCCTTATTAGGGATTAAGTCCACAATATTTATACCCACCAATGTTTCCCCCATCAAAATCCAGGCTACAAAAGGATATGGCGCCACAGTCGTCCTGACACAAACCCGCCAAGAATCCGAAGACCTCTGCTACCAAAAACAACAACAAGGCGCCTACATGATCCCACCATTTGATCATGATAATGTCATCCAAGGCCAAGGCACCGCATGCTACGAAGCCATCGCCATCCAAAAATTGTCTCCAACAGCCATCTTCGCACCCTGCGGCGGTGGAGGCCTTCTGTCCGGCACCTTTCTAGCTGCAAAAGAAACCCTACCCTCCGCCAAAATCATCGGAGTTGAACCCCTCAACGGAAACGACGCCGCAACCTCACTCAAAACCGGCGAAATCTTTAGGCTCGCGCACTCTCCCGACACCCTCGCAGACGGCGTAAGAACCCTTGGCATCTCCCCAAGAACTTTCCATTACCTCAAACAACTCGACGGCTTCATCGAAGTCGCAGAACAAGACATCATCTACTGGACCCAATGGCTCACTCACCTACTTAAAGTCACAGTAGAGCCCACATCCGCCATGAGCATGGCCGCCGTCGTGCAATGGCTCAAATCAGCCACTACACCTCAACACATCCTCGTCATCCTCTCAGGAGGCAACCTAGATCCCTCCACAGTCACCAAAATCTGGTCCGAGAACCACTTAACTACTACTTAAAGAAAGTATTAAAAAGCGACGACCTCGTCTTCCAAGAAATCGTGTCGTTCCACAACGCAAACACCATCATAAAAATTAAAAAGAAAATCCCAACTCGCTGAATCCACATTTGAGTTGCATCTGAAAATGGTTTTCCACGTAAAGTTTCAATCACTAAAAGCACTAAGTGCCCACCATCCAATACTGGAAACGGAAGCAAATTAAATACACCCAAACTAATACTAATCAAGGCCACTACACCCATAAAATCCGGGGTACTTCGATCAAGCCCATGGGACGCAAATTGAACAATCCCAACCGGACCAGACATTTCTTTAAGCGAAACCCTCCCCGTCATTAATAATTGCAAACTCTTAAAAACACCTTTAGTCACAGACCAGGTTGATTCCGCCCCAAATTTTGCAGACTCTAAAAATTCATACTTTTTAACTGTCCAATCAAACATAACCCCGATTTGATACACGCCAGACTTAGAAAGTGCAGGCACAACCGACACATCAATCAGCTCTTCCCCACGACGCACCTGTAGAATCATCGGATTCCCATTTGATGCTTTAATCGCGCCAATCACATCCGCATGAACTCCCTTAACAGGCTGTCCATTAACCAAAACAACTTCATCTTGAGCTAAAAGACCAGCTTGGGCAGCGACACTTGATTCCACAACCGATTTCAGTTTGGAGTTGGCCTCTGGAATACCCGACACCCAAAACACAATCGTAAAAATTAAAAACCCTAAAATAAGATTAAAAAAAGATCCCGCAACAATAATCGATGCACGGTCATACCAAGGTTTAAGCTGATAATTAAGCTCATCCTTCACAGGCTCTTCAACATCATCCATCCCTGCCAACTTTACAAAGCCCCCAAAAGGGAATGCGCGCAAACTATATAAAGTTTCACGTACCTGCTTAGACATTATAATGGGGCCCATTCCAATACTAAATTCCAAAACGCCCACACCCGCACGTCGGGCCGCCAACATATGTCCAAGTTCATGGATAACCACAATAATTCCCAATGCAATAATCGTTACTACTACTGAAATCACTCAAGAGCCTCCTTGGCCAATATCTGCTTTGCTACATTCCAATAGGTTTCTTTCTCTTCTAAAGAAAGTTTACCTATGGCATGTCCATCTTGTTGAATCAATTGCCCCATCAGGGCATATCGTTTCATAAATTTTTCATTTGCTTTTTGAAGCGCTTCTTCCGGCAAAACCGATAAATGCCGCGCCACATTTACCATAGAGAATAAAACATCGCCCAATTCTTCTTCAATCGTATCAGGATTCTCTAATACCGAACCTTCTAACTCTAAAACTTCTTCTTTTAATTTATCTAACGGACCTTCAATCGAGTCCCAGTCAAAGCCTTCTCGTGACGCTCGCTTCTGGATTTTCGAAGCCCTCATCAAAGAAGGTAATGCCACAGGGATCGACTCAAAAATAGAAGTCTGATCGGCCTTTTCCAGGATCTTAATCTGATCCCAATTAGAAATCACATCGTCCGAAGACTTGGCCAAAACATCGCCAAATACATGGGGATGCCTTCGAATCATCTTTTCAGTCACATCTTCAATAACATCAGAAACCGTAAACCAGCCTTTTTCAGCCGCCATACCTGATAACATGATGACATGGAGCAAGACATCTCCTAACTCCTCTTGCAATCCAACAGCATCCTCGCGACGCATCACATCTGCAAGCTCATAAGCTTCCTCAATAATATGAGGGGTCAAAGATTCAAAAGTCTGCTCAATATCCCAAGGACACCCACCGGGCGCCCTAAGCTTGGCAATAATCGCTACAAAGCGATCAAAACACTCCATACTCTAGAAGCTAGCAGTACGGAAAGAAGAGGTATATCCCCGATCATTAGAATCAGGAATAACCGTATTTTTATCTGATGATTCTGCAATTTGAATGGTAGCTGGAGTAAACAAAAAAATCGTTTCTCCGATTTTAAGCATATGGCCACTTAACGCATACGCAGTTCCGCATACAAAGTCCACTAAACGCTTTCCAGATTCCGAGTCTAAATATTTCAAGTTTACAATCACAGGCTTACCCTCTCTAAGGTTAGTCGCAATATTTAACGAATCTTCGTAAATACGAGGCTCTTCAACCATAATCTCAGCAAATGAAGAACTGTGATGACGTTGGACAGAAGGCACAGAAACAGAAGCACCTTTAAAGGGTTTAATTGTCGGAGTTTGAAAATCATCCCGTCTCGGACCATGTTCCAACTCATCTTCCTCCAGCCCAAAAAATACCTTTAATTTTTCTAAAGTACTCATAATGCCTCCATTATTTAAAAATTTTACTTCCAATACGAACCATTGTTGCGCCTTCTTCAATTGCAATCTGATAGTCTTGGCTCATTCCCATACTCAGAGTATCCATGTGTGGGAAATATCGACAAAGCCACTCAAATTGCTCACGGGATTTCTTAAAAAAATTCCGTAATTCAGAGTCATTCAAATCAAGGGGCGCAATCACCATTATACCTCTAACCGAAACCCATGAACACTGATTTAATCTCCCAGTTTCCACTATGCGTCGAAACTCAGTAACCGACATTCCAAATTTATCAGAATCATCCGCAACATTCACTTGAAGTAACCCAAAAATACGCTTAGAAAGCCGACCTGCTGCCCCATCAATTTTGATTAAAAGCGATTCAGAGTCAATCGACTGTATCCAATCAAACAAGGCAACGGCAACAGTCACTTTATTTGACTGCAAATGCCCAATCAAATGACGAGACACAGATCCAAACCTAATTTGTGGAAATTTCTCTTTCGCCTCCTGCACACGATTTTCGCCAATCGAAATAGCGCCAGCATCCAAAATCGACTGAATAAGTGCAGAGGTAACCGTCTTAGTCACCACCACAATTTCTACACGAGAATCAACCTCATGTCTTACTTTTAAAAATTCATCTGAACAATTCATATAAAAGGCAGTATATCAACATAGCCGCCTCTGTTAAAATAACAAAATCAATTCAAAATCAGCCTTAAATGCCCCCCAAAAAGAGGTCTATGCAAGACATCATGCAAGTTTAAGCCCAATAAGGGACGATATTAGCTTATAACAACAACAAAAGATTGAAAGAAAATGAAAAAAAACAAAACACTCATCACTATCATCACAGCACTGGCCCTAATCGGGCACACCCACTTGGTCTCAGCAATCCAAATCGACGAATCAAGCTCTGAAATTACAATGAACCAAATTCTTCACTTCGGGTCATTCCCAGACGAAGCAATGAGAGATGCCCTCGGAAAAAACAGCTCTACGCTTAGAGGAACAGGTAATGGGCTAACAATCTTAGGTGGGGGATTCCAAGGGCTTCAACAAGAAATCGGTGACTTCGCAGACGAAGCACTCAACCCTGATGAAGATGTCTCCGCCGCAGCCACTACCCAAGCACTGGTTTACCCAAATCCATTTAGACAAGAAACTGGGGCAAAATTAGGCTATGGATTATCCAAAGACTTAGAAATCGAAATCCAATTTTACGACATGCTCGCTCATCGAATTTTAGAAAAATCGTTTGAAAGAGGGGCTGTCGGTGGAAAAAAGGGATACAACCTGATCAGCATCGACAAAAACGACTTTGGAACCAATATCGATTTATCAGCCGGAGTTTATTTCTACTTGATCATCAATGAAGGAAAAGTATTGGCGAAAGGTAAAGCGGCAATCATCCCATGAAAAAACACATTATTCTGTTAATTTTAATACTCGGACTAATCACACTATTCGCCAAGAATAGCGATGCTCAAGCCCGATTTTTTATGCCCACAGAAGTAGGTAGTTCGGCTGAAATGATCGCACGGGGAAATATCGAAGGCTTCAGCAATACAGCCGAAGTCCTTTTAGAAAACCCAGCATCACTTCACACGATCAAACATTTTTCAGTATCCGCATTCACCACAACATTTATGGATGAAGTAACTTACCAAGCCGTATCCATCGCCCTCAAAACAAAAAAAGGAGTCATCGGAGCGGCCTATATGTCTGCAGGTGTCGATGACATCACCAAAACGTATCAAGATCAAGATGAAATCACAAATCCGCTAGGAATCATTATTCCAGTTGGAACATTTAAATACAGTACCGAAGTCGCTAAATTAAGCTACCAATTTTCTCAAACAAAACGTCTTCACTGGGGAATATCTGGTGACTACTACGTCACTACAATCGACACAGTTAGAGGGACGGGATACAACATGGATGCCGGAGTCAAATATGACGGAAAAAAACTAGACATGGCACTAGCGATTAAAAACTTTTTACCTGGATATGATGTATCATATACGGGTGGCGAGTCAGATGGAAAAGAAGAAGTCCTACCAGCTGAGATTGTCTTTGTATCAAGATACACACTAGGCCCGATCAATTTATTTGGTCAAATTAAGTCAGGTGGCCGTTACGATCTAGTCACGAAATCAGGTGCAATCAGCTATAAACCAGGATTTTTTCCATGGATAGAATTCACCGCTGGTTATAAAGAATTCGGAGTTCTTGATACAATTGAAACGAACACGACCTTAGGAGTTGGGTTAACACTAGAAAACGTTAAATTTAATTACGCACTTGAATCAAGCGAGCATATCGAATTTGATAAAAAACATTATTTTTCTGTGGGGATAAAATTCTAAGATATGACAAAAATATGAAAATAAAATCAATCATTTGGAGTTGTTTTTTAATCTGTTTCCTTTGCAGTCCGATTACTGCAAGTGTAGAGCTCCAAGTGTCTGGAAGCCTTCCGCCTATTAACGGAACCTTTATTTCAGGTAGTCATGCCGCAACAATTGGGATTTATAAAGGCACTACAGGCACCCCCGTATGGTCAGAGCCAATTGCCAGCGTAACATTCAGAAACGGAATGTTTACAACCATTATCGGAAAAGTCACGCCCCTTGAAGCAAGCTATTTATACGTCACAAATCCACATATTGGCATCACTCTCACAGACACCCCTCATACAATTCAATTTGTTAAACTCACCGCATCACCATACGCATTCAAAGCCGCGGTAGCAGAGCGCGCCCGTAAAGTCTCAGCCAATGTCATCACCGGAACAATGGTTTCAACAGCAAACTTATCAAAAGGGCTATATGTTAAAGCAAGTAGCCAAAATTACTCCCTATTCGTCAATGCAAATAGCGTAGGGATTGGGAAATCAAATCCAACCACCAAGCTCGATATAAACGGAATCATCAATGCCGACGGATTTAGAATTAGAGGAGAAGATATCGCAGGAGCTCTCTCCTGGAAACCTAACACCGTCATCACCCAAAATATTTACTTTAATACAGGCCGGGTAGGAATCGGAACCTCCATCCCCCGCTACACATTAGAAGTTGCAGGCACCATTAATGCCTCTGAATTATTTACCAAATCTAGAAAAATCTCATCCACATTAGATTGGCAACGATCTCCAGTCGCATCAGAAAATTTGTATTTTATTAACCTGGATAAAAAGGTCGGTATTGGAGTAGAAAATCCAAGATCAAAACTTCATGTATTAAACGAGATTAGAGTATCCACCAACGTCTATCCTGCGGCGGTTGGTATGATTAGAAGATCCTCTGCAAATAATGAGATTGAAGGTTATACCACCAGGGGCTGGTTACCCCTCACCGGCGTACGAGGCGGCGGCCAAAAAGATCGTCTAACTTTTTTTACAACTCCTAAAAATATTAGCTCTAGCCCATTATTTCTTCAAAATCATACTAATTCTTTTGTAGGAGTTGGAGTCTCCGCCCCCAACTCAACACTTCAGATCAAAGAAACCAATTCTAATAAAAAATTATTTCAAGTAACTTCAACACAAAATAAAACATTGCTAATGGTTGGCTCTACAGGCAACGTTGGGATCGGAACCCCTACTCCAAACCAAAAGCTAAAAGTAATTGGCAGCCTCGCTGCTGACGATATCACACTAAACGGCCTATCTATCCTTCTCGCAGTATCAAAAGACTCTGTATGGCTATTAAACGCAAGTCATAATGTCTACTATATGTTAGGGAATGTCGGGATTGGCCAAAACAGACCTGAAAGCCTTTTAGAAATTGCCCAAAGAACCAACTCAAATGATGACCCCGCCATTACATTAACCAACGGTAGAAATGTCAGCTATACCATGGGAGTCGATAACGATAAGCCAGATACATTTAGAGTAGAGTTTGGAACCACGCTTGGATCAACATCTCCATTATTTGTCGCAAAAAATAACTTTTTAGGTATTGGCTTAGAAACCCCCTTAGCGCCCCTTCATATCAACGGAAAAATAGGAACTGTTTTTAGCGGGACATTTTACGGAGTCCCAGAAGAAACTGCACAAGAACTCGATCCGTTAACCGGTGATGAGCTTATCCCGACTCTTCCAAAAGAAGGTCCTGGGACTCGATTTTTATGGCAACCTCAAAGGGCAATATTCAGAGCTGGCCAAGTGGAATCAACATCCCCTTACCTAAGAGGAGAAAATTGGGATAATGAAAACTCAGGCAAATTTTCAAACGCATTTGGACTAAATAGTATCGGTAGCGGTAATTACACCACCGTCGCCGGTGGAAAAAATAATATCGGCAGTGGCGCCTATTCGACCGTAGCTGGTGGAGAAAATAACATTTCAGAAGGAGACTTTTCACTTGCTGTCGGTAAAAATGCGACCGCACTTCACGAAGGATCTTTTATTTTTCTCGACTCATCAGCAGCCCCAACATCAACTATTAAACACAGTCAATTTTTAGTATTCGCGTCACGAGGTATGGGGATTGGAACAACCCTAACCACGGTAGACGGCATCAGATCAGGCTTAACTATTAAACGAGATAAAAGTAGTGGGAACATTCTAAGATTTATCGGTTACCCCACAGAAAATACAGGAACCGCCCTATCATCATCTGGAAATATGATTATCGGATCACTCACTCCGGGAAACGCCAAATTATCCATAATGGGGGCAATGAACATCGGCGGAACACCAAGAACCCCCTCAGGCAATATTATTACGGCCAATATTAAGCTCAGCGTCAACCGTGACACCCCCGGTCTTTACAATACCTTCATAAAATCGATTGAAGCCATCACAACACCTGGCATGGCCATTTTAAGTGGCCCAGGGCACATCGGCATGGCCATTATTCCAAATATGTTTACAGCAGCAGACCTATTAACCGGACTTCAAGTAGGAAGCGGAAGTGTATTAGCTAGTGAGTACATTCAACCCGACGGAACCCGCCTTGGAAAAGAAGCCGTCATTGTGTGGTTAGAAAATTCAGACGGAGATGTTTACTTCGTCTCTGGAAACACAGGAATTGGGATGGCATCACCAAATAGTATGTTGGAACTATCTAATATCGGGAATACATTGTTTGCAAACCCACAAAATCCGGCAATTAGCTTCACCTCCTCACCCATTAGCTACAGTATAGGGGTCAAAAGATCCGGAAACTCAGCACTCCGTATCATTAACGGCATCAATCTAACGACAGACACACCAGCATTTGCAATCCATGATAATAAAATCGGGATTAAAACAGATACCCCGCTCGCCATGCTCCATGTCAACGGAAACGCAATTTTTAGAAGTGGCCTTGCTGTTGGAACCACCAATCAACAAGCCAATCAATTGACTGTCCCTAGCGTTATGACCCGAGGCCTTAATATCAGAGGCGACGTCGTCACCTCTAGCGGAGACAAATGGAGCATAACTGGCAATACAGTCTACAAATCATTACTTGATCCAGTAGGGATTGGAACAAGCACTCCAAGAACTGACCTTGAAGTCATTGGAATAGTCTCTGCAAACAGTTTTGTAGTTAAAAACCAATTCGATGTTTTAGGGAATACCAAAGTCAATCGAATTGATTTCAATCTCGACGAATCTGAATTTAGATTTGAAGTACAAAATGAAAAACTATTTTTGGATGATGTTCCTCTATCCGATATTTTATCGAGAGGGTTACCATCCGATACCAGCATTGGCCCGATCGTCATTTGGGTAGTAGATCCAACTCGAGATACTGATCAAATATTAAGCGAAACCGACATGATCTGGTATTCAGAAACCCCAAGAAGAATTGGCACTTTAGTCTCATCTCATAACATCAATATCGGAAATACCATAAAAGACTCAAGCACCTCCTTCGAAAAAACAATCCAAGTTAAAGTAGGCACCCAAAGCATACTTGATGGCCTCAGTTTACAGGGCAATATCACTCACGACGGAACTCTCTCTCATTCTAAAAATTTCACGCTTAGATCAAGCAGATTAGTAATTGATGAAAGATGGTCAACACCGAGCACGACCAATGTTCAATATGCAAATCATATATTTGATATCTACGGAAAATCCGTCAAATTAAAAAATTCCAACGATGGCGCAGGTACCACTAGCATGATTAACCAAGCACCCGCCACGGGAGTTCGAGTCAACGTCAGCGATGTAAAACCTCAAACCAGCGCAGAAAAAGTATATTCAGCGATCTTTATGGGGGATGTCGGGATTAAAAAATTCCCAGCTGCAATCACTGGTGAATATATATTAGACGTTAAAGGGATCGTTTCTGCAAATCGATTTATCATTTCAAAACGACTCAGAATCACTACCATCAATGCCAACAACATTCTATTTATTAATGAAGCAACCAATGCAATTGGAATTGGGACATCAACCCCAACCACAACACTAGAAGTAAAAAATGAAATTAAAACAACACATCTTAGAGCAAGAAGCCTAGATACCAACAAATTAGTAGTCCAAACAAAAAGCTTATATGTCGATAATCAAAAAGTCGGTATGGGCACAATTACACCTGAAAGTTTACTCCACATCAGTAAAACACTCACAAGAACACCCACTACTGAATATATTAACTTTTTAATCACAACCAACATCCAAACTACCCAAAAAAATAATAAAGGACTAGAAATCGTCTTAGCTACTAGCGCCAACTCCACATTTGGGACACTCACAACACCAAAAACGGTTAAAGGTATGGACATCACAATGGCCAATTTTAATAGTCATGACAGTGGTCAAGTCATTGGGATTAGCGCCGAAACCAAAAGACAAAACAATGCCTACTCTGCAATTTTCAAAGGGGGTAACGTTGGTATCGGAGTTCCAAATCCGGTTTACCCTCTCCAAGTATCAGGGACGATTCGAGCCGACAATGTCCTTCAAATCAACCTCTTAACCCGACAAGAAGCTGCGTCATTTAATTATCTAAATGTCCTTTCACCAACTGATAATACAATGATTTCAGGGACAGCAATTGCTCGAAATATGGTTGTTCGGAAAATGAAACAAAGCAGCCGTTCTTTTATAGTGAATAATCAAATTAATCTACCGACTATCACACTTCAGGTCACCGCGAATGGATTTCTTGAAGCCATCAATTTAATTGCAAGCGAAAGCATAAAAACAAAAGACATGACATCAAGCAGACTACTATCGGGTAAAGATGCTGAGTTTCAAGGCCTTACCATCGGGATTGCCGAAGAAACCTTAGACACAGTGAGAGTTCAGACAAGCGCAAATGCCACGCAAATAATCGCAGATAAAAGCATTCTCGCAGGCGCTGCAAAAATCAACTCAACTACGCTCAGTGTTCTTCCATATGGATTTGTCGGAATCAATGAAGCGACACCGAGAGCCATCCTAGACGTCAAACTCACTAACGACACGTTCGTTACACTTCATAACAATAGCAATACCGAAAATACCAGCGTCGGGATTATCTTCACCCCAGCATCCGCAACCAATATTCGAAATATTGGTTCAGGGATTGTTGCTATCAAGACAACCGCAGATATATCCGCTTCAGAATTAGCGTTCATGACAAATCCAGTAAGTAACACACCTCAAGAGAGAATGAGGATGTTTAACGAGGGCGGTATCCGAATCGGAGCCCCGACGGTCTCTGAAATAGCCCCTAAAAAGAGTCATCTGCTCGTTAAAGGCACCGCCTTAGTTTCAGGGATAAGTACGGTAAATCTATACGTAAACACAGAAACCATTCGAAACAACGGTAATATTCGAATTGCAAACTCAATCAAAATTTTTGACCAAGATTTTATCGTCTCAAGAAATTTAATGACCAATACGGTTCAGCTTCAAGAATTATCAAGTCATCCCGTCACAAGCAATCAAAAATCAATTTTATACGCCTTCAATAATGGTAGCGCAGCCGGGATTTACTATGGAACCATATTAGAAGACGGAGTATTCGCAACAGGAAATATGGAAGATACCTTTACCGGAACAAGAAAAGTAATCCCTGCATTTAATAGTAGCCACAGCATCGTCGATACCAATGTCATGCACTGGACTACAAGCAATATCAACTCGGTCGGTATTGGAAAATTAACCGTCGGATCTCATATCACATCAAACGTAGTGGGATCAGAAGCATCTCAGTTACATGTAGCAGGTGTCACCAACTCAGTATTAGCCGATAAAACCCTTAAAAAATTGCAATTAGAATTTAAAGACAGAAACACAGCAGGCTTCAGAACATTCCAAGGCTATAAATTAACCTCCACATTCGCCACATCAAAGTTAGCCGAAAATGAACAAATGATTGGATTAGACGTCAATCTCACTACACTTGCAAGTGAAAGTAGACGGTTTGGCAACGGCACTATCCTAAGAGGTACAAAATACGCAGCTCTATTCCGAGGTGCTCCAGTAGGAATTGGGAATGCCACACCAAGCAGCCAGCTTCATGTAGTAGAAACAACATCAATCAACGCCTTTATCGTAGATGGCCATCAAGCCGGAGTAACGACCAATGCACTCACATTAAAATCAAATGGATACCTTGGATTTGGAACCAATGCCCCGGAAGCAAAAGTGAGCATAAAAACACCAGCAACAGATACCACATTTAAAATACAAGGGGTAACAGAAAATATACTGATGCTCATCACTAACGGCGGTAAAATCGGAATTAATCAATCTAACCCAACCTATAATCTAGATATTTTGGGGACACTAAAAGCAAAGAAAGCAACCTCAAATATACTACTTGGAAAAACAATGAATATTAGAAATCAAGCCCTCGTAGTAGATCAAAACGGCTACGTAGGGATTAATAATTCATCTCCCGCCGCACAATTAGACCTGATCAAAACATTCACTACATCTGATAGTAATGCTCTATATAATCTTCAAAAAATAAACTTAACCACATCAGGTGCCATAAGCAAAGGCATCACCGGCGTCGAGTACAAAATCGCAGTAAACACCAATACTATCGTAGGAATTCCGGCCCAAAGTAAAACAGTCACAGGAGCAAAATTTAACCTCTCTAACCTTGCTGCACAGTCCATCTCAGCAAAAATCATTGGTCTCCAAGTGCTAGTCACCAGAAATACCAGCCCTGTCGCAATCTTCAATGGAGGAAAAGTAGGAATTGGGGTTACAGAGCCTACTTATATGCTTCATGTTAATGGCGGCATAAAAGCACGGCATGTCACCCTAAATTCAAGCAGCAGAACACAAGCAACTGCAATCACAACCAACACACTGAGTGCAATTAATGCAGGCCTCGGTAATATGACTATTAATAATAATAAACATATCATTATTCGGGGGACACTCCAGGCCGCAAACTTTATCAAAGAATTTCCCTTTTTAAATCGAGCCCCAACTGCAAACCCTGTATTTTTACTTGCACAGGTTGTCACTGCAAACCGACTTCGAATCGGAACAAGTAGTATTTCAACAACCACCCCAGTCATCATTCAAGGAACTTCCATATTTACGGGCGGAAGCTTAGTGATTAAGGACACTCCAGGAATCCTACAAAATCCATCTGCAAATCTACACATCTATGGCAACAGCGAGACGAGCCAGAAAGTGGCATTATTGGTTCTTAAAAATAACATTCCTATTCTAAGAGTCGATAAAGTCGGAAATGTGGGCTCATTTGCTGCCACTCCAGGTGGAAACGTTAACCCAACAGCCAATTTATACCTACAAAGTGATTTTGGAAGAGTAGTCAGCATCGAAGATCCCGTATCAAAAGTATTTATCGTCAGTCAAAACACATTAGTTACACTCGGAAATCAACGAATAGGACCAATGAGTGTTCTCTCCATCAAACAAAAAACAGCAGATACACCAATCCTAAGAGTAGAAAGTGCACAAGTCCCCTACACAATGTTCATTCCAGCATCCCAATTAATAGGGCTAGGAACATCCCTGCCTCTAGCAGCGCTTCATGTATCAGGATCCATGATCATCGATAAAGTTGGAACGCCAAAACTCGTTCAAATCAGCCCCACTGGAAGTATTGGCTTAGGAACTCCGGCAACACGTTTCACTCTAAGTACATTAGAAAATATGCAACTCTCAAGCAGCAATATGTCTGGAGGAAGTGTCCCAACTGAAATCTCAACATTTACCGGAAATGGAACCCTAATGAGAATTGGAACACGCCATCTCTTTTTTGGATTACAACCACATCCAACATTGGTCAACACTTACGACACTCATATTCAAGCATCTTCAGCAAGTGATAGCCAATATATTTTCAGAAATGGAGATACTGAAATCATGCGTTTAGTCGATACAAAATTAGGAGTTGGAACTTCTCGCCCTTCCGCTAATATTCATGTCGTCGGAGCATCTGGATCGCTGACTCCATTGTTTAATGTCAGCAGAGGTACCTCCAAAAACATTTTATTTATCAATGCCACCGGAGAAATTGTCATTAATGGGACAAGGGCATCAGCAGACATCGATGTAAACGGAAATGTAAGCAGTTTAGGATTCCAAAATCATCCAGATGGAACTGAGTTCACAGCCCCCACCCTCAACGTAACGAATGCTAAATTTGCAGCAAGAAGTATATTCGATATCATCAAAACAACGAGCGCCAATAAAACTCATAAACTTGAAACGATTCGAATCAATTTAGAGAGAGACCATTCAAAAGCACTCACTGCATTTGATTTTGGGATTACAGGTGGATCTACATTCCGCAACATCGGAACTAACGCAAATGCTTATGGTCTCCGCATCGATGTCAACGGAATCAAATTACCAGATCCAACATTCCAAAATCAAACAGCCTTCAAATATGCAGCGATCTTTAGAGGTGGAAACGTTGGGATTGGAACACTCACCCCAGACGAAGCCACCCTCAACGTAGTAATTACAACAACCAATGGCACAGTACTTCAGTCTGGAATCGTAGTTTCAATGAGAACTACCCCCAATATCATACCAGGAGGGATAGCTGATAGAGGAAGTCAACTTCAATTCGTCATTAACCCATCCTATAACATTCCACTCACTCAACGATTCGCAGTGCCTACAGACAGTTTTAAAAGTATTGTCTACACATTAGGACAAGGCCAATTCTACCTTGGAGGATCCACATTTTATGCAACCACCGCAATCTCAAATCAGGTCATGAAATCACTTAAAGACAACGGAGTCTTAACCTCCGATGGACGAGTCGACGGAGTGATTACATCATATGCAAACCTTCTCACTCAGCTTAGGAATAAATATTTAAGTGGATTTGTGCAAGATTACATTACAACCAGTGACGTTGCGAAAGTATTAACTCCGTTTATCATCGAAAACTCATTCACACTTAAAACAAAAAATCTGGATAGTGACGCAAATAAAATCAACTCACCCCTCACCCTATATTCAGGTACCTATCCAATCATCCCGATTACAACAGGGTCCGAAGACTCCATCCAAAAACAAGCCTTCCAATTTGTAGGCCGTGTCTTAATTAACGCAGGCCCAATTAGTGGAAGCGCACTCGATAATGAAGGCCCTGACAGCTATGGAAACCGAATGCCCGTATTAATTGTCAGCGGCGACATGAGAGTCGGAGCTAAAGTAAATAAAACTGAAACAGAATTTGCAGGCCAAGGAAAAAAACTAATTTTCTCAGGGGGATATCTTATCAATAGCAGTACGACCGATGGTAATAACGAAGATCCAATGCATATCACAAGAGTCAACACCAACGACCAGGCATCAGACCTGCAAATTTCGATTGGAGAAGATCACACCATTAACAATGCCGCATTCAAAATAGGGGTTTCCGAAATAACCAATCAAAAATGGCATACATCCCTTGTCGCAAGAACTTTTTCAGAAACCTCAAATGCAAATACATCAATGGTCGGTATCGGATTAAACAATCCAACCACAGCCTTCTATGTTAAAGGGGTTGCCTCATTTAATATGAGACCGGATGTCACCTCAAATACTACTACATTTGTAACCAACAACATCGCTCACCGCGCTCTCGTTCTCTTTGAAAACACGACTGCCAATGCCAACTCCCTTCTCATCAAACATAGTGCGGAAGCTTCTAACGGGGTTGTCGGATCCGACTCTAATTTTATTAGCTTCAAATCATCAATATCACCCACAGGAGCACTGATCAGCTTAGGCGCAATTGAAGGGAACGGAGAAACAGGGGTTCAGCTCACATCTCCAGAAGCGGACTATGCAGAGTATTTACCAAAACTCTATAACAGCGAAGAAATTAGCTCAGGTCAAATTGTCGGGGTATTTAACGGCAAAGTCAGCAAGGTCACCAAGGGCGCAGATCAAATCATGGTCACCAGTGTGGCTCCAATTATCGCGGGTAACTGGCAAGGGGACACTAAAACCAAACAAGTCCTCGTCGCATTCCTAGGCCAAGTTCCAATTAAAATCAGAGGAGCAGTATCAGCAGGAGACTATGTCATCCCATCAGGACTTAATGACGGGACTGGAATTGCCATTAAACCCAATGAAATCAACGCCAAAAATAGTGATCTCATTTTAGGCCGTGCCTGGGGGATTAATTCAGTCGATAAAGTGAGCACCGTAACAGTGTTACTTGGATTAACAAAATCTCCAGCCCACACTATTTCGTCACAAAAAGTAGAAACATTGGCCGAAAAATTAATCACTTTAGAAAGTAATATCGCTCAACTAGAAACAACATATCAAAATGTTCTTCAAAAACAACGTGATCAAATTAAACTTCTTAAAGCAAAGGTAAAAAAATAAAAATGATCAAATCTGCAATAAGTGGGTTTTTTAATTACCTCCAATATGAGAAAAAACTCTCAAAAAATTCGCTTGCCGCGTATCAAGTAGATTTAGAGCAATTTACAATATATTGTCCAGAAGCAATTTCATCTTCCGTAGATTGTGAAAAATATATCTCGTATATTCAAAATCAAGTCTACAAACCAGCCACGCTCAAAAGAAAAGCTTCCTCCATACAACAGTTTTTAGACTACCTCTATCATGATTCTTGGATCACTTCCAAAATTGAACTTCCAATAACCACACCAAAAATTCCAAAGACACTTCCAAAAGTAATGACCAAAGTCCAAATCGATTCCATTATTTCAGGCCTATTAAAAGTAAGTAAAACCCCATTGAGGGACCAGATCGTCATCAACTTACTCTACAAATGTGGCCTCAGAGTTGATGAATGCGTTCATATCACGATAGAAAATATTAATCGCAATCTCACCATCAAAGTAATTGGAAAACGATCTAAAGAACGGATTATTCCAATCAGCAAAGAAACACTTAAACTTATTAAAAGTTATATCAAAAAAGAACGTACCTCACTTGAGAAATCGCCGTCTCCGTACTTGATTTTAAACCGGAGAGGCACGAACTTAACCAGGCAAGGGATTACCTTCATAATCAACAAAAATACTTTGGGGCCACTCACAACCCCTCATATATTCAGACATAGTTTTGCCACTCATCTTTTAGAACGGGATGCGTCAATCCGAGAAGTACAAGAACTATTAGGTCACAGCTCCATAATTACCACACAAAAATACACACAGGTATCCACTAAAAAAAGAAGAAGTATCTATGATATCGCACATCCAAGAAGTCGCCATGCAAGAAAATTATTAGATTCAACGATGATATGTTTAATGGAAGAACAAAGGAAAAATAAGGTACAATATGGCAAATAGATTTCCCACCATTAATTGGAGTCCCATGAGAAAAATTTGCCTCGCATTTTTGACAGCACTTTTGTTCACTGCCGGTGCGCATGCACAAAACACACCTGCGTATATTACATTCCAAGGAAGCATGTCTACCGCAACCGGCGGACTTGTAGAAGGCTCAAAAGAAATCAACTTGGCAATTACAGAAGGTAAAAACGGTCGTAAAACTTATGAGAAAACCGGAGTTACCACACTATTCGTCAATGGAAGTTGTAGTGTCGTCCTCGGTCCATTAACCACAACACAACTCGACATTGTATCTCCACACCTTCAAATTACATTAGATGGCTTATCCGCCTCATTTCCAATTCCAGCATCGGCCTACGCAATTCAAGCCAGACTGGCCGACACTGTTAAAGCAGTTGATGCAGGAACAATCACAGGCACATTTACTTCCACTGTAAATATCAACAGCAATTTATTTGTTAAAACCAATGTATTAACCGTTGTCAGCAGAAATGTAGGTATCGGTACAAGCGCACCTGCATACCCATTAGATGTAGTCGGAGAAGTCAACGCTACAGGATTCAAAGTCAACGGAAGAGATATTGAAAGCGTCTTATCATGGCAAAAAAATGGAAGTACCCTCTATTACAACACAGGCAGAGTCGGAATCGCTTCAACAAATCCAACCACCCTACTAGATGTCGCCGGGACCATAAATGCGCGTGAATATCGACTCAATGGCGTCGAGCTCTCTAAAGCACTTGCTAACGAACTCGCATGGAAACCAGCAATTAGAGACGGAGATATCTACTTTAACGACGGGAAACCAAATTCATCAGGAAGAATTGTAGGCAGCGTCGGTATCGGGACTAGTCAACCAGAAAGCCGTCTTGATGTCCGAGGTGAAATTAGAATTGGGGAAGCTGCTTTCGCACCAGGCTTAGGTACCATCCAATATGTCGGGGACGACTTTTTAGGGTATACCCCAGACGGTTGGGTATCCTTAATCGGGTTACAAGGTCAAGGAAATGCCAACCAAATTACCTACTGGACTGACACAGATAATATCGGAGGATCCGATAGCTTAGTCTGGGATTATACCAATCAAAAAATGGGGATTGGAACAAGCAATCCAACTGCACAATTAACCGTCAAATCAGTATCTGACAACCGAGCAGTACTCAATGTCACAGATAAAAATAATAAAAGCTTACTCTATATCTCGTCTCGAAACGTCGGGATTGGAACAACCACCTCTAACGTTGCACTTAAAGTTAAAGGGACTGTAGATGCAGAAAATTACTTTTTAAATGGCGTCCCTATTGCGGCCGCATTACGATCATCCTCATTATGGAATTTCCAAAACGATGGACGAATTTTTTATAGTAATGGCAACGTTGGTATCGGGACCACAGAGCCTCGAAATTTACTCGAATTAGCCTCTAGTCCATCAGTAAATCCAATCATTACCTTTGACATTAAAGACGTTAATTTATTTAGTATGGGGATTGATAGCAGAACCCCTTCAGCATTTATTTTGTCTCAAGGAAGTGACCTGTCAAAACCAATTTTCGTATTCAAAGAAAATAAAATCGGTGTCGGATTAAATAATCCAAGCGCTAATCTTCAAGTCAGCGGCAATGGCGGCATCTTGTTCACGGGAGAATTTGGATCGAACGATCAAGTACAAGCGAGCGGAGCCGGGACCAGACTTATGTGGATACCTTCCAAAGCAGCCTTTAGAGCTGGCCACGTCGTCGCAAATCAATGGGACCATGCCAATATTGGTAATCATTCCGTTGCATTAGGTTACAACGTCACGGCCAATGGGCTCGCATCAACCGTCGTCGGGGGATACGAAAACTGGGCAAAGGGGGATTACTCCAGTGTCCTAGGAGGATTCCAAAATAGAGCTGAAGGCAATTATTCATTCGCTGCTGGCTACAAAGCCCTTGCTAACCAAATCGGCACCTTCGTATGGGCCGATTATTCTCCAACCGCTCCCGTTCAAACATTTTCATCCACACAACGAGACCAGTTCCTAGTCCGCGCAAGTAATGGGGTCGGAATTAACACCAACCAAACCAATCAGACCTCCTTAACCGTCGCAAGAAAAATTCCAAGCGAATACATATTTAGAGCCATCGGAAATACGAATGCCCCAAATGCATTAGTCGTCACAACTTCAGGCAATATCGGAATTGGGACTTCTGACCCTGGCACAGCAAAACTAGCAGTTATTTCTGGAAGAGTAGGAATCGGAACGACAGACCCAATTGCCCCACTTACCATAAGTCCTAATGCAACTGATCAATATGTCTTTGTGGCCTACAGAGAAGATGGTAATCCAGCAATGTTTATTAGACGAGATGGAAGAATTGCCATCGGTCATGCATTAAACTTCACATTCCCAGACGATGTGACAGTTGCGGTTGCTGGCAGTTTTGGTGGCCCTACATTCAAAAAAGTAGACCCTCGTAATCCAAGTGCATCCGTCATTATTGGTGGTAACGCCGGTTCTCCATGGCTAGTTCCATCAGAGAACAACAACAACACCTTCTTCAACAGAGGACGAGTAGGGATAGGAACCTCCGCCCCAAGATCACTTCTTGAATTATCAAACGCCAATGGAATCGCTCCAGTTATGACTTTTAATGTTGATAACTCCACATTTTATAGTATGGGGGTTACCAAAAATAAATTTACTATTCAACCAACCCGTGGACTAAATGCAAGCTCTCCCCTATTTACGTTAGACGGTAATGGCATCGGTATTGGAATTGGGTATAAAACACCAAGCGCCTCCCTACATGTCGCAGGATCTTCAATTTTATCTGGAAATATCGCAGTAGGAACCAGCAATGTAAGCTCTATATTCAATATCAACGTCGGCGGCCGATTAAATACACAGCAACTATTTATCGACGGAGTCGAATACAATCCAGTTCCATCTAAATGGTTAACAGGCGCAGGCTCACAAATCTACTATAACGATGGAAACATTGGGATTGGAACATCCACACCAAGATCCAAATTAGAAGTACTAGGAACAATCTCTGCTAATGCCATCGTCCACTCCGGGACATTCACATTAAATGGTCGTCTAAGAACAACTGAGCTCCACCTGAGAGATACAGTCGCGCCTACACTTAAATACGGTAGAGTTATCGTTGACGATGATGAATTAATTTATATCGACCCAAGCGATCGAAGAAAAGTACTATCATCTCCACTTCAAAGAGACCGAAGCCTTACCAATTCAGGATATCTCGCTCACTGGTCAAGTGATTCAGATATAGGAGTCACCAATATTTTATGGGATCGCAGCAAAAAATCGCTTGATGTCTCAGGAAACATTGATTTAAGCAGTACATTTTCAGAACCAAACGGAATCAAGATCAAGAGTAAATTATTAATGGGTGTCCCTTCAGGAATCAGCCTAACCACAACACTTAACCATAGTGGCGACTTAAGAAGAATTAAAGGTTATACAGGTGAAGACATAACCCTGAATATCAACCAAAACTGGGGCAACTCAACCGAAATCGTCACCATTAAAGGGATGAATTTAGAAATCACACAAGAAGATGCTAGTTTACTCCTTAACAGAGCCCGAGTCGTGGGATTACATGTCGATGTATCCAGCGTCAACGTTAATACCGCACAACGAGCATCCAAAGCAGCCGCTGTCTTTTTAGGTGGAAACGTTGGTATCGGATTAGAAAACCCGAGAGAAGCCCTTGAAGTTAATGGAACAGTCTCTGCGAACTACTTCAACCTAACGGGTGGATTATTTGTTCCAGAATTATCCGTCAACACAAACGCTCTCGTTGCCTATCGAGATTCACTATCATTACTACCAAGAGTGGGAATTGGACTCACAAATCCTTCAACCGAACTTGAAGTAAGAGGAACCACATCAACTAACATCATGACAATCACCGGCGGATTAACAGCCACCACGCTCAACGTTAACAGCGGAACCCTATTCGTAAATAGCGCTGGCCAAATCGGGATCGGAACCACCCTACCCAATGGGCAAATCGAAATTAAAAAAACATTACTATCAACCACAGCAGATCCATTTATTGGTGAGAAAATAAACATTGTCATCGATGGCGCAGGGACGGACCAAACGTTTTCATTTAATCAAAATTTATCTGGGTTAAAAATTAACTTTGCAAGTAATACAGGCAGCCAAATTGGAAGTGGCAAAAAAGCCATTGGTACTGACATTAATGCAACAAGAATGACCGTCGTAACCCAAAATACATTAATTGGGCTTAATGTTGATGTAACAGGCACTGGCGGAAAACGATATGCAGGATTATTTTTAGGCGGAAAAGTGGGGATTGGAGTCACTCAGCCTCTCGCAGAATTACATGTCAGCGGAAGCATTTTAGCCGATAACCTATTCTTAAATGGAACTTTAGAATCCGAAAGAGCCACCTTTAATAGATTGACCGTCAACACGCTCGCACGCTTCAACGGATCCGTCACAATCAACCAATTAGAAGTACTGGGAACACTCACCGCAAATACATTTGTACTTGAAACAGCCCTTGAAGCCCAAAATGCAAATTTTGCAACAATTAATGCAAAATCAGCATCAATCAACACCCTTACCAAAACTCGGGATTTAACTATCAGAAGAAAACTAACTGCCCCTCAAGGAATATTTTCAGGCGGAGTCGGAATTGGAACCCCCGCACCAAGTAGCGGATTAAGTGTTAACGGCCCCCTACTCGCAACCAACATTGCAGCCTCCGAAACTCTAAGTCTTACATCCGGCACAATGAATATCCTTGCGGGGACTCTATACGCCATCAATGGAAAAGTAGGGATTGGAACCACTCAACCACAAAACCTACTTCACATTAAAACATCACGTGCTACAGAGTTTGATCCAACAGATACTCAAACATGGAATGCAATGAGAATTCAAAATGCAAACGACACTCTTAATACAGCCGCAAGTCTTTTATTTTTAGTCGATACCAATAGCCCCTCAATTAATATCGGGTCCGCCATTGGTGCGTTGCGTAGCACAGCTTCAAGGGGTGAACACGGATCATCCCTATACTTCGCAACTGACCCCGCAACGGATGTCCCCACCATTAGAATGTTCATTTCATCAGAAGGGAATGTCGGGATTGGAACAACGACTCCAACATCCATGCTTCATGTCAACGGAAGTTTAAAAGTAGACAATGTGGCGACTCTAAACACTTTAGCAACATCTCTCATTAGATCATCCGGAGAATTGGTCTTTAGACCATCTGACACCATCATCGTTGAAGGGTATGTCAGTACCAACCAAGTCATTCAAGTTAATAATGGATTAAGCTTCAAACACGCAACAACTATCCCAACCCAAAGGACAGGGTATGGAACCCTTTACGTCGATGGAAGAAGTAACGATTTATTCTTCTTAAAACCAAGCGGAGCTTCAGTCAACATTACCCGAGGCTTTACGGGTAAAGCCTATAGAATCCCATTCTTCAACTCTCAAGGTCAACTTGACGATGACACAGAGCTATACTGGAATAACGCCACAAAAACATTCAGAATCGGTACAGCCAATGTAGTAGCAATCGTTGAACACCGAGTAACAGTTGATAATCTAATCAATCAAAGTCTTGCCGCAGAAAAAATCACAATGGACTTTGGAGATCGAACCACTGCCAGCTCAGCGATATTTAGAGGGCTCCAAATTAATCTCACAGGACAAACACCCTCAGATCCAGATAATTTTGGAAGACTCGCTCAAAATGAAACAGCCATCGGACTAGATATCGATCTATCGACACTAAGATCTGAAAGAAGCACTTCCCAATCACTTGGTGGGGTTGTTTTACAAGGATTTAAATACGCAGCCCTATTTAGAGGTGGAAGCGTCGGAGTAGGCACTGCAACTCCAATAGCAGGCCTCCATGTAGTCAGCGAAACTGCCGGAAAAGCAGCCTTTAGAGTCGATACTACTCGAAAAGATTCTGTAGTTATGACCAATGCATTAGTCGTGAGTTCCAACAGCTTAGTCGGTATCGGAATAGCAGATCCAACCGCTAAACTTCATATCAAAGCCAATGATGATCCATTTATTAATGACGCTGACGAAGCGGTTTTCAAAGCAACAAAAACAGATGGTAGTCCACTATTCATCGTTAAAAATAATGGAAGAGTCGGAATCGGAACAACATCTCCTGTATCAGCACTCACTGTTTCAGGAAACTTGTTTGCGACCACAGCATCCTTTAATGAAATCACCGCGACCACTCTCAACGTCTCCAACGGTGGTTTATTTGTAAACGCAGCAGGAGAAGTCGGATTTGGAACAACTCAACCTCAAGGAAATCTCAGCTTCTCAAAAACGATTAATGCCGCCAATATTCCGGCAGCAGGCTTTATCTCTCAAAAAATGTTACTTAACCTCAACGGAGGAACTGACTCGTTAACATTTAACCTTAACCGAGATATTACCGGCATGGATATCGCTATCCAATCCGCTGCAGCCAGTCAATTAGGCTCAGGAAGCACAGCCCGAGGGCTTTCAATCGATCTAAGGCAAGTCGCTCTAGACACCAGTAGTAAGATTGTCGGGTTAGACATCGATGTCACAGGCGCAACAGGAACAAGATACGCCGCAATTTTGAATGGGGGACGCGTCGGTATCGGGGTAACAAACCCAACCACCACATTAGACGTCTCTGGAGATATTAAAGCAACCGATCTTGATTTAACTGGTCGATTAACCGCAGGTCAAATTACTGCAAATCAGTTAGTCGTTCTCCAAACATCTATATTTAATGGATCCATTACAGCCAATAATTTAGTCGCCACCACCATTTCTGCAAATAACATCACATTAAGTGGCTTGTTTAGAATTTCAACCGCATCCATTACAACGCTTAATGCCAATATCGCAACGTTCAATAAATTAGGGATACGAGTCAGCTCCCCACGACAACCATTAGATGTCTCTGGAAATGCCATCATCTCAGGCGGATTATTAGGGGTAGGCGTCACTAACCCAACCGCACTCCTTCATATCGGGACATCAACATCAGCAAGCCCACTCAGAGTCCAAATTAACAATGGCTTCTCAAACCCATACGCACTAGTAGTCAGTGGAAACGGACGTATCGGGATCAGCACTTCAAACCCAGTCGCAAAATTAAGTATTTCTAAAGTACTAGGAGATACCGATGATTTATTGTTAATCGAAAAATCAGACGCAACCCCTCTGATGAAAATTACCAATGCAGGTCTCGCAGGGATTGGGACCGCAGTTCCAGTAGCTCAGTTACATATCAAGTCAACCGCAAGCGTATCGCCATTAAGAATTGATGGATCAACATCAAATCCCCTACTTCATATCGGGCCTACAGGGAACGTCGGGGTAGGAATTAGTAATCCAGCAGCAACGCTCCATGTTAGCGGGAATATCCCTCTGATTGTTGGAAACGCCACCAACCCATATTCACTCTATGTTGGAGACACCGGACGTGTCGGGGTTGGAACGTCAGCATTAACCTACCGATTCAATGTCAACGGCAAAATGTTAATGGGATCATTAGGATCAATCACATTACCAAGTTGGATTGAGTCTAATAACAATATTGGATTAATTTCAGCAAAAGGAGCTGATTTTTCAATCCTAGGTCTAGAAAGACGAAGTGGAGGCACCACTGACTATGACTCCGTAATTCAGTGGGGATCAAGTTCAGATGACAGCCTTTTATTTAAAAACAATGCAAATCAAACTATCATGCAACTCATTGGAAGCGGAAAACTAGGGATTAATGCCACTCCAACCGCAGCACTTCATGTCAGTGGTAATACACCTCTTATCATTCAAAGTGCAAGCCGACCATTTGCATTAATCGTCTCAAGCAACGGATTTGTAGGGATTAATACCAATCGTCCTCTAGTTGCCCTCGATGTTAACGGAACCATTCGTGCAAAAGGATTTAGTGTCACTCATGAAAGTCTGAACGCATCAACCGTCAATATTACAAAACAAATGTCACTTCTAAGAACCGTCACAACTAACATCGCAGTTACAATGCAAAATATTAGATTAAATCTTGAAAATGATATTAACAATGAAGTAGTAGGCCTAGATATCGTCCTCGACTCTCTGCCAAACGCAGCCCTCGGTGGCGCACGGGATTACTCATTATTTAATACCAATGCCTATGGACTTAAAGTCGACATGACGGGGCTTCTAACCACAGACCCCACATTAGGTGGAAGTTCAAATGGCAAAAAATACGCAGCCGCTTTCTTAGGTGGCGCAGTGGGGATTGGATTAACTAACCCAGATACCACTCTACAAGTCGTAGGTCCTGCCGGCGGCAATATTGCAAAATTTGGAAGTATAGCAGCAGACTTAACAATTAAAGACGAGAATAACGGTACCATCCTTATGTCAATAAGAAATCTAATTAGCCGTGATACGGAAGCGCAAAAAACACTCTATCTTTCTGGAGATAAAGTAGGGATTGGAGTCGATCCACAAACCGATGAGGCTAGTGTTAAATTTGTAGTCAATGGAGATATTAGAGTTGGGATGAAAACCAGCGCATCAACCAGCAGTGGTAACCGAGTTTACTTCTCTGGCGGACCAGATTTGAGCCTTACCCAAGACAATGACAACAATAGCCCATTATGGATTGGACGAAGCAACGTCAGAGCCAACCAATCTGAATTACTAGTCAATGCCGGTAACGGTGACGGGTTAGATCGATTTGTGGTTGGGTTTACAAAAAGTACAACATTCAGACCGGTCTTACAGGTTATCCCATCTGTAAATGCCGCGGGTACTCTATATAAAAGTAGAGTGGGTATCAGTGATGGATCTAGCACAACATTTAAACCATCTGCACAGCTCCATGTATTTGGATCAACAAGTGGCAGTGCAAGCAGTATTTCAAGCCACCTTGTCACGTTTGAGAACAACGGCGGTGAAGATGCCGATTCTCTCGTCATCTGGCATACCGGCTATGCAAATGCGTCCGCAGTTCCAACCGGATCTAACTTTATTACATTCGCCGACCAAACCCACATCTTAGGTGAAATCGAAGGCAGTGGAGATAACGGTATCCGATTCAAAACCAACGGTGCGGACTATGCAGAGTATCTTCCTAAAATTAATCCAACTGAAGTCATTGCCAAAGGGGATATCGTCGGTGTTTATAACGGTAAAATCAGCCTAAAAACAAGCGGCGCATCTCAAGTACTCGTCAGAAGTTCGGCCGCAAGTATCGCAGGAAACTGGCCAGGTGAAGAAAAAGAAAAAGAATATGAACTTATCGCTTTCTTTGGACAAGTTAAAGTAAAGGTAACCGGCCCAATTAATGAAGGTGATTATATTATCCCATCCAGTCAAAATGACGGAACTGGTATTGCAATCCCTAAAGAAGCGATTACCCCTAAGGACTTCTCAAATATCGTTGGTCAAGCATGGCAAACTAACCTTAGCAAAGAAACTAAATTAGTTTTAGCCGGTGTCGGATTCAACTTCACAATGCCAAAAATTGGAAGTTATCTTGAAAGAATAGATTCTCTAGAAATAAAAATGAAAGAGTTAGAAAATAAACAAATTCAAATTGAAACCAACTTCAAATCAGAATTTGAACGTCAATCAAAAGAAATCGATAAATTACTTAAAAAGTTAAACTAAGTCATTGCAAGCATCACGAATATTGACCATCGTTAGCTTACTCGATCGATTAAATGAAACACTACTCCAGTCCAAAAAAATAGAGGACTGGTTATGGGAATGGGTTAAGATTGAAGGCTTTAAAATCACAGGTCAATGTCAGCATACTGGCCGCTGCTGTAAAAAGATCATGATCTATACTCAAAATAGGGCCATCCAAACACAAAAAGAATTTATCCAATTTCAAGAAAATAAAAATCCCCTGCCCTTCATTCCCAATTACAATCAAAAAAACTCAGAAAAAATCGACTCATTTGACTGTCAAAATCTTAGCCAATACAATACCTGCAAAGATTATCAAAATCGTCCCTTAGCCTGCAAAAATTACCCTCAAAGCAATATTTTATCCGAAACACCTCTCTACGAAGGCTGTGGCTACCGCATCCAAAGTAGCTCTCCACCCAAATGGGCACATCCCAAGTTAATTCAAAAAATCAAAGTGCTACAAAAAAAACTAGAACTTTGACACAAAATCCTGCTATCATACTAGGTTCGGAGACTGCCTATAACAGGCACTTTTTGTAAGACTATTTCAAAAAAAGTCGGAGGCTAACCTAATGTATGTTAATCGCGCGGTAGAGCTCAATTCGGACAATATGCATCGATTTCAATGCTTTATTGTATTTGATCCCGCATCATCACGAATCAATGAAACAGATGTCTTAGTACGAGGCTCAAAGATTTTAGAAATGTACGAAAAAGTGGCATCTGGAATTGAAGATAATCAATCAATCAAAGCCCTCACCCTCAGAAACAGACTCTCCAAAATTGGCCAAATGCTCGATTTACTCGTCACTCATGATAACCTCATTGTGACAAAGTTTTTTGACAGAATCTGGAGAAGATACTCATATGTCAGCAATATTAGTGAATTATTTTTAGACTACCCAACATTCATTAAATTTTTCCCAGAATACGAAAAAGAAAACTTGCTCGCCCAACGTATCGATGGAAGCGAAGATGATGAAGATTGTGAAACAGTCGCTGATGGGGCTCCAATAGCCGAAGAATAAACAATTATATGGGACTCGCTGTTGGAATCGTTGGACTGCCAAATGTAGGGAAATCAACCCTATTTAATGCCATTACAAATGCAGGGATTGCCGCAGAAAACTACCCATTTTGCACTATCGATCCTAATTCAGGAATAGTTGAAGTACCCGATCACCGGCTTCAAGTCCTATCTGATATCTCCAAGTCCGAAAAACTAATTCCGGCCACCATCGAATTCACCGATATCGCCGGGTTAGTCAAAGGGGCATCTAAAGGTGAAGGTCTAGGAAATCAATTTCTAAGCCATATCCGAGAATGTAATGCCATTGCACATATCGTACGATGCTTTGATGATCCCAATATTATTCACGTGGAAGGACGCATCAACCCACTTGAAGATATCGAGATTATCAATGTGGAGCTCATTTTATCTGACCTGCAAAGTATCGATAAGGCCATAGACACCCAACGAAAAAAGGCCAAAGGCACCAACAAAGAAGAAATCGACAAATTAGCCTTATTTGAAAAGATAAAAACTCACCTATCCTATTCAAAACCAGTAAGACAATTGGAACTAACGCCTGCAGAAAATGAACTTCTTAAAAGCAACCCCTTAATTACCAACAAAAAAGTCATTTATGTCGCAAACGTATCAGAATCAGAAGTTACAACTGGTAACAATTACAGCAAAATCGTCGAAGAGTTCGCCAGATCTGAGGGCGATGAATTCACGCTCATCAGCGCAAAAATAGAAGAAGAAATCGCCGGTCTCTCCAAAGAAGACCAACCAATGTTTTTACAAGAAATTGGACTTACTGAATCGGGCCTCAATAAATTAGCAAAGAGCTGCTACTTTCTATTAGGGCTACAAACATATCTCACCACCGGTCAAAAAGAGACCCGAGCATGGACCATTCCAGTAGGATTCAAAGCCCCCCAAGCCGCAGGCGCCATCCATACTGATTTTGAAAAAGGATTTATCCGCGCCAACATCATCTCATTTGAAGAGTATGTCAGCCATAATGGATTAAAAAACGCAAAAGAAAAGGGTGCCCTACGACAAGAAGGCAAAGACTACATAATGAAAGACGGCGATGTAGTCGAATTTTTATTTAATGTTTAGACCCCTCAAATTAATCATCTCTGGAATATATATCGGTATTGCAAGCTTACTTCCTGGAATAAGAAGTGGCATAATCACAACTAAACTAGGACTCTCTACTCATATTAATGAAGCACTAGGCTATGTCCTCAGAACCCCATTTAGAGCAAAAAAACATCTTCATATTCTTATTCCCATTGCTATAGGATTCATAATTGCCCTTAAAACGGGTTCTTCAACGCTAAATTATTGGCTAATCACCTATACCAACCCCACATTATGGTTATTTATTGGGTTAGTCGTAGCAAGCGTCCCAAGCCTGCTCAGAAAACACCGTCACATGAGAATGACACCAGGACGATTTGTAGCCCTAATCATCCCGCTACTCATCATGATGGCACTCACCCTAATCAAAGCACCCGAACAATATGGAACCGTCCATAACACCCCGCTTCTCATGCTCGTAGCATCTGGAATAATCATCGCCTCAGCTATAGTCATCCCAGGAATGAGCGCAACCCCCCTTCTACTCTTGATGGGGACCTATTCAGATCTAGTTGAATCAATGATCCATATTAATTTAAAAATCATCTTTATCGTTGGATTAGGCACCCTTATCGGGCTTCCAATTTTATCTAAACTCATTAATTATTGGATTAAAAGCTATCCAGCCACAAGTTACTACGCCATAGTAGGCTTGGTATTAGGCTGTGTCTTTTCAATGTATCCAGGAATATCCTTCAGCTTCGAAGGGATCGTTCATATCCTACCCGTCTTTGCGGGCTACTCAATCGCCAGAAGACTTAGCTAGGGTTTAGCCAAGGTCCCCACAAAATCAAAGACTTGAGGGTTCACTAAAATCCGCTTGGCCATTGCCTGGATATCTTCTTGTGTCACTTCAGAAAGATATTTCTCTGATTGACCCAAGGAATAGCGATACCCCAACCCATATAACTCATCAGTCACGCACAAAGCCCCTCTAGACTCCAGTGGCTCTACTTGATCCTTATAGGCATACCGTAACTGTGCAACGGCTTCTTTAAACTCAACCTCTGTGATCAAGCGCGTCTGTAAATCTTTGATTTGGTCAAAAACAATCTTTTTGACATCTTCTTTGGATTTTTGATTCGTCAGCGCATAAATTAAATAGTGACCAGGTTCAATCCCAACTTGAGAACTTGCGTGAACCATATACACGTACCCTTTATCTCTCAACAGGTTATGAAGCCGTCCGCCAGGGTAATTTGCCCCAGACAAAACTGTATCCATTAAATCCAAAACGATCAGATCCTTAGGCGTGGCATAATTAAGTCCATCATATCCAATTAACACCCCCACCACATCCTGAGGAATCGTAAATACCTGAGCAGAAGAAGTCTTATGGAGAGGTCGAGCTAAAGGAGTAAATGCATTTCCAGAAATAGGCTTAATATGAGCAAATGCTTTCTCTAATTTAGAAAGTGCCTCTGCTTCATCAAATTGACCTACAACACTAATCACAACATCTACAGAAGAAAATAATGACTGATAATACTCATTAACATTCTTTAAGGTCAGCTTAGACACTGTATCCGCTTCTCCAAGGAAAGAGGATCCATAAGGATGTCCTTGATAAAAAGACTGCTTAAACTGATACATCGCATATCTCATCCAATCATCTTTACGGCTAGAAATCGATTTAAGCATTTGACGGCGGGTTTCCTCTACATCTTCAGAGTCAAACTCCGCATGTAAAAGAGTTTCTAAAAATACAGGAAATAACTCTTTAAAATCTTCAGAAAGAGTATCAAGACTATAATAAAGCGTATTATTTCCAAGCGATGCAGATAAGTCGGCACCTTGATCTTCAATTAAATTTCTAATTTGCTTTTTAGAATATTTTTTAGACCCTTTTCCGAGTAAATCAGACACCATATAGGCAAGTCCTTGAGTTTCAGGGCGATCCGTCCGGATTCCGCCCGTCACAAATACTTTGGCGAATACCTTTGGAAGAGCAGAATTCTGTTCAAAAATAACCCGTATCCCATTCGACAACGTCACCATGCGAGGCCCCACTTCCGCAGGAGCAGTCGCTGTAACAGAAGCAGTTGGCACTATCTCAGACTTAGGCGTCATCATTGTCACAACCAATCGCTGAGGAGTTAAATATTGTTTAGATACTCGCTCAACATCCGCTAAAGACACCGCTTTAAAATGGATCAAATAGTCTTCAAAAAAATGGGCACTATGACCATACATAAATCCAAGTCCAAACCGGGATACTTTATCTTCAATCGTTGAAATTGAAAAAATATCCTCAGCTACCTTTTGTTTTTTAGCCCGAATAACCAAACTCTTATCTAAACGGCCATGTTGAATCTCATCGATAATCCGAAACACTTCTGCCTGGGCTTTATCGCGATTGGCCTCGTCTAATTCAAGCGTAATTTCAAAATATCCAGTCGATGTCGACGGCGTATAAGAGGATGCCCTGACTGAATACGCAAGCTGAGTATCCTCAACTAAACGGCGATGCAAAATAGAGTCCTCTCCATTAGATAAAATAAATTCAAGTAAATCCAAGGGGTATAAGTCCGCAGAAAATAAATCCACAGTCGGAAATCGGAAACTAAGATAAGTCACCGATGTATCACCAACTCCCTCTGAAAACCGGGATGTAAAAGGAAGCGGCTCTGGTGTATACACATGAAGGGGAGAAGATGACTCTACAATCTTGCCAAAGGTGGACTGGATTTGACCCATGACTTTATCCTGATCAAATGCCCCCCCAATGACCAGTACCATATTAGACGGCACATATCTGGAGTGGTAGTAATCAAGCAATTGCTCCCGAGTCACTTTTTTAAAGTTATCCAAATACCCAATCACCGGATACCTGAGTGGGCTTATTTTATAAAAATTATCGCTGCAAAGCTGATAAAATTGACGCCCCACATTGGCATCACTTTTTTCAATTTCTCGCGTAATAACCTCGCGTTCACGAGCAAATTCACTTTGCTTAAAGTCGCAAAAAAACATCCATTCATACACAATATTAATCGCAGTACTCAGCTCTTCTGGAACCGTATTTAAAAAATAAGAAGTATGATCCAGAGTCGTATACGCATTATAAGCGCCACCCAATGTCGCGATGAGCCGTTTATACTCTTCCTCAGGCCGTTTAGAAGTCGATCCGCCCGCAACAAGATGCTCCAGGTAATGAGAAAGCCCACTTCCTAAGTGAGGAGCTTCATCAATAGATCCAGCTTTAACAAAGGTACGTACAGATACCAAGGATGACGACGGGTCATTTACTAAAACGATTGTTAAGCCATTATCGAGTCGCTTTGTAACCATATTCAAACTCCATAAACTACCTGAAAATAAAAAAAAGAAAGCAAAAATCCAAAAACCCCATTGTCTCATCATCAAATCTCCTACACAACTGGTATCGCAATCATCCCACTTCGATGACGTTCAAGCAACAATATGAAATAATATCCGACACAATGAATAGCGAAAAAGACCACTTATTTACATCCCCTAGGCCCAGGTTTCAATTTAACCAGGAAGTTGCCAATGTCTTTGATAACATGATCAACAGAAGCGTTCCTCACTATAGTGAAATTCAGCAGGAATTAGCCTGGCTAGTAGACCATCTAATCCAAGGCAACACCACACTATATGATTTAGGATGCTCCACAGGAGCTACCTATCACGCCCTTCTCCCGACCTTAAATCAAAAAAAAATCCAATATATCGGTATAGACAACTCAGACGCCATGCTCACCAAAGTACAGCATCTCCCAAGTACAAACCGACCACCAAAATGGCTAAATCATGACCTCAATAGCCCATTTGAGTTTCAACCATCCCAAATCGTCATTCTTAATTTAGTGCTTCAATTTATTCAGCCCAAAAATAAACTCGCGCTTCTAACTGATATCCGAAAGTCGCTTCTCCCATCAGGACATCTTCTCCTGGTCGAGAAAATTACACCCGCCCACTATGACTTATTTACAAATCGGTATTATCAGTTCAAAACACATAATGGATACAGCCAAGACGAAATTATCAATAAACAAAATGCCCTCAAAGATGTCCTCGTCCCCCAATCTCTCGCAGACCATCATGCCCAACTTAAAGAAGCCGGCTTCACATCTACAGACGTCTTTTTCCAATGGTACAATTTCGCAGGGATTTTAGCGTCTACTGGACAATAACATTCTCTAAATGGGTAATATCAAAAGCCGTCTTAACCACGATGGCATCAAACCGACAGGCAATATCTGGATTACCCAATCGCTTCAAATAAAGTTCCGCGGATCTAATCAAGCGGCGTTGCTTTGTGGGAGTAATGGCTTCTAAAGGATGAACCAGTGATCCTAGTGCATAATATTTTACTTCACAAAACACCAATGTCCCATCTGGTGCTTTAGCAACAATATCCAGCTCTCCACCCTTCATCACAACATTTCTCGCTAAAATCGAGTACTTCTGCCGCTCCAAATAAGCGGTCGCAATATCCTCACCCAACTGACCTTTTAAACGAGACACCTTAATTTCTCCTCAATCAACTCAAGCTGGCGACTCACATTAAATGTCATGCGGTGCACCGAGGTCTGTCCATGGTCAAAAATCGCCTGAAAATGCGCACAAGTGCCATACCCTTTATGAATCGCAAATCCATATTCAGGAAATTTAGAATGAAGTGCGCACATAATCCGATCCCGAGTTACCTTAGCCACAATCGACGCTGCAGAAATACAAGTCACTGTCGCATCCCCATCCACAATTGCTTCACATAAAATACCCCCCAAATCTGGAGAACGATTACCATCAATTAAAACCTTGGAGGGTATCTCTCCAATAGCAAAAACACTTCGTCGCATAGCTTCCATCGTCGCTTGTAAAATATTAACCTGATCAATATAGCGATGGCTTAATACCCCGACTCCAATACGAGCATCAGACTCTACTAATAGCTGAAATAAAAATTCACGCCGAGCAGGCGATAACACCTTAGAATCCTTAAAACACTGATCATCCATATCAGGAGGTAACCAAACCGCAGCCGCAACTACAGGCCCTGCCAACGCTCCTCGTCCCGCTTCATCTACACCAACAATCAAAAATTACTCCAAAACTTCCTTAAAAAATCGCTGCATATCTCTAAATGATCGGCCATCTGTTAATCGGTTATAAGTAGCGCCAGAAGCACCCAAACGATCCTTAGAAGGAGGCTCAGTAAATGCATGCCCAGAATTCCCGTAAACACTCACCTGCCAATCACAGATAGAATGTTGCATTTCATGTCGAAATATCTCCAATTGCCCCCAAGATACAGTCGTATCCTCTGCACCATGGATAATTAAAATAGCACTCTTAATATTTTTAGCATCCTGAGGTATAGGAGAATCTAGATCTCCATAAAAACTAATAACCCCTTTAATCTCCGCCCCACTCCGAGCCAATTCTAACGCTGTTGTCCCCCCAAACCCATATCCGATGGCTCCAATAAGATGAGTATCTGTCCATTTTTGGCGATTGAGTGTCGCCAATGCCAATTGAGCCCGACGACGCATCAGCGATCGATCACTTTTAAATGCTTTCACCATCGAAGACGCCTTAGCCGCATTAGACGGATTTGCACCGCGCCCATAAACATCAGCAACAAGCACCCCATAACCCAGTCGAGCCAACTGCTCAGCCCGCTTACGCTCATAGCGCGAAATACCCATAGATTGGGGGAAAATCAAAATACCAGGACGAACATCATCCAAACTATCGTCATACGCCAAAAAGCCTTCTAAAGGAAATCCTTTGTCTGAATAAGTCACAGACTTACCCATAATTTTGGCATCATTTAAAGAAGTCAGGGAAAATAAGAAAGTAGCAACCAGACCACCGATGAAGGCATACCGTGGCACTTTAATATGCATCAGTCGACTAACCTAGTTTTTGAATCGCCAGAACCGCATTGTGACCACCAAATCCAAAAGAATTGGACAAAATAGTGGAAACTTCCCGTTTAATTGCTTTATTGGGAGTGTAGTTCAAATCACAGTTAGGATCCTGAGTAAAACAATTAATCGTCGGAGGGATAATCCCTTCCTGAATAATAAGTGCAGAAGCAACCAATTCAATCGCACCAGCAGCACCCAATAAATGCCCTGTCATGGATTTTGTTGAGCTGATCGCTAGCTTATAGGCATGATCACCAAATACAGCCTTAATGGCTTCCGTTTCATTTTTATCGTTTAATTCTGTAGAAGTCCCATGTGCATTAATATAATCCACATCTTTTGGGGTAAGCCCAGCCATTTTAAGCGCCATTTTCATTGCACGTTGAGCACCTTCTCCTTGAGGAGCGGGAGCAGTTAAATGGTAAGCATCTCCGGTGGATCCAAATCCAACCACTTCCGCATAAATTTTAGCCCCACGAGCTTTCGCATGCTCATAATCTTCAAAAATCAAAATCCCAGCACCTTCACCCATTACAAAGCCATCTCGATCTAAATCAAAAGGACGCGATGCAGTAGAAGGATCATCGTTACGGCTAGAAAGTGAGCGGGCCGCACAAAAACTACCCAACCCAAGAGGGGTAATACACGCCTCAGATCCACCAACAATCATTGCATCTGCAAGACCGCGTTGAATCAAAGAAAATCCATTGGCCATCGAATGCGCAGAAGATGCACATGCGGTTACCGTACATGCATTAGGGCCTTTCGCCCCAGTCCTCATTGCAACCTGACCAGCCGCCATGTCACAAATCATCATCGGAACGGTAAACGGACTAATTCGAGAAGGCCCACGAGTCGCAATCATCGTGCAAGCTTCTTCTAAAAATTCAATCCCACCAATTCCAGATCCAATTTCAACACCTACTCGTTCAGGGTTAAGGGCGATCTGAAGTCCAGAATCCTTCACCGCTTCCTGAGCAGCTAAAAGAGCAAACAGAATAAATCGAGATGTTTTTCTTATTTCTTTTTTGTCAAAGTGAGCTTCAAAATCTAATCCTCTAACTTGCGCTGCAAATCGAGTAGAAAATTGAGAGACATCAAACGTATCAATATTTTGAACGCCGGATTGACCAGAAATAAGACCATTCCAATACTGAGAAACTGTATGCCCAATGGCAGTAACCGCTCCCAATCCTGTAATTACAACTCGATTCATAAAGAGTCCTTAGAAAAAATCAATCTATTTAACTGTGCTAAGAATAAAATCAACTGTTTTACCAACAGTAGTCAATTTTTCAGCATCTTCGTCAGAAATTTCAGTTCCAAACTCTTCTTCAAGAGCCATAACCAATTCAACTGTGTCTAAAGAATCTGCACCCAAATCATCTGTGTAAGATGCTTCACGAGTAACTTCATCTTCAGAAACCCCTAGTTGTTCAACAATAACGTTTTTAACCTTCTGCATAACTTCCTGTTCTGATAGTGCCATTATATTATCTCCTTCGCTTAAAAAATAAAAAGATGCAAGCAGTATACACGATACAACCTACATATGCATTCCACCATCGACACCGATTACTTGGCCAGTCACATAAGCAGACATATCCGAGCTGAGAAACAATACAACTCCTGAAACATCTTCTACGCTACCAAGTCGTCTCTGGGGAACAAGGGCTATTATATTATCAATATATTCCGCAGGTAAAGTCGCAATCATATCCGTATCAATAAATCCTGGGGCAACCACATTACAAGTAATTCCCTTAGCCCCAATTTCCTTCGCAATTGATTTACTAAATCCAATGATTCCAGCCTTAGAAGCCGCATAATTCGCCTGCCCAGGATTACCCATAACACCCACAACAGATGAGATATTAACGATACGACCTTTCTTTTGCTTAAGCATGGGACGTAGCACTGCTTTAGTACAATTAAACACTGAGTTTAAATTGACGTTAACAACTTGCTGCCATTCATCATCAGACATTCTTAATACTAAATTATCTCGGGTAATCCCTGCGTTATTAATCAAAATATCCACATGTCCAAATTTTTCAACAACTGCCTTCACCATCGCCTGCACAGACACTGACGACGAGACATCGCATGCAAGGCCAATACTTTGAGTTCCATACTGCGTGGCAAGAGAAGCGGCGACTTCATCACATTTAGCTTGCTGAGTCGCCACTACAACCACATGGACGCCCTCACGAGACAGCGCCTCAGCGATACCTAAACCAATCCCTCTCGACCCACCCGTAACAATTGCAACTTGATCTTTTAAATTCATTTTTTCCCTCTATGAAAGTGATAATTGACTAACGTCATCCATGGTAGATACCGAAAATACTGGGAAATCCGGGACAATTTTTTTACATAAGCCAGACAAAACCTTTCCAGCACCGCATTCAATAATGACATCCACCTGAGTCGCAAGATATCGAACAGACTCAATCCACTGCACCGGTGACACCACCTGCAAGACCACATTACTCTTAAGCGCCAACGCATCCGTTTCAGGCACAGCCAAGCGATTAAGCACAACTGGGATAGTCGCATCAGAAAACGAAAATTGATCCAATTTTGAAGCAAGTTGATCAGCCCCTTTTTGCATTAAAGGCGAATGGAATGCGCCACTCACTGGCAGAGGGATTAAGCGCCCACCCTTTTCAGCCAACAGCTTACCAGCTGCCTCCACGCCAGATTTAGTTCCAGAAATCACAATTTGCCCAGGACAATTTAAGTTAGCCGCAACCACTGGTACGTCTTTAAAATCAGCCAAAATTTCTTGAATCACATCTAAATCCAGCTTCATCACCGCCGCCATCGCAGATTGATCCGATGGGTAACTGGAGGACATCGCCTCAGAGCGAGCCTGGATCAATTTTAACGACTGCTCCAGAGTAAGCACTCCAGCCGCATAATAAGCAGTTAATTCACCCAAACTATGGCCAGCCACAATAGAAGGAAATATCCCTTTTTTTGCCAAGGCATCCAATAACACTGCAGACACCATAAATAGCCCAGGTTGCGCATTACGAGTATCCTTCAAAGCCTCTTCAGGCCCTTCAAAACAAATATTAGAAATCGAATATCCTAAAGTCTGATCTGCCTTTTCAAATAAAGTTTTCGCATGAGGAGACGCAACAACGACATCCGCACCCATCCCCACTTTTTGAGAGCCTTGACCAGGAAACACAATTGCAATTTTCATTTAACAACTCCAACGTAAAAGGGTCACGCCCCAAGTAAATCCAGCACCAAAACCAACTAAAACAACCAAATCTCCACGAGACAAACGTCCTTCAGAAACAGCCTCGCAAAGCGCAATCGGAATTGAAGACGCTGATGTATTACCATATTTAGGTAATGTAATGACGACTTGATCAGGCGTAAATCCTAACCGTTCACATGCCGCATCAATAATTCTTAAATTAGCCTGATGAAACACCAATAATTTGACATCTGAAACTGCGATTTGATTAGCCGCGAGCACAGACTCAACCGCAGGAACCACGGTATTCACCGCTACTTTAAAGACCGCACGACCTTCCATACTCACCAAAGGACGTGTTGGGTTATCCATCGAAATCGGATTTCGAGACCCACCTTCTTTCGCATATAAAATCTCAGCCAGTTCGCCTCGACTAAATAAATCAGATGCAATAATCCCAAGGCCAGGATCTACTTCCCCCAAAACAACAGCACCTGCGCCATCTCCAAACAAAATACAGGTCGATCGATCCGTCCAATCTAAAAATTTACTTAAAAGATCCGCGGCAACGACCAAGACTTTCTTCGCTGCTCCAGAAGCCACATACTGAGCCCCCGCAGACAATGCGTAATTAAACCCAGTACACGCCGCAGACATATCAAATGCCGGAATCGGACGAGTACATCCCAATCGATGCTGCACAATACAAGCAGTAGACGGAAATAAAAAATAATCAGGAGTAGAGGTTGCTACGATAATCAAATCCAAGTCATCCGCAGTAATCCCCGCCGATTCAAGGGCTTGTACCGAGGCATGATAGGCCAAATCCGAAGTCGCCTGACCAACAGCCGCAATACGTCGCTCCTCAATACCAGTTCTTTCTCGGATCCATTCATCAGAAGTATCCAACCCCATGGCTTGGATATCATGATTGGTCATGACATGGTCGGGCAAATACCGACCAATGCCAATTACACCAACCGGCTTCATTGTGAAATAGCCTTATTAATTTTATCAACGACATTGGTTCTGACATCGTTAGACGCCAATCGAATCGCATTTTTAATAGCTACAGCGCTAGATCTACCATGAGAAATAATTGAAACTCCATTAACACCAAGTAAAGGGGCTCCACCATATTCCTCATAATCATATTGACGATAAATTTGTTTTAATAACGGTTTTAAAAATAAAAGTCCAAGTTTAGATCGAATCGATCCTGAACGAGCGGCCTCTTTAAAATGGCCAAATAATGCCGAAGAAATTCCTTCTCCAAATTTTAAAAGGACATTTCCTACAAAGCCATCGCAGACCACAACATCCACATCGCCCTCTAAAATATCCCGACCTTCCACATTACCAACAAAATTAATGGGTAATGCTTTAATCAATTCAAAGGCAGCATGAACCGCTTGATTCCCTTTTTCTGGTTCTTCACCAATACTCAAAAGGCCAACACGAGGAGACTCTTTTTGTAGGACAGATTGAGCGAAGTAATATCCCATTGTTGCAAACTGAGCCAAATGCTCCGGCTTACAATCAACAGATGCGCCCATATCCAATACCACCACGGGACGCTTTGCCTTAGTAGGGATCAAAGAGGCAATCGCAGGTCGCTCCACACCAGGGATACGCCCAAGTATAAGCGTAGACGCCATCATAACCGCGCCCGTATTACCCGCAGAGACAAACCCATTTGCATGGCCGTCCTTAACAAGTTTTAATCCAATTTGGATTGAGGAATTTTTCTTTTGGCGAAATGAGAGAGCCGGAGATTCAGACATTCCCACCACATCAGGGGCATGAGAAATCGAAATAAGATCTTTGGGATATCCAGGAAAACGAGAAAGCTCTGAGGATATGACATCCTCAGGCCCAACAAGTACAACACACACCCCAAGCTGCTGGGCTGCTAAAACAGCACCCTCAACAACGACTGAAGGAGCATGATCACCGCCCATGGCATCAAGGGCAATGCGGATCAACTTATGCGTCCTTAGAAGCGTCCTCGGTAGTTACGGACGCAACCGATAGTACAGGCTTTCCGTTATAGAAACCGCAAGTCGTACATGCTCGGTGCGAATGAGACAAAATACCGCAGTTAGAACATGGTCTTAACTCTGGCATAATGACTTTCCACGCAGCATGCCGAGTTCGTTTTTTTGATTTTGATCGTCGATGCTTTGGAACTGGCATAATTAACCTTCTTTAAATTTTAAATATCCTATCAAATTGCAAGGGTGCAAATGACAAAAGAGAGACAAATGATAAAAAATCAACCCATAATTGTCAAGCAACTTCCCAAAAAGAAGAAGCCTAATCTTAAAAAGGATGGGCTGTGTAATTTATCGCGAAGGGAGTTTATTGAAATAAATGACCAAAGCGAAAATTGCACAGAACTCCTTTTTTAAACGTCGTAGTATAAGGCAAACTCCCAAGGATGTGGCCGTAAGTCCATCTCTTTCACTTCTTTACGAAGCTTATAAGAAATCCACTCTTCAATCACATCTTCTGTAAACACATCGCCTTTTAGTAAAAATTCATGATCTTTCTGAAGGGCCCCCAAGGACTCATGAAGAGACCCGGGAGTTTGAGGCACCAATAGTAACTCTTCTGGTGGAAGATCATAAATATCCTTATCCAGAGGCTCACCAGGATGAATCTTATTCACAATCCCATCCACTGCCGCCATCAAAATTGCACTAAAGGCTAAGTATGGGTTTGCAGATGGATCTGGACAGCGGAACTCAAAACGCTTGGACTTCTCGGATGAATGCACCATTGGGATCCGAATCGCAGCACTTCGATTACGACGAGAATACGCCAAATTAACTGGAGCCTCATATCCTGGAACCAATCGTTTATAGCTATTGGTCGTTGGATTAGTAAATGCAAGCAATGCAGGAGCATGTTTTAAAATACCGCCAATGGCATACATGGCCATATCAGACATACCGCCATAACCTTTACCTGCAAACAAGTTTTTACCATCTTTCCAAAACGAAAGGTGAACATGCATTCCAGACCCATTATCACCCCAAAGAGGTTTTGGCATAAAGGTCACTGTTTTACCATTTTGGTAAGCACAGTTTTTAATAATATATTTATATTTGAGCATGTTATCCGCCATGAGCACTAAGGTGTCAAAACGCATGTCAATTTCACATTGTCCGCCAGTTGCAACTTCGTGATGATGAGCTTCGACATTAATGCCAACACCCTCTAAAAGCATGGTCATTTCACTTCTTAAGTCATGAAGTTTATCAGTTGGTTGAGCTGGGAAATACCCTTCTTTTAAGCGAGGTTTATAGCCCAAGTTTGGACCTTCTTCTCGACCTGAATTCCATTTACCTTCTTCAGAATCCAAATAATAGAATCCGGCATTATGAGTTTGGTCGAAACGAACATCATCAAATATGAAAAACTCTGCTTCAGGTCCTAAATATGCTTTATCGCCAATCCCAGTGCTAATTAAATACTGCTCCGCTTTACGTGCAATATATCGTGGATCACGTGAGTAATCTTCGCCTGTAATGGGATCAAATACATTACAAATGATGATCAATGTTTTATGGACAGTAAATGGGTCCAAAAAGGCAGTATCTGCAATAGGACGAATCAACATATCCGATTCGTTAATCGCTTGCCATCCCCTGATACTAGATCCATCAAAGCCAAATCCGCTTTCGAAAGATCCTTCATCAAATGCACTCACAGGCACAGAAAAGTGCTGCCAAGTCCCCAGAAAATCTGTGAACCTCATATCAACTATTTCGATGTTCTCACTTTTAATAAAAGCAATAACATCTTTAGGAGTTTTAAAATCAGACATCAAAAAGCCTCCAAGGTAAAAAAAACTACCGAATAGGGTATCAGTATGGTAGGATCCGTGCAATGCCAACAGGAACCCAAAATCAGGTAACTCTTCTAAGCACCATTTCATCGATTATTTCTTCTTCGTTCAACTCAAAAGATATCGCCCGGAATATTGCAAACGAAATACAAAAAACGGTCACCAGTCCCGCCATTTACCTTGCTCTATTCGACCCCCAAACCAGCACATTTACTACAGAGTTAGACCCCGAGTTCTTTGAAAGTGCTCAACTCAAATTTAAGCTCGATTTAGGCAAAATTTCTGAAAAAACATGCACAGGTAATCAATCCGCTATCATCGAAACCCTCAAAAATGTAACGGCATCCGAAACCACAGGGTTAATTTCACTCCCAATGTGGGTCGGAAACGAAAAAATCGGTGCCCTCACCATTTTAGTTCAGTATCAAATTTTAGAGGAATTTTACTCTACCATCAGCTTCATTCAGGTCACCGCCCTCATGATTGGCCAAAAAATAATGCTAATCAGAGCCAAAACAACCGATCAGCTCGCCCTATTACAAGAAAACTTAAAACTAAAGCATGAGCTTCAATCCAAATACAACATTCACAATATGGTCGGCCAAAGCAATGAAATGAAACGGGTATACGAAAGTATCATTCAAGTCGCCAACACCAATACCTCCGTCTTCATTAGAGGAGAAAGTGGGACTGGAAAAGAATTGGTCGCTCATGCCATCCATTACAATAGTACGCGGGCCAATAAACCATTTGTCCCTATCAACTGTGGCGCAATCCCAGAAGGTCTCATCGAGTCCGAATTATTCGGCTACGAAAAAGGAGCCTTTACCGACGCCACCCATAAAAAAATGGGAAAATTTGAAGCCGCAGAAGGCGGAACTTTATTTTTAGACGAAATTTCAGAACTTGCATCCAATCTGCAAGTCAAACTCTTAAGAGTCTTACAAGAAAGGGAATTTACACCAGTGGGTGGGATTAATGCCATCAAAAGCAATGTTCGTATAATCGCAGCATCTAATAAAGATTTAGAAAAGGAAGTCAAAGAAGGTCAATTTAGAGAAGACCTCTACTACCGACTCAATGTATTCCCAATTTTTCTCCCGCCCTTATGCGAACGAAAAAGCGATATTTTACTATTAGCCAACCATTTTTTAGAAAAGTATGCGAAAGAAACTCAAAAACCAATCAATCGCATCTCCTCCATGGCCATCGACTGGCTATCCAGATATCACTGGCCTGGCAATGTCCGAGAACTTGAAAATGCCATCGAACGCTCGGTAGTCATCTGTGACGGAGACGCCATCCTCGCAGAACACCTGCCTCCCACTCTCCAAATCAAGCAAAAAGAATCAGAATTCAAACAGGAACTCTCTCTCGAAGAAATGACCCACCTCTTCGAAAAAAATCTCATCATCGACGCGCTAAAAAAACACAACGGCAATCAATCCAAAACGGCCCACTACCTCAAAACCAGCAACCGAATCATCGGCTACAAAATCAAAAATCTCAACATCAATCCCAAAGACCTAGACGAATAACCCAAAAAAAAGTAGAGACAGGTTTAAAACCTGTCTCTACAAGAGTTCGAAATTATAGAACCGTTTGAAGTAAGTTGTTATTGAATACCCAATAGTTCTACTTCAAAGATTAACGTTTCATTTGGCCCGATTGAAGCGCCTGCACCTTGTGCACCATACGCTAAGTCTGAAGGAATAAACAATTTCCATTTATCTCCAACCGTCATGAGCTGTAACGCTTCTGTCCAACCAGCAATCACGCGGTTAACGGGGAATTTAATCGGCTCACCACGAGAGTATGAACTATCAAATTCAGTCCCATTGATAAGAGTCCCACGATAGTGAACTGTAACAGTTTGAGCTGGCTTTGGAGACACGGTCCCGTTACCAGACTGAACTACTTTATATTGCAATCCACTCGCTAAAGTAATAACGCCTGGTTTTTTAGAGTTATCAACTAAAAAAGTTTTGCCTTTAGATTCATTTTCAAGCAATGCTATTTTGTTAGCTTCTATTTGCTTTAAACGCACACCATCTTGGTAATTAACCATAGCGGTTTGAATTTCATTATCAGTCAGGGAGCCTTTACCTTTAAAACCATCTTTCATACCAAGCATTAACGCTTCAGAAGAAAGGGCCGTATCACGCTCATGCAAGCCTTTCGCAATTGTATATCCTAGGGCATAGGCTTGACGATCAGTTGTCTGATCCAACTTCACTTTCGCTTCAACCTGACTTTCCATTATTACAAGCACCACCATCATTAAAAGAGATAAAATAAATCGATTCATTATATGAGAGCCTCCATAAAAAAACTAACGTTTGTCAGGTTAACATAGATCAAAAAAGAAGACTACAAAAAGAAATATGAAATTTTTTTCAGGAAGATCCGATAAGTACTCATAAAGGCTTTCTAGTTGGGTGTCGTCTCCCCTTCCCCCTCTAAGCTATGCCCGCTAGAAGGCCCTTTATGTATCGAGTTTCCCAACCCCATCAAGAATAATAGTCGCAAGCAACGGATGAACCCCCAAAGGCTCTGTAACACGGTATGTGACCGTTGGATAATTTGCCATAATATCTTGAGTTAATTGAGGGATATCCCGAGTGGCATGACGACCAGGGGCCAACATATACGGAAATACCACAAGATGAGAGGCCCCGCGCGAAACGCAAGCGGCAACACCATCTTCGATGCTAGGGGACGCAAGCTCCATATGAGCAATTTCAACAATTAAATGGGGAGCTTGATTTGAAACAAGCTGAGCAACGTCCAGCAACATATCGTTGGCTTCACTTAAGCGGGAGCCATGATCCACCAACAACAAGGCAGTTGCCATAGTATAAAAACCTATTTTTTCTCTTTATAAACGACGTGTTTACGAAGCATTGGATCATATTTCATGATCTCAACTTTCTCAGTAGTATTCTTTTTATTTTTACGAGTGTGATAGCTATGACCGCTTTCAGTACTTTTCAAAATAATATGTTGTCGATTTCCTTTTTTAGCCATGGTCGATCTCCTAATGAATTAAGACGGAATTAGATCCGTTTTGTTAAATTTTCTCAAAACAGCATGTAGCCCTTTTTGGGTGATAGTCTTAATCATTTTTGTTGAAACTCTTAATCTGAGTTTTTTGCCAGTAACCGGATCAATAAACGCACGCGTTTGAAGATTCGCTTCTTGGACGCTTTTAGTACGTCTTTTGGAGTGGCTGACCTTATTTTTAACCGATTTCTTTTTGCCGGATATATCGCACATTTTTGCCATTATAAAAACTCCTACCAAACTTAAGGACCTGACAATGTACCCTAGTTGATGACCGTGGTCAAGATTATCTACTAATGAAGCATTTGCAAACCATTTTGGTTTATATAATATAAAATTAAAACCAAAGATATAGGAAATAAAAATGAACTTTATAACGCATAAGATACTATCAGCGCAGCGAACCTCCAAATCAATAACAGCATTTAACAACAAGGTTCATCCGATGGTAATTGACAAACAACCAAGTAGTAAGCAAAAAATTTTTGAAAAACTTACCAATCCTGATTTGGAAAGACAAGTTAAAGAGTTAGAATCTAAAGAAATTTTTAACTCTGATCAAATAAAAATCATTCGATTCTTGTTAAGAGAGGATTTTCAACCATGGTCAGGAAGACTTAGACAATTTTTAATAAAAATTAGACCCTTATTGGATGACCCTATTTTTGTAGAAGCCTTTAAGAAAAGTGAAATTAGAAGGACTCTTTTCGAAGATATAAAGGTAAAGTTGCGATTGGAGATTTTATTGTGGCCTCTGGTGCCGATGATGGGGCTGCGATTGCAGTGGCTCCTGAGAACTTAACCGCAGCACAAGCTCCTTATGTGGTTGGTCAGGCATGGGAAGCGAAAAGTGCAACTGTACTTGG
>CAMCZW010000009.1 GCA_945888435.1 bacterium UBP8_UBA817
AGTTGAACCCAAGTCATCACTTCATAAAGGGGCAACAATATTGTCGGCAATGTCTCGGGATTTCCATCAATGAGTATTCGGCCAAATAAAATACCGCATAGGGGCAATGTAAGAGCGGTTTTAAACTTGCCAGCTGTCGATGCCGCCACAATATTTCCATATTTCGCAGAGAGGACTCGAAGCGCCATAATCGCAAACTCTCTCGCTAGGATAATAAATACCGGAATTGGAGAAATCGCTTTCATCAATACCAATGGTAAAAATACTAAAATTAAAATTTTATCCGCTAAAGGATCTAGTACTTTTCCCAAATCCGTCACAATATTTAATTTTCGGGCAATAAATCCATCTAAAAAGTCTGTCGCACTCACCAAAGTGAAAACAACGATGGTCCATAATTGAACTTCAAGCGTATCAAATGGAGTCAGCCAAAAAATCAGGCACACCCCAATAATGCGAAGTAAGCTAATGATATTCGCTAATTGGCGTCGAAAAAATGAAGAGGACATAGGTCCACTATACTATCTTTCGGAGGTCTTCTTCAATTTGAAGTTTTAATTCGGTTACACTATCAAATTTCATTTCAGGCCGAATCATCGATGTTATTTGCACGGAAAGCGCTTGTCCATACAAATCCCCAGAAAACCCAATCAAATGAACTTCCACTTGAACCGCTGCTGCATCCTCAAACGTAGGTCTCGATCCAATGTAAATCCCAGCAGGATAACGACGATGATCTAAAGTCACATATCCGCCATACACCCCATGGGGCGGAACTAGCTTCATCTTTTCCACATCCAGATTCGCCGTCGGAAACCCCAGGGGAGTCCCACGATGCTGGCCATGAATCACCGTGCCTGAAATCGGATAAGGATGTCCCAATAACTCCACCGCATGATTAAACTCTCCAGCCACAATCGCACTGCGAATTCGAGAGCTTTTCACCGGCTCTCCGCCCAAAGTCACGGGTGGAATGACCAATACTTTGAGTCCGTTTTGAGCGCCCCACTCAACTAAATAATTGGCATCTCCAGCGCGATATCGCCCAAAGCAATAGTCATACCCCACCACCAGCTGTTGAGGCGAGAATTGTTGAACAATAATTTCCTCCAAAAAAACATCAGGAGACATCATCGAAATCTCCTCAGTAAAATTAAGCACCAATAACTGAGGAATCAATACTTTTAATTCATCTAAAGTCGTCAGCAGTTTTAAATTAGAATTTTTTTTAAGAACTTGAGACGGGTGAGGGTAAAAGGTCAGGGCGTGACTACAATGAGACAATAATTTTTGATGACCCAAATGGACTCCATCAAAAACGCCTAAGCCCAACGACATCATAACCGCAGAGTCTCCACAATTGGCGCTTGTTCAAACAACGCTTTTTCAACTGATTCTAAAGAAAACTTTTCTAAAGAAAGCCCATTTTCAACAAGGTAGGGCCCCACAGCTGTCCTACGAAGCTGATCTGTATACGCCAACTCCCCAATCGCCGCCGCCAAATCCACCGAAAGCTGACGAATATAAGTACCCTTAGAGCAAGTGGCTGAATACTTAAAAAAAGGAGACTCATCATGAGAAATGGTCAAAATCTCTTGAATTTCAACTGATTTAAATGGCAATGTAAATTTAGTCCCTTTGCGAGCCATGTCATACATGCGCTCACCACTAATTTTTTTAGCCGAAAATGCCGGAATCTGTTGCGTAATCGGTCCAATAAATTGAGAATAAACCCCTTCAATCGACTGACAGGTCTCTGCCCAGGGTCGGCTTAATGCACGTGTATCCGTCACAATCCCTTTGCAGTCGAGAGTATCTGTAGACTCTCCCAATTTCATCGTGGCGTCATAGGTTTTATTCATGTCTGTAAATAAATCTAAATGGCGAGTAAATAATCGGCCAATGCCCATAATCAACAGGCCAGAGGCAAATGGATCTAATGTTCCAGAAAATCCAATCCGCTTCTCATTCGTCAGCTTGCGAAGCCGGCTCACAATGTGAAAAGACGTACACCCAACCGGTTTATCGACTAAAAGAAATCCCTGCATCACGACACATAAAATTGGGGATCTGACATGACTTTTCGAAGACGCTCCAAGACTTGCTGACTCACTGTCTCAAGTGTGCCCGGTAGCACAATCCCAGAGGCGCGATGATGGCCCCCACCGTTAAAAAGTGCTGAAAACTTGGATACACTAAATTGAGTTTTGGACCGCAAGCTAATGCGAACCAGGCCATTATCCTGAGCTCTAAATAATAACGCGACATCAATCCCAGACAATTGCCGAATATATTGAATCAACTTGAGCGATGTTGTTGGAAACTCCGCAGGTAATAGCGAATACGCAATCCGATGCTCAACGACCAATTCATCCAACATCAATTTAAGAGCTTGATAATCGGTTTCAGTAATATTCTCATACATATTTTGAGTGACTAAAGCGGTATTTGCCCCATTTTCAAGCAGTGTGGCCGACGCCCTATAAGTACTCGGTGTCACATTAGAATTCAAAAACGACCCAGTATCATACAAAATTGCAGAATAAAGACAGGTCGCTTGATCCGAAGTCATTTCCCAACCCGCCATTGAAAATAATAAGCAGGTTAATTCTCCAACCGAGGAAATATTTTCAACAATATTAAAATTACCAAATTTCCGGTTATCTTGATGATGATCGATATTAATAATCGTGACAGTCCCATCATCCGTAATCCCAAGCTCATCCCATTTTCGGATCCGATCCAAATTAGACGAATCCAAAATCAAAACCGTATCAAAATTATCCGATCGGGGAAAATCTGGCCGAATAAATTCAGACCCAGGTAAAAATTGAAATTGAGAATAGGTTTTATCCGCCACAAAAAAATGAAAGGGAACATTAAACTTTTGAAGTTGAAGGCACCAGGCCAAACTGGAGCCAATAGCATCAAAATCAGGGTCTTGATGGGTGAGTACCACCACACCAGAAGAGTTTTTTAAATGGTGGACAATATCGTCAAGAAGTTGGGGCGAAATCATGGATCAAGGCGCTTAATTTTCTCAATAAGTCCAGCACCTCGTTCAAGGGATGGGTCATATTCAAACTGAAGCTGAGGTACATATCTCATCTTAACGACTTTTCCGAGTTCAAATTGAATAAATTTAGCGGACTTTTTTAATCCTGCTAATACTTTCTCTTGAGTTTGGTTTTTACCAAAAAAACTGTAATACACCCAGGCATGCTGCAAATCAGACGACAACTTAATACCTGTAATGCTGATAAAGCCAACATTCGGGTCAGTTACTTTTGTTTGGATGATGCGAGAAATTTCCTGCATCAATACGGATTTAACTCGATCTAAACGTGACACGATACTTAAGAGTTATGTTTTTCCTGAGTAGTAAACACGGTAATTATGTCCTTTTCTTGAAGGTTAGGGAATGCGTCCATAACGACTCCACATTCAAATCCTTGAACAACTTCCTTAACATCTTCTTTAAATCGTTTGAGTGAGGCAATTTTACCTTTGTAGATATCTGTTCCTGCACGAGTAATTACTGCGATGGAGTTACGTTGTACTTTACCTTCAGTCACATAACTACCCGCAATCACACCGACTTTGGAGAATTTAAATAATTGTCTAACTTCAATGACACCGGTTTTAACTTCTTCGTATTCAGGAGTGTATAACCCTTTAATTGATTTATTAATATCATCTAAAATTTCATAAATAATTCGGTAATGACGGATACTAACCGCTTCATTATCCGCTAACCTACGCGCTTCAGCATTTACACCCACATTAAAGCAGATCACAATCGCTTGAGATGCAATCGCGAGCATGACGTCATTTTCATTCACATCACCAGTTGCATAATGGATAATCTGTAAATGGACATTACCAGTTTTAAGTTCATTAACACTCGCAACAATCGCTTCTAGAGATCCATTAACGTCGGCTTTAACCACTAAGTTAAGAGGCTTCAAATTGCCTTCAGTAATATGTTGAGAAAGTGACTCTAAGCTCATCGCACGGTGCTTATTAGAGTTAAGTGCAATTTTACGTTGCTCAGCAATTTTCTTTGCTTCCCTCTCTTCTTTCATGACTTCTAAAATACTTCCTGGAGAGGGTACTGATGAAATTCCTAAAATCTCAACAGGCGCACCTGGCGTGGCCTCTGCAATATCTTTACCTAAGTCATTATGCATGGCTCTGACCTTGCCATAATCACCATCAATTACAAAGTGGTCGCCCACTCGCAATGTGCCGGATTTAATCAATACCGTCGCCACTGGGCCACGTTGACGGGAAAGGTGAGACTCAATGACTACCGCTTTCGCAGGTAAAGTTAAGCTCGCTTTAAGATCTTGCATATCCGCCATCAAGACGATCATTTCAAGAAGTTCTTTAATGCCTTCTCTCTTTTTTGCTGAAATTGGTAGCATAACGGTAGTGCCGCCCCAATCTTCAGCCAATAAATCATGAACAGATAATTCCTGTTTTACTTTTTCTGGATTGGCTTCTGGTTTGTCCATTTTATTAATGGCCACCAAAATAGGGACATTCGCCGCTCGGGCATGGTCAATTGCTTCAACAGTTTGAGGTCTAATTCCTTCGTCTGCAGCCACAACCAGGATAACGATATCTGTTACCTGCGCACCACGAGCTCTCAAAGCCGTAAACGCCGCATGGCCTGGAGTATCTAAAAATGTCAGTTTGCGTCCGTGGATTTCAACTTGGTATGCACCAATATGCTGGGTAATTCCACCAGCCTCACCTTCAACGACATTGGTTTGTCGGATGGTGTCTAAAAGTAATGTTTTGCCATGGTCAACGTGGCCCATAATCGTAATGACTGGGGGGCGGGTAATCAACGCTGCGGAGTCATTTGCAACTTCGCCTGCTTTGATTTCATTCATGCTGTCTTTGAGTGTAGATCTGGTCTCAATGGCTGAGCTTTCAATCGTGACATTAAATCCAGCAACCAATTCCCTAGCGATATCCAATGGGATTTCAGAATTTACATTAACCAATAAGCCTTTGGTTAACGCGACTCTCATCAAGTCTCCGATAAGTACTTTGGATTCTGAAATAAGTTGTTGAATTTTAATCGTTGGTGCATCCCAAGAAAATGATGCAACTTTGCCTTTATCTTGAGGGGTCTCACCCTTAAATAGGGCTCTGATTTCTGCAACGATTGTATCGTCTAAACGGGTAGATCCTGATTTCGTTTTAACACCCATTTCCGAAAGAAACCGGATGAATTCTTTAACATTTTTGCCAATTTCTTTAGCTAAATCTTGTACTTTCACGCGCTAAGTTTTTCCTTTAATAGAGCTGCCTCTTGTGCACTCACTTTACTTCGATTACTTTTAATTTCAATTCCAAAATCCACTGCTTTTGCCATTAAGTCAGAAGTTTTAATTCCAATCTCTTTAGCTAAGTCTGATACTTTGATACCGTCTTCATCTAAAGATCCTAGGGATCCTAAAGTAGAAGGGGCCTCATCATTTTCAGAAGCAAGTCTTTCTTTTTCTAGTCTGATTTTTTCAACAATCGATAGTTGATTATTACCGAGAAGCTCAGAAGACCGGTTGTCATAGTCTGTTTCGCTCACGATATCCAGTTTCCAGCCAGTCAATTTAACTGACAGGCGAACATTGATACCGCTTTTACCGATGGCCAATGACAATTGATCATTGGGCACAACCACTAAGGCTGTTTTTTCATCAGGATTCGTTAAAGACACCTGAGAAATTTTAGCCGGTTTTAATGCATTTGAAATAAATACTTTCGGATTTTCGTCCCATTCAAGAACGTCGATTTTCTCTTGACCAAGTTCTCTTACAATTGCTTGAATCCGTCCGCCCATATGGCCAACGCAAGTTCCAACCGCACCGATACTAGGATTGTTGGTTTTAACTGCAACTTTCGCACGTTTGCCAGGTTCTCTGGAAACGCTTTTAACTTCAATAATCCCGTCTTGAACTTCAGGGATTTCTAATTCAAATAATTTTCTTAAAAAACCAGGGTGAGTTCTGGACACATGGATACCAGTCCCACGGTTAGTTTGCTCAACATTAGAAATATAAAGCCTGATACTTTCGTTGGCTCTGAAGGACTCTCCAGGAATAATATCTCGCTCATTTAAAATGGCTTCAACACGACCAAGATTAATCAGGTAATTACGATTTTCAATACGCTGTACAGTTCCATTAATAATGGAACCTACTTTATCCTTGAACTCATCAAAAATAACATTCTTTTCAGCTTCTCTGATTCGTTGAATAATGACTTGTTTTGCAGTTTGAGCTGCAATGCGTCCAAAATCATTCGGAGTAACATCCATTTCAACATTGGAATCAACCAATGCATCAGGATTCATTTTTTGAGCATCTTGAAGGGAAATTTCGGCATCCGCATCTTCAACCTCTTCAACAACAGTTTTAGTTTGAAAAATATGAGCCTGACCCGTTAAAGGATCTAATTCGCAGCGAAGTTGAAGATAATCTCCAAGCTTACGGCGAGACGCGGAAACTAATGCCTGCTCAACAGCAGACAAGATGGCTGCACGGCCAATGCCTCTCTCAGTTTCGATTTGTGCAAGAACCTGATTTAAATTTTCAATAACGATCATGGTTTAAACCTTTTTAAAAAATTTTTGGTAAAAAAAAAGTGGGAAAAACCCACTTTGGCTGGCAGACTGATGCCCGTCAAAAATAACCTGAAGCCAGTCTATCAAAATTACAAAAGAATAGTCAATCCACCCAGAGATTATGATAATATGTTTTTATCATGATTATTATCACAGGCGGAGCCGGATTTATAGGAAGTGCAGTCGCTTGGAAATGCAATATCCAAGGGCGGGAAGACCTGATTATTGTAGACCATCTCAACACCTCCGAGAAATGGAAAAACCTTCTTAATGTTAAATATGACACCTACTTGCAAAAAAGCGACTTTTTAGATCGATTAGTCTCTGGAAGCCTTCCTAAGATTGACGCCATTATCCACATGGGCGCATGCTCTTCTACTACCGAACAAAATATGGACTATCTCATGAAAAACAATGTGGATTACACTCTTGCTCTCATGGAATGGTGTCTTCAAAATAATGTCCGATTTATTTATGCCAGCAGTGCTGCAACCTACGGAAACGGTGAACACGGCTTTGATGATAACCATCTCATTATCCCAAAACTAAGACCCATCAATCGCTACGGATATTCCAAGCAATTAGTGGACGAATACGCCCTCAAAAAGGGATACCTTGATAAGTGCGCTGGCCTTAAATTTTTTAATGTCTATGGTCCTAATGAATATCACAAAGACGAGATGAAAAGTGTCATTGCCAAGGCATATTCCCAAATCAAAGACACCGGCAAACTCAAATTATTTAAATCTTATAAACCTCAATATCCAGACGGCGGACAATTGCGAGATTTCGTCTACGTTAAAGACTGTGTCGAGGCCATCTGGTGGTTATTGGAAAACCCTCAAATCAACGGCATCTACAATATCGGCACCGGACAATCTCGCACATGGAATGACTTGGCTGCAGCCGTATTTAATGCGATGAATTATCCTGTCGACATTACTTACATCGACATGCCAGAGTCCATCCGAAATCAGTACCAATATTATACCGAAGCCAGTATGCAAAAACTGATTGATCACGGATATTTAAAGTCAATGACATCGCTTGAAGCGGGGATTGCAGACTATGTGCATCATTATCTGGCGCAGAAATTTGCACATTTAGCCGTCTAATTACTTCTCTAATGTGAAAAAAATACTTTCAACGATACCTATTGCACGGCAGGCCAACTTAGCATTCAGCGACCCAGATATACTTTCATCCCTCAACTTCATAGTTCCATTAATGACGATAAATTCCTTTGACCCCAAAACCGGTATGCTCGAAGGCTATTTCACAGATTCTCTCAATGCCGAACAATGGGTACTTAAGCGGGCGGCATTTCATATGCAATTTGGGCAATGGGCGGCGGCTTTGCAAGTCATCAATGACTCTCCATTTAAGGAAGGTCTATTTCAAAAGCAAATCACAGAAAAGATTATTCAGGGCAATATTCAGGCCTCAACAAAACCGGAAGATACTCAGAGATGGCAATTTCATCTAGATCAATTGGTAGAAAAAAAGAAAGATATCCAAAGGCAATTTGCAGATGAATGCACCAAAATGCGTGAAAATCCTTTCGATGATTTTTTCAAAAATTTTCATAGTGCAAGACATTTAAATCCCCACTCTTTCGTTCCATGGATATTACTTTTAGTAATGATGCCAATGCTGATCGATTTGGCAGCCGACACTTCACTATTAGACTTTGCGCATAGTCAATTTCCAATTGAACTACATAATATCACCGTCTTTCTGGCCTTGAATATGATGAATAGCATTAAAACCCGAACTCATGACGATCCGAAATTAGACTTTTCAAAAAGACGATTAGATCAATATATGACCATTTTAACCAAATGGTATCCATTATCAATTGCGGTAAAACAACTAATGGTAGACCCCGGATTGCCTCAAGCGGAAGATGCCTATAATAGTAATGTGGACACAGCAAAACTTAAGCTTTTAGCTAAAATGCCTCAGGAGGCGCTTATGTTTCTGTCTCATGCCAAACAAATCGCACCGCATTCCCCATTGACCTATGCATTAATGGGCCTGGCGCACCTTCAATTGGAGGAAGGGGATATTGCCAAGGCTCAGGAACTTTACTTCAAAGCCATTAACGCATTGGATTGCAGCAGTCAGAAATGCCATGTCCATATTGTGAAAGCCATTTCCGACGCCTCCCAGGCACCAAAAGAAACCAAAGAAAATTATCCCGAAGAAGTCATTGCCCTCGAATTCTGCATTCGAATAATGAGCGAAAAGCTCAAAGGAAATTTGCAAGGACTCTCTGATCATTTCGCCCAATTAACGGAGTGGGTACAAACTAAGTCTTCTAACCCATTTTCAGTAATGATCGCACTGCGTTTCGCCGTCCAGCAAGCTACAGAAGCCATCCAAACCATTGGCGCAGATTCAAAAAGGCTCACAGGCGAAATTATCGAAAATTCAATAAAAAGCGCTACCCTTGTCGGTCATTACATGTATAGACATGAGCCCACAGAAGATACCCTTGAATTTATCAGCCAATTTTTCGAATGCACGCAGGATGATACCAGTCTTAGCCTCAAAAATTATGAGGTAGGCATCCTCTTTGGGTTACCCGACCCTACAGACTTAAGAGTTGCACCCATGGCCCAATTTATTCTGCAGGAATTTAGCCAGGAAATTGCATCTCAATTAGGTGCCAAGCAGCGGGTCCTTACTCAAAAATTAATTCAAAAACTAACCGCTGCCGATTACCATCCGCTCATTACCGAATTACTCCCTGAAGTCCTTAAGGAAATCTTGGAGTCTAAAGAGTGGGGTAGCCTCCAAAAACTCACAGAAAGCATTTTCAAAAACGAAATTACGATCGAAAACCGCCATCGTCAGGATATCAACGCCCTGGTTCATCACGAAATCACGACCCATCTTGGCCCTTGGGATATCGACACCCTCATCCGGATTGCACCATATCTTCAACACTTAACTCAATCTCCCGTACTCATAGCCTTTTTTCAGTCGCTCCAAACACAAAATCTAACCCCTTTCTTAGATGCCGTAAAAACAAATCGTTCCGCATTTCCAGATTTAGACTTGGCGCTCATGCATATTGCCCTTGCATATCGACTAAACAATACCGAGCAAGCGAAAAAATATTTAAAAATCGCCAAAAAACTAGTTGTTACTGGAGAAATCCCACCCGATTCAAATACTCCGATCACTCACTATCTGCAATGGCAACTCCGCTTATCGCAGCCTCAAAGCCATCATCACGCAGTCATCCTCCAAAAAGAAAAACTCATGAAAATGCAATATCCCCAATCTCTGCAGTCCTACGAAAAACCATCGCCGGAAATTCTGGGCCGCATCTGGCAAGCCTGCCTCGCCATGTCTCAAGCCTCTATTGCCCCCCTTCACTCCCACATCCCTAGCCACCAAAGCGGACTCAGTCAACTACTCGAATTTGCCCATATCCATCTCCACCGCCGCCACGGAGAACTCCCCCGCGACCAAAAAAAACGTCTGGCAGAGTCCCCAGATATCGATCTAAAAAGATTCCAAAAAATGACCATATCGCTATCATGTGAACAAGACGAAAGTGATACTCAGCCCACAGCCTCCATGCCTACTCAAAACCAAAAACGATGGACCGATCGCCTCAAGGCCGTCATCACTACCACCACCCAATCTCGCATGGACACCGACATCCAAATCCCTCAGGAAACATCTCAGGACTATACAGGCACCGAAGTTAAATCCTGTCTAAAAGCCAAAAACTTAAGAGCGATCACCCGCTATGTAAACGAGATGGCAGAATTCCAATTAGAAAAACAGGAAAACCCCAAAACCTCAAAAAAACCTCCGGAATTCAAACACCAATGGATGGGCCAAAACACAAAGAAATTTACTACGTTTTTAGATGGGAAAGCCCAGAATCATCATGAAACTCTCACGTTAAGAGCCCATTGCCAAACCTTCCTCACCCAAGGAGAGGCCAAGGACCTTCCAGTAAAATTGGCCTATCTCGCGGCTTGCGTCATCCAAACCATTTCCACCCGAGACCGCAAAAAAGCCACCTATGACATCGCCGTCGCCACACAACAAGACGCCCAATGGCTACATGACTTATTTTATTGGGATGCCATCATCCATGGCGAACAATCTCTTATGACCCAACATCATATCCGCCCAACCGACACCCCATCACCTCAATGGCTAACCCAAATAGAAGCCTGCTGGGCCAAGGTCGAAGACAGTTGCCATGGACCCGAACAACACCTATTCGGCGAGGCTCCCATCCAACCCCATTATAATGCGGGGGTACTGATCGACTTCCAAAAAGAGCTTAGAAATATTCACATCTATTTTTTTACTAATGATCTGTAAAAACTATTTTAATCAAACTGTTCTGACGATACTCTTTCTAAGTCTCAGCACACTTTGTAGTGCCGAAGAAATTGCAGTCAACATCATCCAGGTCCATGATGGCGACACCATCACCGCAATTGTAGATCAAAAGCCAATCAAAATTAGGTTAATGCATATTGATGCCCCCGAAAAAGCCCAAGCAAGGGGCTTGGATGCCACATATGCCCTAAAAAAACTCTGCATCAACCAAATAGCTACGGCTAATATTGATTCCCAAGACCGCTATGGCCGATCTCTTGCCGTTATCACCATCGCAGGAAAAAATATCAACCAAGAAATGGTCCGCCAAGGCTGGGCCTGGTGGTACTCCAAATACTCCACCGACACCACCTACAAAGCTCTCCAAGCCGCTGCCAAAAAAAACAAACTCGGCCTATGGGCTGACACAGAGACCATCCCCCCATGGGAGTTTCGGAGGGATGGCAAGTAAAAGGGGCCTAACCGGTTTATGATTCCCCAACCAACCTCAAATAATCCTTCTGTCCATCAATGACCATCTCAAGGATCAGCTCAAAAAAAGGCAGTTCATTACCTCGATTATAGTCTTGCAGAGAGTCAATATATCGACTTCGATTCACCGGTGGAATAATTGCCACGGGATACCCATTTTGAATAAGCACAAGGTTCATAAGTAATCTTGCCGTACGTCCATTGCCATCAATAAAAGGGTGAATCGCAACAAATTGATAATGTAGCCAAGCTGATTTTAGGACAGGGTGAAGATCAGGATCTAAACCATGCCACTGCTCAATTAAATGCGCCATAAAATTTGGAACTTGCAAAGCCTCAGGAAATCGGAGTGTTGCGCCTGAAACAAATACCTTTTGAAGTCGATATTTCCCTGCATTTTCTTCATCAATCCGGTGATAAAATAGTCGATGACATTCGCAAATGATGGATTCGGATAAAGGCTGATGAATCCAATGATCAATCGCATTAAATGCATCCTGATGCCCTAAGGCTTCTAAATGATCCTTTAAGGGCTTCCCTCCAATCGTAATCCCATCCTCCAAAACTACTTTGGTTTCGGATTCTGTTAACAAATTTCCTTCTAATGCATTACTGGTATAGGTAAGCCCAATTTTATAATACGATTTGAGTTGTTTAAGCTCAGCCGGCTTAAGCGGGTGTTTATTCAAAATTTGAGCATGGCGCCCATCAATCTTAGCGAGTAATCGCAGTATACTAGGAAATTTAAGAGAAAATGGAGTCTTATTCATATCGTCAACCTTTGTAGGGATTAGTTTAACTAAATAATACCACCAAACACCCCCAGCCAATCCCCCATGAAATTTCCCCAATCAAAACCCGATAACAAGCTAAATATATCCACCACACAATCCCGGAGGAAACCCCTTATGAGAAAAGTAATTTCGTCACCAAAAAGTAAATTTAGACACTTAGCCCACATCGCTTTGGCCACAAATGTTGCATGCGATGCATTTACAGAATTACTAGAGTCCCTACGCGCTAAAAACTCTGATGGAAAGGAGGCGGATGCATTATCTCAATCTTCTACAGCAGAAGTTTTTAAAAAATGGGGCTCAACTAAATCAGCGAGTCCAGAAGGCGATAGCCTTGAAATGATCACCGCAACATTCGAGAGTTGTACGTCCGAATTAGCCCTAGTTGCTAACTTTATGATGCAAAGTGATACAGGCATTAAGGGGAGTAACTTTGATCCGATTAAAAAGGCATTAAGAGAATTAGGTGGGTATAACGATAAGAAAAAAGCCATTGTACAGACCGTCAGTGAAAATAAATTAGGAAGAAAATTAACTCCTGAATTATTTAAAGCCCTTTACGATCATGCGATTTCTTATCTAAATTACGCTGAAAAAAAAGCTAAAAATCCAACTCAAGCACTGACAGTCTCTCCTGAAAAATTTGAATCTATTTCTGATGTGTTAAATGGGGAAGTTGACCACGGTGAGAAAAAAGTAAAAATATGCCAATTAATTGTAGAATTATATAAAAAATATACAGACCAGACGGCACTCCTATTCACTGTTTCTGAAGAATTAAATAAAGACGTAAATAGTTATTTTTCTAGAGATCGAATGGAGAAAAAAGAGCGCGAATCAATTCAGCCTCCCTCAAAAGAAGTCGTTCTACAATCACTGCTTCTTTTAAATCCAACAACAGGCGCGCTACCAAAAATGTTTTCAGAAAAAAGTGCGATAGATATCAATTATTTCTTTGAAAAAGTAACCGTAAAAGAGATCGCTACACATTACGATGAATTGGTGATTGAACGTCTTATTGCATCCTTAGAGGCTTGGACAACCGCCCCTGAAAATAAAGGGAAATCAGAAATTGATAAGATGGAGACTCATTTAAAAAATCTGTATAACGCACTCATTGCTGATCATAATATAATGTGTCAAAAAGTGGTGTCTGCAAGCGAGAAAAAGCTAGCAAAGGTGTTAATGAAATTAGCCAGCGCTAACCTTGCAAAGCATGTCATGGTTGCTAAAAGTTATAACAATCTCTATTTGCTTGTCTCTAAGGACGCAGAAGCCTTGCTATTTGGGATTTTAGATAAAGAAATAATTGCCCAGAAAAAAGAAAGTACACCGTTTAGAGGTAATACCACCGCAATGCGGTTACTACGTCAGTACATATTGAGGCTGTCAGGCGATTTCTTTCCAATGATCGTTGGAAAGTTAGTCGCGCAATTAAAGACGGTAAGAGAGGCCAATAAAAAATCTCTTTTGACTGAGGCTGCTGAAGTAGCAGTGGTCACAGAATGCGAAAGCTTAAAAAAAATCTTAAGCTCAGAAAGTAGCCCTCCAGAGCTTGCACAGTTTTTAAAAGACTTAAAAGTTAAAATAGCAGAGAGTTTCCCAGATAATTTCAGAGTCGTTTTAGAGAATTTTATCGTATTACGAATTATGGGTGCCGATATTATTAACGCCGTCCCAACTGAAGACCCTCATCATAAAGCCTTGCAAGTACTCACTCTAACTATGCAAAAAGCCATCAAAGAAGGTCAAGAGGTAGAGCAAAGACTAAAGGCGCTAGATGCCTTTTTAAATATGTTGTACGGAAGTGATGAAAGTAGCGTTTAAACTAATCGCAAAACCCCGGCCAATTAAAAAGCAGCCGCTTACATACGTATCAACGGTGACCTATCCAGGCTTATTAAGCCTTGCGACAAAAGCATATAAAAAAATGGATCAACAACTATCAGATCTATCCAATGGAAAGCTAAGCCAGAAGCAGGTTGAAGCGCTTTCGGCGGCTATTGAGCAGTTACCAAAAGTAACACCAATCGACATAGTTAGAATCCAGGTGAGCAAGCTAGGAATGATCATCGCATTACGTGACTACTATGGAGGATATCCCGAAATCCATCAGCATATTGACCTGATGGTTGAAGATATTACAGAAAAATTAGATCAGCTTCCTCAGACTGAAAATAAGCAGGAAAATAATGAGACGCTTTGGTATATCTATCAACTGATTAAGATAATCGGAAAATCTCCAGAAGAATTTTATAAGACCCTAATCGATATAATTCCATTAATGACCGACATGCCTATCCATCAAAAAGTAGTATTTATTTCTGATTTTTTACCGCTTATTCCTAAATGTGACCATTATCCTAATGCAGAAGAAATACAAACTATATTTAACTCTCTGCCCAAACAGTCCTTTGAAATCGAAGGTCAAATTGCACAGTTGAGGCATCAATTTGTGCTAAAGCAGCTACGGCATCCATTATTTGGGCATTTTCCATTAGCGGTAGAGTCAGACTTTATTTCGCAGATGAAATTGATCACAACAGAGCTAGGCACCGCCGAACGACCAGACTCCGTAACCACCACATTTGACCTCGTTTCAAAATCCCCTTTTTCACTCTTAAGATATGTATGGCATATCTACCCATCCAATAAGCCAGAATTTTTATTTTGTTTCCCTGGATGTACAGATGAGCAAAACAAGCAATTTACTTACAAGATAAAAAGTGAACTCAAGTTGCAATATGGAGTAGAGACATTAGATGGAGATGTTGCATGTGCAGGCATCATTCGGATGATTCAAGATCAGGCTGCCAAATTAAAATTGAATTTAAACTATGACCAGTTGCAACAACTGTTGCCTGATCTATTAAAAGGAATAAAAACAGAAAGCGACGCCATTACCAAAAAATTTGAAATGCTGAATGGATTTAATGATACCGCATCCTTACATCTTGCCTATCTGGCTTTATCTTATCCCACGCCATATGGATTACCTCAAGAATTACGTATACAAGTACAGCAGGTGATCAAACGATGTCTTAAAGTCCATCAAAAAATAGCCCAGATTTTTTTAGACACACTTAAGCCTCCATCAAAAAAAAAGGACGAGTGTCATCAATTGGCCAAAACAATAGCAAGCCAGTTTTTTAAAGAAAAACAGCCCCTAATGATCAAGTTAGGGACACCAATTCCACGAAAAGGCAGAGTGGAGCATGGATAGCGATACTACCTGTTACAAGTATGCCGCTTTTGAGCAGGTAGAATTCAATATGGCTAACCAGGAAAGGCTATCTCAATATCTCTCTTTTTCCCTAAGCCTGGCTTATATTCAAAGTGACGGAAAAGGGGATGAGCAAACGGATGTCAGCGGTAATGTGATTGGAGTTTCCCCCGTGGACTTTCATTTTCTAATTGAAAACCTTTATATGCATACCAAAGATTCATTGGGGGCTCCGATATCTGGATTAATGTCATTTTTTTATGGATATTCACAAACACAACCAATCGAAGGATTTAAACGGCAAAATTTAGACGCCACTTACCTCTCTCAAGTCCAGGGAAACTGTACCGTACACAATCTTAAAAAAGCACTGGCAGGCCTGTTTGGATTTACCGAGCTAGAAATAGGGCGATTGGATGATCAAATGATATTGGGATTGGACGATTTTTTAATGAGAGAGTTTGATCAGATTAAGAGAAGATAATGATATGCAGGGGGCATGTGAAAGTACCAAAAAGATAAACAAAACCTCGCATTTACAAAAAAAACATGATATATGATAGCCCTTACGAAAATTGGGGTTTTAGAGACATTGGTCTCATTACGATAATCAAATCAATCAAAAGCCACTCTAGATGGCACAGGCGATAAGGAAGGTAAAGCAATATGGTAATGGATTTTTTAACGAGGGTATTTCCTACTCTTAGATGCGATTTAGGAATTGACTTAGGTACCGCTAACACATTGGTTTACGCACAAGGCCAAGGCATCATTATTCAAGAACCTTCTGTTGTCGCTTTAGACAACAAAAAGAATATCGTATTAGCCGTTGGCGACGAAGCCAAACGGATGATCGGACGTACGCCCGGCAACGTCGTTGCCGTCCGTCCATTAAGAGATGGGGTAATCGCGGACTTTGATGTTACCGAAACCATGCTTAAATACTTTATCCAAAAAGCATTACCAAGTCGCCTCTGGTTCAACCGTCCTCGTATTATCATCGGCGTCCCCTCCGGAATTACCAGCGTTGAAAAAAGAGCGGTACTGGATGCCACTTACCACGCCGGTGCAAGAGAAGCGTACTTAATCGAAGAACCAATGGCCGCTGCAATCGGGGCTAACCTCCCAGTATCAGACCCAGCTGGAAGCATGATCGTCGATATCGGGGGTGGAACCACTGAAGTTGCGGTTATTTCTCTAGGCGGAATTGTCGTTTCTAAATCTATCCGAGTCGCCGGCGACGAAATGGACGAAGCCATCATCAACCATTGTAGAGATTGCTACCGATTATTGATCGGAGAAAGAACTGCTGAAGAAATCAAAATCAAACTCGGTTCTGCCTATGAATTAACCGAAGAACAAACCCTAGACGTCCGAGGTAGGGACTTAGTATCCGGACTTCCAAAAACATTTACTCTAACCAGCACTGAAATCAGAGAAGCCCTCCGTGATCCAGTCCGAATCATCGTTGAAGGAATCCGCGCCACTCTCGAAAAAACACCTCCAGAATTATCTTCGGATATTATGGACCGTGGGATCACTTTGGCTGGCGGCGGTGCATACCTCCGTGGGTTAGACCAATTTATTCAATCTGAAACCGACATTGCAGTCCGAATCGCCAACTCTCCACTAGAGTGCGTGGCGCTAGGGACCGGTATTGCATTAGACGAAATCGAAATACTAAAAAAAGTATTAATTTCAGAATAATCACTTAAACCGCGTCATGATTACCATTACAAGCGAAACGACCCAATTACTCACTCAGTTGGTAGAGGTTGGCGTCTTATCTGTGGACGCAGTAGGTAGCCTACACCATACCGAGCCTCATCAGCTATTTGCCATTCTCAAGCATCGATTTATGCTAAATGACGCTCAACTCATAGACGCGTGCCAGGGATTAGCCAATCTCAGCATTAAAACGGCTTCAGACTTAGTCATAGATCCCACAGTCTGGTCCAAAATTTCCAAAGAACAATGCGCAGGATTATTCCCCATTTATTGGGACAACACAGAAATCGCTGTCGCCACCGACAATCCTTTCCACGACGGAATCATCCAATTACATACCCAATGGCAACGCCCCATCCACCGCTTTTTAGTGACCCCAGCCGATCTTCAAAAATTATGGTCGCGCAGCACAAGTACCAACGAACCCCTTACCGCCTTACACCACATGATCAACCACGCATTGTCCGTATCCGCATCCGATATCCATCTCTACAAACAAGAATTGGATACCGTCATGATGCTCAGAATCGATGGTAAACTCGTTCACCAACAAACCCTCACTGGACAAGATGAGCGGCAGCTAGCTTCATTAATTAAGTTTCATGGCGAACTAGATATCTCCAAAATCAACCAGCCACAGGACGGACGTATACGCCACCTCTGGCAAGGAGTAAGTGTGGATGTCAGAGTCTCATCACTACCCAGCGCGTATGGAGAGGATTATGTCTTGCGTCTATTTAACACTCACCATAAACGCGATCGTCTGGAGGATTTAAGCTTCACAGAGTCTGCACTTTCTCTAGTCTCACAAATGATATCCCATAGGCATGGTCTGATTTTAGTCACCGGTCCCACAGGCTCAGGTAAAACCACTACGCTATACACATTGCTCAATCACCTAAAAAAAGACAAAACCAAAAGCATTATCACACTCGAAGACCCCATCGAAAATATTTTAACCGGCATCCGCCAATCTCAAATTAATCCGGGGGCAGGGTATACCTTTATCCAAGGGTTAAGGGCCATATTGCGCCAAGACCCCGACATCATCATGATCGGCGAAATCAGAGATGCAGAAACCGCCAAAATCGCCCTCGAAGCGGCCTATACCGGACACTTAGTACTCTCCACACTCCATACCGCCAACTGCGAAAGCACGCTTCTCAGGCTACAAAGTTTTGACTTAGATCCCTTTTTATTAGGCCATTCTCTCAAAGGCGTCATTTCCCAATTTTTAACCCCACAGAGATGTGCCAAATGTAACCAGGCTGGATGCGCGGATTGCCATGACTCTGGTTTTAAGGGCCGCATCGCCATACACGAAATGCTATCCATCCAAACCCCATTAGCTCTCAAAACTCAGGATGACTTTAAAACCCTTATGTCACAAAATCAGTACTATCCGTTTTATCAAGATATCAATCAAAAAATTAATGACGGCAAAGTCAGTAGAGACAAATGGGCGGGCTAACTCCAACCACCCAATCACTTCAAGAGACTGCGGAAGCACTCAAAAAAAACCAGATTGTCCTATTCCCTTGCGACACGATTTGGGGATTAATTGCAGTGGGTACTCCACAAAATTCCCAGCGTCTCTTTGAAATCAAAAATCGCCCCACCACTCAACCCTTCATCACGCTTGTCAAAGATCGCGCTATGGCGGGTACCCTCGCCACCATCCAGCCCCATCACCATCAATTTCTCTCCCAAAAATGGCCAGGCCCCACAACCTTCGTTTTTAAAAACAAAGACGCTGACTCAACAATCGCCATTCGCGTCCCCTCCGCCCCCTGGCTTCAAGATCTTCTTGCCCTCGTTAATGCACCAATCATTTCCACCAGCGCCAATTTATCCGGTCAGCCATCGCCACAAACGTTAGCGGATATCCCAAGTGACATCACAGACAACGTCGATTTAATTTACACCGGCCATGTCCAACTTCTAGGACGCGCCTCTCAACTCTGGGATATGACCCAAACTCCCCCAAAAAGACTCAGATAATGGCCATCACATTATGGACAAATAGCGAAAAAACCGCCCAAAAAAATATGGATTTCGACCGAAGTCTCCTCAAAAAAGCCATCGACTCCCCAACTGACACCCACATCCGAGTCTACGAATGGCTAACTCCTGGTGTTACCTACCCAGATCGGCAAATCCTACCCCCAGAGCTAGCCCATATCGACCACGGACATCGCCCAACCGGCGGCGGAATCGTCTTTCATTCTCCAGGGGATATTGTCATCTGTATCATCATCCCAAAACCAAAAATAGTATCGCCAAGACTTCTCCACGGCATTGTCTCCAAAGTAGCCACGCTTATCCAAATCGCATTCCAAAGCTGTGGATTAAACGTCAGCCAAAAAACCAGCGACGAAACTGAAAATAGCGCATCCCAAAATCTCGCCTTCTGCAAAACCTACTTTAGCCCTAGCGAGCTCTATTTTAATGGCAATAAAATGTGTGGATTAACGCTCAAGCGCTATAAGGATCATATTCTCATTCAAGGAGTCATTCACCTCCAAGATGCGAAGGGATGGTTTAAAGATATTAGCCCTGAGTTCACCCAATATCTTCATCATGCAAAACTACCTATAACCTCCCAAGAAATTAGTGAGGCTATCCAAAAAAAGCTCACGTCTCAGGCGAGAGACTTAGTTAATTAGGCGTTTTAGGGAGATCGACATTCAGCACTTCATCTCGAACAGACTCTGAGACTTTCGTTTCCAAATACTGATCAATCGTCGCTTTATCAATAGTAATCGTCGCTTCAGGACTGGATGGCGCATCATACATATAATCCAGCATCACATCTTCGATAATCGAGCGTAGCGCACGGGCCCCAACTTTACGCTTGGACGCAATCCTAGCAACTAATTGCAGGGCATCTTGGTCAAACACCAGGGTTTTATTATCCATGGCCAATAATTTTTGAAATTGTTTTGTAATCGCGTTTTTGGGTTCAGTTAAAATTTTAATCAAAGCCGCCTCATCCAATGCTCTAAGTACCGCCATCACCGGCACGCGACCGATTAATTCTGGGATAAGCCCAAATTTTTGGAGGTCTTCAGGTTGAATGTGGTCATATAAATCATCAGATTCAGCTTCAGAAGGACCTTTGTCGGAGTTGAGTCCAGACGAAAATCCATATCTGCGCTGACGAAGTCTCGTCTTCACAATCGTATCAATACCTTCAAATGCACCGCCCGTAATAAATAAAATATTACGAGTATCAATGGCAATCATTTCCTGATTAGGAGACTTGCGCCCCCCTTTGGCAGGGACATTCACGATGGTACCTTCAAGCATCTTGAGTAACGCCTGTTGAACCCCTTCACCAGAGACATCCCGTGTAATCGACGGGCTATCTGATTTACGTGTAATTTTGTCAATTTCATCAATATACACAATCCCGCGTTGGGCTTTCACCACATCATTGTCCGCGGACTGAATCAGCCGATTAAGTACCGACTCTACATCTTCACCCACATATCCTGATTCGGTAAGGCTAGTCGCATCCGCAATCGCAAATGGGACATTCAGCATTCGGGCCAGGGTTTGGGCAATCAATGTTTTACCCGTACCGGTTGATCCAATCAGTAAAATATTACTTTTTTGAAGCTCCGTTTCAGGGTGAATCATAGTAGACGAGAAAAGGCGTTTGTAATGGTTATATACCGCCACAGAAACCACCCGTTTGGCACGATCCTGACCAATAATATACTGATCTAAAAAGTGATGGATTTCATGCGGCGTTGGCAATTTTTGAGGGTCGACACTACCATCTTCCGCAGGTGTATCCCCTTGATTAACGGCGGTGTCACTCGAAATAATCGACTGACACACACCAACACAATCATCACAAATAAAAATGTTAGGCCCTACAACCATACGTTTGACCATATGCTGAGGCCGCCCACAAAAGGAGCAATTAACCGCTTGAGTCGTCTGATCCTCGGACATTATTTTTTCTTTGGATCAGCAGAAGTGATGACATCATCAATTAAGCCATAGGTTTTTGCTTCTTCGGCACTGAGGTAATAATCGCGGTCTGTGTCTTTTTCTACTTTCTCAATAGGTTGCCCGGAGTGATGTGCCATTAAGGAATTAAGTTTCCTTTTAATGCGTAAAATCTCTTGAGTTTGGATTTCGATGTCCGTCGCTTGCCCTTGAGCGCCACCCAATGGTTGGTGGATCATTATCCGAGCATTTGGCAGTGCAAATCGTTTACCTGGCTCACCCGCAGTTAGCAAAAATGCACCCATGGATGCCGCTTGCCCCATGCAAATGGTAGAGACTTTCGTCCGGATATACTGCATTGTGTCATAAATCGCCATTCCAGCCGTGACAACGCCACCAGGACTGTTAATGTACATATACGCATCCCGAGTTGGGTCCTCAGCTTCTAAAAAGAGTAACTGGGCAATAACCATATTGGCGACATAGTCATCTATGGGTTCGGTTAAAAAGATAATCCTTTCTTTTAATAAGCGAGAATAAATGTCAAACGCGCGCTCTCCACGACCCGTTTGCTCAATAACTGTTGGAACTAATGGCATCCTTTAACTCCCTTAAATGAAAAATGATATGGTGCATTCTACTATACCTCACCTATTTTTTGATATAGTACTGTCGCATGAAAAAAATATCGAAATCTCAACTCTGGCATACTCTTTCTGTAGACCAGGTATTGACTCAGCTCGACACCACCCAAGAAGGTCTTTCAGAAAGCGAAGTCAAGCGAAGGCGATTAAGAGATGGGAGTAATGAATTAAAAAGCCATTCCATTTCTTTTTGGACCATTATTGCCAATCAATTTAACAATATTCTCATTTATATATTAATCGTCGCATTTTTGATCTCAATCGGGATGCCTTTTTTAGAGAATCCCCATCCTGCTTGGGGCGATTTTTCTGATCCGACTTAATCCTCAAAACATCCGATGTCTTGCCAAGTGATACAGAGCTCCCTAATCAATCGAACATGATTTACTCCGGTACTTTTGTGGCCACAGGAGAGGGCCCCTGCGTGGTCGTTGCGATCGGGGGTAAGAGCGAATTAGGCGCCATCGCACGACTAGTAACTGAAACAAAAGCGCCCTTAACCCCATTACAAAATCGACTCAAAAAACTCAGTAAAGATATTGGTCTCTTGGTGGCAGCGCTATGTATAGGGTTATTTGCAGTCAGTATTTGGCAAAACCAGGCCCCGATCGGCATATTAATGATGATATGTTTCCGTCATTTGCAGCGATAAAACCGGAACCATTACTGAAAACAAAATGACGGTGCAAGAATTATGGTATCCCGCTTCATTTAAGGATAGTGAGCATCTCCTTATGGTTGCCGCATCTTGCAATCAAGCCTTACTCCCCGATATCGGAGATCCTACGGAGATTGCGTTATTAGATGCTGCGAAATCGGCGGGGATAATGGCGCTTCCAATAGAGAGAGTTGTCACTGCATTTTCGTCCGAAACACGATTGTTGGATACTCGACATAAAGGAAGTCAATTAATCAAAGGGGCTCCTGAAAAAATAATCCAACTGATTCCAGCTCAGTCCCGCCAAGAGTTTCAAGATCAGGCCACTCAAATGATGGTAAAAGGATTGCGCGTACTTGGGTATGCAGAGAAAAAAGAGGGTTATGTGACAGGGGATAGTCCGATTACGGCCAAAGCAATTGCCGAGCAAATTGGGTTATCCGGAGAGGTTATTACCGGCACAGATATGGACTCTTTATCCGAAGCAGAATTAGATGCGATTACTAGATCAAAATCAATTTTTGCCCGCATTTTACCGTCGCAATGACAGGCGATGGTATTAACGATGCCCCTGCACTCAAAAGCGCTCATGTAGGGATTGCCATGGGCAAAAAAGGCTCAGACGTCGCCAAGGAATCTGCGACCATTGTTCACGCTATCGCAGAAGGTCGCCGGCTATATGACAACATTCAACGCTGCATACTCTTTTTACTAAGAGCCAATTTTGATGAAATCTTATTAATCACAGTGGCCGTACTTTTAGCCATGCCGCTTCCATTGCTTCCCATCCATATTTTATGGATAAACTTAGTCACCGACAGCCTACCCGCCCTCGCACTCACCCAAGAGCCAGGCCACCCCGACATCATGAACCGCCCCCCACGCCCCATCCATGAATCCATACTCCACAAAAAGTGGGGGATACTATGGGCAAGTACCTTAGTCTCATTCGGCAGCGCATTCAGCCTCTACTTATGGCTAATCGCTCAACATCTCCCAATCCAGGAAATCCGCTCAATATTACTCACAACGGCCATTTTATCCGAGCTACTAATGGCATTCTCCGCGCATCTACTCCCCATCTACTCCCCACTCACCCTATCCGATTGGAGCTACGTCATCGGCACCTCAGTACTGGCCTTTATAACCTTGGAATTAATGAAGGGGTGTTGGTCTAAATCCGTGAATTAAGCAAAATTTGCGGAGTTAAGGCTTGATTAAAAGAACCGCACGCAATGCTAATTCTGCAGCCTTAAGTCTGTGAGAGCTCTTTTCAAGAGACCAGGCAATAATATGTGCATGAAGTTTATGAGGGGTTGGGCTTGAGACGATATCAAGTGATTGATGTCTAATATCAATCGCGAACAGGTCAGCCCGAGCCTCAATTGATTTGCCATCTTTCCTCTTAGCCTCTACAAACTTTTTACCAATATGCCAGACCGCAGGGTCATCAAGTGTAGTTGTTTGATAGACAGACATTTGGAGATCTTTCGGAGGAAGAAATGCGGCCGCTTTAACTTCCATGTTTAATTTCTTAAAGTGATCTGGAACAAGAAATCTACTAATTCTTTCTGAGTCTTTTACTTTAGTTAAAAAATTAGCCTTATTGCCTAAAGTGCTTAAGAAGAATTTTTTTAATCTGTTCAGGAAGTTCGTATACATTAAATGGCTCCTCACCATGTCTCTTATCATGTTCACCTAAAATAGCTGCATAAATCAATTTGCCATCAACAACAGACAGAGTCATGATTTTAGTATTGCCAATCCGCCATTCTAAACCAATATCACCAGTATTTTCTGGGACAATATCTGGCGGGGTAACTTCAAGTGGTAATAACCCAATCAAAGAAGCAACCCAATTAATCGCATATGTCTTCATGGGTAAGGCATTATAACCATCCCAGTTTGGAGAACTACACTCAGTGTAAATTTCAAATGCAATATGTTCTAGGGTAGCCTTCCAATCACTTACCCATGACAATGGCAGTTCATATTCATCAGGAATATCAGAACGAATTGTTTCGAGATATACGCTGTTCTGACAAGAGTTTTCTAAAATCATATTAAAACTTCACCTCCTTTCTCAGTTAAGCAATCAAAAAATAAAAGATTCTTAATATCATGCATTTTATTAAAAACTTGAATAATCTCTTGAGAGTCCAATGAGTATCCTTCAGCAGGATGTTCAAAAATCAAGTCAATATCCAATAATACTTTTGTATTGATCGGGTCAGGTGTCGGCATCAAAGTGACCAAAGAGATAATCACTTTAAAATCCTCATATTTAAAAGAGGAACGAATATTATAGTTTTCGGGAAGTAAATTAGGGGTAGCAGGGATATTAATTTTCAGGTTTAAAAACTCATCAATATTAGCAATTTTACTTGGCAAAACCAGTTCGTTAATGGTTCTAATAGCCAATCGGGTAACGATGCCTGAAAGACCCCCACTATATATTTTCCAGTTTTGCTCAGCTTCTTGAATAAAAGTATCCCAACCGGGATAAGGGCTGAGCTGATTAAACGTAAAACCATTTTTTCTAAATTGGACAATTTTTTGTTTATCTCGTGAGAGACAATGATAACCATCTAGTTGGTTATCTACGCTAAGATTTTTTGGAGAACTTAAGTCAAATTTTGTTTCAAATTGATAAAGAGCATGCTTCTCTGGAAATTGCTCTTGGATACTAAGATATTGGTCGTCAAAATATTTCAATATCTGATCTGATCCAATACCTAACTGGTTAACACGAATATCAAATATAACTTCTTTTATTGGAGGAGCAGTTAAAGTTTTTACTTCCATTTTGGTAATTCCCATTAGGCTAAATTAACGAGGGATATTCTATCACTTACATTAAAATAATGAACCTTCCTTTACAATACACTAAAAAACTAAAAATCAATCCTCACGTAAGTTCAGTGTTAACCTAAATTATTTTCAAAAAAAGCATTGGGATTAGAAACCGGTGTCAAAATATCAGAAATAGAGGCAATGTGATAACCAGGATATTGACCAGATTGAATTTGTAAAACAAACTCCTCTCTAGACATCAGCTCACCAGAAAGTAAGTCTAAAAATTGATTATTTCGCCCAGTTTTTTCTTCTTGAATAACAAAAATCGGTTTGTCTGGTGTAATGAAATATTGAGAAATCTTGCCAAGAAATTTTCGTGCGTCATCTGGAGAAAGTATTAACTCTCCCTTTTCTAAAGCTTTTTTTAATAGAGCTGCAAGTTCGCTCTTGGATTTAGCGATTTTTCCATATTTTCGCCCAATCGAATTATTCCACAAGTCCATATTTTTTGAGTCCGGAGAATTACTTCTGCTACTCCCATTACCACTTAATTCTTGTAGATAGCCACATATTTCTGAAGCTGAATCACCAAGTTCTTGAGTAAATACTCCGCTAGTATAGGCATGCCTAAAAGCATCAACATCATTATCAATAAACTCATCCCCACTCAGATCAAATTGACCATCTTGATCTTTTGGAAGAGAGCGAATATTTTGATCAAAGTAGTCATAAGCTATTAATACTACCATCAGATTTCATGAAAAAAACAATAAAAATATCCCTCATAATCCTAATCTCAATCGTATTATTCATCCCATTCGCGCACTTTCAAAATAACCACATTGTCACCACTGAAATCACCTTCTCCAGAAAACCAAATACCCGTCCAATACGAATCGTTCACTTATCCGATTTACAGTGCAAAACCTTCAAATCCCATCAAAGCACCCTAATCGACAAAGTTACTGAACTTCATCCAGATGCCCGAGCTTCACTATGATGATCAAAGTTGGAGAGCGCTGGCTAGAAAACTGCCAGCCATTGCCCCAACTTATTTCGTATCTGGAAATCACGAATGGTGGAAGGGCAATTTTGAAGAAGTAGAAGCTGAACTCATGAAATTTGGAATCCAGGTATTAAGAAATAAAACAATTTCTCTAGTAGCAAATGGCAGAGCAATTAATATCACCGGTGTCGATGATCCCGAAGCCTGGAAAGGAGATAATAAGATATATCTCAATACAATCAATCGACTTAGCCAAGAACTTCCTAAACAGGCTTTATCCCTATTATTAGTCCACAGGCCAGAGCATTTTAATGACTACGACAAAACCGCATTCCAGATGGTATTTGCCGGACACGCCCATGGGGGGCAATTCAGGCTGCCGTTCATTGGAGGGTTATTGTCCCCCAACCAAGGCGCTCTCCCAAAATTTACATCAGGACTATATGAGGGAAAAAACGTAAAAATGATTGTTAGCCGGGGGCTGGGAAATAGTGTTTTTCCACTACGGTTGTTTAATTATCCTGAAATTATTGTGGTTGATTTTTAATTTTTTAAGCCTATTGAACCAAGTAAATGAGAGGATCTGCTTCTAAATTTACTTGGTTAATTAAACCAAACCTTAAACTCAGTGCCCTTACCAATTTCAGACAAAATTTCCAATTCGCCACCAATGGCATTCACCATCCGATAGCATATCTGGATCCCAATCCCCTGATTATGTTCGCGTATTCCAGACGTCAACGCCTCTGTTTTAAGTCGCTCAATATCTGCCAAACTCATTCCACACCCAGTATCTTTAACGCTTACAAAAATACGTCCTTCGCTATTACCAGCGCATAAACCAATATGTCCACCAGAAGGGGTGAATTGTTGCGCATTGGACATTAAATTAATCAAAATCTGGCCCACAAAAATCGGGTCTGCCACAACAAAATAATCCTCATTACAAGACACTTCAAACGTAATCCCTAGCTTCTCACAGCTCCCTGTCGACATAATTCCAATTTCACTCACAACATCATTCAGTTTAAATCGAACCGGCTCCAAAGCCTCTTTCAAGCGCCCATATTTAAGCATGGGGAGTAATACTTTATTCAACCGATCCACCACCGACATAATCATCATCGAAAATGTTTCCACTTTCCCAACATCCGTTGGTTGCGCAGCCATCACTTCCGCACTTCCGCGAATCATATGCATCGGATTTTTAATCTCATGAGCCACCTCCCTCACCAATTTCGCATAATCCACCTGAAACGCCATCTCCTGCTGCTTTTCATAACTAACTTTCAAATCATTGTAGGCAGTTTGGAGTGATTGGTTGGACTTCTCTAGACTTTGATTTACATCAATTAATTGAGATTCAGCTTGACCTAATGCTTTTGAATAAAACTTGAAGTACATCATGCCCACAAAAAAGGTAATAAAGGTCGTCGTAAAATAAATTAAACGCATATAAGCAGGATCGACCACAGCGCGAACAAGAAATTGATAATTTGTAATTTCTAAAAAAATAAAACAACTAATAGTAATCAAAAAAGAAATCATGCTTTTCCAAAAATCTTTTAGATCAAAAAGTGCAAAGGGAAGGGTGGCGTTGGCAAAAAATACAAATTGAACACCCGCTTCTTGCCCCAAAGTGCTTGAGTAAAATAAAAGTACAATATTGGTCGATAAAATTAATCCAAATTTTGATGCGGTATGTAGTCCAAGCCGATTAAGCCAAATACACCCCAAAAAAGACAATACAAAAGGGATGGCCATTAACCCCAATACAGGAGAAATTTGATAGAAGATAAAAATATAAGGGGTTCCGACGCAAAATAGAAACAAACAAATACTATTTGTAAGCCGAACTCTTTTCTTTGCAAAGAAATCGTCAATTAATGATGTGCCGAAGGAAAGTAGCGAATTTATTCCATTAAATAAAGAACTCATTGCCATCCTAAATTTGATTCAAATTGAGAAATACAGGGTATTTTAGGGCGTCTCCCTGAAAAGGATGCAAGCTCCCAAATAACATGCCCAACCACCCAGTTTTCAATACAAGAAATAGCAGGGGTAATAGGGTCTCCAAATTTAGATTGCAGATCTAATTTTAATTTCAACATTTCACTTATAGAGGTATCCAATTCAGTAGTAGTACCAGAAAATGCTTGCCGAGTAGTTAATTGCCATAGAGATTCGCTAATTAAAACAAAATTATCTAACGATTCTTCCTCAGCCTCTTTATTTCGTGAGACAATATCATTAAAAAGACAGATATGATATTTAGCCTTTTTAAAAAATTGTTTCCATAGTTCACTTTTTCTCACATCTTCTTTTAATTCAACCTTATCCAATCCTAAGGCAAGCTCAAATACCCAGTCTACTGCACCTGCATTGCCTCGCATGGAGAAAAAGGTGTCATAAGAAATTGACAGAGAGGAGTCTGCAGAAGAAGACCGTACATATGTCTCCTGAAGAACTCCTTTAATATATTTATCAAGCCCATAAATCACTCTTTCCTGAATTTTTTCAGGTAACTTTGAAGCGCAAAGACCAATATCTCTCAATCCTGTATCCAGACTTCTAAGCTTGAGTTCGACATCATGAGGTAATTGTAAATCATCATAGGAAAGACTTACTGAAATATCCTGTAACGCACTTGTAAAAATAATTCTGTATCGCTGTAGTATTTTCTCTGAAATTTGAAGATTTTTTGTGCAGAATGAATCTTTTTGATCAAATAGATTATCATTAATAAAAAGCCACGCATTTAATTTTGAAGAGAGCTTAAGGTCATCTTCATCTGTATTTGGAGTTACCAAGGCCGATAGTAAAGTGATATTTGTTTTTTTAGGGTTTCAATCTTTTGAAAAGAAGATGCGCTCGTAACTTTAAGATCCTCAATCTGACTATCCGAAGGTAAATAACCAATTGTTTGAAGCCACTGAAAACCAAAATGTTCATTTGCGCAAAAAAAATGGTTCAACTTCACTGGAAAGGGGCAATTAATTGCTCCATAGAAAATATCATTTTCCGTAGTATGAAGCGGTATAGCAAACTTATATTCTGTACGATTAGCAATCTGCCTTGTTTGCCAGACAAGTGCTGTGACCAATTCAGGAATGGGATATCTTGAAAGCTGAGTGGGTGTTAAAAAAAGACTTTGCCTCGGAAGAGCCTCTGCTAAAATCTTATATAATTTTCCACCTTGAGCACTCATACAATCCGAGATTGTACACTACTAATAAATTTCTGAAACAGAATATCTTCCGCTCTCAAAATGCCAACGTCGCGAACCTTCCATCCAGTCTTGTTCAAGCTGGGCCCAAATATGAAAGTTGTCAGATTTTCGGAATTCTAATTTTTGTTGAAAATTAAATAGTTCAATATTTGAAAGCTCTATGGCTTCATCAAAGACTTTTTGCCATGGTAGCAGAGGCTGATCTTGTTTAATAACTTTAACAATATTCTCCATAGAATCTTCTAATTCTAACTCCTTATTAAGAGACAGTTGATCATTGATGAAACAGATATGATTATTGGTATTTTCCATCATTATAATGAAATCCATATCCCGTCTGACGGAATCAGAAATATTGATCTTTCTTAGGGCCCATCCAAGTTCTAAGACAAATTCAACGGCACTGGTATACCTGCGAGATTGCGGATAGCTTACCAGGGATACTTTTTCACCAAATTTACGACGACTGGCCATGTCGATGGTAGATCGAAAATATCGTTCAAGTGTACTTCTTAGATGAATATAGCTACTCTTGGGCACAAGCTTATATAAACGACTTTTAATATTACCTAAACTTTGCAGTAAAGGGTCACTTTTAAACTGCTTCTGATCTTTGGATAATTTTTTACCATTAAATATTGCCATAAGCGCATCATTAAATGATTTCAGTTGATCTGGGTCTTTAGATAATTCAGATTTACGGTGATCTACGCGGTCATCATGTAAAAATAGCCATGTGAGAATATCAGACACCAGTTCCAGTTGAACTTGATTTTCTTTTTGATAACAATATCCTGCCAGATGTCCAAATTTAGCGGCATTTAATTTTATGCGCCCACTCTCAGGCATTAATCCAAAGTTAATCGCCCAATTAACCGAATGAAGTTGGGCTACCTCAGTATGGGGATTTAAATCAACATGAAATGGGCAATAAAGTTTCCCTGAAATAGATTCGCCAGCAACTTGGATAGCAAAGGGTTTCATAAACTCTACAGGATAGTCAGAAGAAGAATTTGGCGCTAAAGATAATAACTTAAAATAAATCGTTCTATTTTTATAAAACATCCAAAACCAACCTGCTTGAAATACCTACTGCTATCCTAATATAACAATTCATACCTTTTATCGTGATATATTAAACAGAAATTTCATGAAAACACACCAAAAAATAAGAGTCACTAAAGAAGACGTCGCTTGCATGCCAACAAAACTTACGGTATAAAATAAAAATGCCAGGGGAATACTTAATTTTAGCAGTCGAAGACGAAGTGCCTGCTCAGTTGCTTTTAAGGGAATTCCTTCAACCTGGCTTTAGAATTCACTTTGCAAAAGACGGTCAGGCCGCTTTAGCCTATTTTAGGCAATATCATGAAGTGATCGATCTGATTTTACTTGATCTATCCCTCCCGGATATGTCCGGCACAGAACTTTACCATAAATTTATACAGTCGACACCTGGAAACGTCCCAAATGTGGTGGTCACATCCGCAAGTGACTCAGTATCGGATTGGATTTCAACGCTTACTACAATGGGAGCAATTGAGCATTTAGCAAAGCCTTTTACCAGGTCGCAATTGCTTCAATGCGTTCAGAATGCACTTAAAACATATCATCCAACCGAGCAATTAACCCACCAATTGGCCATTAAAACGCTTATCAAAAAACGTAACATGATAGTGATTGGCGACTACATGACTCAATGTCTCCATCCGGGAGAAATACCCATCCCCCCAATAATGATTAAAGAGCTTGATTTTAGTAACACGCCCGATAGCCGGAAAAAACTCATCGACCGACTCGTGAGCGAATCACCAAAAAATCTTCCAGAACCACAGCCTTTAAAAATATTAATGGTTGAGGATGAGGCGATCAATCAAGAAATATTTAAAGCATTTATATCATCAAAAAACTGCACCCTTATCAGCGCATATACTCTCAAAGAAGCTCAGGAAATACTGGGTCATCATTCGGATATCACAGTAATTTTGTTAGATCTTAATCTCCCTGATGGGTGTGGCCAAGAGGTTATTACCGCCGTGAAAAACAAGATTGCTTCAACATTCCCTTCTCAAGCACCGTTACTTCCACTACGTCCAGAAATTGTCGTGATCAGTGCCTATTCAGACAAAGAAACGATTTCAGAGGTGAGTCGAGAAGGGGTTATCGCCTACATCAACAAGCCCGTATCCAATGATCTGATTTATAAAACTGCAGAAGAGGCCCATCAAATGCGTTCAGAACTCACCAAAATTTATACGCTATTACACTAAATTATTCATTAATTTCCATCATCACTTCGTTACGTCTCATGAAAGGTAATGTCCATGGAGGATTATAAAATGCATATTTTGGAGTGCCGACGACATTGATATGGTGTGTATCGATATAGTGCTGTAGCGCCTTTTGGTGGGTGGCAATATTTTTGGCAGAGTGAAAACCAGAAAATCGAATCGCAACCACTCTCTTTTCTGGAATCTGTATCAGAACTACCCGGGGATTATTTGGCTTAGGAAGCGTCGCCATAGAATATTCTGTAGGCATTACAAAGCTGACTTTCCAAGCATTATTATGAGCTTGCTGCTGCACGGGTGCCGTCATTGCAATTTTTTGATTTGCTTGCTGCTGAACAGGCGCTGTCATTGCAATATCTTTTTGAATAACATTGTTACCAAAAATATAATCTGCTAGTAACCGAAACCCGCTATTAATCGCTGCTTCCCGATCACCCTGAACCTCTACTTCCGCAATAATCATAGGGGAATATTGCCGAATTTCGATTTCTTCAGCTGAAGACACGACAGTGTAGTTAGGCAAATCAACTTTACTCATAACAGGCCCCACAAACACTACACAAAGTAAAAAAAATAAAATAAATGAGGTGCTAATAACCCATTTCGTATTCATGAAAGAAAAGCGATCTGCTAGCTAAGCTTCGCGTTATCCACAATTAACTTAACCGTCTTCTGACGCTTAATCATGTCTTTCAAACGATCAAGGCTAGCCGCATAGCGAGAGGCCATAAATTCAGAAAGAGTGGTAATTGAAGGGAGCTTCATTTTTTGGATTTCAGTTTCCAAATCGGCATCAGTGGCTTCAATCTTTTCTTTGTCGGTAATTGCTCGGATCGCAAGCTCGGTTTTGACGCGTTTAATCGCATCATTACGCCATTCGGACCGGATATCGTCTTCGGTTTTACCGATAATTGAAAGATATTTGGCGAAATCAATTTTAATTTGTTGTTGAATACGGCCTTTAAAATCATGAATCGATTGATCGAGTTCTGATTTAATCATCCCCTCAGGAAGCTCGACGGATAAATCTTCAATAATTCCATCAAATAACTCTTGATGAAGCTTGCCTTCGCTGTCTTGCTTGGTTTGGGCATTCAAGTTATCTCGGATTTGGGCTTTAAATGCGTCAACGGACTCAAATTCACCAAAAGTCTTAACTAACTCAGGGGTAAGATCAGGAAGCTGCTTTCCGCGCACTTCAGACACTTCCGCTTCAAACTGGACAATCTTGCCAGCCACATCAGCCATTTGATAATCCGCTGGGTAAGAAACGCTAAATTGGTTGCGATCACCTTTTTTAGCTCCAGTAATCTGGGCATCAAAGTCAGGACCGAAAGTCCCCATGCCAAGACGAACACCGGTATTTTGACGAGTCCAGGCTGCATAAGGCTCGCCATTGATCGCCGAGGTCAAATTGACTAATAAAATATCGCCAGTCGCACTTTCAAGATCTGTTTCTTTGTATTCTGCTCGGCTATCTAATAATTGGGCGATTTGCTGATCAACAGCAGCGTCATCAACACTATCTGGGAGACGTGTCGCTTTAACGCCTTTGTATTTTCCAAGTTTAACTTCAGGTTCAACATCGACTGCGCATGTAAATGAAAGCGACTTATGCTCATCATATTGGCCAACGGTCACATCACGCGGGTAATCCACTACTGCAAGCTCAAGCTGACGAACGGCCTCAGAGTAGGCATGGTTCACGACATCAGGAAGCGCTTCTTGAACAATCGCTTCTTTGCCATAGTTGGCTTCAAATAATTTACGAGTGACTTTACCTTTTCTAAATCCAGGTAGCTTTGCATGTTTAACCAATTTGCTAAATGCGCGGTCTAATCCTGCACTAATTTCTTCTGGTGACGCCTCAATTTCTAATGAAACCGTATGTCCAGATCGTTTATGTTTAAGCACTGTTGCCATCGTAAAATCACTCCAATTAAAAAATTAATATATAAAGAGAAGGCTTAAATCACGGTTATCGAGTAACCGAAGATATATCGAAAATGGAGCGGGATAACAGACTCGAACTGTCGACTTCAACCTTGGCAAGGTTGCGCTCTACCAACTGAGCTAATCCCGCCCGAAAGGTAGAAGGGCTAAAACTATAGCATACCGATGACATTTTTCAACTGTAACGTCTACATATAGAAGAGACGCACCCCATACTGCACATTCCACCCTGGCTGAAGCCGTCCAGGGGAATCATAGAGTTTCCCATTTAAGTCGTTTTGGAGAGGGATAAAAGCATCTGTGAATATCTGCAAAAAGGGATATGGAGAATATGTCGCTCCTACTTTACCGATAATCGCGTCGGCTTCAGAGGCTGGGAGGGTTCTCCAGACATTATTTTCACGCACCTGGTCCGAATTGGAGTGAATATAGGTTAAATCCAGACGGGTATCCCATTTTTTAGAAAGTTTATAGTCCACCCCAACGCCTAATAAATGTAGATCACCCATATTCATGGTGATATCGCGGTTATCAAAAAAGTTTTGATAACCTTGATTTTTATGGATATATCCATACATAAATCGGAAGGGAAGACCAAAGAAAGTCTCATCATAATTGGTGTAAAATTCATATTGATCGTATACCGTGCCGGTTGGTATTTCTTTGACATAGTCCAACTCGCGGGAGGCATAATCATCTCGGCCAGTTTTAAGCGGACCAAATGTCCCTCTCACCGTAAATGCCAACGGATCAGCAACTCGATACTTTAAGCCCACAAAGGTATCACTTAAATGATAAGCCTTCATGTATCTAGGAGAGAGCGGTATTCGGCCACCAGTCGCTTGATTTGCGATGGCCATCTGTGAAATGAAGCCGTCGGTAAATCGGATACGGGAAGAGTCGTAGATCACATTCGCAAATGCAGTCAGACGATCGGTTAACCCATAGGCTAGATCAAAGTGAAAGCGATTGACATCCCAATATTCTGCGAGCTTGGTATTGAGATCAATTCCAGGTATTGGTGCCAGCGCCTGAAAATTAGGGAGGTCGTTTAATGCGGCATCATTTAAATCTTTTGTTATCCAGCTCTGCTCATCATTGGACGGATTAACTCCAATTTTTTGGACTGTAGAGTCTTCTTGGTACGCAGAAAATGACCATAGGCCACGGGGTAACGTTTTGGCGGTTCCAAATAAGGGGGATACTAAACAAAACGTTAAGAAACATAAAACAAATTTCATAAACTCTCCATTATGGGATTAATAATAACGGTTATACCATAAATAAAAAAAAGGTAAACCTAACCTAAACCCACTGATAGCGAGGCATGCTAAAAAAGTCAGCCAATGCACGCCCACATTTCTCGGGATCATCCAAAGAAATTCCAGCCAAAATATGAGAAGAAAGCGACAGTCTAACACTCACCACAATCGGGTTGCGAAAAGACGAGAATTTATAATTTTCAAACCCATTACTACTCATCAAGTACACATCAATATCCAATTTTAAAAGCTCAAGGACTGACTTGTGGAGATATAAAGTGGTGTCGCTTCTAAGGTCATTAATCCCATGGTTGGCATGGACATAAACAGGATATCCGCGCTTTAAAAGGGCTGAAATTGTAGGAAGGGTTTGCTTAAGGGGCGCATCATAATAAGACATGCATTTAAAAAATCGGCCAATAATACGGATCGGTGTAAACCATGGCAGGGAAAATAATGACAGCCCATGAGGAAGTGGGACCACAGTAGGGACCTTAAAGAGAGAATAGGCAAATAAAGAACTTAAAAAATGATAGCGGTTACCAATCACTAAAATCGGTTTTTGAAGGCGCTCTGGAGGCGATAACTCCGAGTAATAATAAAGCACACCACGCATCGTGAAATATCGAGTAAAAAAAATCCTTAAAAACTGAGCCGCAGAAAGCCGCCCTTGAGCAGGTGAAATCAGAAGCATTAATCGAACCCGGGCCGCTTTGATGAAATAGTAAGGTAAAAGCGCCAGTAGTAAGTAGTAGCTGGTACGCTTACGGCGCTCGACGCGACTAATTTCATCCCGTTCGGCTTCTACAATGATTTTTTTAATAGGAGGATGTAATGCCATCGGTTACACCGAACTAGACGAGATATGACGTTTTTTGCCAGAATCCAAAAGCTCCGTCACTCTCTTTTCACGGGCTTTACGTCGTTTTTCGATATCTTGATCATCTTTAAGCTTAAGACCAGATACGGACTCTGTTGGAGCGGTTGAGGAGATCACTGCAGATTTTTTTGAGCTACGTGACGCAACTCGTTTAAGGGTTCGGTTAAGCTGACTCTCTTTAATTTCAGAAGTCAGGGACTCAATGTGCTCTGAGAGATGATCAATCGCATCAAAGGAAGGCTTGCGGATGGATAGATCAATCGACACGGTTGAGGTTGGTGTGGGTACCGCAGAATCTGATACCACAGAAGATACTTCTGGAGTCTTATCTTGAGACATTTCAGTCACCATGACACCTGCTTCCGGTACAAAATCCCTAATATAAACGGGCATTAACTGAGGTGGAAATAAATCCGCCATCACGATAGGCGTCGCAGGTTCATCCAGTCCAGGTACGGTGATCGTTGTTGTCCGTGAATGTCGTATCGAATGACGAAGATCGTTGATACGTTCCGAAATACCCTCAAATGTCGAATTGAGGTCATCGATAGTAAGTATCCTCTGCTTTTTAGCAGGGTTACTTGGCTTCTTCATCGGCCTCATTCTGTTTAGCCTCATCCATTCGGCGTGACAGGTCGTTATTGAGCGTGGTTAATCCATTAATAAGTTGGTTTCGATTTTGATCCATTTGTTTCATAATAGACTGGACTCTTGCTTCAGATTCTCGAAGCTCAATTTTAAGTTCTTCCATTGTGGCTTTGTTGCTGCGATACACAAGAAAAGATCGAAATGTCATGACTGTCATGTGCACAAGCACAACTGCAGTTAAAAAGAGGGCAAGTGGGGATGCTAATAATTCTTGAAATACGGTTTCCATGGTTAACCTCCAAAAAACAATCGTAGGGCTTTAGAGTTGCTCTCTAAATGATAAGACTTAAGTACAGAAAACAGTTTACTATATTGACTGCGCTTCTCCAACGAAGAGAGCTGAGAATGCCTAGAAAGTAAGGTTAAAATGCCATGAATAGCAGCGGCATGAAATTGACCTAAAACTTTCAATACCCACTCATGTCCAGAGAGCTGAGATAACCCGATAATCACCCGATCATACGGCCGCTTAAGGTGAAGATGAAGATCTGGAATAACATCATCAAAATAAAAAATAAGCTCAAAAAATTTAATATAGGCTAAGCAATTAGCCGGAGAGCTGAGTGGGAGACCCTGCATATTAAATTGCCGGATAAGTTCTAGCAAGAGCTGATGGATGACTTCTGGATCCAGAGATTTAGTAAGAGCTTTGGCCTCTTTTAAAATATCTTTAGCTGAAAAATCAGGTGAAATAACAAGATTTAAAAAACGCTGAGCTTCTTTGGGTGACAGAGTTTTAGATGTGACACGCTTAATATCCACCTGAAGTCCGCTTGGATGCAACGTTGTTAGAGGGGTAAGTGTCTTTAAAAATTCATAAAGGTCTGGATTTTGCCGGTAAAATTTCTTTAAAATTGTATTTTGCTTAGACTCCGACAATAGCGGAAATAAATGAGTCCAGACCCCTTGATCCGTACATACCGTTGAAATCGAGACTCGATACGCCGCCGGCAATAACTTAAGAAGTTGCAATCGAACGGGATCCGAAAAAGCGGTCAAAATATGAGCCTGCGCTTCTGGATTTTTAAATAATCGAATAAGACGCGAAATTAAAGGGACTTGAGCGTCTAAAAACCCATCAAGATCATTTTCTGATTTTAAAAAAATACGTTCTAAAAGCCCCATGCAAAATGCGCGGTCTTCGTCAGATAAGTCGCTGGGTAAATCCATCTTATTCATTATACGGTAGCCGCATTATCGATGAAATCAACCATTGATTGAAAATCACCCTGACCAAATGCCTGTCCAAGCGCTCGCTTAAAGCCTTCTCGATAAATTTGATCTCTAAATGAATTAGGTGTCGTTGGTGCGGGGGTGGATAAACGAGTTAATTCATCCGTAATTTTTTTATGAGTAGCGCCACTAAGTCCATGGGATTTCAATCGAGCTTCAACTTCTTTAATTTCGGCTTGGGTAAGCGTGGAGAGGGCCAGATGTTGAACCGAGCTTTGAAACTCTTTAACGGTGCCTTGGGTGACCCGTTTAAGTAAAAGCGGAGTAGTGAGTGCAACGGAAAGATCATCGGCAACAGGCCCAGAAGCGCCCAACTCCTGAAGCTCTTTTTTAACTGCTTGAGTATTCACAGATCCATCTGCTTTAAAAATACGATCCCCAGCGATTGACACCAGCAATGACGGCAGCTGATCTGATCCTTGTGGCATAGAGGAGTCGACTATCGATCTAATAGCATCAAACTGATCCTTATCAAGAGGCCCAACAGCACCCGTTGCAGGATCGCCCGTTAGAGTTTTTTGAGCATCCTCCCACTGATGAAGTTGAGCCGGTTGAAGTGTATATTTTCCAGAAGCATGAAGTTCTAAAATCCCATGAGCTTGCAAGGCATCCATAGTCTTAGTCGATAAGTCAGGAAGGGTAGAAAGCGCATCCAATGCAAGTGATCGTTTGAGTGAAGTTTCAATGACAGTTGTATCAAAGGCCAGCGTCGAAGTTAGAAGTTGTTTATTGCTAGAATACTGAGTGACAAGATCGGCACCTTTATCAGAAGACCATCCCAATACGTCCAGACCAGAGGCCACACGTTCCATTGCTTTATCGGTAGATTGAGCCGTTATCGAGCCTTTAACCGCTTTTAAAACAACTTCAGACCGGTTAGCCATTCCATTTTCTTTAGCATACGTATCCAGTGCAGTCCCCAATGTGGACGCTAAAGTCTTAAAGCGAGGTTGTTTGGCCAAGTCATTAATCGTCGTGCTGACTTGCTGAAACGCCAGGGCGGGATCTGCGGCCCCTTTGATATACGTCATCATAGAGTCTGCGAGCTTAATAGAATCTGCTTTTTTCTTGGAAGACTCCAAATAAATATTTGCCAGCGATTGAACCTTCGTTTTGACTTGGGATAATGAATGATAGTCATCCGCATTAACCCCAAATAAAAGGGTGCTAACGGTCGATTTTGCAGCGGCTGAGACTTTACCTTTCAGTGAGGGTATTCCATCTCTCATGACATCATCAAACAGAGTTGCCGCATTGGCATGGACATAGAGAAGTTGCTCTTTCAAATTAGCTTGTTGCTGGCGAAGCGCCACCATTTCCGCGTAGGGTCGGCCAGACGCAATCTTGGAAGTAACCGTGCCTAATGCGTTAATCATTTCTGCAGTTAAAGCTTGCAGCTTAACAATTTTCTTCATTTTATCGTTGGCTTCGACGGTAGACATAAATCCACGCTTTTGAGCCGTGTAATTCATTTCAATATCCGGATCAACCAGAGATTTCATGGCGAAATTAGCGCGTGATTCAGAAGCTTCTCTTAGAACTTGGCGTAATTCATTATGAATCTTATCCAGTTCAGATTTGAGGCCCTTTAAAGCTCCGACCTCTTTAGGATCAAATTTATCCGTAACTTTACCATCTGCTTTGATGTATCCCGCAGAAATCAATTCGCTCCAAATGTAACCCTGATTTATTTGAGGTTTTGTAGGGTTAGCCTGGTTAACCTGGCTAGCCAAGTTAGCCAAGCTATCGGAAACAAGACCCCGTGATGCGGCGAACAATGCACCTTTTAGCACTTGGCGTAACTCATAATGCAATCCATCAAATTGTGGGGGGAGTTTATCTAAACGACCAGAGCCTTCAGGATCAAACTTATCCGTAATGTCCCCATTTTCTTTGACATAGCCCGCAGAAAGCAAGCCCTGCCAAATATCATATCGAGTCAGTTGCGGTGTGGCCAAACTGTCTAAATGATCAGGGACAAGACCTCGTGGGGCAGAGGCCAGCGTACCGGCTAATTCATTTGCATCAGTATTCATTAATTGGCGAGCATAATAATCGCCTCTTCGTTGGGCACTGCCTTGGCCGTCGGTATAGTTAGTACGTTGGTACATATCGTCCACCATTGTTCGGACGATTTGTCCCCCATTGCCATGGTAATGGAGATACTCCGCCAAATAGTTTTGAGGTTTAGTTGGGCCGCCTTTAAACTCGGCTTTGGTTCTCGCTGCTGCAGTCGTTTTGGATCCCGGTTTTTGCATAATTTGGTCGTATCTAAAGGCCTGACGGTTATAAAGCAAATGACTTCGCCTGGATCTTGCCTGACCGGCCGAAAATTCATCTCGGGATAATCGGATCATTGGTGCGACTAAAATATGGGGAGCTCTAAGCTCATGAGTAATCGCTCTCATTGCTTTCATGCGCTCAACCCCACTAGGGATGCCGCTTAAAATAGAATCAAGATTAAGACCTGCTTCTGAAGTAAGCTCTTTACCAGTGCGGTAGTAGTTCCCGGAGGCGGGATCTTTTTGCAAATACCCATTCTCAGGGCTGGATAGGGCGACTAAAAGTTTATCGCTAATGGCATTTCGGATAACAGCTGACCCAGGCGCATCAAGCGAAGCCGGTAAAATATCGGTAAATTTAGACTGATTAAAGGTGCTTTTTTCTAAAACAAGCGCATTAATCCAGCTAGTATCCTGATGTTGCAGTCCCATTAAAGAGAGCGATCGACAGACTGACTCAATGACTGACTGATTTTCATCAACCATGGCCTGACGAACCTGTTTTTCTAAGGCGTTATGAACGTCTTCTTGAAGCGATTTACCAAAACTTCCTGCAACCGCTTTATCAAAACGCTTAGTACTCATATAGGGTTTACCCTTTATTGTAAGGTTAGTCTCATCTCCGGTTCGTACTTTATCAAATATCACCATATGGTCCACATGCCGCTGGACGATATCTAAAAGCTGTTTGTCTGGACCGCTAGGAACGTCTTTGCCGCGAGCAAGGATTGTCGCAAGCGAATTATAAATAACGCCTCCAGTTTTTAAGAAATCATCTTTAAGCACTTTTCTTAAAAATCGCGCTTCATTGGTTTTAACGTCTCCAAATCGAAGTAAATAATCCCGGCCACGTGTTCGGATTGAAGTTGCAAGGACTTGAGCGAATATTTCGGCATGTTCAGTATTCCCTGGTTTTAATTGAGAATGAATATCTTTAAGCAAGTCCAACCCAGGTCGTTTTGTTTTGGCTTTGGCGGGGTGAATATTAAAAATATTAAGAGCGGTCTTACCCATGCTACTCCAAAAGCCACCTCTAAATTCTTCCGGCATGACATGATCTCCACCGGCGGTAGTACTCGTTTTAAGCTGTGCAACCACTGGCATTAAAATCATCATCTTTTGGTAAGAATTCCAATCTGGATGGGTTAATACTTTGCGAGTAAATGCTTTAAACTCAGCCTCATTACCAACGCTAGAAGCGATCATTTTTTCAACCATTCGCTTAGTCAGCATGTCCGGTTGAGACGCTGTTTTAAGGCCATCAATAACCTTATCAATGGCCTCTTTAGAATAACCCATTTCAACCAATTTATTTTTAATCTCAAGCTCTTTTTCTGGCGAAATGACCGTCTTAATGGCACCCGATTTTGAAAGAACACCAAGTCCATGCGCATCCGTAAGTGTGTTAACGACCTTATGAATGCCTTCTTGAGAAAAGCCGATTTTAGACAGCTCATTAGCAATCTCAAGCTCTTTTGCCGGAGAAATTGATGCGGTGACCTCTCCTGTATTTGAAAGAACCCCAAGTCCCCTAAGTAATGCGAAGGCCTCTTGAGATTTAGTCGGAGAGATATTGGAGGCGATATCAACAAACGAATCTCCAACAATCGCGGTGGATCCGGATAGCACGGAGAAAAGATTTTGAGATTGTGTCAGAGAAATCTTCGCGCCCTTTGGAGATTCATCGACAAAAGAATCCGTAGAAATTAAATATCGAGAATTATACTGTTGTAACCAATGCATATCTTCAAAACCAGTAGTCACAGAATTCACAGGTTTAGTTAAGAAGTCACGTGTCATTTTATCGACAACTTGTTGTTGAAGCTGACGACCTTGAATTGTAGTCACTGAGTCAAATAAAAGGGCTAATTGGTCTTTACCTAGAACTGTCATCACAGAAGACCCCGAAGAGAGATCTCGCTGAGAAAGCTGATCTAAAAATTGATGAAGTAAAATGGGGTCTTTAGCAATCTTCGCTAAATCAGCACGATCGGCGGAGATTAAATTGATCACTGGAGACAGGTTTGGATCAAGAGGCGCGATTTTATCCATCAAGTTAGAGACTAGTGGAGAAACCCCAGTTACGGCAGGCGCCGCATCACGACCCTCAAAGGTCGCAAGCAGGCGAAGCATCAATGGATTTGCATTTTTGGGAAGCTGATCTAGGACATCTTGTATTTCATCGAGGGTAAGAGTAGTTCCTGCCAATCCAGGCCCCCCTGCTACAGCTGGACCCTGTGGCCTCTCGGAAAGTAGATCATAAAGGCGAATAAGTTGAGCCTGGTCAGCGGGTGCCATATCAGAAAATTTCCCTTGAGGTATCTGTGTCTTGGATATCACAATCTCTTTTAAAAGTGGTGAAAAAGTAGGCGGCGCTGCTGTGGTAGCCAGTGCTTCAAGTGCATCAGCAGCGCCGGCTGGTAAAATAGATTGACGAGCAATAACAGCCTTAACTGGAGCCGGTACATCTGGATGAGATCTTGCAAAGCCTGAAATACGATCCACCAGTGCTTGATTGGCAGGATTTGCAACAAATGCCACAACGTATTCTTGAGGGATAAGTGGAGGAGCTAGGGCAATATTAGCGGCCACAACGGGAAGCTGCACGGGTGGAAATACAGCCTCTAAAATAGAGTTTAATCGGGCATCGTTAATTGTTGAGAGATCTGTAGTACTTAGCCCAGCAAGAAAATCAAAAGCGGCTTTCCCTTTTGGAAGACCATTTAAGTCCATGCCAGATGCCATCACAACTTGAGCAACAGCATCCTTCACACTATCCGAAATCCCATGAGATTGAGCATGATAGTGCGCTTGTAGAACTTGATTAATATGAGTGCTTTGACCGCTCGTAATATCTACAAGAAGTCCAATAACACTACGGGTCGGGTCATACTGAGAAGTCAATTGACCATTGGCATCTAAAATATTACGTCGTTGTAATGCCAAGATTACATCGTCAGGTGTTTTGCCGGCGGTCGCAGGTATAATTCCATGTTCTGGCGACGCAAACTTAGCGGCGGTTAGGGCACTCGCAGCAGACGGTGCCTGAGGGCCAAGGAGTGAGGCGAGAGCATCTACCATGACTTGGCGTTGAGGCATCGAACCAATCTCTGTAACACAAGAGTTTAAAACCCGTTGGGTGAGTGAAGCTCTAGCGCCTTCAGAAAGACCCGACATAAATTGAGGGGATAAAACGGTGCTATTTAAAAATTCACGATAGTCTTCTTGAGTCGCCGTCGGAAGGAGTGCTTTAAACGCATCCAATACAACTTGGCTTGCAATACGTCCGTCATTAAGTTGCGCCACGACATTAAGCGCCTGCTGACGAGTCGCAGGAGCCTTCATTAAATTAGTTAAGGCATTCTCAGATTGTAGCTGATACTTAGAAGACCGAAGAAGCGAAGACACGACCTGAAGTTGCCCATCATCAGACGCCATTTTCATCAGAGATGCCACATCATCGTTAGACATATTAAATGGAAGCCGAGCTGTATGGTTAATTCTAGAATCATCTAATAGCGCTGCGTAAACTAATACTGGGCGAGCAGGTAATGCATGTGCAGTCTGAGCCGCCGCATTGGCTGCAGCGATATCGGCAGGAGTAGACGCCGGATTCGCCGTAACCTCAGCCGCTGTCGCAGCCGCTGTCCTTGCCGCCACAACGTCATCACGAGAAGGTCTATAATCTAAAATGGAAACCGCCGGATCACCCTTCGAAAGCGCACTTTGTTTGAGTGCAACCGGCCCATGATTCAAAAGCATTGTTGTTGTACGGTCATTAAATATAGCGCCAGTCAGGTCTGAACGAATCAAAGCGCCTAGGCACTCGCCAATAGTTTTGGTAGAAGGTGCTGGCATAGGGTGAGTCATCATCCCGACTAATTGAGACCGATATAGAGGGTTCACCATTAAATCGCGAAGCAGGGTAAACCCAGCAGTGTCAGCCCCAGATCCCGGAGGCGTATTTTGAAGTAATGTGGCAAATTCCGCTTCAAAAGCGGCCAGGTTTCCACCAGGTTTCATCTCATTATAGGCCGATGATTTAAGCGCCAGTAAGGCCGCAAGTGAATTAGGGTCAGACATAGGCAGATTCATATTATGAGTTGTAATACTCGCAACGGCGGCAGGTGTCGCAGATACAGTGGTACCCACAGTCGAAGGAAGTGCATCTAAAAACGCCTTCTGTTGAACCGGAGAAAAGGAGAGTCGCTGATAAATATGAGCCCAGAGCTTCTCTTGAGAATCAGCTGGGGTAATCGGTTTCATTAAATCCAAATGTGGTAAAAAGTCTTGGGGTTTTTCCGAAACTCGAAGGACCTCAACAAAGGTATCAATCGCCAAAGAGTGCTTCCTAATAGATACCGGGTCGCCCCAATTAATCACCCCATCTGGCGCCATTAATTGATTAAGCGCTTCTGCCTTTTTAACCGGGTCACCAATATAATTAACAACCCCAGCGGCACCGGCAGGGTGAACCGACATAAAATCAACCAAACGACTCATCTGTACCGCATCCGTCGGATTAAAAATACCGGATCTTTCTAAAAGTGTTTCCATAAGTTTAGGATCTGGATTCCCTTCAAAAAGCGCCATAAATTGATGCATCAACATAGGGCTTTGATCTTTGGATCTCATCAAGGCATGCACGGGATTTCCAAGGCCTTTTAGCCCACGATCAACCGTTTCACCTAAATCTGCAAGACCTTTTAAAAAGTCGCCAATTCGCGCTTGATTCGCTTGTTTAAATTCAGGGTCTCGCGTTAATCGATTCAAAAGCAGAGTCGAAACGGCATTGCGACTCTGCTCAAGACTCTTTTTCTCAACAGGGGATAACTTCAGCGAAGGATTGGTTTTAGCATGCGTCTCAATTTTTTGAAAAGCAGCGACTAAATTAAATGCCCGGTCCCCTGGTGACTGAGCTGGATCGAGTAGAGTGCGAATTTCTTGCTCATTCATTCCAGAGTCCATCAGAGTGGGGATCATCGAATCTAAAGTTAAAGCGGCATTTTTAATTGCACTATTAGATTGAGAGACATTCCCAATATCAAATTGCGCTTGAGCTTGCTTAGAATACTGAAGGACGCGGCTTAACAACGTATGGGTACGATCATCCATTTGTCGTTTTGATTGATTAAGAGTGTGAAGCAGAGATCCTTTATCCGGTGAGCTAATCGCGGCTGATGTCGAGATATCAAAGCGCAGCTGGTCAATATCCCCCTGAGCTTGAGCAGGTCTCAATGCCGCCGCTTTAATTCCATCCACAATCGCTTGAACTTGCGCATCTCCAGGAGCGGTTGCTGGATTAATATTAAACGCCTCTTGCAGCAAAGTCCCCACATGGGTTTTTAAAGAACGTTGAACGATATTGCCCGCGCTATTCATAATATCCGTATCCCTGACCTTACCTTGACCATCTAAAAACTGAGGAGAAAGTGAGCCAGAGCTCAGCAATACTCCTGGTAATGAGGTCGGTTCTGTAGACACCAGTGAAAGTTCGCGTGCACCGGCCTGAGTCGGGTGATCCACCATTGTCCCTTTCGTAGGCGCATACAAAAATTCCATCAGTTCTGTAGTCGACAAAGCCCGAGATGGGGCACCTGCAGTACCAGGCGATGTCGATACCACTACTTGCGCAGCCGCCAAATCAGTAGGCGCTACTCGAGAATCAAATTCAGAAAAGAGACCATTAAATTCTTTTGGAGACAATCTCATCAGATTCATCATCGCAATACGATCCTGAGGGGTGCTAAGCGCAGAAAAGTCATGAAGAACCGCACCTCGTTGATCCGGGTCTGCTGTTAAGAAACTTTGAAACACTGGGTTTCTAGCTAATTCAATATCCTTAATCACACTTTGATGGGCAGTTGTCGGGAACTGGGGTACGACCGCAAACGCTTGGATAATCCCGAGATACGCTGCCGGATCTTCTTTCTTAAGTTGAGCAACCATGGTTGGGTCAGAAAGCACTTGAGTAAGTTTCTTAACATCTGCATCTTGTGGAGAGTTATTAAAATTAGCCGCAAGTGTATTAAGGCGAGGCCCATCATTCGCCAGCCCCTTCGTAAAACTAAAAAGATCCTTACGAGATTTAGTCAGTGACATAGAGTCTTGAATCAATTTCTGCATTTGTTTGGGTTCTTTAGAAGCTTCTGTACTCATCCCAGAAGAAGACATCGCAGTCATCCACGTAGAAAATGCTTTATCAACCTCTACTGTAGTAGTGGCATCTTTCATATCTTTAATAGCCTGAGTCGCTTGAGGCTTATGAGGCGATGCATCTGGAACTGAAGTAGATTGAGATTCCATATATCTTGCCAAACCAGCCACAACATCACGGCTAACTTTTGGTGTCTCTCCAGTACGTCCAATCTCAATCGAAGTACTCAGTACCGAAAGAAGTGCTGGCGCAAGTTGGTCAGTCGCAGTGGCCCCGACTCTCTTGGATTGCAGCTCATTGAGTGAGGTTAATGCCGTAGCTCGGTCGGCTAGCCCATCACCAGAGCTAAGATAAAATGCATCCTTTAAACCAGCCAAGACAACAGCTTTCTTAGCAGGATCTATGTCCGCTAAAGCGGGAGAATTCAATAATTGATTAAATGTGTTGACATCAGAAGGCACTCGATAAGAAGCAGATGTACTACCAGTTGAATCTGTTTGAACTGAAGCAAGTCGATGATCGTCCTGTCCACTTTCAAGAGCACTCATAATAACTGGATCGGCGAGTATTTCAGGAGAAACCTGGGTATTTAGACGCGCAAACATAAGCGGTATAAATTTCTGAGTATCATCCACATTAGAGTGTTGGCTAATTTTACCAAAGACACCCATCATATCGGCATCAAGCGGGGCTTCTTTAAGATAATGGGTAAGGGCTTCCGAGAAATTATTTTTATTAGGACCTGTTAATAGCTGTGAGAATTCCGGTGCTGAAGCCGAAGAAACAACCCGAGAAAATGCATCAGAGGCAACGTTTAGTCCAGAATCAGGAAGCGGCGCTGACGTATGCATTGCCATCAATCCAGACAATTCAGAGAGGGATTGAGCGGTCGCAAGTTGATCCTGACTGACAACGATATTTGTTCCACTCAGTGCATTTAAGGCATCCGCAACTTTTCCAAACTGGACAGAAAACTCAACCGGTTTAATCGTTGGATCAATCGCTGAAAGTAGTGTCAATTGATCCGAAAACGCCTTAAGAGGATGATCCGGTTCTCCTGCTGGAGTGGCAGGTGCCATTTCCCGTAAAATCTCAGCTTGATCTTTAAGTAAACCGGAGAAGGTTTTCATAGCGTCATCTGCATACATAGCGCGTGCCATTCCATCTCGGACCAAACCAGACCGTGACCCACTACCATCCGCTTCCGAAAATCGAGTTTTACCATTCATTTCACGAACAATTTTGTACTCTTTTTCAGCGGTCGCAATCAAAGATTTAAGACTGTCTTTAACACCCTGATCAGTGGCTGTAGCTAAACTACCTTTAAGCTCCATTATTAAATCCGAATGAAATAATTCAACCGCCTGACGATCGGCCGGAGAAGATTTAGGTGTAATGGCCGTACTGACGGATGAAATCAATGCCGCCAGTTGAGGAGCTTGATGATCATTACCTAGAGGTGCATTTACAATACGGCTTCGGATTAAAGCGATACCCGTACGTCGATCGCCACTATCCACCACCATTCGGCGATAGACTTCTTTTAGCTCTGCAGGGCTTTGAGACAATAGTTTATTAAAAGTACTACGTGCAACCGCAGAATCGCCACGGTTGGCTTGTCGTAGTTCTCGAGCAACTGCCGCCGCTACACCGCGGGTGCCAATATTACGAGCCAACGAGTCTTTAACGGGGCCTCCAACATAATCCCTGCTTTCAGCCACATGTTTAGAGAGTTGAGCCAGATTAATTTGGAGAGGCTCTGCAAGTTGGGCATTAAGGACATCAGTTTCATGTGAAACAGCAGATGTAAATCGATCAATCAGGCTTTGTCTTTTAGCGCCATCAGAACCCTCTGTCACAGTAACCGCTTCAATGGCCTTAATTGTGGCATCAAAAATAAGATTACCCGCATCGACGCTCTCAACGGATCCTGAGGGGGCCCCAGAAGGAAGCGTTTGCGCACGATTAGCCAAAGCCGCCGCAACTGACTTCGCAAGATCATCCAAAAGCTTATCTTGTGTAGACTCCGCTCTAAGTCCGTCACGAAGTAACTCAGATCCAGGTGCAGATTGCAGCTGATTAAGAGTGTTAATTGTTTCGCTCTTGCTTTTAACAACATCGGCTCCAACTTCAGCAACCCGCTTCGAAAGAGCCTTGGTGTCTGAATCTAAAACAATACCGCCTCTTCTTCCGTTATCTCCATCTTCAACTCGTTGTAAGTAGCTTTGAACCTCAGGATTAGATAAGTTTTGATTAATATTCAACAAGGTATCTTTTAAAGCATTTTTGACTTTATTAGCCTCGGAACCTTGGCGCATGAGCTGTGTTGTAAAATCTCGCGCTTCCTCAGTCGCACCTCCTCGCATCGCATTTTGAAGCAAAATAGATAAATTAACTAAATTATCTTCTTGTTCAAATAAAGATAAAGTTCCTGGGGCATCCGATTTAAGCTGTTCAGTGAGCTCTTTGAGCAGGGTCCCCGCATCAGATGCAGTATTCTCATGCGTATCACGATTATAAGTCAGCCTTTCAGCCATAGCCTTTTGGTTAAGACCGCTATGTGTCCCTTGACCGGCCTTGGACATAGTTGGCGAAAATTGTTGTTTGGCAAGTTGAGCATTAAAAAATGATTGAGTTGCCCGGCCCCGGTCAATAATCGTCATAAGATTACCGACATCAGCAGGATCGATAGCGTTAGTAAGTGCCTCAACCCCAATCAATGAGGATAAGTTGGCCAATGCTTTTTTAGCGTTTTCAGATTGTACGGGAGTGGCCTTGTTTGGACGAAATTCATCCGGTTGAGCAAGATTAGGGTCCGCCTGTTCCATCAGCCGATTCACAAGCTGACGAAGCACAGATTCATTCGTTTGCAAGATAGAAAACCCAGAGTCTCCTGCAAGATCCTCATCCGTTAAACGAGAAATAAGAAGTCCGATATTATCAAGTCCAATCAGAGCCTGTATCGATTCCTTACCGCGAGTTTGTTTAAATTGAAGCCCAACAGCACTCAAGGCAAGTTCCGCTTCATCCGCACGATCAAGTCCATCAACCGCTAAAAAGCGCTCTCCAATAATCGGGATGTGGGTAAGAACGCTCCGATTAGTAATATCTTTATAAAATCGAGTTTCATCAGATGTCATGACCCCTAATAACTGGTTCATCGTTTTTTGGGCTCCTGAAGATTCAGACAGCTCAATCAAGTCATTCATGATTAAGTCAAACTTATCACTATGTTGACGCTCAAGTTCTTGCATAATTAACCCTAAATATCGTTGGCTCATCTCAGGGGTTGATCCCGAATATTTAAGGAGCTCTTCTCCTAATTTAAGAACAACCATCGCCGCTTTTCTAACGTTAGCCCGATCCTTGGTTTGCTCACTTCGACTAGGACCGTCGCCACCTTCAGGCGGGGCAGAATCAATCATTAGCTTATTAATGGTATCCACTGCGTTTTGAGCAGAATCAAAGATAGTCCGTTCAAGATCAAGTTTGCTAGTCGAGTCTCGCCCGTCAAAGTCAAAAATATCCTTAAGAGACATCGTTAATAAGCTGACCATGGCATTAACGTCGTCGTCACCCAAAAAGGTACGCATGTTTTTCATTAAATCATTGGGGTTAATTCCTGCTTGCTCCATTCGAGTCGCATTTTCAACCAAGCGTCGGTTATCAGGATTCATTAATGATGTACTCACCATTGCCCCAACGGCTCTATTCATCACATTACCGGTCACATTATCAACATCTTCGGTATTGGTTGCTTTTCTCCATTTTTTAAGACCCCAGTCTCTAAGGCCGGCCCAATCAAGCTGCCCAACAACAGGGATGGCCGTCAAAATCGCAACCGCAAGCGCACCAGGGCTGGACAACCCAAGTACTTTGTCTAACGCTTCATCACGGGTAACACCGGGTAACCCAGCCGCAACCAATAGGACCCGAGCGATAGAATCCTGTCCGCCAGCCTTACCTCCGTCTGCGTAAGTTTTAAGACCATTTTTAAGAGAGTCTAAGGTCGCAGCAAGTTCTTTAGTATCGTCGTCGCTACCAGGCATTACAGCAGCTTGAGACAAATTGTCTGACATCGTCTTAAGGATGGAGTGAGAGGTGCGAAGCGCTTCCTGAGAACCGAGATCTTGGCCTCCCCGAGTTCTCATATCATCCAGTAAAGTTTCTTTAGTTTGCTGCTCTTTAATGGTCGCGACTACAGCCGCCAGGGTATTGATATTAGGATTGTTAGATTGAGGGATCAATCCTAATGCTGGAAGAGCTTTAATCTCATCTTCAGTCATCATCATCCCAGACTGAGTCAGCCTTCCGGCCTCCGAAAGAAATCCGGCGTCCATTAAGGCCGAAATAATTCCCTTGGCATCCGCAGTCCCAACCTGGTTATCGGAGAGAGTTTTTAAAATGTCAGCCTCAGCATCTCCAGATTTTAAATTGGACATCATAAATAGCTCAGCTTTCTTTAAAGACTCAATAATCGCAACTTCATTACGGACAGAGTTCAACGCATCCACAACCAAGGCAATTTGCTTCAAATCTTGTGTCGTCTGACGAGATTCCTGCTCAAGAGACGCCAATGCTTTGACTAACTTATCTCGGTTTATAACGGCAGCGTCATGTTGTTTAAAGCTATTATCACTCGCATTGATACTCGATAGACTTTCCTGAACAACTGTTACTGTAGGACGCTGCTTCTGAAGGGCTTCAAGTGCTTGGCTAGTGCTAATTCCAGACCCTGGTTCAATCTCTACGATAATACTTTCATTCCCGGCCTTAAAAAGAATCGGGATAACGCCTGTTCTTCCAGGAGCCGCGAGAGGTTCCGCAATTGCGACGCGTCCATCACTAAGAGAAAGCTTGAATACAGGGGCCTCTAATAACTCTAGTCGCGCCACAAGCATATCTGCATACACTTTATCCGCATTTGATTTCATGGCCGCATCAAGTGTTTTAAGCTCACTGGCCATAGAGGTAATGCTACTTAGGAGATTCCCCTGTTTCGCAGCAAGGGGATCAATGGTTTTGAAAAAATTAGAAATATCATTAACCAAGCCAAAAACCGCACCTTGAGAAGCAGAGGCTTGATGAACGGTACTTTTCAGGATATCAAGCTGAAAATTTGGTAATCCCGTTGTCGCCTCTTTAAGGATCTTATCAATGGGATCGTCTTTGTCGTTCACATAAGCCATTGCATCCTTACTTCTAAAGCGACGGTCATAAAAACGGTCCGTAAATGTATAGAGGCCGTCAGAGCCTCCGCCTGAAACAAATTTTTCTTTTTTAAGACCGGCAAGGACATTACCCGCCACTTTATTGGCCTCATCGCTAGGGATACCGCGTCTAGCAAGTGCATTTGCAAGAGCCCCTTGAGTAAATACCCCAAGTTCCTGCAACATATCCAAAGAACCTAAAAACTCATCAATTTTAGCGCTGGCTTTAAGCTTGCTGGCGGCATCAACCGATGCCCCTGTGTAATAAGCAAAAAATTCCTTCATCGGGTTTTTTTCACCGTCGATATCTGGTCCAACCAACTCACCTTTTAGAGCCGCGATTTGAGAAGGATCTTTAACCATTACCTTATAAAGCTTGTCATGCGGAGTAGAGGTTCCATCATCAGAGACTTTTTTCGAAATAGCTTTCAGTACTCCACTATCAACCAGGAGTTTAATATCAGAATCAGTCAGGTCCATCCCACTAAGTTGAGACCCACTCATGGTTTCCACCATATTTTCCAGAGCTTTAGTTAATTTTTCTTTCATTAATTTTGTGGCGCCACCGCTTCCACCGGTACCTGTCATCAGTAGCTTTAAGTCTGCACGTTGATCAGTAACCACAAGATCTTTAAAGCGTGGATCGGTAGTTGCAAATGCATTAAACGTATCCTTTTCGTTATTAAGGATGGCGCCGTTAGTTTGTAAAACGATCGAAAACATAATCCGATCTAAATATTCTTTACCTTGTTGACGTTCCTTCAGTTCTCGATACCCAGGCATCGGCTCCGTCGGTCTAAGGACATTAAACCCTGGCAAAATACCCATTAATCCACGCCGTTTAAAAAATTCGCCAACGCTATTAAGAACACTATTTTTTGCAGAAAACTGATCATGTTTACTGAGAACTTCCTCACGCACCTTCTCTAAACCTTTTAGTTCTAAATCAAGACGTCTGATTTCTTGCGGACTAGCCCCTGTATCCTTGGCAAGCTGGAGTCGTTCATTTTTGGTCTTAACATTTTTATTCGAGTCAGAAATTTCTTGCCTAGCCTGGTGCTCTATTTGCAGTTTTTCAATTTTATCTTTATTCTCAGACGTCATAGGCTGCTGCCTTAGTGACGCTAGTGTGTCGGTAAGATCTTTAAGTTGTTTCTCGTTATTTTTAATTGTGGCATCTCGGCCAACATCACTCACATTTTTACCATTACCAAATACAAAATTTTTGACACCAGTGGCCGCATACAGCATTCGTTCATGATTTTTAGCCTCAGTCTGAGCTATGGCTTTTAGGTTAAGGCTAATTCCTAACAGTTTAAATTCAGGGACCATAACATGCCTCATAACATCATCAGGGGTAACATCTCGCCCCTTAATAGTCGCCTCGTCTTGAGCTTTGAGAACGGCCTTTAAAACAGATTGTTCAAGTTTACGTTTGACCTCAAGCATTTGGTCTTCGTTAATCCCAAATCCACTTTTGCCTGTATAAACAACCGCTTGTTTGAGTAGCGCCGCCATCACTTTAAAAAATCGTTCTTGGGCTTTGGCATTTTTTGCAAGGGCAGCATAAGTTCCTGCATCATACCGGGCAGATAAAACCGCATTCTCAAGTTCAGCGGTAGCGATCATCGGAAAGGCCCCTAAAGTAGTTGCCACATCATGCATAACATCATTGCCTTCAGTAAGGCCCATCCTCATTTGATCATCATTAGCCTGCGCTGCAACAGACATGCTATTAGCTGCACCCTGATCACCAGAGTCCCCAGGTGCAACCATCGAAGGTGCTGCCGTAGAAACCAACATATCCGCAAGCATATGACTAAATAGACCATTTATCTTTTCCATCACTTTAAACGCCTGTTCTAGTTGAAAAAGATTACGAGAAGCTTCATTCATTTTATCTGCACTTCGGGTTGGCCCTGGGTCTCGTTTACTTCCATGCTTAATTAAGTTTGTAGTTTGGTCGAGTTTAGCCTCAGCAGATTTAATTTTTTGCTGATGATCTTTCAGCTGTTTTTGAGTCATTCCAACTGTACTTTTTGTTTTTAAATTATCCACAGTGGTTTGGGCTGTAACTAATTTTGCTCTATTCTCTTTAAGCGTTTGTTTTGCAACCTTTCCTTTCTCTTTAAGGTCATCTTTGAGAACTTCTCGTTGTCCTATTTCTTTCTTCGTAGCCTTAAGATCTTTCTTATCTTTCGCGTACTGTTTTTTTTCAGCGCCGGTCATATTCTTTTTCTTACTGTCTACTTTATCTTGAAGAGATTTTTGATCGGTCTTCAATGCTTTCAGCTTATCGTGATTCGCCTTGGCATCCGCATTATGTTGGGCAAGCCCTTTTTTAGTCGCCCGTTGCTTATTTTCCTTTTTCTTTTTAGCAGTGGTGACAGCCTTCATCATACCGGCCTTAATCCCCTGCATAACCCCATCCGTAATCGCTTTAACCAATCTCTCCATATTTTGATTGCGTTGATCCGCAAGTGCCTGAACTGCTTGAAAAATCATCCCGACGGCCGCCAGCTGGCCTTGTTTAAGTCGGCCTAAAACACTGCTAAAAGTGCTGCCCATTTTGGCAGAATCGACACCGCTCATATCTGCAGCAACATCAGACTTGGCACTTAGACCACTAATAACAATGGTATTAATCAGCTCAACTCGTCGTGCTGCCCGCTCAATTTTGGCCTTAGCCTGTTGTTGAATCGCCGTATTAAATACAGTGCCGCCGCCAGTAAATTTGATTTGACTACTATTAATGCCCATATCCGTTTTTTCATTATTACTGCGTCGTCCACCTGCATTCTGATTTCCACTTACAATTTTACTTTGGGCCTTCGCAATTCGAGTGTTGGATTGGCCTAGCTCTTTAAGATCAGCATCAGACGCAGTTCCGTTTTTCTTTTTACCTTCTAATTCCGTTTTTCTATCCTTAGCATTTTTTAATTCAGTTTTATCAACAGGATCAGCATGTTGATAAGTCAAAAATTCAGAGTCCATCTTAGGTGTTTGTTTTTCACTCATCAGACCGGCCATTGAAACTGCCACATTTCCAAGGGCTTGTGCAATCATCTTCGCAATTTGACCTGCCACAATTTTTTTATAGATATTCACAAACTTATCACCGCCGCCCTCAGCCGGATCTGCAGGAGCCTTTTTAGGATATTGAATAAAATAAACTCCAATAAGTGCGACCGTAGGGGATTCAATCGATAAAGAAATTAACTCTGATTGGAAGACATTGTTCGCTTCAGACCTGGCTGCAAATTCTTGGACAATGCCCTCCATCGCATCCGCCTGAAAGGAGTTATAACGATCAACAATATTCATACTCCGTTGAAAGAGGTTCGCTTGGCTGGCATAGCCACACATTTCTTTTAAGACATTTTGTTTTTGCTTATAAAGCATCTGTAATGCCATCAATAAGATGACCCGAAGGGCTCCAATTTTGGCCAGTTTTTGAGTGGCTTCAATGGCTTTATGAAAATCAGGAGAAGTCATTGGGAGCGCGGTTGGTTTATAGGGATTATCCTGATTTGCAAGATAAACATCATTCATTAATTTCTTCTCTTCATTTTCCCAGTTAACCCATCGGGCAAGCGTGGCGGCATCATGTTCAATATCCCCAATGCTCCGCCCTGCAACGGCAACGGCATCTATCCCACTTCCACCTTGCCAAAGAGTCTCTTGTTTATGCCTATAATAATCGTTGACTGTAGTCGTCAGATCGGCCACTACTGTCGGATCTAAAACTCCAAGACTTCCGGTGCTATCTTCAAGCGATTCAAGATTAAAAAGCGCCGCAGTTGGATCAACTCCACCAATCATCCGATAAGGTGATCCTGGCGCAGAGCGATCAACCGATGGCATTCCCGCAATCCCTGCAGCCAAGGTTTGGTTGTCAGGGTTGCGATAGTTCGCATTTAGTCCAGAATATTGGGCCCCAGCCTTTTTCCTCAGAAGGTCCGCTTGTTCAATCGGAATAGTCGCCGCAGAATATGCAAATCGGTTAGCAGGCTCCTTAAGCAACGAAAGAAGAGACGCGGGGATCTTAAGGGCTCCCAGTGCCGCATCATCTTTAAGATAAACCCGTTTTTTATCTTTATTGGCATTTACAGTGGCCGCTTTAATCACCGCATCAACTTCCGCTTTCAAGCTGGCGATAACTGATTTCTCATACGTTAAATAGGCATCCATCTGAGTTTCAAATTGGGCAAAGTTAGATTTCGGTGCAACACCAGACATATCCTTAGCCGCTTGTTGAAGGTGAGAGAGAAATGCATAAAAAAGATACGAAATCATTTTTATTTTATTAAATTCAGACCAATCGGTGCCTTCATGGGCGCTAAATGTAATCCCATGATTCCCACTAACCGTTGGGTCATATCCACCAGGACCTTCCTTGAAAAACATGCCATAACTATCTTTAGAGTAAAATCCATCTCCACGACTGGCCACGAAATCAGGAACAACATCCGTAAAAGAAGTATTTACATTATGAAAAGTCTTTTCGCCACCGCCGCCAAAGTTAATTTGACCGCTCAGACGCAACTGGTTAAATCGGTTTTCAAAATAGTCTCTCTGTTCAACAGATCCAGTCTTAAAGATACCTTTAATCGTACTAGGGTCCCCATCTTTCACAATCGTGCCGGTAGAGTTTTGATACGCCAGACTTTGATTTTGAAGGTAACGGCCATATTGAGCGTTATACGGATTGTCATAAGTTTGGATAACACTCGGTTTATAAAATTCATGAGTTCGATATTCAATACCCAAATCCCATAAGTTAAACACGGATTCTATCACCGCACCGCCGATCGTGTTCAACATGTAGGCAAAGTAGGGTTTATCATAGCCCACAATTTTCCCAATTGGATCCATGATCGTTCCAATAATGATAGAGGTCACTTCAATAGCAGCCTGAGCCGTCGTTCTAATCGTGCTCATAATGACGCGTTGCGCGGCCTTATAATATTCAAAACGGGCCGATACTAATTCATTAACTGAATCATTAAGACGCAAACTTTCCTGAAGCGTCGCATCAAAATGAGAAAACTGAACATTAAGTTCAGCTTCCAACGCTTGGCTAGCCACCCGGCTTCCACCCCCCAAAACAACCGAGCTCTGTTTACCAGAAAGGGCCTCTGCGGCCTGTCTCATATTTTCTAAAAGTAATTGCTTAACAAGTAAGGAAACCCGTAAAAAGTTCTGATACGCCACCATTTTCATTTTAACTTCCAAAGTTCGAGGAGCGTTAAAGTCCAAATAGGCACGTTTACCAGAGCTGGTATCCGGCGGATCGGCCGGAAGTTCCGGCTTTCCAGATGCCGGAAGTTGAGAGTCTAGCTGCGCCAACCCATCACCCGCAGCGGTATTGGTTTCCAGCGCCCGATTTGGAGGGTCTAAAACCGCCTGTCTTGCCTCAGTAATCTTTGTCGCTGTCGTTACTAGCCGGCCAGTGACTGCCTGGGTTTCGCCCACAACAACTTCAAGCGTTGGATTCGCAACTAATTCGGCAAGCCGAGCCCGATCCGCAGCCTGTTGTTTAAGAAGGTTAGGGATACCCTGTAGAGATTCAAGCAGCACATTAATAGCATCCAGACGGGCCAGCTCAACCGTAGAGTCACGTCCTGCAGTCGTATTGCTAGCAACTAAAGCCCGAAGGCGGACTCTCTCATCTTTAAGGTCATTTTTACGACGTTCGGTATCTCGCATTTCTTGCAATTGCTGGGCGCCAGACCCTGCGGCAGGTGTAGTCGCGGTAAAATCCATAGCTGCCGTAGTCTGTGTCGTCGAATCCGATGCCATATTAAATAATCTAGCCTTAAATTGCCTGGAGTCATCATTCGCATTTTGAACCGTTTCAATACGATCACGCCCGCTCAGCGGATTATCCGATAATTCCCCTTGAATCCAATATAGAAACCCCATATTGACTGCCGGATTAGTCGCATCAAAGTCAGAGCTATTTAAAATTGAAATCATCTGACCAATTTCAGAGTTTGCATAGATACCGGCGCTCGCCGCACCAGCGACAATTTTCGTCCCTCCAAGACCTGCTAAAAAGGATAAAATATCACCCTTAGAAACCCCCCCGTACGCCAACTGCTGTGCGGTGCCTTCAATCGATGTATCCTGAGCTCTCCACACAGACTCCGACCACCCTTGTGGCCAGGCCGACTCAGTACGGATAGGAAGCTTATAATCAGGAGTATCTGGATGCTCTGGGTCATCCCACATTTCAATTCTAGTAGTTAGTGTATAAGCTAACCGGGCTCTTGCCGCCGCATTTCGTGCAACAATCATTGATGCCGTTTGATTTAATGCAACCTTTGTGACGCTACGCTCATAGGTCAATGCTCCAGTCCATTCATCAGCCAAGGTTCCCGTAATCCCCAGCAAGATATTGCCGATAAGTACGCCAGGATCCATCTTAGAGGAATCTCCTGCCGTACGAGGCCAAATATCAATCAGCATATTGACGCGTTTACTTTCAGCGTCATTAGTAGAGCTAATAAAATTAAAAAGCTCATTCGAAATATCTCGGATACCGCTGCTAATTTTAGATTGCCATTTATCGACAGATTCAGAGAATTTTTGGAGGTTGTTTTTAGATGAACTATCTTTTAAATCTTGTCGGGTCTGCTCATCAAGATGGTCGCTGGACATCTCCTCAGATTCCATATAAATCAACTCAAGAATGCCAAGTCCTGCACGAAAAAGAGTCGTAATTTGGTTTACTTGGTCCAATACATTCGTAATATAGCTATAAAATGCACGGTCATTAATCTCAACTGATACCATCGAGAAGTCTGTAATGGCAGAAGTAGAGGGTGAGTTAAATGGGATATCAACACGTTTCAGGGTAAAAAACTCAAAATTCTCATAAGAAGTAAACCCTGAAGCGGTAAGTTCATCCGGCGTCTTATCAAATGAATTATAAAACGTATTAACCGAAATTTTACCTATGTCTACCGTTTCATAAAGATTAAAAATCTTATAAATCGTCGCGTTATCACTTAATAAATCAAATTCCGATCTAGAAATAGATACCAAAACCGGATCCCCATTGGGATAGCGCATCGGGGTGTCTGTGCCTGGCACCAGTTTAGCCACTCGGTATTGAGAAGAACTATTCCCATACGCATTCGTCAAAGCGGCCTTGGTTCCACTATATGCAACAACAGACTCTCCTTTAAGAGCTTCAAGCCTACCGACGTTATTGCCATCAATAGTGAATGTTTCAAAATTACTTCCAGAGGAATATGAAAACTCGGCTCTACCTGTAGCTCTAGCATGTGCTACAAGGGCATCAAACTTAGTTTGTAAATCTCTAACCGGGCTTCCGGGTGATAAATCCTGGTTAACCAACATCCGATAGATATTGCCAAACCTAACTCTTGGGATATCAAGCGGCTTACTCAGCAGCTCCGTTAATTGCTCAGTACGATAATTAATAGCATCAAGTAAAGAGCTAAATTGCACAGTTTTAGGGTCAATATTTCGGTTATACTCTACAAATGCTTCACCAGGGGGCTGATTAATAACACTCGTTCTAAAACGAAGCGCTGTTTCAAAATGAGTTGGAATGTCTTTATAAGAAATAAATACTTGGTCATTCATCTCAAATAAACGGTCAAATCGAATGGCATCTAAGTCCGTAAATCCGCCAGTGCCAGTGGCATCCAAGCCAATCGTTTTACCAGATGTCTTAAGTGTGACTATGGTATGTCCAATTTCTCCGCTGCCACCTTCACCTCTTACAAATCCCGCAGATAAAGTCACCATGTCCCGGGTTTGTTCAGCAGAAAATCCAGTGCGTTCTAGCGCTCCCATCAATACAGAAGCCGTTAATACAGTTAAGTCTTCGCAGTCTCCACCTTTGCGATCCAAAGTCTGAGATGCGGTCTGCCATCGGTCACCCATTTGGTCAGTCATATACTCAAAATGAGATTGAATGTAATCAAGTACCGCAGCGGCCACACTTTCGGCGTCCATCCCTTTTCGGATAACCCCGCTATCAAAAAGAGACTTCGTCATATCAGTAACGGCCTTACTATCGGGGTTAATCAGGTACTGCAGTCGTCTAAAATCAAGTTCAGTTCGGCCCATTCCCATAGCTTCAATCATCGTGTCGCGTTTTAACTTGGCTTCTGAAACCTCTTGAACGTTTTTATTTCCCTTAATCCCATGACAGGCATCATAAAGAGTTTGCATTTGATCAAAACTAAGTCCAAAAAGCTCAGCGGCTTCCGGACGTTGAAAAAACATCATCATTTCATGGATTTGAGCGAGATCGGAGACGGATGACTTACTGCTGCCATTGATTAAAAAATCTTTAAAAATCTGACAGGCTTGAGGGGTAAAGACAGAGTTTTCTAAGTCGGTATCCAAAGCACGTATTAATAAATTCCGGAGATGAACATCCGTAATTCCAACCGCTCCACTTCCAATATCCACACTATCTAAAACAGCAACGTTAGACCGAGTGGAATCCATGACTGACGGCCCCGCAACAGCAGTACCAGTATCCTTCTTAAAAATCCCTGAGAGATTAATACCGCCTAATCCAAACATATCTACTCCAAAGAGGTTCTAATTATAAAGTTATATCACGCATGAGGATCGAGAAAAAAGAAAGAGGTAATGTATCTATTATTTCTGGTAGATGTGTTCGATTGCTTCATCACCTAGCGCTTCCCTAAAAAACGCCTCATAAGGGATGACCGGAAATATAGCTAAAAACGGAAATACATTCGCAGCAGACATCCTTGTTACCACCTCCCGCAGTCGGCCCCTAAAAACCGCAGTCGCAGAGTAAAGTGATTCTAGTAGTAGCGGGAATATCGGGTAAGGAGTTTTACAAAGACCGTCGATAACCAGATTGGCCAATTCCCCATTCTTTGTATCCCGCAAAAGTGCTAAAAGCGTCACAAAGGCTGGCGACTTATCAGAGGAGGTTATCAAGAGAGAAATAATTTTCTGAGCGACCAAGGGTAAGGTGGGGAGTGCCTTCAACAATACATCCAAATGAGCATCTGAGTTCATCAAGCACTGTCCTGCCCGCGCCACAATTATGGGTTGATGATGCCTGAGCATCGGGATAAGCTTTTCAACATCAGCTTCATCTAATGAGGGGGCATATAGTAAATAGCTATCGAGTTGGTCAAGATAATCCAATGGTTTCATATTCGAAATTAAACCGGATTTACGCTCAGAAAGCTAGTTATATAGATTAAACATTAATTTTCGATACATATTTATAGGTATGAGAGACCGATTAAGAGAACAACATGAAGATCATGCGCTAAATTTATAAATTAAAAGGAGTGAAGACACATGGCCGGAACAATTACACAATTAGATACGGGGATCGATCAATCCAACGCCAAGAAAGCAGCGGGTGACCGATTTACAGACGGGACTGAAAAGGCAATCGCCACAGTCGATAGTGCTGAAGAAGCAACACTTGGGTTAATGATGAAAAC
>CAMCZW010000010.1 GCA_945888435.1 bacterium UBP8_UBA817
TTAAAAATAAAACAATAAAAAAAATAATAAAAAAATAAATAACGTTACAATAATTAAAGTATAGCGTTATTTAAATTAAAAATAATAAAAACATATTACACAAAAATGACAGAGACGCCACCTTCATCAGAAATCACGATGATGTATAATAAAACCAAAAAAAGGATCACCCATGAGCACGATCACCGAGCGACAATTAACACAAGCCTTAGCCTGGAAATCCGCAGCCACCTACAGCGACATCCTCTACGAAAAAGCCGAAGGAATCGCCAAAATCACCATCAATCGCCCCCAAGTCCGCAACGCCTTCCGACCCCTCACCGTCAAAGAAATGATGACTACGCTTGAAGACGCTAGAAATGATTCAGAAATTGGAGCCATCATCCTCACAGGGTACGGAGAAAAGGCCTTTTGTTCGGGCGGGGACCAAAAAGTTCGCGGTACTGCTGGATACAAAGATGAATCCGGTGTCCACCATTTGAACATCTTAGATTTTCAACGCCAAATTCGCACCTGCCCAAAACCCGTCATTGCGATGGTTGCCGGATATGCAGTGGGAGGCGGACAAATCCTCCACATGATGTGCGACCTTACCATTGCGGCTGATAATGCCATTTTTGGACAAACCGGCCCCAAAGTAGGCTCATTCGACGGTGGGTTTGGCGCATCCTATATGGCTAGAATTGTCGGGCAAAAAAAGGCCAGAGAAATTTGGTTTTTATGTCGTCAGTACAATGCAAAAGAAGCTCTTGATATGGGCTTAATAAACACCATTGTCTCTTATGAAAACCTAGAAATCGAAACCGTTAAATGGTGTAAAGAAATTCTAGAGCATTCCCCAATCGCCCTGAGATGCCTCAAAGCTGCGCTTAATGCTGATTGCGACGGCCAGGTGGGACTTCAGGAACTCGCGGGGAACGCGACCATGCTCTACTACATGAGCGAAGAAGGCCAAGAAGGCCGCAACGCATTTAATGAAAAGCGAAAGCCTAATTTTAAAAAATTTAAGCGTCAGCCCTAATGACTAAATTTGAGCTTCTAAAGCAATCGATTCGACCTAAAACCTTAGCCGCAAGCATCTGCCCCGTACTCATTGGTAGTATACTTGCCTGGCATCATGGTGGCCTAAACTGGTTCACTGGTGTTATCACACTCCTAAGTGCCGCATTCATCCAAATCGGCACCAACCTCGCCAACGACTATTTTGACTTTAAAAAAGGGGCTGACACTAAAGACCGCCTAGGCCCAATCCGTGCAACACAAGCAGGGCTCATCTCACTCAAAACAACCAAAATCGCGTTTATTTCGATGTTCGCACTAGCCTTTGGGTGTGGGCTATACCTCGTCGCCATTGGAGGCCTACCGATTTTCATCATTGGCATCATTTCAATCGCCCTGGGCATTTTATATACCGCAACCCCACTAGCCCTGGCTTATACAGGCATGGCCGACATCGTATCCCTACTTTTTTTTGGCCCCATCGCTGTCGGTGGAACTTACTACCTTCAAACCCACACGATTAGTCCAGAAATACTCCTTTATGGACTGCCAATTGGATTACTCGCAGCCGCCATCCTCGTCGTTAACAATCTAAGAGATGTGGAAGAAGACCGAAAAAGTCAAAAAAAGACACTCATCGTGCGGTTTGGTAGAAAGTTTGGACAATGGGAATATCTACTCTATATCCTACTCTCAGCCTTAATTCCATGGATTACAACGATAATCTACGGCATTAATTTCTGGATCATCATCACAGCAACACTCCCTGTGATTGCACTCCCACAAATTAAAAGCGTGTTTTTAGATACAGGTAAAGCCCTCAATACCACACTCGAAAAAACGGGCCGTCTTCTCGTAATTTACACCCTTATTTTCTCGCTCACAATCATCACCTATCACTCTCTATGAACTTCACCGTCCGACATACCGAAACCCACCTCAACCCACCCATTCCCGTCGGAAAAGTAGCTCTCATAAAACGAGAACATCTCATCATCGATGCCTTTAGCAGCTCTGGCATCACCTCAACAGCAGAAGCCTCTCCACTCCCAACCCTCAATACAGAGACAATCGATGAAGCCTTTCAACAACTCTCCGAAATCTCATCATTGACCTCTCTCTACGATCTCCCAAGCTCAGACGAGCTCCTTAAAGAGGGGATCGAAGCCCTCTGGAAACTCCCCGCGCTCTACCCAAGCGTCGCCTTTGGCCTAGAATCTGCCATCCTAGGCATCATCGCCAAAATTGAAAACGTCTCGCTCTCTCACCTATTAAATCCCCATGCAGTAAGCAAAATCACAACCAACAGCCTCATCAGCCCCCATATCAGCCCAAACCCCATCGCTGATCTAAAATCCGCCCAAGCCAAGGGAATCACCTGTTTTAAAATTAAAATCGGACACCAAGACACCATCTTCGACATCGAACTCATCCAAGACCTCGCAATGCATCTCAATGATAACGACACACTCAGGCTCGACAGCAATGGAAGTTGGGATATCGAAACCTGGGCCGCCGCCGCAAAAGAATGGGAAGGCATCCCCATCGAATATATCGAAGACCCCATGCCAAACCCCGACGATCTCCATCATTTTCACGATATGACCCGACTCAATATCGCAGCGGACCAATGGACATTAACCCATCCACTAGAAGACCTCCTCTATATTCCCGGCCTAACCGCAATTATCATTAAACCCACCGCATTTGGAGCAATTTCAAAAATCCATCGCTACAAACAACAACTCAAAGGCACCCATCTCAACCTCGTCATCAGCAACTGTTTTGAAGCGAAAGAAGGGAGAGACATCCTCATCGAACTCGCCAAAGCCTATTCAGGGGCCACCCCCGTCGGAATCCAAGGCCATGATTAAACATTGCCCCATTGCGCAATTCGCAAAGTCAGATCCCAACGCCCCCGCAATCATCACCTCCTCCATAATCATCACCTATAAAGACTTGAATCAACAAATCACACAGATTTCCAACTATCTAAATACACTCCCAAAGTATCAACCCATTCAATGGAAATCAGGCTCAAGCACCGAAGAAATCGCCCTATTATGGGCCTGCTTTAGATCAAATCGAATTGCATTTCCTATCAATCCGAAATTTCCTCCATCCTACATTGATAGTCTTAAGCACCAAACCAATAGCCTCATCGTCACACCACAAGACATCCTCACAGGCTCAACCACATCCACCGAGACTTCCGCACAACTCAATTTAGGTCAAACCGCCACTTACCTCCTCACCTCAGGAACTTCCGGCCACCCAAAAGTCGCATTCCACACCCTAAAAAACTACATCATCAATGCCTCAGGAACCCTCTACAACATCCCCCTAATCCCATCTGATCGGTGGCTGCTCAACTTACCCCTCTATCACGTAGGCGGCCTAGGAATCCTCATGAGATGCTTTTTATCCAGAGCTGCCGTCGTCCTTCCAAATCCAACAATGTCGATATCCACACTGATTGACCATGCCAAAATCTCTCATATTTCAGCCATTCCAACCCAGCTCAAAATACTATTAGATGAAGAGCGTAATCATCACCCAACCCTCCATGCAGTTTTGATTGGCGGAGCGAAGTGTCCTCAAGATCTCATTCAAAAAGCCATCGATTTCCAACTCCCCATCCACACCACCTACGGACTCACCGAAATGACATCCCAAGTCACCACCTCAGAACCTCAAGCCTCCATTGAAGAATTAACTACTAGCGGATCTCTACTCTGTGACCGAGAGCTTAAAATCAGCTCAACCAACGAAATCTGGGTAAAAGGGCCTTGCCTATTTCAAGGCTATCTCACCTCTCACCCTCATCCCTACGAAAAAACAACCTACTTAGCTCTCACCGAAGACGGCTGGTTTCAAACCAATGACACCGGCCACATCGACTCCAAAGGACGGCTCGTCATCACAGGACGTCTCGATCGCCTCATCATTTCAGGAGGAGAAAATATTCACCCCGAAGAAATCGAATCCACCCTACTCGCCATGGACGAGATACAAAGCGCTATCGTCAAAGCCACCTTCGACCCCAAATGGGGACAACGTCCAATAGCATATATCAGCACTAAAACACCCCTCTCAGAAGCCCTCAAAAAAAAGATAATCTCCCACCTAAATGAGCGCCTTCCAAAATACAAACATCCCGACCAAATCCTGCCATCCGAAATGATCAATAAAACATGGAAGCAATAATGCAAAAATGTTAGGATAAACTTTAGTTAATTTTTTATTTTTCAAGGGGTCCTCATGTCATATTCAAAAATCCAAACTCAATTGGGTCGCCAAGCAGATACGCTACTCGGATTTAACACTCCAAAAGTATCCAAAGATCTGCTTCATCTCCCTGGGCCAGACTTTGTTAGCCGTATCTTCGCCCCATCCGACCGCAACAATCGCACTCTACGAAGCCTAGAGACCCTCTACAATCACGGAAGACTCAGCAATACAGGCTATGTCTCTATCCTCCCTGTAGACCAAGGGATCGAACACAGTGCCGCAGCGTCATTCGCTCCTAACCCAATTTATTTTGACAGTGAAAACATTGTTAAATTAGCCATTGAAGGCGGATGTAATGCCGTTGCATCAACACTAGGTGTACTCGGTAGCGTTTCTAGAAAATACGCACACAAAATTCCTTTCATCCTAAAATTCAACCATAATGAATTACTCACCTATCCAAACGCTGCAGATCAGCTAATGTTTGCAGACATTGACCAGGCCTATAACATGGGATGCGTCGCAGTTGGAGCCACCATCTATTTCGGATCAGAAAATAGTGCCAGGCAAATTGTTGAAGTCAGCCAAGCATTCAAATATGCACATGATCTAGGGATGGCCACCATTCTCTGGTGTTACTTAAGAAACAACGCATTCAAAAAAGACGGTGTGGACTACCATTTATCCGCTGATTTAACCGGACAAGCAAACCACCTGGGCGTCACTATCGAAGCCGACATCATCAAACAAAAACTTCCAGAAAATAACGGTGGATACAATGCCCTCAACTACGGTAAAACTCACAAAAAAGTGTATACCGATCTCACAAGTGATCATCCAATCGATCTTTGCAGATACCAAATCGTCAACAACTATATGGGAAGAATGGGGCTCATCAACTCCGGCGGCGCATCTGGGGACAACGACATCCATGACGCAGTAGCAACCGCAGTCATCAACAAAAGAGCTGGCGGAATGGGACTTATCTCCGGCCGAAAAGCATTCCAAAAACCAATGAAAGACGGCGTAGAAATCCTTAACGCCATCCAAGACGTCTATCTCACTAAAGAAGTCACAGTCGCCTAACCCAAACTCCCGTAGAGACAGGTTTGAAACCTGTCTCTACAAGATGATGGAATTAACCCTTTACTGAGAAAGAGCTCCCACAAGAGCACGTTTTTTTAATATTGGGATTAACCATCTGAAACCCAGACATCAACAAAGTCTCAACGTAATCTACGTCAGACCCGATCACAAACATATAACTTAATTTCTCAACCATAACAGTCGCACCGTTATGAGCAAAAAACTTGTCACCGGCCTCTTTAGACTCGGCAATAGACGCAATATCCATCACATAAGAATTACCAGAGCATCCGTCTTTAACAACAGACACTTTCAACCCATACTCTTCAGGGTTTTTACCGGTTTGCTGACAAAAATAGAGTATTTTTTCAGCAGCCTTATCCGTAATACCAATCCCAGATTTAATAACAGGCTGTTCTGCAAGAGACGCTTGCTTATCTTTATCTAGGGGAACAAATACTTTTTGGACATTAGAGCAATCAGACATGTAATACTCCTTAAACTAAACAAGTATAATGTATACCAGTTTAGCCAAAAAAACAAAAGGCCAGGCTTTCACCTGACCTTTTGAATAATCCTAGATTAAGTAAAAACTAGAATAAGTAAGCGACACCAACACGTGCATCATTGAAAATATTCATTTCTTGACGCTCTAGATTGCCATCAAGCTCAGCGGTTGTATAACTAAGAACATCGATAGACGCTAATAATTTAACATTTGGAGCTAAATCATATTCAATACCAGCTGTGACAGCAACCTGCAATTCACTATCAATGTTATCAGCAAATTTAGTTCCAAGAGTTGCACCGGCTAGAATAGATGCATTACCAGCTTTAGCAACACGCGCAGCACCTGAAACTTTTAATACTGTAGATGAAGTATCTTCCGTGTCACCATCAATGTCGTTAGAACCAACAACAGCTGAACCTATAAATTTATCTCCAGATAAAAATACGCCTGCACCACCATCGGTAAAACCAACGGCACCAAAACGTGTTTCAGCAGAAACTGTAGTCGCAGCTAAAACCCCGCAAACTGCCAAAGACAAAACTAAGCTCTTTTTCATAATAAAACCCCTTTTTTAGACTGGAATACTATCAATAATACCTAAGAATTTTGTTTTTGCAAATTTTAGGAATATGTTTTGACAACATACCGATCCACCATATCAATAAATTTGGCTAATAAATCAGGGTCATCCCCTTTATATGTCTCAACTAACTTCCCATCTTGATACACAGGAATTGATGGCTTTTCAGAGCTTCCAGGCAGGCTAATCCCGATATTGGCATATTTACTTTCACCAGGACCATTCACGATGCAGCCCATGACTGCTAACTTCATTTTTTCTACGCCTGGGTGTTTTTTCTTCCACTCCGGCATACTGACTTCGATATGACGCATCACATCTTGCGCCAAATGGACAAACTTATTGCTATTGGTCCGTCCGCATCCAGGACAGCTGGTTACTGAAGGCATAAAATATCTAAAATCCATGGATTGCAGTAAAGCGCGACAGGCCTTCACTTCCAAATCTCTGCTGACCCCAGGCTCTGGGGTTAACGACATTCTAATTGTGTCTCCATACCCTTGCTGAAGTAAAATCCCCAACGCAGCAGAACTCGCAGCAATCCCTTTTAAGCTTCCACCAGCCTCGGTTAAGCCTAAATGCAAAACATAATCACATCTCTTTGCAATCCGTTGATAGACTTCAATCATGTCCTGAACTTCGGACATTTTGACGCTAAGCACAATCCGATCTTTCCCAAGTCCAAGTTTCTCAGCACAAGCTGCACTCTCAAGAGCACTAGTAATCATCGCTTCAATCAAGACATCTTTATAATCTTTAGGATCCGGCAACAATGCATTTTCTTCCATCATTTTAGTAAACAGGTCTTGATCCAAAGATCCCCAGTTCACTCCAATCCGAACGGCCTTGCCGTACTTGATCGCCGCCTGAATCATCATCGCAAAATTTTGATCATGCTTCTCCCCTCGCCCGACATTACCTGGATTAATCCGATATTTATCAATCGCTTTGGCCATTTCTGGATATTTGTTGAGCAATATATGCCCATTGTAATGAAAATCGCCAATAATCGGTGTAAAACACCCCATTGCTCGTAACCGACGAACCACTTCTGGCACTGCAGCCGCTGCTTCAAAGTCATTAATCGTAATCCGTACTAATTCAGATCCGGCATCCGCAAGCTCTTTAATCTGAGCAACGGTTGCATCAATATCTGCAGTTGGAGTATTGGTCATTGATTGAACAACAATCGGATGATCTGATCCCATAGCAACACCCCCAATCAAAACAGTAGGAGTAGAACGACGAATGATCTGATGCATGTAGCCTCCATGAGAGTAAAAATAAAAAACTTACCAAAGTTAAGAAGATTACGAATAAAAAAGCAAGAAGAATCAACCCACCAATAAAAATAGATACATAATTATATAACAAAGAAGCCGATTAGATATTCAGCGACCATAAAAGGAGATTAACTATGTTAAGACCACCTGGAGAAGAAGAGAACCAAAATACGGTTGCCTCACAATTTAGAAACTCAATGTTTGATAACTTTCAAAAAACACTCGTTAAACAAACGATTGAAAAAGCAGCCGGCGGCGGACAAGAAAATTTAGGAAAATCACTTCTGAGTTCAAGCGAAAACAAAGAATCAAAAGCACCTGCCAAAAAAGAAGACCCTAAAGCCGCTCCTAAAAAAGACGACTCTAAAAAATAAAGAGTCCGTTTTTATAAATAAGCTGCTCATCCGCATAAATGTGGCCGCCATTCTTCATGTCCGTAATCATGTCCCAATGAACGGCGGATTCATTTTTTCCACCTGCTTCTGGATAGGACGCGCCAATCGCCATATGTACACTACCGCCAATTTTTTCATCAAATAAAATATCCTTAATCGGCTGCTGAATATGAGGATTCATCCCAATCGCTGCTTCGCCAAAAACACGTGCGCCCGGCACTTGAAAGACTTCATCCAACACGTCTTGCCCCTGAAAAGCGGACCACGACATAATTACCCCATCCACAACTTCCAAAGAAATAGTTGAGACATCACGGCCTTCATAAAGAGTCGGATAATTAAAGGTAATATGCCCATTCACGCTTGTTTCGACAGGAGAAGTGAACACCTCACCAGAAGGCATATTGCGCTTACCATCCGAGTTAATCCATTTGCGTCCTAGTGTAGAAAACGAGATATCCGTCCCAGGCCCCACATATCGAATCTGAGATTTGGTATTTAAAAAATCAGTCACTCTCTGTTGGGTTTTCCCTAGATCTTTCCATGCCGAAATCGCATCCTCAGTATGCAAAAAACAGGCTTGCTGGACGAAAGATTCAAATTCAGGGACGGTCATACCGGCTTCAGTCGCCATGGATTCTGTCGGAAATACACATAGTGCCCATCTAAACTCCCCGTCCGCAGACCGCTGCATGACACGGCGTTTCACTTCAGTAAACGCCTGGCGCCGACGGGATTTAAGAGAAGAGGACACTCTCGCCAACTCTTTCACACAATAAGGGGCATCAATCGTTAAAGAATGGGTAAATCGCTCGGCCGAATACGGATAAAAATGAGGTAAATCAGCAATATGGGATTCTTGGACATTGTTATAAAAAATTGAGTCCTGATTTTCGAATGTCAGTAAAAACTCAGCTTGGGCACCGCATGCTAAAATTTCTGCATACAAAGGTTGAAGCAATGGCGTCGCGAGTGGTGTAGACCGCACCAAAACCACATCATTTTCGCGTACCGAAAGACAATAATGAACCAACAATTGCGCGTACCGATTCATCCAATCCATAAACAACCTCCATCATGTATAATAAGCCCATGATACCACCAGAGCGCTTAAAAAAAGGCCCAACTATCTCATTTTGGAAACTGTTCCTAATCTTCGTCATAACCCTCGCGATATTTGCGGGTATGATCCTAATTTTTTTAGCTAATACGTCCAAACCCACCGTCAATGTTAAACCCATAACTGATATTCAAATCGCAAGTTTAATGAAAGATGATGAAGTCATGCAGAATGGCCATGTCCAGTTTCAACTTAGGTGCGCAAGATGCCATGGAACTAACCTGGATGGCGGATTGGAAGGCCCCTCTCTCGTCGATGACACCACACTTTATGGCGAAAGCTTCGAGAGTCTCCACCGCGTCATCACTTTAGGTGTCCCAGTCAACGGAATGCCGTCTTGGGGAAATCAGCTACTTGAAGAAGATTTACAAGCACTCACAATTTACATCATCAAAATGAAAGCGTTTACAAAAACTCAATCAAAGCGATAAACGCGAATACTGCCATACCCAGGTATGGTCACCGTATCCATCAATGTCGTTGGCCTACTTCTCACAATCGCCATCGCTTGCGCATAATAAGTCGAATGAGAAGTCCCGTATAAGGATTCCATTTCACCAGTCGTTGGCGAGCGCCCTGTCGAAAACGCATCGGTGAGTACCGCATAATCCAAAACGCCAGGCAGTTTGGGATCATAAGTATCCGAAAATGAAGTCGATGGATAATAAGTATTATTGTGATAAATCTGATTGGACTTCATCGCAAACCAAAAGGGTAAATGAGTCAACACGACCGCGTCATCTGGCACTAGTGCATCAAGACGCGACTCCAGCTGGGCATAAGGGGGGATATGGCGATAATTCCATAACATGATGGCATCCCCTGCCAAATGATTAACACCATAACAAATGACAACTCCAATCAATCCAAGCTGCCATTTTCGGCTAATTAATGGGTAAGCCTGATGAACCATCAAGACCATTACAAAAATCAAAATCACATGAGGAAAAACGAATCCAACTCGATAAAAATAATGCATTAAAAAAAATGTAGAAAGTAAAAACACAAGTGTAAATCCAGATAAAAATCGAATCACCACTGATTTACGAAATAGGGTTAACCCCAAAACCAAGACAACCCCCTCCACAATCACAATAAAAAGGCGTTTTACACCCAATACATATGAGGGAAATATCGTTTTGCAATTCACCAAAAAAGTATCAAAAAATCCACCAGACACAGACAATCTCTGACTTTCAAAAAGAGAAGTGTGAACAAATGCCCATAAAGATCCATCCTTTAAAAAATCCCAAAGAAATCCATAAACAAGTACAATCCCACAGGCCAAGACAATTGAAGAAGTAAGCATTTTGAATCGATCAGAAAACGTGAGTGATGGAAGAAAAAACGCCGAAACACCGGCAGAAAAAGCAACAAAAAAGCCTAGGGGATGCGCAAATCCGCTGAGCAAGAAAAGAGTAAGCGCCATTAAAAGCGGGCCAAACTTCAAAGATCCCTTTCGATAAAGCGCACGCCCCATCCAGACAATCCCCCAAACCAAACAGACAAGAACCACGATTTCAGGCCGGATTCGGCGAGCAACGACAAAGACCAAATTAGAGACTGAAAACAAGGTCATCAACCCAACCGTCATCACACGAGAAAACCGCTGCTCTCGGGCAAAAGTCCAGCATCCAAGCAAGGATACCGCACCCAACACCACCGAAATCGCCCGTCCCGATAAAAGAGAAACTCCAAAGATCTTAAACCAGCCACCCAGCATGACGGTATACAAAAACAGCTCGTCCCCGCCTCGCCATCCGCAACTGGTATTTACCAAGCCTAATCCATGCATAAAATTATAGGCCGTACTCGCATACCAAGGCTCATCCGTCACCACTATCGGATACGAAGTCAAAAGATAGGAATATCCACACAAAAATAAAATGGGCCCGAGAAATTTTAAATATCGTTTCATACCGCTTCCCCCAAGTAAAAATGCTGTCCGCCCAAAGGACACCATCTCAAATACCGTTCAAACCGATGTGCCCATTTCATAAATCCAGGAAAAAACACAATAAATCCAGACTTGTGGCAATGAAAACGAGAATTGTGAAAGAGCCGCTGAGTATAAGAAGACGAAAAAAGTCGGGCATCTTCATCAAAGGGGCAAGTTTTAACCATATATTGAGTAAGTGGATTAAGAGGATTATGTTCTACTAGAAATACCAATCCACCAGGTTTTAATACTTGTCGAATTGAATTTAAGACCGCACGATGTTCTTCAAACGGAATATGATGAAAAACATTGGCAATCATCACAACATCCACAGGATTATCCAATGGAATATGACCATCAGCACCACTAAGCACATAAGAGGCCGAAGGCGTTGTCACTCGTGCCAAGTCCAAAGACTCTTGAGACACATCACAACCAATCAATTGAATATTGGGAAAATGATTTAAAATCAACGGATGCGATTTACCAATCCCACACCCAAAATCGAGTAATCTCCAAGAAGATCCAGGAGAAAGCCGAGAGGAAATAAGCTCCTTCAATAACGTCACCTTCATTACATCAAAATAATCAGGACTTAAGCCAGAAAATTTAAGATTTTCGCTCATCAATTCATCATAACGAGAGGCAACAGAATCAAAGTAAGCCATCAGGAACCCTAAACTTACTCATAAATGGCTGGATCAACTCTAAAATTTGGGCCTTAATTTCGAAAGGATGAGTTGAAAGAATCGATAAAAATTCGCCAGGAGAAGTCACAAAACAAAATAAGCGCGTATCAGTAAGCACTTCACCAAAATATTGAGTCGATAGTCCGTCCAAATCAATCAAAATAGTAGGCACTCCCAAAAAAGGCGCTTCTACCGCACAAGTTGAAAATACCGTCGCATGAAAATCGCACTGCTGAATCACCGCATACGTATTATGACCATGACTCACCTTCACATTCGACTCAAATCCATAATCAGTATCACTCTGCTCAAGCTTACCGCGAGGGATAAACACATACCCGATATCCGGAGACCTCAATGCCGCCTCACGAATAAATTCAACCAGTTGTGATTCGATAACATATTGAGAGGTCACGCAAACCACTTTTTTATAATGCTTCTTAAATTCTTGGATATCGACAACCAAAATCGGATTATCCCTAATCACCGACAAAAAATCCTGGCCCACCACTCGAACTGTAGACTGAGAATAAATGCTCGAATTAAGAAGGACATCCCTATCACACTCACTATAAGCCCAAAATTCATCCGGAATACAATTTTGAGGAAGCTGCCAAAAAGGGAAATAAGCCTGATGGCCTCCATATAAATGGCCATGCTGCAATTCAATCACCTTAATCCCAAGCTCTTTTGCAGCAATGATTGCGGCCAACTCTCCATAATAACAAGTCACAAAGATTCTTTGCGGCTTTTTAAGCTTAAAAAACCACAAAAACACCCGATATAATCGATAAAATCGAGTCATAAAGGCATTCACATTAAAGGAAACCTTCATCTCTTTTAGTACCAGAGCCAAGTCATCTTGACCTTCAATAGAAATCTTTGGGTTTTTGACAAAGAGAGATAAAAAGTAAAAGAAGCCCAGCGACATTAAGCGCCGCGATACACATAGTGATTTTGGAAAATGACTGGGGGAAGGACGCTCAATAAGTAATGTCCGATCTGATCCCATATGAGCAATTAACCGCTCAAAACACCGATCATAATACTGACTTTTATAATTTACTCGTAATCCAGAACTTGAGATTACAATCGAAGAAAGCGGCTTCACCACCGATAAAATGCCATAAAAAAAGCCCTTCGCCATCACCAAAATTCTACGAAATCGATATCCTGAAGGAGCCGTTGTCTCAGACGAAAGTAAATTGAGACAAATATGCATCCGAATGACAGGCCAGACCGGGATGCTTCCAAACTTAATATGAGAAACCTGACTCCGCGCTTCAACAGAATCAAAAAAAGACCACGCTTTTACTGACATACATTCATATTATTCAGGTAAAGCGTAAACATCCCGCACGATATAAAGAGGCCGGCGCTTAAGCTCCACATGATTACGACCAACATAGTCTCCAATTACGCCTAATGAAATCAGCTGGACTCCCCCAATAATCAATACGAGTAAGACGATCGATGTCCACCCTTGGACCGTCAAATCCAAAACAAAGGCCGCATACAAGACATAGAGTGCATAGAAAAAGCCAACCAACACAACCAAATATCCTAAACGGGCAATCAATTTTAAAGGCATCGTCGAAAACGAGGTTAATCCATCCAAAGCAAAAGCAATCATTTTAGATAATGGATATTTTGTTTCTCCTGCAAAACGGGCATCACGATCATACTCAAATCCAATTTGCTTAAATCCAATCCAGCTGACCATCCCTCTCAAAAACCGATGCTTTTCGGGCATTTGGCCAAGAGCATCTACCACACGCCGGGACATCACCCTAAAATCTCCAGTATCTAAAGGAATATCAATCGAGGTAATCGCTCTTAATCCTCGATAAAACAGTGCCGCCGTGGCTCGCTTAAACAAACTCTCCTGTTTACGAACTCTGCGAACGCCATAAACAACATCGTAGCCTTCTTTCATTTTGATAATCATATCCGCAATCAATTCAGGCGGATCCTGCAAATCGCCATCAATAATCGCGACCATCTGCCCTTTGGAAAAATCTAATCCCGCAGTCACCGCAATTTGATGCCCAAAATTACGTGATAAATCAACGACTTTACACCAAGGAGAAGTCAAAGAATAACTCACCAGCAAAGATAATGTCTGATCAGAAGATCCATCATTCACAAAAATGACTTCAACCTCATGACGGCTCATAAGCGACTGTGTTTCTAAAACAGAAATCATGCTGGCAAATCGAGACAATAGCTCTGTCACCAAATCTTCTTCGTTAAAAACAGGAACTACAACTGACAAAATAATAGCCATAAAAAAAGTCTACCATGAAATCCACTATCAAAATTATGTTATGCTGAATAAATGTCCAAAAGAGAATCCCAAAAAAATCTGATCTACCTTTTTCCATCGTTCCTTGAGCATCCTGGACTACAACGTAAAGTCAGTGGACAGGTCAAAGGGCTAAACGCGCTTTACAACTGTCAGCTTTATGCGATCCCATCATCTGCATTACATCCAAAATGGCATCGCGCATTGGCCTATTTCAGATTTACAATCCACTCCATCATCAAAGCAATTCAGTGTGATATGACTTATATAAGACTCAACGCCAAATATCCTTTACTACTATATATACTCTCAAAATTAGCCTCAAAAAAACCAATCATTATTGAAGTAAATAGCAATTACAATGTCGAGCTACCCTACTTAGGTAGACATTTTGAATACAAATGCTATCAATGGATTATGAAGAAATTAATCCACTCTAAAGCCCATTTGGCATTCCCCAGTCAAACCGTATATGACGAAGTAAAGCAGGTTCACCCCCACACCCATCAGGTTCATTTTCTCCAAAATGGCTATATAAAAGATGACGCTCCCCTAACTGATCATGAAGAAACCAAATTGCGCCAGCTCATCACGACTATCCAGGCACTCAAAAAACCAGATACAAAACTGGCCGTATTAGTAAGTAGCGTCCCAAGTCCACGCGCCATCGATTTAATCCAGGTATTAACCCACTACCCCACACTAAAACTCGTCAGTATCGGTTCTGAATCACTCAACTCGATTCACGCAAGCATCACCTATATCCCAACCATATCTCCAAAAATTCTAGATCATCTACTTCCCTACTTTGACCTTGGAGTAGCCCCTCAATATAGTCATGAGACCGGATTTTTCGGAGGCTCCATCCTCAAAACATGCGCCTATCTTGCAAATGGCCTTCCCATCATCACAGACTACGAAGATAGCCTCGAAACTACAGAATTATCTCCCTATATCTTCAATTTCAGAAAGTACCAAGATCAATTTCCAAATGAATTCAAAGACTGGCTAACTGTAGAACATGATCGAAATCAAATTAAAAGTATCGCAAAACCAATATTAAATTGGGAGAAAATCTTAGGTTCAATCATCCAAAAAGCCATTCAAGATCACGAAATCCCATCAAAGCTGACGAAGTAAAGAATCACCTGATAGAATATCTTAAAAGGAGTCCTCCAAAATGAACATTTTAATCACCGGCGGCGCTGGATATATCGGTAGCACACTTACCCCTCGACTACTCAATCAAGGCCACAATGTCACTATCATCGATTCATTCATCTATCAAAATGAGTCCGCCCTTTTCCATATCGCCACGCATCCTAAACTCACCATCATCCGAGGTGATGCCCGAAACTCCCAACTCATCAAAGATAAGCTCAAAATCGCAGATGCCATCATTCCATTAGCGTGTCTTGTTGGCGCACCTCTATGTAAATTAGACCCCATAGGAGCAAAGAGCATTAACTATGACGCGATCGAGCTCATTTTAGCCAACAGAAGCAGCGATCAAGCCATCATCTTCCCAACCACAAACAGTGGCTATGGAATCGGAGAAGACGGAATCTACTGTACAGAAGAAAGCCCCCTTAATCCCGTATCCCTATATGGAAGACTCAAAGTCGATATCGAAAAAAAATTACTCGACTCTCAAAACACCATCACATTAAGGCTCGCCACCGTATTTGGCGTTAGCCCTCGCATGAGAATGGATTTACTTGTGAATGACTTCACCTACCGCGCCGTCAAAGACCGGTGCATCACATTATTTGAAGCCCACTTCAAACGAAACTTTATCTCCGTATCCGATGTCGCCCTGGCCTTTGAACATTCACTCGCCAATTTTTCCCGAATGAAAAACCAGCCCTACAATGTGGGATTATCCGACGCTAATATCTCCAAATTAGAACTCTGCGAACTCATCAAAAACCTGGTCCCAGAATTTGACATCCGAGAATCCGAAATCGGAAAAGATCCCGACCAACGCAACTACATCGTCAGCAACGACAAAATCGAGGCCACAGGATACAAGCCTCAAGTCAGCGTCCAGCAAGGCATCACAGAGTTGGTCAAACTCTATCAGTTTATCAAAATCAACCCTTATGCCAACATCTAGAATCTATACTCGAACACCTCTCAGAATTTCGTTTTTTGGCGGCGGAACCGACTACCCTAATTGGTACGAGGAAAACGGCGGTCAAGTTTTATCAACCGCCATCGACAAATACACCCATGTCACTTGCCGATACCTTCCCCCATTTTTTGATCACAAACATCGCATCACCTACTCTAAAATCGAGCATGTCTTAGATACCAACGATATCCAACACCCTTCAGTTCGCGAAGTCATCAAATTTGTTGGCATCACTGAAGGTTTAGAAATCCACTATGACGGCGACCTTCCTGCCAGAACCGGTCTAGGTTCAAGTTCGTCTTTCACTGTCGGCCTCCTACATGCGCTTCATGCGTTAAGGGGCACCAAGATCACACAGGACACATTAGCTAAGCAAGCCATCACGATTGAACAAGACTGGATTAAAGAAGCCGTCGGCAGTCAAGATCAAGTCATTGCAGCCCATGGCGGATTCAAGCACATCCAGTTCCATACCGATAAAACCATTACGACTACCCCCGTCATACTCCCTCCAAATCGATTAAAAGAACTTCACTCTCATCTCCTCTTATTTTATAGCGGCATCTCCCGCACCGCCTCAGAAATCGCCAGTGAACAAATCAAAAACACCCCTCAAAACACCCGCCAACTCACTCAAATGCATGGGCTTGTCGACACCGCCCTAGACATCCTCAATTCCACCAACCCTATTACCGAATTTGGAGACCTCCTCAGAGAAACCTGGAAGCTCAAACAAAGCCTCTCCAGTAAAATCACTAACCCCGCCATCGATCACATGGTCAGCGCCGCCAGAAAGTCCGGTGCCATCGGAGAAAAACTACTCGGCGCAGGCGGCGGGGGCTTTCTCTTGATTTTTGCAGAACCACACACCCATAACGCCATCAAAACCGCATTGTCCGATCATATTCATATTTCATTCAACTTTGATCCTCTCGGAAGCCAAACAATGACCATCATCCCCAATGAATAAACGCCTCCCTCCCGCCATCATCTTATGCGGAGGCTTAGGCACCCGCCTCGCCAAAGAACTCCCCAATATCCCAAAAGGGTTAGCCCCCATCAATCAAAAAGCCTTTCTCGACATCCAGATTAAATGGCTAGAGGATCAAGGCATTACAGAAATCATCCTCGCCACTGGCCACAAATCAGACCAAATTGAAGAGCACTTCGCAGAAAACCCTCCCAAAAAAGCCAAGATTCAATTTTCAAAAGAATCAACTCCACTAGGCACGGGTGGAGCACTGATTAATGCATTGGATCTCATTCAATCCCCAACTTTTTTTGCACTCAATGGGGATTCATTTTGTGAGACCGACTTAACCACTCTCCAGAAAACCCATCTCAAAAATCACGCAGACATCACGCTCACGATCACGCCTCTCAAAAACACATCACGATTTGGCACTATCACAATCAATAATGACAGCCAAATCACATCATTCAACGAGAAAACGGCTTCAAGTAAAGAAGGATATATCAACGCAGGCATCTACTGCATTAGTCACAAGTGGCTATCCCAATTCAAAAACAACCCCATGCCACTCTCTCTAGAAAAAGACATTTTTGAAACCCATCTCGGCAAAGCCATGGCCGTCATCAGCAATTCCTCGTTCATTGATATCGGAACTCCAGAAAGTCTTGAACTGGCAAGTCATTTTCAATTCAATACCAGACCAAAAAAGCTCACCATTATTAGCCAGCTATTTTATCCAGAGCTCATTTCAACCGGACAAAGCCTTACCGAACTCGCCGAAGCCATGACCGGTATCAGTACCAAAATCTCAGTCTGGTGCGCTTACCCCTCACTCAGCAAATCCATTGCCCGCCCGCCAAAAACCATGACCCACCACACCATCGCCATCACTCGAGTATGGTCCACCACATTTCCCAAACTTAATCTTGTTGGCAAACTCCTCAATCATCTGACATTTTCAGTATCAATATTTTTAAAACTCTTAGTCAGTCAAGAAAACCATCCTCTCCTCATCCCCACCAATCCGCCATTTTTAGCCGCTGTCGTCTGCACCGCCAATCTTATTAAAAAACGCCCTCTCCACTATGCCATTTACGACGTCTACCCCGACACCGCCGTTGAATGCCAGCTGATTCAAAAAACAAGCCTCATTGCCACTTTATGGAATAAAATAAATCAATGGATATGGACCCAGGTCACAAGCATTATCGTCATCGGAAAATGCATGGAAACACTCATTAAAAACCAAAGCAAAAAAGCCATTCACTCTAAAATACATTACATCCCACTATGGGTTGATACCGACACCCTCACCCCCATTCCAAAAAACAAAAACAAGTTGATTAATGACTGGAACCTACAAGACAAATTCGTTGTCCTCTACGCCGGAAATATGGGCCGATTTCACGACATCACCTCTATTTTAGAGGCCGCCAAAACCTGCGCCACTCAAGATCCCAATATCCAATTCGTCTTTGTTGGAGACGGGCAAAAAAAGCAGGAAGTTCTCACCTACATTCAAAAAAACAATCTTCAAAATTGCCAGGTGCATGCTTATGTCGATCGAGAGCAGCTCAGCGATTGTCTTTCTACCGCAGATATCGGCCTCGTCACGCTTCTTCCCAAATTTATAGGACTTTCAATTCCTTCCAAAGCGCTTAGCTTAATGGCCGCAAAATGCCCAATTATTGCCATCCTCCCGCCCAAAAGTGAAATGGCCAATATCCTCACTCACTTCAATGCCGGCATCGTCGTCTCCAATTCCCACAACAGGTCACTGGCCAATGAAATTTTATCCCTCAAATCAAATCCCGATCGCGCAAAAACCATGGCCGAAAACGGTTACTTAGCCGCAAAAAACAACTTTAACAGAAAAAAAATTGCAGCCCTCTACAAGTCACTAATCTTGGACTATACTTAAGATCGTGCCAGCAAATAATCACTCTATTTCCCGTTACTTTTTACCAGCCGTTACGGTATTACTATGCCTATTAATGATTGGCACCCCGTTACTATTCACCTGCATCACAAGATCCGTATTCGAAGTCAACAAACTCATGGCGCTCCGGATCATCTCCCTCCTCATCTTTGGACTATGGATAACCAAAACAGCCCTGGACACCCCCTCTGAAAGCGAACCCCCTGCTCAACCTTTCAAAACCAGACTCATCACCGCATTAACCACAAAAATCGAAATACCACTCGTCATCTGGATCATCTTTAACTTTTTATCCACCATTTTCTCTCAAAATTTCTACATCAGCGTCATCGGCGCATATGACCGCTGGGAAGGGATTATCACAGTCGTCAATTATGGATTTTTATTTTATTACGTCTCCAAACTCATCCAAGAAAAATGGCAGCTCAAATGGATATTATTCGCCATCATTTTCCCCATTGTTATTTCATCCATCTACGGCGTCTTTCAAAGTTTAAACATTGATTTCATGCCTTGGAGCGTAGATCCAAGTAGACGAGTATTTGCGTGCATCAACAATCCAGTCCACTTCTGTCCATACGTTGGCATGGCACTCCCATTCGGACTCGCATGGATACTCTATCTCTCCGAAAAGAAAGTGTTATCCTCGATTTATCACACAGCCGTCAACTGGGTCGCCTATGTCGCTGGAGCAATCGTATTTTCTGTCACCAGCACAATCCTATACAAAGACAGCCTCACCACAATCATCTCAAATACAATCGGAGATTTCCTTGGCGCGCCTAAAATCGCAAGCGCCATGATTATCACCGTCACCACATGGATAGTCTTAGGTATTCTCCCTATACTCAGTCGCAAAGCAAGCAGCTACCCATTCTTTAACTCTAAACCCCTTAGAGTTGAAGCCCTAAATATTTTTGGAACAGGGATGCTTTATCTAATTACGCTCTATAACATCATCATTCTCAATGCACCTGATGAAAGGGCATTTTCTCTATGGATCATCGGCTTAGCCATTATCTCTGTCCCATCTCTACTTAAAGCCACTTATAAAACTCAGTACACCAAACATGTGATCCCAGTAGCTATTATTGCAGCCACCTGGGTACTAAGCATGTATATCCCAATCGATGCCGCGCCTTTAAGTATCTTGTCCATTATTGGATGGATTATCGCGTGTATCAGCGGAAAAGAAACATTCCCAAGCAGAAAATCAATCCCATACTGGGGAGCATTTGGAGTGTTTCTCATCATCGTTAATATGATGGTCGATATTAGCCAAGCCAATCTTTTTATCCTAATTGCACATTTACTGCTCTACTTTTCATTAGCACCAAGTCCAAATTGGGAATCCGTCGTTAAAAGAGGCTTATTTTCACTTCTAACCATTATCTATTATGCACAATTCATTTCATTTGCCAGAGCCACATGGATTGGGTTTGTCACCGTGATGCCAATATTTTATATGATTGCAAACCATAGCTATGACAACCGAAATCTAAAAGAATTTTTAATCGATATTTTCACAACATTACTCACCATATTCGCACTCGTATTAGGCCTAATATTTAACTACAACGAAAAAAGCGCTATCATCGCAACCATCATCTACACAATCGTAACCATCGGAGTGATCAATATGATCAGGGTGGCATTACACAAAGCAAACCAACGCCTCAGCCCTTTTTTACTTAAAGAATTTGCCGTCGCAATCCCTCTCATAATCATCACCTTTGTCGTCAATCTACAACCGTTGCCCTACTATTTATGGATACCCGCTTACATCATTCTCGCTACCGTGTTTCTATATGTCTCTAAAAAATGCAGTCCAGCAACTAAATTAATCATCAACCGACTATGTATTCTCTTACTCTTCATTAAAGTTCAATTTATCTCGCTTACCATCATTAATATCATCATCTACTTTGTCTTAATTGCAGGCTATGCACTCACCGAAACAAAATCAGTCGAAAATCCAGAAAAAAGCAAATGGCTCCTTATATTTTTAATCATTTTCGGTGTCATCGTAGCCGCACCAACAATCCCCTATCACATCAATACCACCATACTAAAACAGGAAAGCCAGGAAATTCTAGCAGTCAGCAACGCCAAAAAGCGTGTTCAAATCTACGCAAAAGATGCCTTGGCTGGGACGGCGCGAACATCAATGTGGCAAAGTTCATTCCCATGGATTAAAGACTACTGGCTAATCGGAAGCGGATTAGACACCATCAAATATATGTATCCCCAATATCGACGCCCAGAATACGGCATCCTGGAAGGCGGGCATAACTTCACTCCTGATCGACTTCACAATGAATACCTAAACACCCTCGCCACCAAAGGGGTACCTAGCTTCCTGATTTACTATGGGTGGTTAATCGGACTAAGCATCGTCATCGTCCTTAAAAGTATTTTCAGAAGAGGCTTCCATCCCATCAATCATATTCGCGCAGGGCTATTGGCCGGCATTGGTATTTATCTCGTCCAAGTCCTATTCAACTTTGGAGTGGTCGCCACCATGATCTTATTTTATGTCTTACTCGGACTTTCTGTTGCCATCAGTAAGCGTCAATTTGAGGACTAACCGATGAAAAACCCAGTCATAAAATGGTCACTGATAATCATCACCTGGGCACTCGTCGCAGTCGGTATTTGGCAAAGCAGTCTTCCATACTATGCAGAACGCAATTATCGAGAAGGGTTTAACCTAAGTGCATCTCAACTGACTATAGAAGCCATCCCTTACTTAGAAAGATCCGTCGAATTAGCCCCATGGGAAACTCAGTATCTCACCGAACTCGGCAAAGCCTACGAAGATTATGCCAATGCACTCCCTGACTTATCTCAAAAACAAACCTACTTTAAAAAAGCAGAAGAAATTTATGTCCGAACCATCGAATTAGATCCTAAAAATCCATGGTTTTACAGCCGCTACGGCTCACTCACTCGGCAAATGGTTAGCGTATTCCCAGCTCAAGGAGAGCATTACCTCACCCTTACAAATAGCCTCTACCGTGAAGCCGCAGAATATGACCCGAAAAACCCCTTATTCCAACTTAATTTAGCCTACTACTACCATCAACTTGGGGAATTCGAAAATGCAAAAAAATACTACCTGATGTGCATTGATATGGATCCCGGAATGTCTATTGCGCGCTTTAACTTAGCCAATATTTATTACATGGAAAGATTGCCAGAAAAATCCCTAGAACAATATCTTGAAATCCACAAAAGAGAGCCCCAGTTTAAAAATCTGTCGCTTGCGATTGCATTGGTATACTCCAATCAAAACAAATACGCAGACGCACTTCCATACCTCGAAGAATCCAGACAATATGATCCTAACAATATTGAAATCCTAAAAAACTTGGCCTCGTTTTATTTTTATATTCAAGCCTATGATAAAGCGGCCGCGACTTACGAAGAATTATTCCGCAGATTCCCATCCGCTCAACAAACATCCAAAGAACCCTATCTTCAAGCCGTCCTAAAAATTGGAGCTATCGATAGAGCGCTATTCTTCCTAACCCAATACACTCAATTATTTCCAGAAGACGGTTATGCAAAATCACAACTTCAAAGCATCAAGGACATTCATTCAAAAAATCAGTGAAACCCACCACAAAAGAACTCCCTAAAGCATTATTAATAGGAGTCGATCTCCCTCAAAAAAATCGTCTTGGCCAATTTGATATTGCCGAGTCCATGTCCGAGTTAGCAGATCTTTCCAGGACAGCCGAGATCTTAGTCGCCGCTCAAATCGTCCAAAAACGGGAGAGTATCGATAAGGTTTTCTATATTGGCCCAGGAAAAGCAGAAGAGTTACTACCTCTCATTACAGATCAAGAAATCACCCTAATCATCACCGACGATGAGCTCACCCCAAATCAACAAAAAAATCTTGAAAAACTTTTTGAAATCAAAGTCCTCGATCGAACCGGTCTTATCCTGGAAATATTCGCCAAGCGAGCCAAAACCCATGAAGCCCAACTCCAGGTCGAACTCGCTCAGCTGGAATACACGCTTCCACGACTCACCAGAATGTGGACCCACCTCTCCAGACAAGCCGGCGGAATCGGCACCAAAGGCCCCGGAGAAACCCAGCTCGAAGTCGACAAGCGACGAATAGGAGAGAGAATCTCCCTCATTAAAAAGAAAATAGAAAAAGTAAGAATACAACGAGAAACCACTCGCCAAAAACGAAGTAATATCCCCATGATCACGGCCGCACTCATTGGATATACCAATGCAGGCAAGTCAACACTCTTAAATCAGCTCACCGAAGCCAACATCTTAGCCGAAGACAAATTATTTGCAACACTCGACCCCACCACGCGCAAACTCAAGCTACCCAACAACAATACCATTCTACTTACTGACACCGTCGGCTTTGTCCAAAAACTCCCCCATCAGCTCATCACAGCATTCAGATCCACGCTCGAAGAAGCCAACTCAGCCCATATCCAAATCCATGTCATTGATGCTTCTTCCCGAAATTGGAAAGAAATGATCGACACAGCCAACGAACTTCTCCACGAACTTGACGCAGATCAAATCCAACGGCTCTATGTATTTAACAAAATGGATGCCGTCAAAAATAAAGAACTTTTCAAAAGCGAAACCACTGAGTACAGCCCCGCCATTTATGTATCAGCTCACAAAAAAGAAACCCTCTCAGAGCTCACGATTGCCCTGACTCATCTCTTAAAAAAATACCAAAAAACTTATACGTTCCACATTCCATTCTCAAAAATGGCCATTCAGGATTTGATTCATTCCAACGGAAGTATCATCACCGAAACATTCACAGAAACCGGCGTCGATATCACAGCCATTCTCAACACGATCACGGGTGATAAACTCACCAATATGCTTTACGAACCTATCTAGCACCCTTCTGAAAAAGCAAAGACATTAATTTAGAATGCTGGTGAAGTGCGGCCAAAATCATTGGGCGATCCCCATATTTATCCTCTTCATTAACTTTCACGTTATACTCTAAAAGACTCAAGACACTATCATAGTCCCCACGCTCAGATGCCCAGTGCAAGGGACTACGACCAAATTGATCACAGATATCCACTTTAGCTCCAGAAGTAAGTAATAATTTCACAATATCCCGATGCCCTTTCGCAGTAGCCCAGTGAAGAACCGCACGCCCAAGCAAATCCTGAGTATCCAGCTTTGCCCCATGCTCTAACAGTAAAGCCACCATATCCAGGCAACCCGAATACACCGCCCAATGAAGCGGAGTTGTCCCATCTTCAGCCACAACATGAACTTTCGCTTTTTTGGCAATTAAAAGCTTCGCAAGAGAAACCATGCCAGAATACGCCGCAAAATGAATTGGCATAAAACCACGCGCTTCAGAGACATTCACCGCAGACTTTTTCTTTAGTAGCGCATCGATTAATTCTAGATTAGATTGGTAAGCAGCCCAATGCAACGCACTCCATTGTCCAGAGCCCTTTACGGAAACACTAGCCCCTTCTTCAAGCAGCACCCTAGCCACCTGAGTAAAGCCTTTTTGAATCGCAATAAAAAGAGGTGGGTCCTGATCATTACTCCGATCATTCACATTGGCATATCGCACAACCGTCGCCAGTAATTTGAGATGTCCATTTTTAACGGCCCAATAAAATCGATCTTTTTTAGACAATCGTTCCATCACATTTTCATTATCTTCATAAAACTGCTTCCAACTTAAATGGGTAGGTTTAGGCCCACCATATTTACCATCACACTGCGTTTTCCAGCTACTTTCCACAAAATGGTCAATCAAAGCCGACTTAAATTTTTGAAATAAATGAGAAGATTGAGTAATTTCTAACAGAGATAACTGAGTATCCGCTGAGGACCTAGACGCATCCAAACTTGGATACACATTCAAAATCGCGGTCCACGCCATATAAAGCCATTCACGAGCCTCACTATCATGGGGTCGGTCCGCTAAAATACTTCGGTAAAATTGAACAGCTTGTTCATAAAAAGAAACAGCTTGAAGATAATTAAATCCACGCAATGCATCGTCGCCATGCGTCAAAAAAATGCCGCCCTGGGCACACAAACTTTGCATATTTGGGAAACTTTTCATTGGAAGCATCACTGTAGACTTAAGATCACGCATCGTCTTCCCCGGAAAAGATTATGCCCAGCTATGACGAATTTTAGAGAGTAACGACAAACGGTCAACATTAAAATGATGCATCAGTTTATCAAATTTCCAGCCCCTACGGACTAAATAAGCAACATCAACACCACGGAGTTCAGACCATGGCATATCTTCAGGCTCTTCGCCTTCATATAAAGGTAAAGGGAGATTGTCATCATCTAAGTTTCTTAAAACGGTATATCCAAGCTTACTAACCGATTGGCTCCGTCTTCTTCTTTTTTTAACTATGACCGCACCCCAAGGAGAATATAGTGTACCATATTACCATGATCACCAATATTTCCAAGGGAAAAAAAGTTCCACTCACGTCATTTAGGACTCTTGCAATCGGTAGTTGGAACCACCCGAAATCACCCGAAATTTACAGCCAGCTTACTCTCCCCATTGATACAGTCCTCTCGACATTAAAAGAGTATAATAGAGATAAAAAATGCATTGTCAGTACAACACATTTTTTTGCAAAAGCAATGTCAATCTGTTTACACAAATACCCCGACTTAAATACAGTACTCATCCGAAATACGCTCTATTACAGAAAAGATGTCCGGTTATTTTTTCAAACTTTATTTAAAACCGATAGCCAATATGATCTCTCTGGAATCTCAATTGAAGCCCCACCGACATTGTCATTAAAAGAACTCAGCCAAAAAGTCGTTGAGAAAACCCAAGACATCAGAAAAAAACAAGATCCTGAAATTAATACGATGAGAAAGATACTCAAAAATTGCCCCGGGTGGCTATCTCCCATCCTCGTCAAATTTTTTGATTTCATTCTCTACACCACCAATCTATCTCTGGAAAAAATTGGACTCCCAAAAGACAGAATGGGAAGCGTCATGATTTCCAATATTGGCAGTCTTGGGATTGAGCAAGCCTACCCCCCACTATTCCCCACATGCAGATGCCCCATCAGTGTCACTGTCGGAAAAAAACATCCGCATCCCTTTATCATCAATAACGCGATCGAAATCAAACCCGCAGTCACTATTTCGTTCACGGCAGATCACAGATATTTTGATGGAAGTCATGTGGCCAAAGCCTTTAAAACCATAGAAAAGCTATTTAAAAACCCAAAACTCCTTCTTGAGTGGGAAGACGATCAATAAAGCAATATTATTCAATACATTACATCTCAGGCAAATACCCGATGAAACCCTTGGAAGTATGAAAAATAAGTAAAAATTAGGGAGAATAATTATGGAAGCGACAAATGGTTCACAACCAACATTAAAACAATTTTTAGAAAGCCGATTTAGACCAGCAGGATTAGGAAGTAAAGTAGACCCAAATGTCACAGCTGATTTTAAAACTGCACAACTAGACGCATTAAAAGCACTTCAAAGCAAAACGAATAGCAGCAGCTTTTTTGATGGATCAATCGCATCTGATGACAGTAATGACGTATCCGCAGGATTCGGAGATCTCACTGGCGGCGTCGACAACCCAACCGATGAAGATGATTCGAGCTTCTTTTTAAAAACAGGCAGCGCAGGATTATTCTCAAAAGCGTTATTAGAAAAATCAAAAGACACTCAAACAATTTTTGACCGAATTGAAAACATGAAAAAGAAAGGTGATCACTTCTTACCAGAAGAACTTGAAACCAGCCTAGATGAAGCCATGGAATCTCTCGGAAAAGGTAGCCCCATTGCTCCAGAAGACGCAAAAAAAAGATCACTTCTATTCTTTAACTACACTTCAGTCCAAATTTCAGTATCAGTCAGAAGTACAGACCCCGCTGAAAAAGAAAAAGCAGAAGAATTAGCCAATGCCAGCATGACGAGTATTTCCTTTTTCGCAACAGAATATGACAGTGATGAAAGTGTGAAGCAGCTTACAGACATCTGGAAAGATGTTCACGAAAAACAATCAGGTAAAATGCTTGATTTCGTAGAGCGGTTACTCGCTTCAATCTACCAAGGCACTCCGTTCCAAAGCGATCCTAATGATGCAGAAACTGCCATCAACTTTAAACCTGCAAAAGGAGACCGTGCTGACCGAGTCAAAAGCATCATCGATGATGCCGCAGCAGAAGTAGACGATGTCGAATCAGTGGCCAATGTCACAGGAGAAGTCCCCCCAATTTCTCTACCTGGCTTTGACATTGATCTAACATCTGCCGAAGAAGAAGCAGAAGAAGAGGTCGAAACCCCAATCGCTTAATTCACATGCAAAGATGCATTGAGTTCAATCAATTTCTTATTTGGCTTACAGACCACTTGGCCACTGCGAGAATCCTGAATAAACAATAAGTAATCCCTGCCGGAGAGTTGACTTGCTTTCACAATGTTCTCTCCGGCTTTCACGACATCTCCATTCAAATTAATCGGTTGATTCTCTTTATTAAATAACGCAATTTTTAAACCTGAGTAAATATATAGCCCCGCAGCAATCGTACATCCTGTCCCCAAAGAGATTCCGGTTCCAGAATTAGCACCCAGTAAACATTGAGATCCAATGGATACTACGCGGGAATTACCTCCCGATAAGGTCCCCATAATCGAGGCCCCGCCACCAACATCTGATTTTTCACCAACCACCACTCCAGCCGATACACGACCTTCGATCATGGCCTGGCCTTTAGTACCGGCATTAAAATTGACATATCCCGCAGGCATCACAGTTGTGCCTTCACCCAAATATGCGCCAAGACGCACCTGGCTTCCCGAAGCAATACGGACTCCCGTCGGGACATGATAATTAACTAGATAAGGAAACTTATCCACATGGGTTACCACAAGAGGAGTAACACTTCCCCAATAAAAAAGACGAAGACCATCCAAATCCTGAGGCAACACAGGCCCCATCGATGTCCACGCAATATTAGGCAACTTTGCAAATATGCCATCCAAACAAAGCCCATGAGGTAATACATGACGTCTCGAAATCACATGAAGCTTAAAATACGCCTCTTCAACACTTTGGATCGCAGATGCAGTATCCGTCATCACAAAAAATCCAATATCCGTCACCGAATAAGGATGCTCATATTCTGGAGCCGAAAATCTCTCCCCAAAAAAATAGGCCATCAAAGATGCAAGTAAATCCCCAGACACAGGAATAAACTCCATTTCAGAATAGGCCTCTCCAATACGTTTCTTAAAATCGTCCCATAGGCCATCATCCTGGACATCCCAGAGAATTTCGGGGTACCAAACATCCATGACATGCTCTAAAGAGCGACGGCGAACTCCTAAACCAACAGATCTCATTTTATCCTCCAGTAAATAATCGTTTTAAATAATGGACATACTGATCCACATCGGCAAGCAGCACATATTCATCCGGCAGGTGCGCTTGAGCGGTTAACCCTGGCCCAAAATTAAAGGCCGAAATTCCTAATTGAGCCAGTTGCGCTACATCCGTCCAAGCCTGTTTAGCCTCCGTAGTCACACCCAAAGACGACACCACTTGATCCAACAATGGAGAGGAGACGATTTGACCCGCTGGAACTGCATCTAAAACCGTAATCCAGGTTAAATGAGCGCCACATCGGTGGAGGGTATCTATAAAATGAGATTTGGCTTCTTCCAAAGAAAACCGTGGAGAAAACCGATAATTAATATTACATTGAAACCACCCAGGCACAGTGGTTCGTCCAGGTTCAGCCTGACACTCGGTCACTTGGACAACATCAAAAAATCGCACACCTTCGATATCCACCGGAAGAGGCGCGATATGAGAAACACGGGTTAAAAAGGGTAATGCCTCATAAAGTGCATTTCGCCCATCCCAAGGCCTCGCAGAATGAGCAGGAAGCCCCGGAACTTTCACCGTTACATGAATACTCCCGACACATCCAAGCTGCACCGTTAAATTGGTAGGCTCCCCAACGATGGCCAAATCAATCGATTTAAAAAAGTCAGGAAATTGATGAATTAGACTATAAAGTCCATTTTGAGTAAGACCAGTTCCCTCTTCTCGAGAATATAAAATAAAAGAAACACGATACTTAAGCCGAAGGTCTTGGATATGCTGATGCAAAAACCACATCATTCCCACAAAACCCGCCTGCATATCCGAAGCGCCAGAGCCATACACACGGCCATTACTCTCATGCGGAGTAAAAAACTTAGGCACAGTATCGGAATGCCCAACTAAGCACAAATGGGGCAACTCCTGAGCCGAAGGAAATGTCACTAATAATGAGTCATCAAACTCCGTGATCTCACAGTCTAAAAAATGCTCTGAAAACCAAGTTTTAATTATTTTAACTTTTGCTGACTCAGAAAAGGTAGGAGAAGGAATTGACAGGACTTCCAACAGCAATTGAAGTAAACTAGACATAATGCCCATTATAGGAGAGTTTGACAAACCCGTACATGAGCGTATACTGACACGGCCTTTTTTAAATTTACGATGTCGATCAAAATGTTAAGATCAAGAAGAAAGTTAATGAAATTAATAAAGCAAATAGGATTAGTATTGTTGTGTGTGGGGACACTCTATACTGCAACGTTTGCAGAAGCCACTCCGGCAATCTCAAGACCAGAAGGTAATTCTGGGTTACAAATGAACGATTCTGGATCTTATCCTTATGTACCCAATCAAGCGCCCCAATCTTACCAATACGAAACCCCAAGATTTCAGTATCGACCGACTGCTAAAAAAGTATCTCCCAATCAAGTTGTTACTCCAGGAGGTACCTTCCCAAAGAAAAAAGCATCCCCCCTAACATTTGGCCAAATGGCCGACAGCATTAAAAAAACAAGTTCTTCTTCTCAAAGCTTTTCCTTCAAAAGCCTATCCGACAAACTAAAAGAGAAAAAACCAAGCAGCAATTCACTCAATGATGATCAGAAACAGATTCGAAAAGAAAACGATATGCAATAATGTCTACTTTTTAGGTCTCAAATACCGATACTTAATTAAACAAAGAATCGCAAAAACACCATCTCTCCATTTAATTTTTTTACCCTCCTGATAACTTCGAGGATCATAGGTAATCGGGACTTCCATAATTGGAATACCTCTATTGGCCAATGTCATTGTAATTTCAGGCTCAATGCCAAATCGATTTTCTGTGAGAAAAAGTGTGGAATAAACAGAGCGATGCATAATTTTATAGCAAGTCTCCATATCCGTTAGCGTATATCCGGTAATTAAATTGGATAAATAAGTAAGCGCTTTGTTTCCAAAATAATTAAGTGTGTATCCCCGCTTTTGTGTTTGCGTCGCCAATGTTGAAAATCGAGATCCATACACCACCATCGCTTTACCCTGAATAATTGGCTCAATCAGTTTAGGGTACTCACTTGGGTCATACTCAAGATCAGCATCTTGGATAATCAAAATATCTCCGGTAGCGGCTTTTAAGCCTTGTCTAATAGCAAAGCCTTTACCCTGATTAGTTGGCAAATTAATCCATTGAGAGATAAGCGGTTTAATCTCGGATTCAATCCAGGCCTTGGTTTCAGACGTTGATCCATCATCAATAACGATAATTTCTTTAGTATACGGAATAGGACTCTCAATCACAGCCATTACGATTTCTTTGAGAGTTTTTCGCTCGTTATAGCATGGAATAATAATCGAAATCTGGCGAATCATTCAGTAAGTCTAATGCCTTTTTAAATACTTCGGTAGTTTGATTGTCAAATAGCCAATGTTTATTTTATAATGCCCCTCGCGTTCCCCTGTAGCTCAGTGGCAGAGCAAGCGACTGTTAATCGCTGGGTCGTAGGTTCGATCCCTACCGGGGGAGCCATGTCACAGAAGGTGTTTACCTTGTCTAATTCACTATCACATTATTTTTTTGGGGCCTCGGGCGCGACTATCGTGATTCTGCACGGCCTATTTGGTGCCGCAGATAATTGGCGAGCGGTTGCAAAAGCATTGGCGGCTGATTATCAAGTCATTCTCGTAGATCTCCGCAATCACGGTAACTCACCTCATTTAAGCACCATGACTTATCAGGAAATGTCTGAAGACGTTATTGAACTTTTAGATGAGTTAAACCTGTCATCCGTCATTTTGATGGGACATTCCATGGGTGGCAAAGTTGCTATGCAGGTCGCCTCACAGCATCCTCACCGCGTGACCAAGCTAATCATCGTCGACATCGCCCCCAAGATCTACGCACCACATCATCAAGATATCCTAGCCGGGCTCAAGGCCGTTGAGGACGAAGCTCCTTTGGGCAGCAGGCGAGAAGCAGGTGAAGTCTTATCAAAGTTTGTGAATGAGGACCGAGTTCGCCAGTTTTTACTTAAAAGCTATGTAGGCGATGAGGAAAGTCAGCAAGTCTGGCAATTTAATACCAAAGCCATAGCAAAAGAATACGAGTCAATTTTAGAGGCCCCTCACCTATCGCCATCTTCCGTCGACACTACCTTTATCCGAGGGTCAGAATCCGACTATATTTTAGACTCAGATATCAAAGAGATCCAAAAGTATTTTCCGCAAGCATCTGTAATCACAATTGAAAACGCCGGCCACTGGGTACATGCCGAACAATTCAATGAATTCATGAAAGAAATCAGAAATCTACTTTAGATTGGCACAAAACATGTAATTCATCAAAAATGGCCGATCTTCCATTTTTAATTACAGCCGCACTCATCTCCGGTACTTTATTCACAGAAACCCCAAGCCTATCGATCCTCACAGGGATAATCGCAATAGGCTGGATTGTCTTTGGATGGATAAACCCAAATCCCAATCGTAAGCATCACCTGCTTAAAATGTTGCTATGCCTCGCAATTGCAACACTTGCATTTAGCCATATCCAAGAAAAACTACCCCTAAAAGTAGCCGATGAAACTTCAACAGTCCTTCATCTCAAAGCGATCGTCACTTCTGCACCAGAAGAAACGGCCACTAGTATGAGCTGTACAGCAAAAGTCATCGAGCCATTTAAAGGGAAAATCATCCTTAGATGGCCAAAGTCTCAAAGAAAAATAACCTATGGCAACACACTCAAAATCAGCGGGCAGTTTATGACATTGCAAACAATGAGAAATCCCGGCCAATTTGATCAAGCCGAATATCTAAGAAAAAAGGGGTTTATGGGTCAATTTAAAGTTAGTCATATTCACTCTATACTCCCCTCACAAGGAATCTTTATTAAAAAGATTGCCATTAAAACCCGAGAAAAAATCCACCAGCTCCATAAAAACACATTGGAATCACCCTATGCTGAACTCTATATCGGCCTTATTTTTGGGGACAGCGGAATCAATTTGCCGAGAGAGCTTAAAAAGTTATTTAAAGCCACCGGACTTACCCATCTAATCGTTGTATCAGGGTCTCAAGTCGCACTTTTAGTAGGCATCCTCTTGCGAATTTTAACTGCAGTCAAAGCATCCCCAAAAATAACTATGATGACCATCTCATTTTTCAATTTGGTATTCTTTTTTATCACAGGGGGAGAGGCGTCAATTTTTAGAGCAATTTTAATGGCCGAAATCGCCCTTACTATCCAGTTACTCAACAGAAAAACCCCAATAGCCTATGTCATCAGCCTCACTATCAGTCTCATGATCATCATCAATCCACTCTCGCTCTTTGACATCGGTGCCTATTTATCATTTGCAGCGACACTATCTTTAATTTGGATTGCCCCCAAAATCGAAGCCATTATCCCCGGCCCAAAATGGATAAAACCCTATCTTTCAATCACGCTAGCCCCGTTTATCTGTACATTGCCGATTGTTTGGCATCTATCAAATAGCATTTCATTTACATCGATTGTGACCAATTTAATGATGGTGTCATGGATTGAATGCCTAGTAGTGATTGGATTTGCTTCAACTTGTATCGGCGCCATTCTCCCTATAGCAACCCAATTTTTAAATAATTTATCCTGGGTCGTCCTTAAGATCATGCTAAGCATTTTGCCCTATTTTTCAGACATCCCATGGCTAACATTTAATATTCCTCATATGCCAGTGATTATTCCGATCATACTCACTGCACTCATCATTACGACGCTCATTAACTATGAAAAAAAGCATCCACACCGATTATTATGGATGAGTCTCACGCTGATCAGTATTAGCGGACTTATTCTAGTATCCCATTTGTGGCCCCGCCCTCTCAAAATTACATTTTTGGATGTCGACCAAGGGGATTCCACCCTCATCGAAACACCAAACAGAGAAATTATCATGATTGACGTGGGTAAAAACCATGCAGATTCAGTACTTATCCCAGCACTACACTATAAGGGAATCGACCATATCGATTTATTAATCCTGACTCATTTCGATCTTGATCATTATGGAAGCCTTAAGCAACTCATTACAGAAATATCCATTACAACCATTATCGACAACGGAAATGGCCTCACAAAATGGCCTGAATATCAAGATCTCCTCAAAAAATACCAAATTCAAAGAATAGAATCCAAGGAAAATAGCACCATCACATTAGATCCCATTACCATTAAGTTTCTAGGACCCCCAGAAATAAGAAATCGAGAAGAATTAAGCGAAAACAATCAATCTGTCCTATGTAAAATTACTGCCTATACCACCAAATTATTATTCACCGGAGATTTAGAAGAAATAGAAGAACTTGAATTAATCAGCAGACATGAAAAAGAAATCAACATCGATATCCTAAAACTAGGCCACCATGGCAGTAAAACATCGACTACCCCAGAATTACTCGAAGCAACCACCCCAAAATACGCCATCGTCAGCGCAGGAAGAAAAAACAGATACGGCCATCCCTCTAAAATTGTGATGGAGAGAATCTACTACTCCAATATCATCCCATTTGAAACGCCCAAATCAGGGGCAATCGAATGTATTATCACTAAAGAAAAAATCCTATGGAAAACTTTCATAAACTAAGATAGCCTTTAAAAATGACTCAAATAGAAATAAAAAAAGAACTTAGCACGACTCAAGCCTGGACGATTGTCATCACAATTTCAACAATCGCCATTGGCTTTTTATTTTGGCTGATCTATATCAAAGAATCGCCTCAAACCTATCCTCAATATGCAAAAATTCTTCCTCTCACTAATGCCATTCTTAATTTTTGTAGCACAGTTTGCATCGTGCTTGGCGTATCGGCCATTAAAAATAAACTTCAAAAGCGCCACATGACGTTTATGATTTCTGCATTTGCATTTTCAACCGCATTTTTAATCACATACATCATTTATCATGGGATGTTTGGCGATGCGCCATTTTTAGGACAAGGCTGGATACGTCCCGTTTATTTTTCAATCCTCATTTCACATATTGTGCTTACAATCATTGGATTACCCCTGATTTTAATCACTTTTCTCTTTGCAATCCTCAAAAAATGGCCCAACCATAAAGCCATTGCCAGAAAGACATTTCCGATATGGCTGATCATCTCAATTAGTGGCGTTTTGATTTATATTTTACAGCAGGCTTTCAAGTAAGTTAAAATACCCACTAATGAGTACATACACAATGAATCTATCAAATACGAATAACGGCGCACTTTCAGAGAGTCAATCCACCGACTATTATTTCATCACCAATATTACCGAAAGCAAGCGCCAAGCTGGACATTATTTTGTATTGGTTATTGGCCAAAAAAGCATTCGACTCGTCGAGCATGCGGCCCCCAACACCAATGTATTCGAACTCGACTGGTCCACACTCAGTCTTAAAATCAATAACCTCTCCAAAGGCACAGAATTTAATCAAGCCTTTTACATCAAATTAAAACGAATCTTAGAGCTCCCGCAAAAAAACCAAGCCGTCATCTTTAGAAAAAAACGCATGACTATTTCCCCTTTCAAAATCACACAGGAAAACGCACCAGCTCCAATTGAAAAACCCACCAACCCCATTTACCAACTACTTCTTGCAGAAGGGTTTTTCAGAACTCAAGAAGACATGACGGCCTCCGAAATCATCTCCTCTCCATCAGAGATCCTTCCCTTAATCACACAATTTAAAGCCATTATTGACCCACTCAGAATGGTCGCATTCTCTAACTCAGACTTCTAAATGCTCATCATCGGTGTCACCGGCGGCATCGGAAGCGGAAAAACCACCTGTGCCCACCTCATTGCCCACCACCTCAACGCAATCCACATCAACCTAGATATCATCGGCCATCAACTTCTAGAAGATCCAGCAATCAAAGCAACCCTAATCAACGCATTCAGCAACGACATCATCGACCCCATAACTACTCAAATCAACCGAAAGTCCCTAGGCAACATCGTCTTCTCCAATCCACAAGCCCTAGAAACCCTAAACGCCATCATGCACCCTAAAATCAAACAAAAAACTCTAGAGTTAATCAGTCACCATAAAAACACACAAAAAAACATCGTCATCGACGGCGCTCTAATCGAAAAAATTGGCATAGCCCCCCACTGCACCCACCTCATCACCATCGATGCCCCCCTCGAAAAGCGATCCCAAAACATGCCCCAAAATTTTAAAAAAATCGCCCAACAACAACCCACCCAAAAAGAGTACAACTCAAGTGCAACCCACATCATCCAAAATCCCTTCACAGAAGAATTTGAAAAAAACATTATGAAAATATTGGAAGAAATCAAAAATATACCCGTTTCAAAATGAAACCCAGATTTAAAATCGTAGAGGGAGCATATTGAAATATGTGACCGGAGCGATTTTAAAAGCGTAGCGATCTTGGTTTTATTTTGGAATGGGTATAAATGGAGCGGGAGAAGGGTCTCGAACCCTCGGCATTCAGCTTGGAAGGCTGATGCTCTACCAACTGAGCTACTCCCGCAGAAAAGAACGCAAATAGTTTAACCCGTTTCTTAATATTCCACAATCTCAGATCGCTCCGAAAGAGAATAGTATAAATCCTCGTATGTGAGCTTATTACGATTTTTTTCTCGGTAGCTTTTTAAGAACTCTTCTCTTAAAGATTTGACATCATATCCAGTTTCTTGAGTGGGTCTTAAATGGTAGGTCAAATACTGCTTAAAAGCAGATAATTCTTCATCTTCTTTTTTTGAGTTATAAAACTTATAAAATTTAGGTCTGGCCGCACGTGCATTCGCAGAAGTATCAAAAGGTCCGATCCAAAGATAATACCGCTCCAAATCAATGGGATAGGCCCGCACTTGAGAATTAAGCTCACGCATACGAAGTCGGTAGATATCCTTATGCTCGGTCTCCATCCCTAATTGAAGCAAGACAGGCCGAGTATCCTTTTTGAGATACACCTCCTTAGATTGAATAAAATAATTGGGACTAGGACGAAGCGCAGTCACAGGCAGCAAAAATAGATGGACAATCACACGATCTGGATTAATCGCATAAGACAAGTCATAACCCACATTAGGGTTGAGGTAGATTTTGAATCGAGATTCGATTTCACCAATAAATCCCACATTATGGATAAAGCGAACCAGTTTACTTTGAGTGATATCTGGAAAAACAAATTGGTCTAACCGAGAATCAAACGAGTAATCACATAATAACTGAACAGGAAAAGGCTCTCGATTCACTTCAAGGCCTTTGACGGGAACGATAATACGCTCCTCTTTGGCATCTTTTTCCCATTTTAGACGAATATGCTTGGGTTTATACCAAGTCGATTGATCCGTATGAATCCATTCAAAAGAATCATCACCTCGCTCTTGAGCACAAATAGGAAAAGTAAAGACTCCTATAATCATGAGCATATAAAAAAAGAGGGTAAGAAACCGCATAGGTCCAGAATAGCACCATAAAAAAATTTTGACAAAATCATGCATAAAATAGTGAAAAAGAGGGAATAACAAGCATAGTAGCTATAAAAAGCAGCGGAAACGCAAGAGAAAATGATGAGCAAAATGATCTGGATGGTATTAATGGGGCTGTCGATAGGAGCCTTCTCCTCCACTCTCCATGCCATGAAATGGATCGACACGGATCTCATAAATACTAACTATGAAAGCTCTCAACAAGACTATACTGTCGCTACAAATGAGCACTTTGAATTTTTTTGCAAGTCACTAGTACAAGAAACCCCATTAAGAGCAGTAGAGAAGCTCGTAAAAAAAATAGATCCAAAATTTAACTTATCAAGACAAATTCAATCCAGTTTTTTTGATATTGGAAATGACACCCTATTTAACCGAAGATTAATTAACAATGTCAGCATTAAAACCAAAAGTCAGGAAAAAAGATTAAGTATTGAAATAGACTGGCTAAGAAATCTTAAACCAATCAGCCGTGTTACTTTTTTTCAAAGTAATATTAGCTACAAAATCACAGAAAACATAAAAATATACCACAATATTGAAATAGGAAATAATAATGCAGAACTCTCAACAGCGCATGATTTTAGTCTGTTTATGTATAAAAACAAATACGAAGGGACTTTTTTTTGTGATGTCGATATTATCAATACAAATAGAGTCCGATTTGGCTTTGTAAAATCTTTTTAATACTCTACAATCATTGAAATGAGCTTTAATGTTGCCCAATACATCAAACTTGCCAGACCTCAGCAATGGCTAAAAAACCTATTTATTCTTTTACCGCTCTTTTTTTCAGGCCAACTTGATAACCTCAGCCTATTAGGGCAAAGTCTTGTTGTTGCCATTGGGTTTTCACTGATCGCAAGCAGCATCTACATCCTCAACGATTGTATGGACTACAAGTCCGATCAAGAGCATCCTCACAAAAGAAATAGACCAATTGCTTCAGGAAAAATCACACTCAAATCAGCCGCAAAGTATATGGCGACACTCACTACACTAGGCCTCATTATTTTAATGATCACAGCCCCTAAAACGATCTTAATTACTATCCTCTACATCTCAGAAAACATCTTCTACACTTTAAAAGGCAAGCATATCCCCATCGTAGATATCACCTGTATCGCCATCGGGTTTTGCCTTAGAGTATGGATCGGCGCGATTGCCTGTCAGTTGCAATTAACCCCTTGGATTGTCCTACTGACGTTTTTTCTTGCCTTATTTTTAGGTATCCATAAACGAATTGGAGATACACGAATCTCGCTCAAATCAAAAATTAAAATTACTCTATACACCCTCCCTTTTTTAAAAATGATTTCAGGGATTATCAGCAGTGTCATTATCGTGATTTACATCTCATATACCATCTCAGAGGACACCATCATTAAAATGGGATCCTCCACTCTATATATCTCCTCATTATTTGTGGTGATGGGACTAATGAGGGTGAATTATTTAAGCATTCAAAGCAAATCCAGCAATTTAGACCCTACCCACCTCCTCATCAAAGATGCAGTTATGAAGTGGATCGTCATCGGATGGGTACTTAGTTATGCCGCTGTCCTCTACATCTAAGCATCAAGAGTGGATTTCAGGATGGGGGCAAACTCACCCTGTACACGCTACAATAATCACACCCAAATCCAACGACGAAATACAGGCCTTAGCACCCACACTACAGCAATGGATACCCAGAGGAATGGGAAAATCCTATGGAGATGCCAGTGTCGGTCACGCCGTCATTGATTCTCACTATCTCAACCAAGTTATTAACTTTAACCAAGTCAACGGAATCATCACCTGTAACGCTGGAATCTCTCTTGAAGATATCCATAAAATTAGTATCCCATCAGGATGGTTTTTACCAGTAGTCCCAGGCACACAGCTCATCTCGATTGGAGGTGCAATTGCGGCCGATATCCACGGTAAAAATCACCATCAATCAGGGTCATTCAGCGATCATATCCATTCACTTACGATGATGACAGGTGAGGGCGAAATTATCACCTGCTCCACCGAAAAAGACTCCGACATTTTTTATGCAACCTGCGGAGGAATGGGCCTCACAGGAATTATCCTATCCGCAACTATCCAACTACTCGCAATCGAGACCTCATGGATTACCCAAAGCGTCACACAAACCAAAAATCTGGAAGAAACACTGACTTATTTCGATGAAAACAGCAATGTCCCCTACTCCGTCGCATGGCTCGATAGTCTTGCTGACCAAGCATCGTTGGGGAGAGGTATAATTTTTGCTGGAGACCATAGTAAAAAAAGCGAGTTAGCCGCTGGAACCCCATCTCTGATACTGGATACCCCCGCCCCCATCACAGTCCCTTGTCACGCGCCAAACGGCTTGATCAACCCCATTACAATGTCGATATTTAACACATTCTACTATCATCAGTTTTCATTTAAACCGGCTCACGGCATTGTCTCCTATCGCCCATTTTTCTTTCCTTTAGACTCGGTAGGCCATTGGAACCGACTCTACGGCCACCGAGGGTTTTTACAATACCAATGCGTTGTACCACTACCCTCTGGGCATGACAGTATTAAAGAAATCTTGGAAGCCATCCTAAAAGCTAAAACAGGTTCTTTTTTGGCTGTACTTAAACGGTTAGGCGCAGGAAATCCCCTAAAACCACTCTCTTTTCCGATGGAAGGTTATACCCTCGCATTAGATTTTTGCCATACCCCAAAAGTATTGGCATTACTTACTCACTTAGATGAGATTGTAGAGCGAAAGGGAGGCCGGATTTATCTGGCAAAAGATGCCAGAATGAGCACTAGCACACTAAAGTCAGGGTATCCTGATCTTGATAAATTGATTACAATCAAAAGGCGCTTAGACCCACACAATAAAATTCAATCTCAGCTATCCAAGCGGCTTAATATCACATAAGGAGATCTCAAATGAGCATCACAAAAACAGCCCTCATATTAGGCGCAACATCCGACATCGCCAAAGAACTCGCTAAAGAACTCGCCAAACAAGGATATCACTTACAATTAAGCGCAAGAGACCCTGAGCTACTATCCAAAGTCGTCGAAAAACTCAATGTTAAATACCCACTTATTCGAATTGAAGGCATAGCACTGGATATCGAAGAGATCAGTACACATACTGAGTTTTACGACTCGTTATCCCCAAAACCCGATATGGTGATCTGTGCCATCGGATATTTAGGCAAGGAATCACTGGCCCAAACGGACACCAATGAATGCACACAGATCTTAGGTGTTAACTTTACCTATCTTGTCCCCCTACTAAATATCATAGCCGCCGATTTTGAGCTAAGAAAGGCCGGAGTCATTGTAGGAATAGGATCAGTCGCCGGAGACCGTGGACGCCAAAGCAATGGCCATTACGGTGCGGCTAAAGCGGGCTTCCATACGTATTTATCTGCCTTGCGGAATCGCTTAAGTAAATCAGGAGTGACCGTCATTACAGTCAAACCTGGCTTCATTAAAACCAAGATGACCCAAGGTCTTGTTTGCCCAAAAGCATTGATTGGAAACCCCAAACAAGTGGCAAAAGATATCAGTCGGGCCATCATCAAAAAACAAGATATTATCTATACGCCCAGCCGATGGAAATGGGTCATGGTCATCATCAAAAGAATCCCCGAATTCGCCTTTAAAAAACTATCTTTATAGCAAAGTAATCATCACCTAAAGCATGTTAGAATTAAAAAAAGAAACTACCAATTACATCGGAAAATACTTATGGAGGGTGATGATTTTTTTAGGGGCATCCTTAATATATTTCATCACCAGATCGCAAGTAATATCAGGGTCCCATGACGCCATCACTCTACTTTCAAATATCCAAAATGGAGACAACTTATTTCATGTCCACCATGTCTTTTTCAATAGTTCCGCATGGCTTCTTCATCAAACAATCAAGCTATTTTACACAGAAATGTCTGCAAAGACGGTCATTCAGCTTCTGAATGCTATCGGTGGTGGCATATTGGTAACCACCATCGCAATCTGGATTGAAACCCATACCCCACTTAAAAAATGGAAAGTCCTTCCAGCCATTGCGCTCCCCGCATTTTCATTTGGAATTTGGTTTCACAGCCATACGATTGAAGTCTACATTATTCCGATCGCAATCCTTATGGTAATCATCACCTTAATCGGGAGGAAACCGCTTTCAATAAGAGACTGGATTTTAATCGCGATTCTCCATTGGGTGGCCATTGGATTTCATATCACCAATGCCCTTTTAACAGTAACACTAGGCATCATTTTGTGGAGAAGGCTTAAGATTTTCATGATTGTCACTGGCATCACCTACACACTAACCGGCTTACTTTATATTGGGATCTTATGGGGCTACTACCACTGCCGCACACTACCAGAGGCCATCTTCACCATCACAGAAATCACGCACAACCAACGCTACTGGAATTCCCCACTCCAACTTACTACATATATTAAGCTGATATTTTCACTTGGAAGAACTTTTATCGGCGGACACTTTATGCTTCACCCCACACTATCACCCTGGGCACTCCATTTTCTCAAAGGGCATTGGATAGAAAATGAAATCTACCTTGTCCGATTGCTAAACCCTAAAACAGTCATCACTTTAGCCATCGCAAGCATAGGGTGGGTCACCATTTTCATCGGACACCTAATTTTTTCAATTAAAAAAGAATGGGGACAAAAAATATCAGATCCGCTCTTCACCTTAATCTGCTGGTTAATACCTTACACTCTCTTTTTTATTTTGTGGGATACAGAAAATATCGAATTTTGGCTAATTCAGTCCCTCGCTATTCAATTAACCCTCATTTACTTAATCACCAAGCAGTCTAAGGGCGCATGGAAAACGTTGACAGCACTGAGCCTCTCTCTAATCGCAATTAACAGCGCTGGAAGTATCTTACCCATGTCCAACTCCAATAATGATCTCTACGCAGTCGAAGCAGGTCGATTTATTGAGAAAGCTTCATTAGGGGATATTATTTTGCTTGATCAGAATTGGCAGCTTTCTAAATACATTGGTCTAAAAAGCAAAGTCACCGTTTTGAGTCTTGAAGATATGTATCGAAAAGCCAATCAAAATCAAAATGATTATCGATTAGCGATACAGAGACTATTAATGACTCAACATAAAAGCGGTCATAAAATAATCATTCTTCAAAAAACTTTGAATGGAAATCCAATTCTTAACCAGCGCTATCATAGTGAATTTAGCACTTTCGGCCCATATCTCGATCAATTTCCAGAAGCAAAAAATACCATCATAGTAATCTAAGAAATTTCTTAGAAAGAATCACGATAACTCCCCAAAAGGCAATATCAATTTTGGGCGGAATAATCATGATAAAAATAAATCACAAAATAATTGCAACCAGCCGCATGGGTGGGTCAAGTTTGAGTACCTGGGGAAGTATTGAGGGCTCCATTACCATAGTGAGCATGGTCACAGTAGATGGAAAACAGCAAACAAGAGTTAATGTCCCTGGAACAGGTGATTGCGGCCTATTTGCAATACTGGCAAGACTAGACCAAACAAAAGAGAGAATTGGAAAAAAAACAGAAGTCTCATATAGAGGCCACCAATTTACAGCCGAAGGATTAAGATCCCACTTAGCAGACTTAATTAAAAATTATCCAACTGAACAAGACCTAACAATAAGAGAAATGATACGAAATGCATACAGAGAAAGCAGGCGTGATGCCGACATTAGTTCGGCAGGTGCAGAAATTGCAGAGAAGCAGGTCAAAATAAATCAAAAAATAGAAAGCGTTTTATCTGTTGAAGATTTTAAAAAATGGCTGGCGACAAAAAGTAAGCATGAGTTTTTTGAAAAAATGTACGACGACATCAAAGATACTATAGAAAAAGCATGCGCAGACAATGGAACCCCACTACCAAAAGACGAAACCACCTTAGCAATAGCCATTGAGACCACAATTGCAAGAGCAGGAAATTACAAAGCCCACATTGGATCTGTTGTTAAAAAATGTGAAGGATTTGCACAATTAGGAATAACAAAAGATGAACTCGACATATTAAAGGCAGACCCTGCAAAATTGGGAGAACAGGCCGGCGACCAGGCCCTTGATCTTAAACTACAAACTGATCAGGCATTTAGGGAACATTGGGCATCTAGTATTACTAAGTATTCGGGTGATAGCAATAGTTATTATCTCAATCGATTTGAAATGTTTTTAATTGCAAAAAAAGTCGGTGTTAATCTCAATATTGCTGTGAGACAAGAAGATGGAAGTTACAAAGCAAAAGACGAATATCAAAAAAACTGGGGTAAAGAGTTAACACTAACCGTGATTTATGAAGGAAGCCACTTTAACTATGTAAGAGATCCAAAGCCTGAAGATACTCAGCGAAGCCAAGGAAGCTCGCAAACTTGGGACCCCCGTTCTCTTCATCACATAATAGCTCGAATCCTCTTTGGTCAGGGTAGCTACTAAAAGTAAAAGCTTTAACATCAAAAGTCTGCATGATAAAATCAAAAATGGAGAGCTGGCAGAGTGGTCTATCGCGGCGGTCTTGAAAACCGTTGAACCGAAAGGTTCCAGGGGTTCGAATCCTCTGCTCTCCGCCACACTTAAGTACCCCCGCAGATTCGAACCAACGCAGTAGCGCCGACCGATTAGGGAGGGATAGCTTTGCCACACGCATGGCAAAGCGTCAGCTACGAAGCTGCCCGGCTCGGGCCTCCTATGGAGGGCCGATGAAGGGTTCGAATCCTCTGCTCTCCGCCACTAAGTTATTTTTTGGTGCTTAAACTTGAAGTTTTAATTCAAGTAAGAATGGGCATTCATTATAAATGATCAGAAATCAAATGACCTACGTACTTCGAAAAAAGATTGTGGCTATCACGACACCTGTGCCACTTACGACCAGCACAAAGCTTTCAACGCCCATTCAACAAGCCAGGCTCAACTGGATAAATGACTATATAGGCATTCTGGATTCTGCCCATCCATTGGTAAAAAGAACAATAGATATTGCAGCCGCATGTTTAAAATCACTAGGATTAAATCCAACTGACTATCAGGTCGTTGTCGCTGATGATGACCAAATTAATGCCGGTATCTACAGTGCAGATCACGAAAAAGTGATTCAATTCAACTATGGATTACTACAGTTTTTAGATCGAAATAGGATTCTTACGGAAGAAACCATAGGTTTTATTATTGGCCATGAAATTGGGCATGCGATCATGTCTAATACCGATAAAGCTAATAAGCAAGATCGTCACCATTCTGTCACAGAAGAATATCTTGCGGATCGTTTTGGCCTAAAGGCATTAAATGAAGATAGAGTAGCACGAACACCGTTTGCCGGACTTGACCTTATGCAAGCGTTAGACGCAGAGTTTAAAGCAGATACAATGCCGACGCTGACCCACCCAAAAACCCATAGGCGTACGGCAAATCTATTTCACACGATTAGGACAAGTTATTGGAAGGCCCTATCAACACCACAGACCACCTTAAGACTTTCGGATATTCCTCGAACAAGACGACATAAGTATGATCAAGAGTTGTATAACAAAAAAACACCTGATGAAATCTACGGGTTTATGATAAATAAAGCCAGTTTATTTTCTGAAATGCAGCGAGCCTGTGCTCTTACCGATCATTTACACGGTGGATTAGAATTTCCAAAAAATCTTGTAGACTCTTTTTACGCCAAACTTGAATCCATTTTTCCAGAGCTCACTAGCCTGTCAAAACAAGATAGAAAAGTGGCAACCGATTCTCTGATTGTAGAACTAGGTTTATATACTCCTAGCGGTCCTATTCATGAGAGAATTTTTACAAAACTCACAGACCAGGAGGCCATAGCGAAAGATGATATTTTAAAACACAACTGGAAATCTCCGCACCTATTTATAAAAATAATGGCCAGATGCCATAAAAAAGATCCTCATACATACCTTAACTCTCACAAAGAGGCGTTGGCTAAAGCTTTTTATCGAGACTCGACTAGACCTGTCCGTGCTCAACTTACTGTTGAAAATATCTCTTTAAAAGAGGCATCTGAGTCTGAATTAAGGGAAACATTAAAAAGCCTATTAACGGACTACAATACGTTTAAAAAAATCTCCACCCCGCATGCTACAGTCGAGAATTCCGAACGGGCCATTGCCTCGGCGATTCTTAATGAGTTACTAAAACGATGTAATTCCTTAGAAGAAGTGACACAAAATTTGGCGCAAGTGATGCCACACATTACACCTCAAAATGCAGAAATCCTCCACGACGTTTCAGTGAACGGGTCTGAAGATTTCTTAAAAAAAGCAAGAACATTCCAAGAATTAGATTTATTTATTAAACAAATCCTCCATTTAGAAGAAACAAGGTCTGTCGCAGTTAATTTGTTGGCACCACTTTATCAAACAGCGCTTGAGAAACATCTTATTACGCCTAAGCAATCGACCGCCCATTTTAACCAATTGGTGTCAGACTATGATTTAGGAACAAAGGGTAAATATACTCATTTCGAGAAAAAGGTAGGTAGAAAACATTACCATATTAACCTTGTTTACATTACCATTCTAGATTATGTATCGTTAGACGAAAAAGTGTCATTATTACCTGACACAGTACATTTCCATATTACTCCTTGGGACCTATATGGGTATGGAGGGGGACCCCCCCCAAATCTACAACTATCTGAGAGAATCATCGGATTCTGACTATGCGGCTACAAAGAGCTGTATCGAATATGGTTTTGTGCCCCCCAACTTTATTTTGGAAAGCTCTTTTTCAGTCCCTGAGAAAGAAATCCTGTTTCAAAGTATCTTGGCTCATAGGACAAAATGGCAGCTCGTAATGGACTATGAAGATTGTCAAGATTCAATCGTTAATATTGCCTGGGAGTGGTTTTATGATGCTGCAAAACCCATCTATGACCAACCAGAGTTTGTGAGAAAATTAATGCAGGTTCCGTCTGCGTATAATGAGATGAAAGTAGAAGACCTAAGTCTTGACCTAGACAATATACATCTCGATTCTGAACAATTAAAAACGCTACGTCTCCTAACAAAGTCTTTTTCTATTGAAGCTACTCCAAATATTGCTTTAAGCACTGAATCCTTTGAGAAATTTAAAAAATCTCCACATTTTCGCAAGCCACACGATTTTCCAGCGATTTGGGCCAGAGACCGTGAAAAAGGGCTAAAATTTACACATGATGTCTACCGTTGTCTTCTAAGACATAATCCACAACTTGATCCTGTTGAAACACTTTTTGATCTTTTCCCCGAACCCTCGAACTGGCAAAATCAACTTCTTATCCAGGAAACCGGTAAAAACCCACTCACTGATGATCCTCAAATATTTGAATCTATAATGTCCGATTTAAAAGAAGGCCGTGTGAAAGATATTCTTCAAAAACGGCTCCTTCAGGCCAAAATAAAATCGGGACAACTTTCTATCAAAAGCTTACAAGAGCTAACAATACTTATTGAGACCCATTTTTCAAAAGAATCTCAACTAGGCGAAGAGTTATTTAATGAACTTCTTCAGTCTGTACCAGTAACGATCGCTCAATTAGAACACATCCATCTGGAGCGTGAAACGCAACCTGAAACAGTGCGAAAATCCAAGGCAGCCTCTACAGCACATCATATTTTAGAACTTATCGGAGATAAAATCGAAGACGAAGACGCCAAAGACAAACGAGAATTTTTTGAATATTTGGTTGGCATTCGTCCTGTCAAACCGGATATCGTTTTATATTATGAATACCTGCTTGAAGCAGATTTGACTGATGCCAGTGCGTTTCTGAGCAACCGCGCATCATCAGAAAAGTACATGTTTTTTACGACACTCTTTCTGGGTGAAAAAGGTATTTTAAATTCGGATCAAGATAAAAACTTCCTCATCGATAGCCTATTTAGACATGCGACAGGTGAAGAGCCAGATCCTAGTAATGTACTTTCTGTCATCTTCAAAGAACTCTTTAATGCGTGCGATACGTTTAAACAATTAGACTTACTTCAAGGCATATTTACCCAATTTACATCCAAGACTTCCGATGCTGCACTGCTCAAATCAGACATGATCAAACAAGTGCTCATTAGTTTTGGAGTAGTTGGTATAAAGCTAGGCCAAATCTTGGCCCAACAGCCCGACCTCATCCAAGATCCTGCCCTAAGGAAAAACCTCGAATCACTATCAGACAACGCGCCAGCCATGGATAAGAGATACGTCTTGTCAGCTTTAGATTCTGAAGGGGCGGACCTAGCAAGGAGATTAAAGGAATACATTATACAAGTAGAGGAATTGCTTGGGAGCGCTTCTGTTAAACAAGGATACAAGATAAGACTTCTAGATGGTCAAACTGCCGTACTCAAATTTGTTCGTCCTTTATCGCACTTTGATGTTGGAGATATCCACTCTCAAACAGGTAATTTAGCAATTCTTAAAAAAGTTTTAGAAAGTCCTGAAATCAGGCATAGAGGACTCTCAGACACCTTATTAGAAGAAATTAACATCGCTGTTAGGCGGGAACTCTCTATAAGTATTGAGGTCCAAAATCAACAGGGAATAGGTAAATTCTTACGGAAAAGACCACATAAAGATTGGCAATTATCAGTCCCACTTATTTCTCCGGTGTTAGTAGGGGAACATTTTTTTGCAGATAAATTTGTAGATGGGATTCCTTTGAAACAAGAGGTCATTACGCAGTTAAGAAAGACAGGGGAAATAGCAAGCGTTGCAAGGGCTGTGTTTACAACTGTATGGGATCTTATTTTAAATAACTCAAGTTATCATGCAGATTTACATCCCGGAAATTTTCTCGTCGATTTAAAGTCCAAAAGGATTCATCTAATAGACTTTGGGAATTGCGCGACGCTCAGCCTATCCAATCGAAAACCATTGCTCTATCTACTGGATGCCTTAGCCAAAAATAAAGGGAAAAATGGGTTATCATCATTAAAAAAATGCATAAAAAAAGTAGATCATAATAAATTAACGAAACCACTAGAAGACGAGATTAAAACAGTCTCTCGAAGTACGACCTCTCTTGAAGAAAAATTAATTAAACTTACTGACCTATTAGAGAAAAACAATTTGAGTCTAGAAAGCGAGTTTGAAGTGTTATTTAAAGTCCTTAAAACTGTTTCGTATATTACAGATGTGCCTGAATTAAGCGCTAGGGAGAAAAAAGACATCATTAAAGGCTTAGTGTCTAAAGTGCGTATTTTCTTCAATCTCAGGTAATAAGCTCCTCTCCTTTGCCTCCATTTCTCATCTATACCCAATCCAAAATAAAACCTAGAAATTCAGGTGGAATTCAAGAGATGGAGATCGAGGCCAATGAATTGTTTTAATTCAGCCTTAAATTCTCGAAAATTATTGGCAAAGAAATCAAGAATAGCCCGCTTAAAGTCAGCGAATTTCTCATAATAGATTGAGCAATACGCTGAAGCAGCCATTCTGATATGATGCTCAGCATGTCATCCACCAAAAGAACTGCAAGCCTAATTACCTCGCCCGGATAGTTGAGTGATGGACATCAAAAAATACTGGCTGCGTTTTAATACAGTCGATGAATTAAAAGACCTTAAATTTCACAATAATCTCAAAATCAACTTTGATCAATTAACCTATGTTAGAGAAGAAGAAGGCCTTGTAATTATCCCGTTAAATGTCATGCTCAGATCTCAAGAAGGGACCGAAATTCGACAATCAGTTATTTTCATCCTAGAGCCCAGCAGACTCATCAGTATCGTCAACATCCCCCTATTTTTACTCTTCGAAAAAGCCGCCGCCAGAATCGCCCGCGCTGCACGCTATCTCGACGAAGAAATCCTGGACTCCGAAGTTGACCTCCAAAGCTTGGTTCGCGGCCTGAGAGAAGACATCAACGGCGTCAAAGAACATGCGCTCTTCGAGCACGAAAAAATCGAATACCTCCAAAACGCCATCTTAGCCGCCCTCAACATCAACCAAAACCAAATTGTGAAAGTGTTCACCGTCATTACAGCCGTATTTTTGCCCCCTACTCTAGTCGCCACATTATATGGAATGAACTTCCAAAAAATGCCAGAATACGCCTTGGAGCACGGGTTTTTAATTGCAATTATGTTAACGCTGGTGTCGGCAGTGGTGCCGTTGCTTTACATTAAGCGGAAGCGTTGGTTGAGGTAGAGATTGAAACTACTTCCCCATGCAAAAACTCCTCTCCACGCCTAAAATTTTCCAATTTGATCATTTCGCAATCACACCTCTTTTCAACATCACACCTATAAAAGATCAGCCTTCTAAATTTAAAAAAAGCTATTGCTTCGGCACGATAGTAACCCCTAAAACCATTGGGTCATGTATTTTGCTTGAGGATGGATCAGTGTTGACGTCTCTTCATGTCATTTTTGATCTTAAAAAGCATAAAAGCATTTATGATGTCCCTCCAGAAAATCAACCTCCAATTAAAGATTTTTATGCACCACCTGAAGGTATGGAGCTTTATTTTGTGAAAAATAATTGTGTCTATTTAGTCAAAGTAACGGAGGTCATCAAGGATGGGCGACCTCATTTATATCATCAGAGAGTAGACTCTAATTTCGGCTGGGATTACGCCTTGCTTAAGCCATCAGCAGATTTACTTGAAGTGTTAGGCCCCGGAATGGAATTGGATAAAACCGATTATACCCATGGACGGCGACTAATGACCGAGAATCCAAGCAATACATTCTTTATTTCTAGACCCAATATTGACTGGGTTAATTTTGAGTTTTCACAGTACTTAGTTAAGGGAAGCCCTAGACTCCTCCAAACGGGACCATTGTCACTGTATGGAGATGACCCTACACCATCATTTACGTCATTTTCTGGTAGCGCCGTAATAAATGGGCAGGGAAAATTGTATCAAATTAAAAATCAGGCCGAATATTCTCTCTATACCAATGATATCGCCCGATTTATGGCAGAAACGCCCCAAGATACGCAAATACTGCCTTATTATTATCAATTTGGGATTAAAGATGTGTTATTCATTGGAAAAAAAGAGACAAAAAAAAGACCTGTAGATAAAGCTGTCTACCATAGCGTCCCATTTTTAGCGCTTAAAAATGCCATCGGAAACTTAAACTCGACCCATGAATTATGTGACACAGACTGGGGTTTAACCAATGATGATCGAACCATCAAAGTATGGGAAATTAGTAAAACTGAGAAATGGGATTTTCATTTTTCTGCGGTTATGGACACAACGGGCAGCAATATGACGAAGTTTCATTTTACATTGAGAGATAGAGAAGAAGGAAAATCCCGGTCTGCATTTTACTGGTACACCCTCATCGGACATAATAAGGAAGCAACATTATCTACCCAATCTATCGCTGGCGAATCAATAGAATTAAGTGAATTAGACGATATCACCTGTGTTCATGTGATGACTATTAATACCTATTCCGAAACCTTATTTTTAAAGATTATCGAGTTTGTAAAATAGGTATGCTATAAATCAACCTATGAAATTATCACCTCACTATTCAAAACTAGCCGCACTTCTTATCCTTAGTTTATGGGGATTTTTGGGCATCCAAATCAACGCAGACACCCCCAGTTCAAACCTGGAAGTGACAGGAAATATCACAGAAACTACGCCTCTAAGAGATACTGAAAACTACACTGCCATCCACCGATATATCACCACAAAATACAAACGGATCACTACTGAGAATGCTCACACCATCAGCTATGAACTCTGCAAACAGACTCAAGACTCAGGCTTAGATCCGCTTCTATTTGCGTCCATCATCGCCGTAGAATCCCGATTTGACCACAACGCAGTCGGTGGCGGGAATGCCTCTGGATTAGGCCAGTTTATGCCGGGGACTTATCGTCACTATAAAGTCAAAAATCCATTTAATATCACAGAGAATATCTCTGGAATGGCGCGTTATATCGGCGAACTTAATCAGATGTGGAAACAAAAAGAAAATGTAACCACATTAATCCTAGTCTCCTATAATCGAGGGGAAACTTTCGCAAGACGAAATCAACATAATCTAGGCCCAAAAGCCCTCGCTTATGTCGATAAAGTCATGGTCCACTACAAAAATCTAGAAAAAATCAAAGCAGCCTTGCCACAAGACTCTACCGACGACAAAGAAGTTTCATCTCTTCAATAACACGACCACTCGCCTCAGGAGAAACTCCAGCCTGTTGTAAAAGAGAATAATCCAACAAAAGATCCCGACACAAAATAATTCTTTGAGACAAAAGTTGTTTTCTAGAAAATGCACTTAAGGTCGTAAGGGCGGTAATTGGATAAAGCGAAAACTCCTCAATCAAGGTAGATAAGTTACGATTTTCGGGATAATTAAACGACAATACCTTCATCCCCATACACTCGGCATATTGAACCGCATCCGTACTAAATGAGGTATTCGTCACAATCCAGCTTTCATAAGTTGCATGGGCAGAAGTAGAAGGCTTGTCTTCTTGGATTTTTCTCAAAATATCTTGAAACCGCGCATAGGTATAAAGCGCCACTTTCACATCTGATTTTATGGCATCTCGCTGATGGAGCTTACACTCTACAAACGCATGACGTTGATCCAAAACTGCCACAACATCCACTTCATGAGACACACAATGACCCTGAACCGTTTGACCCACCTTCACCGAAAACCCATCCGCAGCCATAATTTCTGCAACAAGAAGTTCAAATAAAAATCCATCAGGCCCCAAATCGATTAAGGCCCGTTTCAAATGATACCTAGATGCAAAAGTACGTCGATGACGCTTGAGAAAATTAAAGGCCAGTTTGTATATTTTTCGAGTCGTAATGCCATCATATAACTGACGATTCACACGAAAAATAATGTCGTTGATGACATCCTCCGGCAAATGGATTTTATGCAAAGAATTTCTAAGTTTTTGCTCAGAAAAAGGCTCTTCTAGACCCGATGCTTTTTTAACTAAAACAGATTTCACAATGGCTCCCTCAACTGTACAAAAAATTTAAAGATTGAAAATGATTTATTTTCTGGTAAAAATGGGTGGACGTTTCTGAACCACACTATAGCAACAGACGTACAGCAATCACAAAGAGGGGCCCTCAATGCAGAAGATTCTCGCGTTCACTTTTGGCGACAAAACAGTCTACGTTTCACCATATCACACTACAGAATGCCCAGTTGAAACCGTTATCATTTACAATCCATCCGCCCACGCAAACAATGTAGCAATCACCAAATTAAAACAAGCCTGGCCAAATCTCAGAATCCTCCAATGCGTATTAGAAGGAAAACCAAAAAATCCTCAAATCAATGAAGAAGATGTCATTAGACTGCCAAAAGGCACTAAAGATGTCTGGAAAAACCCAGAAATCGTCTACACCAAATATCAAGCATTATTAGAAAAAAGACCTGAGTTAAGACCCGATCCATTCAGTCCAAAGCCAGGCCCTGGCCTTTACTGCGCATGGTCAGCTCAAGCTGAAGATCCAAAAGTTGCCCGAAAAGCCATCGAGTCAAAATTTGTATGGATTGGCGCATCTCCAGAATCAATGGAAATAATCGGAACCAAAATCGACTACAAACAACACTGCGACAAAATTGGTGTCAAAACAGCCCCATTTTTTGTATTAGAAACACAAGATGATCCTAAACAAGATTTAACCGCGTATATCAATGACCTTGTCCAACAACTGAGAGCCAAGTACGACTCCGGCGAGTTAGCCGGGCAATCCATATTTTTAAAAAGCAGCTATGGCGGCGGTGGACGAGGAACCATCCGAATTGCAGCAGAAGACTGCTCCAATGACGCCGTTTTAAGTGCCAAACTTAAAAAAGTCATTACCGATACATGTAGAACCGAATTGTATGTGGAAAAGGCCTTAGATTTAAAAGGCGCCACCATGTATCAACTCGAACTTGAAACCGACGGCGATAGAGTCGTTAAAGGCGGACGATTAGTCTGGTTTAACAACAATAACCAAAAAATCCTCGAAATCGGACTATCCGACGAAGAAATGCTCAAATTTGTTCCCAAAGAGGTTTATGACCAATGCCGAGCAGAAACAGAGGAAATCGCCAAAACTGCAGGCTATAACAACCGTGGAACCAACGAAATCCTACTTACCAAAAAATCATCATCATGGGATTACTGGCATAGTGAATTTAATTGCCGTATCCAGGTTGAACACGAAGCCCTTGCCAATCTAACAACCGACACCAGCGGACAGGTCATCAATGCTCCTGCAAACCAGCTAATGAGAGCCGTTGGCTATCCAGCCCCACAACCATCTGACACGATTCCTGTTCAAAATAAAATCGTCGCCCACCTTCGTCTTGTAAACGCCCATGCCGAAGCAAAACCGACCCCATGGGCCTACAATGGCGGTACTATTTATGACATTCAAAATATCCCAGAAGGCGTTGATGTCCTCATCAATAGAGGTAAAATCGACAAAGCCACAGATGCGCAATGCGGACGCATGACTTTCTACGCTGACTCATGGACAGACGTCTGCGATAAAATCGGAAAAATCGCTTCTGAAACGGTGATTGTTGGAGAAGGCGGAGTTATTGGGAAAGAATACTTTGAATTCTTACTCAAACTCTCCCAAGACCCTGAGTTTAGAGCCCAAGAACTCGGTTGCGATCGCACCAGTGAAATGGTTAAAAAACCCAATGCCCCACTTTCAAAAAGATCTGAAATCACAGCCAAATTAGCGGCAAGCGTCGCTCCTGTTTTAGTCGATGGCTATCAACCTAATTACACGCCAGAAGCAGGTAAAGCCTATCCAACTACAGCAGAGACAGCCGCATTCAACGCATTAAAAGCAGAGCTTGCCGGCATGGAGCCAGTTGAAGCCCCTCTATTCACAACACTCGTTGAAGGTAGCAAAGCGAACGACATAAGCGGCTACTATGACGGATTAAGAGCGCAGCTTGAAAGACAAGGCGGAGGTATCAATACCGTTTTCCCAAGAGATGTTTACCAAGAAGGGATGAACAGCCAATCCGCAGTGACCCTGGACATGATGAAAGCCATTATGGAAAAAGTCGGAGCCAGTCTATTTACCAGATACGAAACTGGCGGTGCCCAGTTTGATAAAGCCTGTCTCGATGGATTTAATCCAAGGGAAGTCTTTAGAAAAGGGATTACCAACAACATGCCAAGTATGTGCCTCACCAGGTCTCAATGGCTAAACAGCTTAAACCCAAAAACACCTAAAGAGTTAGATTTTATTTTAAAAGATATGGCAAAAATCATCAGAGAAGAATTGGGTCTTCCTGAAGACACCTTAATTCCATGGTTCCCCAATAATTTTCATGCCGGAAACTGGGACAACGGAAAAAACATTACAACCGACCTTATGCTTAAAAATGGGATGACCCCCGTCCCTAACTGGGCATGGGATCCACGCTATAAAGACGCCGACATCAGAGGTTGGGCACAAAGCCAAATCGCTTTATTTAAAAGCCATGGTAGGTCACTAGAAGAAATCCGCATTAAAAACCCAGGCCAACAAACCTCTTGGACAGTGGATGAAATATGGAAAATCAGCAGCATCCTCAGAGAAGAATGCAAAAACGCAGGATTTAGAGATCCAATCATTCATATCCATAACCACAATATTGATGGAAAAGCGGCCGAAATCGCCCATGGCCTACTCAAACGAGCACAAAGTGAGGGATATCGCCTTTTTGTCATCGATACCGCACCGCCAGAAACAACCCATAATAATAACCTAACAGTCGCTGCAGCACTCAATTTAGACGCAACTCAACGAAAAGCACTCGAGACTTACAACCGCATGTGCCAAACGGTATTTAAATTCACCGGCCGATTTGATATCCGCCAAACAATGAAAAGCGTCACTCCAGATGACTCCGTATGGGCGGGAGGGACTGGATCTTCCGACCTCGACTCTGCCCTCAAAATAGGGATTAAAAAAGAAGACATTACCAAAGCCAAAATGTTGGCATGGGGCGTTTTTGGATTAGGCACCGTTGTCACTCCATTTTCAGAGGTACTCAAACGACTCGGTTATACTATCTGGAAAAATGACAAAATTGTTGAAAAAACACGCGAAGGCGTCATCAGATATATCAAAGAAGGCGGAAAACTAGACATCGATGCCCCCACGTTAAAAGTACTCCAAAGTTGGGAAAGTAGGCTTCCACGTCCAGAAATCGTTGATCAGTTATTGATAAATCATGGGATGAAGCCAATCGCACCAGCCATCGCCCCAGTCGATAATTTTGATCCAGAAATCATTCGTCAAGATCTTATGGTGAGATTCCCTAACCTCGATATTACTGAAGAGCATATTATGATCTATGTCGCTTATGGTGCATCAGGATTAGGACTTCTCAAATTGATGAATGACCGATCAGACCTCAGCTGGGCCTTAAGTAATCCAGAGTTTCTTCTTCAAGATCCAGAAAACCATAAAGTCGGTCTCCAAATCACTGTTAATGGCGAACTATTAACCTTAACTGAAAAAGAAAGAGACCCTGAAACAGGAATTGTCACGCTTAGCTTTACGGACAAAGCGGGAGAAATCTACACCGTCAAAAAACTGGATACTCATTACGCCATTGAAGAGGGTATTATCATCGCGCCGGTTCTAGTCCAACCCGGGGATATCACCGACATTGGGGCCATTGGAGAAGGCGATTTGACCCGAGTACTGGTCAAACCTGGCGATATCCTTAAAAAAGGCGATGTCATGGCCATCCTCACCATCGCTAAAGAAGAAAAGGAATTAACCGTCCCAGACCACATGGTGGGTATGGTCGTCGAAGAAACATTCAAAGATGCAGGAGATCCAGTAGTCTTATACGAAAAGCTATTTAAAGTCAGAAAAGCAACCGAAAGCCAATAATGACACCCTATAAAAGCCTATTTTCAAACCAACTCATGACTGGAGAAACAGGGATTCTAGAGTATCACTACGACCAAATCGACTCCACCAACATGGAGGCAGAAACGTTTCTTAAGCAACTGTCTCCATCGGATGCCGCTACACTAGCCCCCGGAGTCGTATTTACGGCCAAAACCCAACTCTACGGACAAGGACAATTTGGCCGCACATGGATATCAGAACCCGGAGGCCTTTACTACACGTTTATGCGCCCCTACCCTCACTATGACCCGAGCAAAAGCACTCAAATCGTGGTCGCTATCGGACAGAGAATCGCCAATACCATTGCGCAAATCACCAGCCTTCCCGTCGTCCATGTTCACCCTAACGATCTCTACATCGGGGACAAAAAACTAGGCGGAATCCTCATTAAATCCACACATTGGAACGGTCAAACCGTCGCCATTATCGGCATTGGCGTCAATATCAATCAGTCTCAGTTTCCAGATATTATTCGCTTAGATGCCACATCATGCTATCTAGAAAGCAGTATTCACTATGATCCCGCAGAGTTCACCGCAAAGCTAACCTCTACCCTAAAAGAGTTTCTAGATTCTCAATAGAGTAGATGAGCAAACCCCGAAAATGATTCCTCAGAGCGGGTAGAGCCGGTAGATCTGCCAGATCCCGTTCTGATGATAGGAGGAAGAGGTTGATGACCAGCCTCTTGTTGGACAAATAGGCCTCTTATTACTGCCTTAGCATTAGGCATGCTTACCAATTCATTAAAAAGAGTCATACTCTGATGAGCTAAAGATGGGAAAGCGTCTTTAACAAATAGAGCAGCATAAACAATAGTTAAATCTGAAGAAGAATACGTTTTAAGAAGCATCATAAATGAGTCTAAAAATTGAGGATTAGGACGCTCAGGTAAGAACTGATGATTTTCACAGATCTTCATCAAACGATCAAAAATCTTCCCCGTATCGTCAGCAGAAAAAAATCCTTTAGATAATAAAATAAAAGCCTCTTGCAATGACAAAAGAGTAAACGATTCAAAAGGTGACTTCATATAAAGATCAGTTAAAGAATTCTTCAGCTCTAATGGCAGAGAAGTTTCAATTGATAAACTTTCAAAAGCCGCTGAAACAAATTTAAATAAATCAGAATGGCTAGTTGTCGTCCGAAAATAATACACCAACGGCTCTAAATAATAGTGCTCATCAAACCCAAATTGAGATGTAGTAATCTTTCTATCCCCCATACTAAACTAGACACATAAACTCGAGAGGATTGAACCCCTTGGGGTTGGTTCAAGAAATCGGGTAAAATTGTAAAGAATGAGGGTATCTTAATGAAGCAAAAAAAGTATAGCGTTGACGAGAAAATGGCAGTGGTGATGGCCA
>CAMCZW010000011.1 GCA_945888435.1 bacterium UBP8_UBA817
TGGCCATCACCACTGCCATTTTCTCGTCAACGCTATACTTTTTTTGCTTCATTAAGATACCCTCATTCTTTACAATTTTACCCGATTTCTTGAACCAACCCCAAGGGGTTCAATCCTCTCGAGTTTATGTGTCTAGTTTAGTATGGGGGCTAGAAAGATGCCTTTGCAGATGCGGTCTTTGACGCTCGAACTGCACTACTTGTTAAAGAGTATGAACAAAAAAATCCTATTCAAATTTATGGGATTGATGGCGTTGTCAAAAACTTTAATGCTTTACAACCTGTTAGTGCTGAGAGCTCAAAGGGTTATATTAATGGTGTTTGGCAAAATACACCTGATACCGTTAAGCCTGCATTGCTAAAAGCTTTAAACAGTCGCCGTCGTGGTGAGCGCTTTGGGTCTGGAGTAGGTGAGTATACGCCTACTGCCAAGGGTGTAGCTCGATTTGATACATTTCTTACGAGGACTTTTGGTCTTCAATCAACGAAGGTCCAAGCCTTTTGTAAGAAAGAAGGCTTGGACACAAGATATATCGATACTAAATTTGTTGGGCCAGTTGTAACACCAGCTCAATCAGTAAGACGTGCTACTCATGATCTTCCTGTTGATCTTATGGGAGGAGCCTGAGGAGTTCGGTCCTCATACTGATGAGGCTAGGCTTGCTTTGCACCTTGCCGCCTTGGCTAGCTCCGTAGCGTCTAATAGAGATGTACAGCTTCCGCCTCCTGTTGCAAGACCGGTGTCTTTAGCAGTTGTTAACGCACCTAACTCACAACCTTCACGCCTCCAATCGCCTACCAGCCTTTCTACTCACAGAGGTAGTGCTTCTGCCGAGTCCAAGTGAGCGGAGTAACGCTGATGCTCTGCGACGCGTATCTTTACACTCAGTTGAATCCGATTCAATGGAAGTGTATGTTGGTCAGCATCTATCTTTCGGACCTCCTTTAGATTTCTCGGCAAGTTCTAGCAATTCTGATTTATTTCATGCTGCCAACCCTCCAGGTTCTCACCCTCTTAACCAGGCACTATCTTTTTCAAATTCATCCTTATCTTCTTCATCAGAAGTCAGTGATGCCGTGGCTGCGCGTCCCAAAGAAGGATGTGACTGCCTAATCAAATCGCTTAAAGCATCTTTAATAGCTCAATTGAGAGCTGTTGGGATGCTTTGAGCTTGGTGGTAGCGTTTACTTTCCAGTATATTTCGGGTATAACTTCTGAATATGACTGGATACAAAAGACATCTTGAGCGTAAAATTGAGCATTTTTTGACGCTGTTTCCTGCAGTTGCGATTGTGGGCGTGAGACAGTGTGGAAAGACGACCCTTTCTCGTGAAATTGGGAAGGGGTGGCGGTATATGGATCTTGAAAATGATCGGGATTTTAGTCAGATATCAGCGGACCCTACCTTTTTTTTTGAACAATATCCGACACAGGTTATTTTGGATGAAGCTCAAGAGTACCCCCTTGTCTTTAATGTCCTGCGTGGAGTGATTGATGGTGATCGATCTACTAAGGGGCGATTTATCATTACGGGTTCTAGTCAGCCGGAACTTATTCATCATATTTCTGAATCTCTTGCTGGGAGGCTTGCCTCTGTTTTTTTGTCTCCGCTTAAAACGAGTGAATATTTAGGTCGAGAGTTAAGTCCGTTTTATACTCTTTTTGAGCAGCCATTATCTAAAAAAAATATTGCAAATTGGCCAGTACACCCTCATAAAGAGTTTCATATGCTTTGGCTGAAAGGGGGGTTTCCAGAGCCGCTATCTACCCCAAAACTTCACCGTCAGTGGATGAATCAATTTTATGATCATTATGTGTATCGGGATATTGGGCGATTATTTAAACGATTAGATCCGCTTAAGTTTCGTCGATTTGTACGATTACTGGGGTCATTATCTGGCACGTTGATTAATAAAAGTGATGTTGCACGGCAAGTAGAGTGTAATGAAAGTACCATTCGAGATTACCTTGATATTGCGCATGGCACCTTTGTATGGAGGATGATCCCCAGTTATGAGGGATCCCAGGGAAAAAGTTTAGTTAAAATGCCCAAGGGATATCTGCGCGATAGTGGGATGCTTCATGATTTATTGGGGATAGAAACGATGGACCAGCTGCTTGCACATTCTATTGTGGGTAGAAGCTTTGAATCCTTTGTAATCGAAGAAATTTTAAGGGGAATTGATGCGACTACCGCAACCCATGTGGCCCCTTATTATTATCGTACGCGTAATGGTGCAGAAATTGATCTTATTTTAGAAGGATCGTTTGGGACTCTTCCCATTGAAATTAAGCATGGAAGTACTCTTCATCCTGCAGATACTGCGGTTCTTAGAAAATTTGTGCAAGAAAATCATCTAGAATTTGGACTCATTATTACTCAAAATCCCGAGATATATTGGGTGAGCCCCGAAGTGCTCCATTTACCGTTAGGGTGCTTGTAAGTCGATTCTTCTATCCAGTATATCTCGCCCGCAGCGTCTGAATATTGCTTGATTAAAAAAATTTCTTATGGCCATGACATAGATAGCGATATCTGTGTCATGGCATTTTTTATAGCTCCCCTGTATCATTAGTGTGTTCTGAAGTGTATTCTGATTTTTTGTGTTAAGTGAAGGATTCATCAATGGTCAAAGAGTTATTTAAGGGTGGCGGAAAGGCGAAAATCGTTCAGTTTTCTGATGATAATCGATCGCTTCCCGATGGCAGTAAAATTATTTATGCCGAAAGTGAAGATAAAATTGTCTTGTATCATAAAGCCCCATTTCAAGGGGTTACGACTTATGTATATGATCGCCGTACCGGTGGGATTTTAGTGAATGGCCGTGAAGGTAATAATACTAATAAGCGCCGGATGATCGAGCTTGGAAGCTATTTTTTATCAAATGCCAAAGATGATGAATTGGTCACATTGACGGTCCATACTAAAGGAGTTTAGACATGGTACAGGGTATACCCGGTATTAATCCGTTAGCCGCTGGCAATCTCGCTTCGGGGGCATCGCAACTATCTCCTGGATTGGCTCAGGCCTTTCAACGGTATCCTGCATTGAAGCAGGTGTTTCAGGCATTAAATATTCTTCCTAACCAAGTTTCTCGTGTTGCAGCCCGTCAGGGGGCTGACTTGGCGACGGTTTCTGATGGACTTACTCAGATACAAACTGTCCAAGTCTCTGCTGATCAGGCTCATGTTTTGGCTTCTCTTGGGTTGGCTGGTGCGCTAGTCGCGATCTCGATTCAATCTCGAGAAGAGCTTGATAAAATTCGTAAACGATTGGATAAGCTTAAACAGCCTAATATCCAAAATCCTCATCTTCAAACTGTCTTTGGGACCCTTGGGCTCCCCTTTGATGCCGATAGTATTCTGCTGACCGACGAAAGTGGTGGCGTGTTTGTTATTCTGGCGGGATTGGAAGAGCTAGAAGACTAAACCGTCGACAGTTTATCCAAGATTTTGACTTCTAGGTCGCGTTGTAGGGTTTTGAAGTAGGATTTTCGGATATCGATGGGGTCGACTAGGATGCTGTGCATTTGTAGCCAGTTACCTAGCAGGATGTCTTTAAATACTTGGTCGCCGATGATGATGCTGTGTTTGAGGGAGACTCTGTGTTGTTTGGCGAGTTCTTGGATGCTGTACGTGAAGGGCTTTAGGGCAAAGTAGACGCCTGGGGTTTTCATTTGTTTGCTGATGCGCTCGATCCGTCTTTTACTGAGGTTGTTGGAGAGGATGAAGCATCTGAAGCCGGTTTTTTTAATCCCTTCTACCCATTCTAAATTTTGGAGTGATAACTCGCGCTCGTCATAGGACATGAGGGTGTTGTCGATGTCTAAAAATACACTGCGATAACCTTTGTCATAGAGTTTTCCGAGTTCAATTTCATCAATGCGATGGTAATGCTCTTTGGGTAAAAACATGTCTTTAATGATCGGAAGGTATGTTTTTTTGAGTTGTTTAATCATCTTTTTTGACTTTTTAGGGCGTTGACCAGGCTTACTATTGTTGAATAGTGGGTTCTGTAGCTGCTGGGGTTGGCGATTAAATAGGCCGATGAGTCTAAAATGGTGTCGATGACTTCTAGGTTGTGCTCTTTTAAGGTCGCTCCTGTGGCCGTTAGGTCAGAGATAATATCGGAGAGGCCTGTTAGGGGGGCAAGTTCGATGGCGCCATATAATTTAATCAGGTTGGCTTTAATTCCTTTATTATCAAAGTACTGTTGCGTTAAATTGGGGAACTTTGTGGCCACTTTAATGTGGTGTCTCAAGATATCTTTTTGGTTTTCAGGTCCTGCGAGGACGAGGCTGCATTTGCCAAAGCCTAGGTCGGCTAAGCGGATGACATTACTTTTCTTTTCATCTAAAACATCTAATCCGACGATGCCTAAGTCTGCGGCGCCGTTTTCGACATATTCGGTGACATCCCAGGGTCTGATTTTGAGGAGGCTGTAGTGGCCGCTTTCATCATTGGTAAATAACTTTCTGGATTCTTCGATGGCGTTTCCAAATGAAATTCCTATTTTTTCAAATGCCGCAATGCTTTCTGAGAGGAGATAACCTTTGGCGGTTGCAATGGTAATGGGGGTATTCATTATTTTGTTCCTAGTACGGATAAGATGGTGTTCATATTTAGCGCTGCACCCACGGCGGGTAAATCGGTGCCATAGGTTCTCAAAAGGCCATCGTAGCGCCCGCCTGAAGCGATTGGGTAGCCACAGTGGGGGATGTAGACTTCAAAGATGATGCCGGTGTAGTAGTCCAGCTCTTTGACGAGGCCGGAGTTAAAATAGATATGGTCTGATTCTGGTTTGTGTTGGAGGGCATTGTAGAGGCCCTTTAAGGTGTCCATGTCTTTCATGAGGGCGATTGAGCCTCTTTCTGGGACTTCACCGTATTTAACAAAGTCGTTATTGAGGAGCGCTTCTCTTTTATTGTGTGGGAGTGCCTGGGCCGATTTACTGTGGCCGACGTCGATGATGTGGTCCTTAAATCCGAGGGTGGTGAGAAGCTGACTGAGTGTGATCAGGATTTCTGCGTCTGCGTTGGCGGAACTGTCCGCGATGATTTCAAATCCAAACTCTAATGTTTCAACAATATCATTGGATTTTGGGTGCCGTTGAAATTTTGACGCATTGTAAAATAATTTGACCGGTTGTTTTGGTGCGGGTGTACTGGCCATGATTCTGGCAATCGGCGCGGTGTTGTCCGGGCGTAAGATTAAACTATCGTTTCCACGGTCCATAAACCGGACGACACTTGTCTTTAAGTGGTTTCCGAGGCCTGGTGAGAGCGAATTATAGCTATCAATCGTGGGCGTTTGTATCCATTGATACTGTGCGGCTTTGATTAGCTGTGTCGCAGATTCGATCATTTTTTGAAGTTTAATCGAGTCTTCTGGTGTGATTTCAGTAATGTTAATCATAATTGTTGCAGTAGCATAAATGAGCCGCTTTAGATTTACAAGAAATGGTGGTTTTGTTACAATCCGTTCCCTTAACGCGCGAGTGGTGAAATGGTAGACACGCTAGACTTAGGATCTAGTGCCTTTGGCGTGGGGGTTCAAGTCCCTTCTCGCGCACCAATCATCCCCTAAATGCCGCCATGCGGCTAAATAACAAAACTTAACTACACCGCTACGTCTGAAGACTCCACTCCTTGGTAGTCTGCGTTTTGCTATTTAACCACCTATCAACATTTAGAGGGCGATTGGGGATCGACGTTCTTTTTCATTTTTTTTGGGTAAACTGGGTTTCTTGCTTATTCCCCTCTCTGAGAGGGGTGGCACGGAGTGACGGGGTGTTTAGCTTCTCTTGGTATGTGCAGGCGCACCTTTTTCTACAATTTTGTATATATCTATCATGTATTCTACAAAAATGTATATCTTTATTGCCCTTTATTTTCTGATTTAATCTTATTTTCTACATTTTTGTAGATCGATTGTAGTTTTATACCTTTTTGGTCTTGTTTTAAGTTGGCATGGGTTGTGCATTATTTATTCTTGTTAACTTTTGCTTGCGGAGGTAGTGACTTTGAAAAAGATATCCATTATTGCGCTTTTGTTCCTAATCTCTTCTTTTTCTCATGCATCAATCAAAATTACTGATAAGACTTCTGGTGCTGAATATGACTCTTTGGTTAATAAGGTTGGGGCTTCTTATATTGGTGGTGTCGGCGCATCAAAATCTTCTGCGGTGCCAACAGTGCCTGCATCGCGACTAGAATCTTCTAACTCTCATTTTTCTGCGGCGACGACTTCGAGTGTTTCGACTTCCAAGGCACGAGCTGCTGCGACTAGTGGGGATGCGAGAGCGAGATTTCAAAATCGGTTTCAGCAAATGAATAAGTCTGCGGCCACTGAAGATGATGTGGTTGCGTCATCGGATACTTCTAATATTAACGATGAGAGACCGTCGTTTGCAGAATTGGCTGAACAATACCAATCTCGATAGAATTTTTAATTTTTTTATTTCTTATAAAGGGTGAAACTTCAGGGGTTTTGCCCTTTTTTTTGCCTAAAATTTAGGCGTGGTGCTGTCTTAGTTTGGGGATGATGGTTTTGAAGAGTGTCATTACGGCATCTATTTCCTGAGATGTGGCTGTGGAGCCGATGCTGATGCGTATGGCGCTCATTTGGATGTCTTTGGATGTGGTGATGGCCTTTAGGACATGAGATGGCTCTGTGGAACCTGTGGAGCATGCGGAGCCGGTTGAGATTTCAACTCCTTCCTGGTCCATTCTCATGACCATGGCTTCTGCTGGGATGCCAAGGATGGAGATGTTGAGGGTGTTGGGAAGGCTATTTTCTGGAGTGTTGATGTGGATGTTGTCGATTTGGCTTAGTCCGGCGATGAGTTGGGATTTTAACTGGGCACTGTGAGCGGTGTTTGAGTCTTGATTGGCTTTGGCGAGGTCTGCGGCGATACCGAAGGCGATGATGCCTAATAGGTTTTCGGTGCCGGCCCGTAATCGTTGTTCCTGTGATCCGCCGTGAAGGAGTGGAGTGAGGAGGTCGTCCTTACGGATGTAAAGGGCGGCGATGCCTTTGGGCCCTTGGATTTTGTGAGCGGATAGAGTGAGCAAGTCGATATTTAAATCATGGACATTGATGGGGAGTTTTCCAGCGGCTTGAGTGGCATCCGTATGAAAGAGGGTGTTTTTAGGTCGATTGACTTGAGAGAGTGTATCGATGGGGTTGATGCTGCCGGTTTCATTGTTGGCCATCATGATGGAGATTATGGCGGTGTCTGGAGTGATTTCTGACGCCAGAGACTCGGGTGTGATGATGCCTTGTGGGGTTGGGGCGAGGTAAGTGACTGGTTGAGCATGAGTTTGGCTTAAAAACTGGCATGGGGTGAGAATACTTGAATGCTCGATAGATGTTGTGATGATGCGGGGGAGCGGCGAAGTCCTAGGTGTACTTGCGAATGGGTGTTTGATGACCATGTTATTGGCTTCGCTGCCGGAGCTTGTGAAGATGATTTGGTGGGGATGGGCTCCGATGAGAGCGGCGACTTTGTCTCGGGCAGTTTCGATTAATTCTCGGGAGGCTTGGCCGGTTTGGTGGAGACTTGAGGGGTTTCCGTAGTGAGAAAGTGCGGATTTAATGCTGGCTTGAACTGTGGGGTGGAGTGGACTTGTGGAATTCCAGTCCAGATATATTTTTGGGCTCATAAGTCTAATTTTTGGATGAGTAATGTATAGAGCTTATAGAGATTGAGCCTGCTTTTAACTTGGAGTTCGTTCAATTTGCTTAAGTTTTGAGTGAGGGTTGTGAATGTGACTTGGTTATCTAGCATTTTGGTTAAAAAGAAGGGGCTTTTGCTTTGTGTAATGTGTCTAATAATGGGGAGCTGTTCACTGTAGTACAAGCTTAAATAAATTTGGATTTTAGTGATGAGATATTGGATATCGGATGAGGGGGATTGGAATAGGGTGCCAATGTTGACGGTATGTCCATCGGATTGTTTGAGTTCGAGATCGTCTGGAAGAAAGGATTGGATATAAAGCAAAAACGCATTGATTTCGTTATCGGGTAGCGACGAGAGCAGGATGAAAAATAAATCAGGGTTAATTTCTTTTGAAAATAACTGTTTGAGATCTGGTTTTGATTTACTGAGAGTGGTGAGTGAGGCTTCGATTTTAGTTAAAATGTCGGTGTAATTGATGATAATTCGGTCGCAGTCTTTGATGAATGCTTTGTGGAGGCTTCGCTGGGCGGTGTTGTCGCCAATGATTTTTTGTTGGATGCTTCGGCAAAATTGGGTGTAATGATCATCGAATTGGCCGAGGGTGATGGTGTCGGTGACGCGATTACCCCAGTTAATTTTAATGGTGGACTCTTGGATGCTTAATTGTTTGACGACTGGCATTGTGACGCCGCCAACCATGGAGAGTGTGGTAAGGGCAATTAATTGGGTGATGAGGATGGCGTCTGGGTTTTGGGTGAATACGGGGTCATTGGTGTAGTAGCCATTAATTGAAAGTGCTTTTTTGACCTCGTTAAATCGAGGTGTTTTGGGTGTGAACAATTCTTCATTTTTTTGAGAATTTGTTGCGATGATTTCGAGAATAGAAATGCAATTTGGGATGGCTAACATGAGGCATAAGATAGCATAGTTAGAACTGTTTCTTAAGGGGTCCTTAAGGGGTCAGACCCTTATGTGGCCAGAAGTGCCATAGTAGACTTTTAATATCTTTAACCTGGCACATCTCCACACATAAGGGTCTGACCCCTTTGCTTTAGTTGGTAGTTTGGATTGAATTGTTTGTGGGAATTTATTGGGTATAAGAAGGGGGGTGTTAAGTCGTATGAAGGATCGGTTTCTTGCTGAATCATTTGACCCACGTCAGCGTCCACACTGGGTGTCTCGGTATTTATCTTTGAGCTTAGTATTAAATAAAATTCAAAAAATTCGAGAAATTTCTTTTAAATTAACGTCTAAGGGACTGCGATATTTAATCCCTTATTCTACTGATCCTGATTGGAAAGTGAGGCTTGAAGTGGTGAAGGCGCTTCGGAAAGTGTTATCCGAAGGGGATGTACATCATCGAGAGAAAGCAATTTCTTTGTTGAAGGGATTGAATTTAGACCCCAATCCCGTGGTTGAAATCTGGGTGAGCCGCATTCATCGCGATTTATTTTAGGCTTTCGACGAATAGTTTAATTTTGTCGATGCCTTCTTTGATGTCTTCTGCACTGGCGGTGTAGGTGAGACGGATGTGGTCAGGGGCGCCGAAACCGGATCCTGGGACGCAGGCTACTTTGTATAGAGTTAGTAGTTGTGCGCAGAAATCCACATCGTTTGCGACCAATCCTTCTGGGGAAGTTTTGCCGTAAAGTGCTGAGACATTGGGGAATGTGTAGAATGCGCCCGGTGGGGTTAAGCATGTCATTCCTTTTATTTTATTGAGTTCTTTGACCATGAGATTTCTTCGGCTTTCGAAAGATGTTCTCATTGTTTCGACGGCTTCTTGAGATCCTTCAAGTGCTTCTAGGCTGGCCCATTGGGAAGCTACTGTAGGGTTGGAGGTTGTTTGGCTTTGGATTTTGCCCATTGCAGATGCGATTTCGGTGGTGGATCCGGTGTATCCGATTCTCCATCCTGTCATTGAATAGGCTTTAGAGACTCCGTTGATAACGACGGTGCGATCTTGCATTTCTTTGGAGAGCGATGCGATGGAGTAGTGTTCTGTCCCGTCATAGACTAATTCCTCATAAATTTCGTCGGAGAGAACGTAGATGTTGTCATGTTTGAGGATGACATCGGCCAATGCTTGGAGCTCTTGTTTTGTGTAGATGGCGCCGGTTGGGTTTGAAGGCGAGTTGATGATGACCATTTTTGTGCGAGGTGTGATGGCGGCTTCAAGTTGTGCAGGTGTGATTTTGAAACCAGCTTTGTCGGTGGCTTCGATGATGATTGGTTTTCCGCCGACTAGCTCGACTTGGTCGGGATAGCTCACCCAGTATGGTGATGGAACGATGACTTCGTCGCCGGTATTAATTAAGGCGATTAAGGTGTTGTAGATGGAGTGCTTTGCACCGCATGAAATGACGATGTCTTTGTTGGTGTAAGTGAGGGTGTTGTCATTTTTGAATTTTTTGACGATGGCGTTTTTGAGTTCGATGATGCCGGATGCGGCGGTGTATTTGGTTTTGCCGGCTTTAATGGAGGTGATGCCAGCTTCTTTGATGTTTTGAGGTGTGTCGAAATCGGGTTCGCCAGCGCTAAAGCTGATGACTCGGTGGCCTTGCTTTTTGAGTTGGTTACCAAGGTCGGTGACAGCCATTGTGATGCTGTCCTTAATGTTGTTGGCTCTTTCTGATAATGGGGAGGTAATGGTCTTTGACATTTTGGAGCTCCTTTAGTTTGTTTTATTCGCAGATGCTTTATAAGGGCTCTTCGAAATAATGACGAGTCCGGTCATAATTAACATGACACCGATATATCTGTAAAGATTGACCTCTTCTCCCAGAATAACATGGGATCCAATGACGATGAGCATGAGGTTGGTGCTTAGAAAGGGGTAAAGAAAAGAGAGTTCAAATTTGGACATGGCTCCTAACCACAAAATCCCGCCGGTAATGACCATGATGAGGGATAGTATGGTGATGGGATTGCTAAATACATAGGCCGCTAAGTTTAAATAGCTACTCATTGGTGTAGAGGGAGTGGGCGCCTGATATGAATTGATGGATGCCTTGAGGATAAACTCTCCGAGGCTAGTGAGTAGGATTGGCGGGGCAATATATTTGAGGCATTTTTTAATCATGGTGACTCCTTATACAGATTTTGCGAGCAGAATACTGCCGATGGTGATGATGGCCATGCCGATTATTTTGTATTTATCGAGGGTTTCTTTAAATAGAATGCGGCCTGTAATCATGATGCAGACATAGCTGACGCTGAGCATGGGATATATAAAGCTAAGATCAAATTTTTTAAGGCAGATAATCCAGGTGTAAACATGGATAGTGCTAAAGATAAGGCCTATTGAAAAATATTTAGAGCAAATCACTCGTTTTGCTTGGGTTAAAATGGAAATGGGTTGCTGAGCGGTATAGTCTTGATCCACGGCTGCTTTAAACGAAATATCGGTGAAAGTTCGACTGATAATAGTGGCTGCGACGATTAAGAAATCCATTGGTTTTTAGTTTACATTAATTTTTTGGTTTGTGCTGTATTTGGGCGTATGCAATGCGCCCCTACGAGACCGTATATTTTTTTAATGAGTCCTCATTTTGAAAGAGGTTTTTGGGGAGGTGGCGGTGATGTCCTTGTCTGGGGGATCTTTTTGTTTTTTGATTTTGGTTGGGTGAGGTTTAGAGTCTCTTTTTTTTGGTGGAGTTTTTTGTGCTTTTTGCTCTGGAATGTAGATGGTCATGCCGTCTTTGATTTTGGCGGCTAGTTTGACTTTGCTTATGTCAGCGGTGTCTAAGACTCCTCCGAATTGATTGAGTATGTCGAAGACCCTTTGATTGGGGGTGACGGTGTAGAGCCCTGGGTTGGGGACTTCTCCGCTGAGTTGGATGATGCAGGTTGCTGTTTCTCGTGGTTTTGGCTTTTTTTGTGGATAAGCAGGCTGTTCTGTTAGTGCGGACTCTGTGATCTTGATGGGTCTTGGTTTAGAATGAGATTTATAGAGGCTTGCTGCGGCAGCTAGTGTGATGACAAGTGTCAGAATGATAATAAATTTTTTATTTTTGTTTTCCATTGTTTATCTTTGTTTATAAGTTTAATTTCGTGACGTTAGTATAAAGGATTTGGCATGGCTTTTCGAGTACTTTATGGAGAAGAGGGGTTTTTAGTTCAGGAAAGAGTTTCTGAGCTTAAATCTGGCATGGCTTCTTTTGAAGGGCTTTCTTTGGATGGGAAAGTAGATTTACAGGAGATTATTGATTTTTTATCGAATGTCTCGATGTTTTCTCCGGGGAAGTTTGTGGTGATGAAGTCGCCCCCGTTTTTAGGTGCAGAAGGAGATGACTCTTTGCTTAAGCGACTAGATGTCTTGAAGTCGATAGTATCGGACCGCGCCCAAGTGGTGGTTGTGTCTGAAAAGCCGCTGGATATGCGTCGGAAGGTGAGTGGCTGGCTTAAAAAAAATACAGTTTTGGAAGAATTTGCCGGATTTAAGGACTGGGAACAGGATAAATTGCGCGCATGGCTGAAGGCCCGATTTTTGAAAGTGGGATTATCCTGCGATGCGGATGGACTTGAGTTATTGCTTGATTTTGGCGGGACATCGCTGCGGTTTTTGTCTGGAGAGGTGGCGAAATTATCGGTTTATCTTGGAGACCGCAAGACTGTGACAGGTGCGGATATTGAAGTGGTTTGCCAGCGTGGGAGTGTGAGTATATTTGCTTTTCAGGAAGCAGTTCGTGGGCGGACCAAGCAGTCTGTTGCGATGCTTAAACGATTATTGGACGATGGCGAAGAGCCTGTGATGTTGGTTGGGATGATTGTGAATCAGCTGAGGTTGTTTTATCAGCTTTTGGAGATGTCCAAGCGTCGAGTTTCTGGAGATGACATTGCGAAGCAAGTGGGTAAGAATCCGTTTTATATTAAAAAGTTGATTCCTCAGATTTCGGCGGCGTATTCGCTTGGGGATTTGGGGAAGGCGATACGGTATTTTGCGGAGGCGGATATTTCGATTAAAACTGGGAAGATGAGGCCGAGGAATGCCGTTGAGGTGGCTTGGGTGAAGGTGGTTTTGAGGTAACCCTTCTTTTCTAATGTGTAGAAGGTAATACTCACCCCTAACCCCTCTCTGTGCCAAAGAGGGGGACTGGTATGGATTAACTTCTTGAGCCTCCCTCTTTGGAACAGAGAGGGAGGTTGGTGGGTGAGTATTAACCCTAGCTTATTAACCCTTCCAACTCATCAATTTCTTTTGGGCAGCTGGTGCTTAGGTTTTGGCAGCCGGTGGGGGTGATGAGGAGGTTGTCTTCGATTCGGATGCCGATCCATTCGTTGTATTTTTGGCCGTCGATGGTGGCGGTGAAGTGGCCGTAGAGACCGGGTTCGCTCGTGATGCAGTTTCCGGGAACGAATGGCGTGTTGCGGTATTTGCGGGAGGGGTCGCCGTCGTGGACTTGGAGGCCTAGGAAGTGGCCGATATTGTGGGGTTGGGCGTCATAGCTGAGGGTCATTTTTCCGCTGTGGTTGGTGATGAAGTTGGAAACGCGCTGGTGGAGTGTGGCCCATGCGAGTTGATTGAGATCTTTGAATGTGGTGCCGGGCTTGGCGTTGGCTTCGACTTCTTTTTGGGTTTGTAAGACGAAGTTATAGAGGGCTTTTTGGAGTGGGTTGAATTTTCCTGAGAGGGGGACGGTTCGACTGATGTCGGCGTTTATGCTTTGAAAGCGCGTGCCGAAATCGAGGAGGAGGAGGTTTGCTTTATCGGTTGGGGCATTGTTTTGGGTGTAGTGGAGGATGGTGGCGTTTTGTCCGCTGGCGACGATGCTTGGAAAGCTGTTTCCGAAATGGGATTGGGTGGCGATTTCGTAATTGATTCGGGCTGAAATTTGGGTTTCTGAAGTCATTTTTGGGAGATGTGAGAGAGTGTTTTTGAATGCGGTTGCCGTCATTTGGTTGGCGGTGATCATGTTTTGGATATCTGTTTCATCTAAATTTAGGCGTTGTGGCCACATGATTAGGGAGATGTTTTGGAGAGTTGTTGTGGGTGAGGAGGTTTTGATCCAGCGGGTGAGTTGGGTTTTGGTGAGATAGTTGCTGTCTTTGATGGCTTTGTTTTTGGCGTCGGTATGCCAGAGGGTATAGATGGTTTTAGGGGTGGTTTCTTGGAGGAAACTTTGGATTGTGAGGGCGAGTTCATCGAATGGTTTGATGCTTGAAATTCCGGTAATTTCTGTGATTTCGGCTTCGGATTCTTGAGTGCCGTATCCGAGATGGAGGCCTTCCCAAAATTCTTTTTTTGGATTTTTTTCGTCGATGAAGAGAGTGTGGGGATGGCCGGGAATGAGGAGGAGAGCGGTGCGGATTTGGTTGATGCCGGTGTAGTAGAGGAGGCTTGGTTCTTGGTAGATGTAGCTATTGAGGGAGCTCCAGACATGGGTGTGATTGGGGCTGTGGGTGATTCCTACTAGGAGGATGGGTGCGTTGACTTGGGTTAGGAGAGTTTCTCTGCGTTTTTTGTATCTTTGTTTTGCTTGAGAAGACGGAAGCGTGTCATCAATAAATAGGTGGCTTGTTTTTGTGTTGGACATTGAGCATCCTTTTTGAGTTGGTAATCTTTTATGGTTCAGTATATCTTTTATATTATGAAGTCTTATCTTGATTTGATTCAACATATTTTAGAGTTTGGTGAGGACCGTACGGATCGTACGGGTACTGGAACTCGCTCTGTTTTTGGATATCAGCTGCGTCATGATTTAAGGACGGGGTTTCCGTTACTCACTACTAAAAAGGTTTATTTTTCATCTGTTTTGAAAGAATTGCTTTGGTTTATTAAAGGGTCTACCAATATTAACGATGGCTTGGATTGTAAAATCTGGGATGCCTGGGCCAAAGAAGATGGCGAATTGGGGCCGATTTATGGCTATCAATGGCGAAAGTGGGAACAGTTTCGGTTAGATCCAGAGACTGGGCAGTATCAGAAAAATTATATTGATCAGTTGGCTGAGGCCATCGACATGATTAAACATAAGCCGGATTCCAGGCGGATAATTGTGAATGCGTGGAATGTGGCCGAGATTGACCGAATGGCGCTACCGCCTTGTCATACGTTTTTTCAATTTTATGTGTGTAATGGGCATTTGGATTTGCAGTTATATCAACGCTCGGCAGATGTGGCTGTGGGTGTGCCGTTTAATATTGCGAGTTATGCGTTGTTGTTGATGATGGTGGCACAGGAATGTGATTTGGTGCCGAGGTATTTTGTGCATACTTTTGGTGATGCACATCTGTATTTAAATCATTTGGATGGCGTGGCGGAGCAGTTGAAGAGAGAGCCTAGGAAATTGCCTGAGGTTAGGATTGCGAAGAAGCCGTTTTTTGAGTTGGAATTTGGGGATTTTGAGCTGGTTGGATATGAGCCTGCGGAGTTTATTCGGTTTTCTATTGCGGTTTAGCTTCGATATGCCGACTTTTTCCGCATAGCTACCTTTTAATTGGTGTCAGAGTCTTAATGGGAAAAAGTGCCAGAGTTGAGCGTGAAAGTATGATCTATTGGCATTTTAGCGGAGGCGGGCATCTATTTCTTTAGTTCAAATGGATTTTCATTTTCTTTTAGGACAAATACCATCGGTAAATTCTTGTTGGTCATTGAAATTACACCAGTTAGATCAATCATAAGTTTTAGACGATGAGTTATGATAGCTCCTGAAATTTCTAGTACTACAATAGATTTTCCCATTGCAGCTCGATCATGACCTTTGTAGTGCTCATCGGGTCCCCAACCACCGTGCCAAGGTATCCAACCCGGATGACTGATAGGTTCAGCAAGGATTTGGAATTCTTTGTCTTGGCCAGCTCTTATATCCTCTAAATTAGGATAAGCGATAACTAAGTCTAGTCTTTCTGATTGGTGGACTCGAAGAGTTACCTTTGCTTTCTTTATATCTTTTAAAAACCGTATCTTTGCCGAAACATTTAGGGCTTGCGGGTCATCTTTATGAATGGTTTGAATCCAAATAACTTCAAATATACGCGTAATCCGGTGCCACTCTTTTATAGCTCTTGATCCTTGCCGAAAAGGTAGAACTAGAAACGCAACTGAAAATCCAGCAGAAGCAGGGATTAACCAATTTGGAATGTAATTCATACACTCTGCAAATTCTTTCGTACTAGTGAGCTTCTCATTAAACAGCCATATAAGGAATTCGATAATAGTTGTCATTTTAGGGATCATAACATAGATATTTTTTAATAATGAAAAATCGCAGGGGCAAAGCAGTGGCAAATTTGATTGCTTAAACACCCCGTCACTCCGTGCCACCCCTCTTAAAGAGGGGAATAAGTAAGTAATAATTATCCGATCCTAAATTCCCCTTCCAGGAAGGGGTGGCTCGCCGTAGGCGTGACGGGGTAGTTAGCGAGCCTAGATTGGTAGTTTTTTTACGTTGCTCCGGTACTTATGCTCCGACCCCTAGCCATAGCCAGGGGAGAATAATGGAAGAAAAGCTGTTTCCAGAGTTGCCGTTGAGTTGGTAATTATGTGTTAAAACGGTTTCAACAGAGGTTAGTAAATGAGAAAGAATGTTGATGATGTTGTAGCTGACGGCCATTTGGGCGACTTGTTTAAAGCCGGCGGTGGCATCGGCGTAAAGGTGGCTCATTGTTAATTGCAGATGCATGTCCTTACCGCTTTTATGGTGAGTGATTCTTAATACGCGGATATTTCCTGAAAATAGGTCGACAGTATGAGTTGTTTTTGTTTGCTCTCTTTTCATGGAAAGTGTGTCAGGATTCGGTTTGCATTTGAAATACTGATCACCGACCTTTACAAATTCGCAGGATAATACCGGTTGATTGCCGCCTTCGACGATTTGTCTGCCGATGGTTTCTAGTAGTGATATGTCTCCCAGGCCTCCGAATAGTCGGTGAAGGAGGACTTGAGGGTTCCAGGACCAGCGTACGGAAATATCCAGGTCATGTTCGCCATTGGGGTCGCTTTGATTTGGCGTTTTTGTGGCGCACATTTTTTCATACAGTCTTAAGACGACATCTTCTTGCAAGCTCGCGGGTTGAGCGCCTTTAGGAATACTTCCTAAAATTTTGATTCCTGGATATTGGATAATCGGTGTCATGGATAGAACTTTAGTGTTGAGCATTGAAATCTCCTTAGTGTGGTGTGTGGTGTACGTTATTAATCGACTTGCGCGGAAGCAGTTGGAGTAACGATAGGTCTGGTCGGATCGATATTCCAATGGCGGACGAGTTCTTCGGCGATTTGTCTGAAAATAGGCGCTGCGACTTGGGAGCCGTAGTAGACGCCTTGCGGTGCGTTGACGGTGACGAGGATGACGGCTTTGGGGTTGGGGTCGGGGAAAAAGCCGACGAATGACGCGATGTATTTGCCATGTTCGTAGCCAATGCCGTTTTCTTTGGCTTTTTGGGCCGTTCCGGTTTTGCCTCCAACATTGAACCCTTTGATTTGAGCGGAGACGCCTGTGCCTTTGTCGACGGTGCTGATCATCATTTGGCGGACTTGTTTCATGGTGGATTCTTTGAATAGTCGGCCTTTGCTGCTTTGCGGGACGCCTTTTAAGGTTTTACCGTCTTTGGAGATGGTGTATTGGACGATGCGAGGTTTGATGTGATGGCCGCCATTGGCGATAATGCTGGTTGCGGTGACCATTTGAATGGGGGTGATTCCAATCCCTTGGCCGAAGGAGATGGTGGCGATGTCGAGGCCGCTCCAGTACTTGGTTTCTCTAAATAGGCCTCTGGATTCGCCGGGGAGTTCGATACCGGTGAGGGAACCAAAGCCGAGTGCATGGAGGTGTTTGTAGAGTTGGGCTTTACCCATTCTGGTGGCAATCATGGTGGTGCCGACGTTGAGTGAATGTTCGAGGATTTCGGAGACAGTTTTTCGTGGGGATTCGCCGGGTCCGCGACCGTGGGCTTCTTTAATGGTTTTGTTGTAGAGCGTGATGCTTTCTGGGACGACGAAGACGGTTCTGCTGGTGACTAGGTTTTCTTCGATGGCGGCGGCCATGGTGAAGACTTTGAAGATGGAGCCAGGTTCGAATACGTCTGAAATACAGCTATTTTTGCGGACTTTGATGCTGGAATTATTCCAGTCGTTGGCATTAAATTTTGGGTAATCGGCCATGGCTAAAATATCGCCGGTGGAGGGGTCCATGACGATGGCTTGTGCAGATTCTGCTCGTGCTTTTTCAGCCCCTTCGCAGAGGTACTTTTCGGTAAAAAACTGGATGGTGGTGTCGAGCGTGGTGATAATGCTTTGGCCGTCTTCTGGCTGGGTGAGGACTCGGACGGGGCTCGTGATCAGACGGTTACGCCTAGGATCACCATGAAAAATGAGTTTACCCTCTTGCCCTTTGAGGATATGGTCGTATTTGTATTCAAGCCCGCTTAATCCTTGATTGTCGATACCGGTGAAGCCGATGATATCCGAGGCTAAAATCCCGTTGGGGTAGACTCTGATTTCATCTTTAAAAAAATAAATACCGATTAAATCGTATTCTTTTAATTTGAGATAATTGTCTTCGCTGATTTTTCGCTCAATCCATGCGAATTGGTTTTCTTTGGCGAGTTTTTTGAGGATTTTGTCTTTGTCGATACCGAGTACTTCCGACAGGATAGTGGCCGTTCTCATATTGTTAGTGACTTCACTCGGATTGGCATTTACGGAATAGGCCAAGTGGGTGAGTGCTAAGGGGCGATTGTGTCGGTCATATACTGTGCCACGTGTTGGTGGGATTTTGAGAATCTTTTCAACTTGTTTTTTGGATTTGATGGCGTAGAAATTGTGCTTAAAGACTTGAAGGTAGATTAGCCTTAACATCAACGCAGAGATTGCGAAGACAATGAGGATATTGATGATACCGTATCTTAATTTAGATGAGTCTTTCATGGGATTTTAATGTAATCGATTTTGACGGGACGTTCCATTCCAAGTTCGGTGGTGGCTCTGAGGTAAATTTGGTCGGGACTAGTGAGGGTCCAAATTTGGAATTCCATTTTTTTATTTTCTTTACTTAGGTGTTCCATTTCTTTTTTGAGTTTTCCTAAGTTGTAGCTGATTTTAAAGGTGGCGATGTCCATGCATAAGCTAAATAAAGCCAAGCTGCCTATGGTGACATAGAGGGTGAAAAACAATACGATTTGCCTGCTTTTTTTAGATTTCATGGGGTTTTTATACTATACCCGATCTGGAGCAATTCTTTAAGTTTTCCGATGAAATAGATTGAACCTGTGATGAGCGTTACTTCTTGTGTGTTTGGGTGATGTTTAAGAATCAGTGATAAGGTGGTATCTATATCGATAGGGGGGAGGGGGATGTCACTCAACTGGCAGACTTCTCCATACGACATTGCCCACTGACTATCAAATTCACAGTAGCAGGTATCTTGGCTGGCCTTAGTAAGCCTACTCATCATTTCTCTGGCATTTTTTTGCTGCTTAAATCCGACAATAATTCTTAAGTGGCGATTAGGGTACATTGTCTTAATTGTTTCTAATGTGGCTATGATGCCGTCTTCGTTATGTCCTGCATCAAAGATGACCGTATGGGTTTGATTGGGTGTGATGGTGGTATACCTTCCCCAATTGGTTGCGGCGGCGAATCCGGCTTCTGCCTCTTTTAGTTTTTCTTGACCAAATAAGTGGGTGATTGCGGCTTTTGCGATACTTAAATTTTCCTTTTGAAAGTGGCCTTGCAAGGTGTAATGAGTTGGAATTTCTGTGACTGGGCTTGCGATGATGAGCGGGCTATTTTTTTGCATTGCTTCTTTTTTAATGATTTGAAGTGCTTCTGGCTTTTGGATGCCTGTGATTATGGGAATTTTTGGCTTGATAATCCCAGCCTTTTCGGCTGCAATTTTTGGAATGGTGTCGCCTAAAATAGCCTGATGGTCTAATCCGATTCGCGTAATGATGGAGAGGATTGGGGTAATGACATTGGTGGCATCCAATCGACCGCCGAGTCCGGTTTCGATGATGAGGTAGTCGGGTTGTTTGTCTTTGAAATAGTGCCATGCCATTAAGGTGAGTAATTCAAATTCTGTTGCAGTTTGAAGATGCTTTACTTTGTCGTAGTAGTGGCTGAGTTCGGATTCTGAAATTGGGATTCCGTTGAGTCGATATCGTTCGCAATATGAGATGAGGTGGGGCGAGGTATAAGTTCCCGTGGTGTAGCCAAGTGACAGTAGTGCGCTTTCGATGAATGCGACGACGGAGCCTTTTCCGTTAGTACCCGCGATATGGATGATGGGTGGGAGATTAAGGTGAGGATTGCCCCATTGGATTAAGGAATCGTGAACGTTTTCTAGTGAATAGTGAATGCCTTGAGCGGTCACTCGGTTTTGTAATGCTTGCGTGATGTTTGGTTTTGTCATTGGACTTCTCGGGGTTTTGCGGTCTACAATCTTCCCTGAAGATGAACAATGATGCAATCCTTGATTTAATCCCTCATCGGCCACCGTTTTTGATGGTGGACCGTATTCTCGATTTTGAACCCGATAAGCGTGTTGTCGGGCTTAAAAACGTATCGATTAATGAGCCGTTTTTTGAGGGTCATTTTACTGGCTATCCTTTAATGCCAAATTCCTTAATTATTGAAGCCTTGGCGCAAACCGCCAGTGTGCTGTTTTTTAAAAATCCTAAATATGCTGGCCAACTCCCTCTTTATAATGGCATTAAATCGCTTTCGGTTAAAAAAAGCGTAGTTCCTGGCGATCAACTTCGGCTGGAAGTCGAGTTGATGGGTGGCGCTGATAATCGGCTGACTGTGGAAGTGCGCGCATTAGTCGATAGTCAGGTGGTATGTGAAGGCGAAATGACCTTTACGTTTGCTGCGACCCCATCTCGACCTCAAATTCACCCGACGGCATCGGTGCATATTTCGGCCACATTGGGATCTGATGTTGTGATTGGACCGTATACGATTATTGGCGAAAATGTGGTGATCGGAGACCGAACGGTTCTTGAAGCCCATATTATGGTGGAAAGAGATACTGAAATTGGAGAAGAGTGCCGTATCCATTTTGGTGCAGTGATTGGGTCTAAGGCCCAGGACGTCAAATATAAAGGCGAATCTACAAAGGTTATTATTGGTAACCGCAACGAAATTAGAGAATATGTCACGATTAACCGTGCGACGGGTCAGGATCAAGCGACGATATTAGGCGATGATAATTTACTGATGACGAATGCGCATGTGGGGCATAATTGTGTGTTGGGTAATCGGATTGTGATTGTGAATAACAGTAATTTAGCAGGGCATGTCACGGTTGAAGATGGCGTTATTATTGGCGGAATGGCTGGCGTTCATCAGTTTGTTAGGATTGGTAAGGGTTCTATGGTGGGATCTTATACTCGATTATTGCAAGATTTGCCTCCCTTTATGTTGTGTGAAGGTAATCCGGCTGTAGTCCGCAATATTAATGCTGTTGGATTGAAACGTGCTGGATTTAGTAGGGAAGCGATTCAAGAAGTGAAAGCAATTTTTAAAGAATTATTTAGATCTGGTAAAAACTTTAGTCAGGCAATGGAAGTGATTTCTAAGATGACGATTTCAAGTGATCAGGCCAAATATTTACTCGATTTTTGCACAACGGATTCTCCACGCGGGATTTGTATTAAAAAAGTAGAAGAAACTTCCTCTGACGAGGAGTAAAAGGGGCTAGTTATGGGGGCATCACCTCGAGTGCTGATCATCGCCGGGGAATTATCCGGTGACCGCTATGCAGAACAGTTAGGTATTACACTAAGATCCCGATGTCCTGAGATTGAGATTGTTGGAGTTGGCGGGTCTAATCTGGCAAAAGTCGCAGATACGCTCGTATATAACACCGATAATAACCATGCCATGGGGTTTTGGGAGCAATTTAAACAGCGGGGTAGTCAGGCAACGCTACTTACTGCACTTGCCGATTATTTGAAATCTACGCCTGTATCTCATGCGGTGATTATTGATTTTCAGCATATGAATACCAAGATTGCGGCTATTTTGCGGCAGTATGATATCCCGATTACAACATTTATCACTCCGTCTTTTTGGATTTGGAATGACCAAAAGGGGATTCGGCGGATTGCGGATTATAGCCATAATATTGTGACGATTTTTCAAAAAGAACAGGAGTTGTATGCGGCCCACCATAAGCGGACTTATTATTTTGGCCATCCTGTGATGCAAACGTATACACCTGTGGTGAGAGATGATGATGTCCTTTCTCGGCGGCCGGCGACCATTGTGCTTTATCCTGGATCGCGGTTGCAGGAAGTGCATTATCACTTTCCAGATATGTTGAAAGCGGCTCAGCTGCTTCAGCGTCAGGATCCGAGCCTTGTGGTGTTTGTCGTTAGTTTGTCGCCAGCGTTGGATGTGGTGATTAAGGAGTATTTGGCCAAGTGGCCAGTTGCACATTTAACTGTAGAGTCCTCATTTAGCGATCGCGTGTTATCCAGTTGTACATTTGTGATTTGTGTTGCAGGGACAACGACTTTGGATTTGTTGCTGAACCGGATTCCGATGATTAGTCTTGGAAAAGTCTCTTATTTAACTTATTTGATTGGGACATATGTATTTGGAATTAAATTACCCTATGCAGCGTTACCTAATATTATGGCGGGACGGTCTGTTGTGCCCGATTTGACGTTGAAAGAAGTATCTCCTGAAGCGATTTTTAGAGAAGCTTTAGCATTGCTTGATCCAACGACCTCTCAGCAGTTACTAGAAGGGTATGTTCCGATTATTAATCAGCTAGCGACAGGGCAAGATCCTTTTGAGGAAACGGCCCAGCTTATTTTGAATGATTTGTAACCTTTTTTAAACTACAAGTTTTTTAATACCCTTTAGAAGCTCATTGAAACTTTTAGATTTGTTACTCCCGTCAATTTTGAGGTGTGGAGCTATTGCTCTAGAGCCAGATATTTTTTGATATTTTCTAGCAGTTAATTTTTCTAATTCACAACATGCGATCCTGATGCAAGTTTCTGCTATTTTTCCACCATTCTGTGTAATGGTTTTTAGATTTTCCTTGATTCCTATACAATCACCAGCATCCTTATCTCGCATTACTAAAAAATATGAATTTGGTTGTTTCCAACCTTTTAATTTTTGATAGAGATTTTTTTCTAAATCCTGCTTACCTTGAAATGTTATGTATTTGAAGTTGATTTCACTGGAGTTTAATATTTTTGGTAGTATTGTTTCTAGTAATACCTGAGCAGATCTTTCTTCTAGAAAACAAACTAGAGTTTTCATTTCGGATCTACCTCACCAAATAAATTTTGATTCCATAGATAGCCCATTTGGTCGCCGTTATTTACATATTCTACAATTTGTTGATCATCGGATGCTCGTTTGATAGTCGTATAGCCATTCTTTTTTTCTAGCCAAAATACTTCATCAACTTTTACCGCATTCAAGAAATCTGGAGAGTGGGTTGATACAAAAACTTGTCCCCCTCTATTTGCATAAGTTCTAAATTCTTCAGCGAGTTCTTCTAAAAGCTTTGGGTAAAGTTGGTTTTCAGGCTCTTCTACACAAAGTAATGGATGTGGGGTCGGATCATAAAGTAAGGTTAGGTAGGCAAGCATTTTGATTGTTCCATCTGATACATAGCGTGCCAGGAACGGATCTTCAAAGGTGCCATCCTGAAATTTCAATAAAACACGGCCTTCTTCTGTAGTTTTGGATTCAACATTGGATATTCCTGGGACTCTTTTTTTTAAGGCATCTAAAATCTCGAAAAAGGCTTCTTTATGATGATTATGTAGGTATTCTATTACTAATGATAGATTTTCTCCTTCACGAGATAGATGATCTGCGTATCCGGCTTCTTGCTCAGGTCGTGCTTTGCTGATATGGAAGTCAGAAATATGCCAATTCTCTATTAGATTTCCCAATGCTACGATGGCCGGAAATCGCTCAAACTGGGCTAGCCCTTTGATTGCTAAAATATCATTGGATTTTAATGTTTGTTCTTCTCTTTTAAGTTCTTTAACATCTTGTACTTTATCTACTTCATTTGTAACTGCGGTTCCGTTTCCATTACTAAAATCTAGAAAATGCCATGGTTGCCCTTTACTTCCACGACGATATTTTAGGATTTCTCTTGCTACGAAAGCACGTCCGTTTGCTTCATTAATTTGAAGAAAATATGTTGTTAACTCTCCTTTTGAATCCGCTTTGAATTTTAGTTCTATTTCTATTGGCCCTTCACTATTTCGACTACGCACTTCTTGGAAACCTCTGCTACCACCAAGTTTTGCTAGCGCAGTATTAACTGTTCCATTCATCGCATCTCTGAGAAATGCAAAAATATTAAAAATGGTACTTTTTCCACTTCCATTTGCGCCTACTATCACACAGAAATTTGGTAGTTTAGTCATTTCGATATCTTTAAAAGCTTTAAAGTTTTTTAGTTTTATTGAGTGTATTTTCATATGGGTACTTCTAATTGACGGCGTTATTTTTCTTTAAATAAATCAAATTCGCTAGGAATTATTTCGAGGTTTTTTCCCATAGACCTTCCCATCGGAATTAACTCTCCAGACTCGGCTATAGTTGTCATGGGTGGGGACGCCTTTGGGGAAGTAGAATTGCGAGTCTTTTCCTTTGGTTTGCCAGTTGCTTAGGGGGGCATCGGTGACGGGGAAGTGGCCATGCCTTAAATAATAGATTTCGATCTGGGATTGGATGTGGCTTCTTTGGACTTCGTATTTGGAGGCGTTACTATTTTTTTTATTGGAAATGGAGGGTAGCGCAATCGCAACGAGTAATGACCATGTCATGAGTAGAAGGGCTAATCGAATGAGTTTATTTCTTTTACTGGGTCTTAGTCCATTCATATGGACATCTTACTATATTTTAGCGATGATAATAGCCTGTGTTTTAGTCTTTTTTAAATGGAGTCTTTTTTATGAAATTTTTTATTGATACTGCGGATGTTTCGGCGATTCGAAAGGCGAATGAGATGGGGTTAGTTGATGGCGTGACCACTAATCCGACTTTGATTAAAAAAGCGGGTCGTGATCATGAAGAGACGATTCGTGAGATTTCGTCGTTTATTACAGGGCCAATTTCGGTTGAGACGCTTAGTTTAACTGCTGAAGGCATGCTTAAAGAAGCCGATGAGTATTTAAAATGGGGAAATAATATTGTCATTAAAGTAGTGATGACCCCTGAAGGGATGAAGGCTGTTAAAGAATTGTCTAAGCGAGGCATTAAGACCAATGTGACTTTATGCTTTACAGCGATGCAAGCCTTGATTGCAGCTAAGGCTGGGGCGACCTATATCAGTCCATTTGTGGGGCGTTTAGATGATATTTCTCAGTATGGTATGGATTTAATTCGCCAAATTAGAGGCATTTATGACAACTATGAATTTGAAACGGAAGTTTTAGTTGCCAGCGTTCGTCACCCGATTCATATTTTAGAGGCCGCTGAGATCGGCGCTGATGTGGTTACTGTCCCTCCGAGTACATTGATGCAACTTTTCAATCATCCGCTCACTGATAGTGGAATTAAGGCGTTCCTAGAAGACGCTAAGGCTTTTGCTAAGGGGTAAAATCCACCCTGTCACGCCTTCGGTGCGGACTCCCAAGCTACCCATAACTCCAAATACCACTCCCCCCAACCCCGCTCTGTTCCAAAGAGGGGTTGGGGGGATGAGTGTTAACGCTAAAGTTTGGTTTGGTGGACTTAGTCGACGATAAGTTCTTCTAGATCGCCGTTGTCGTTTTGGATGTAGACTTTAAATTTGCCATCATTATCAATGTGGATTTCGCCAACTTTGTCGCCGTTTCTTTTGAGGGTGGCTTTTGTAAATTCATCCCCACTGACATATTCGCCGTCGATTTGGGTTTGAATGGATTTGAATGTGCCGGTGTATTGAAGGCTATTGATAGTGAGGACAAAGGGCATTGAAATGTTGAGATGAGATTGTGAACCATTGCTTTCAACCTGTATTCGAGCGTCGGAAATCTCGACGGTTGCAAAGGTCGTGTCATCTACTGCATAGGTAATGGTGCCGTTTGCTTCGAGAGTTCCTTCTAGGCTAGTTCCGTCGATAATATAGCTGTTGGTGAATTGTATATTGCAGGTCATGCCGTCGCCAGTCGAGATTTGAAGGTTGTTACTGCTTCCTTCGGTTTCAGTTTCTGTGATGATGCGTTTAAAGTTTGTGTAGGTTTGATCTCCGTCGGTTATTATGAAATCAAGAGTATATTCGTTTGACGCGTAGACTACTTTATTATCGTTGGTGGTGAGGGTGGTACCTCGAAATGTAAATTCAGTTCCATCTTCAAGGGTGTCTTCTTCTGAGGCGGTAGAAAAGCTGCTGCCTTCGGTATCTTCGTGTTCCTCAGTTCGTAATGATGCAAAGTCTTTACCGGCGATTAAGGTGAGGGCGTCGATGTCGGCTTGGGATGCGCCGGCTGAGTTGCTATCTGATTTTCCACAGCTAGTTAATCCGATTGATGTGCATATTAATAGTGCGAGTAACGATGCTTTTAGAGTTGATTTTTTCATTTTTAAATTCCTTTTTTAATATGTATTTTATAAGTTTACGCTGATTATCGTTTCTGATGCTTCTGTAACTTCATAGTTTTCAACGACGCCAGCGGCAATAATATCGTCTTTGACTTGGTCAAATTGGATTAATGTTTCTTTTGGCGCTGCGATTTTTAGGAGAGTTACGGGATGTTTCAAGCTTTTTTGGCCATCTGTTTTGGCGGCTCTAATTTGGGATAATACATCAATCGCGACGGTGAGCGTGGTGTCTGTAGGTGGTTTTGGGATAGGCGCGAATTGGTCTACGGTTGGCCATGGGGATTTGTGGATGGATGAGTGTTGCGGAGTTGCGAACACCCAGGACCATACTTCTTCTGTGATATACGGTAAAAATGGCGCGAATAGCTGAAGGTAGATTTTGAGCGACTCTTGAAGTGTGGCGAGTGCTGATTTTCTGCGTGGTAGATTTTCGTCTCGGTAGGACCTGATTTTGACGAGCTCAATGAAATGATCGCAGTATTTCCAAAAGGAAGATTCTGTTGCTTCCAGGGCGGCTGCGTAATCTAGATTTTCTAGCGAATTAGTTGCACTTAAGATGAGCGTGCGGAGTTCGTGGATCATGGCGATATCGGTGGGGTGTGTGATGTCGCTTGTCTCATAAAGCCCGGTATGGCCTTCGAGTCCTTGCATTTGCATGACGACGAATTTACTGGCATTAAAAATTTTAGTAGAGAGCTTTTGTCCAATTTGAAATACAGACGGGTCAAATGCGGTGTCTGAGCCTAATTTTGCTCTGGCAGCCCAGTATCTAACGGCGTCGGAGGAGTATTGGACGAGTAAATCGTTTGGTGTGACGACATTACCTTTGGATTTGCTCATTTTTTTGCGATCGGGGTCGAGTACCCAGCCGCTGATGGCGACGTTTTTCCAGGGGATTTGTTTCCCGTGAAACCATGCTTTGGTGATGGTATAAAATGCCCAGGTTCTGATGATTTCGTGGGATTGTGGGCGGATATCCATTGGGAATATTTGAGCGTGGCGTTCTGGATTATCCAGCCAATGACTTGCGATTTGAGGGGTGAGTGATGAGGTGGCCCAGGTGTCCATGACGTCGGGGTCTCCGCTGAAGCCGTTAGGTTGATTACGCTGATTCTCGGAATAGCCTTTTGGCGCATCGGACATCGGGTCGATGGGAAGTTGGTCGGCGGTGGCGAAAATGGGCTTTGCGTAATCGGTCTGACCCAAAGCATTAACCGGATACCAGACGGGGAAGGGGACGCCGAAAAAGCGTTGGCGGCTGATGCACCAATCTTGGTTAAGGCCTTCGACCCAGTTGGTGTAACGGCTTTTCATATATGCTGGATGCCACTTTATTTTGTCACCTTGGGCAATGAGGTCCGTTTTATGATCGAGAATTTTGACGAACCATTGGCGGCTGGTCATAAACTCGATTGGAGAATCGCCTTTTTCATAAAATTTGACTGGGTGTTCGATGACTTGGGGTGGTGTTGGCATGGCGATGGAATTGCCATCGTAGCCTGAGTTTTCTGTGGCCAATAACTCGACGATTTTGGTTTGCGCGGCTTTGATTTTGAGTCCAACGAGTGGTGAATAATACTCGGCTGCGGCTGTAGGGTCATTGCTTTTAAATTGTTCTGAGGTGAAATCGATGGGGAGAAGCCGGCCATCTAATCCTACAATTTGTTTGATGGGCATGTGGCTGGATTTCCACCAATCCACGTCGGCGGCATCTCCGAAGGTACAGACCATTAAAATCCCGCTGCCCTTTTCTGGATCTGCATGTGTGGATGGAAGAATTGGGACTTTGATTTTGAAGAGTGGGGTGATGGCATTTTTGCCAAATAGGGCTTGGTATCTACTGTCATCTGGATGGGCGACGACGGCGATACAGGCGGCGAGTAGTTCTGGCCGCGTAGTGGCGATGGTAAAGTCTCCACCGTCTTCGACACCGAATTTAATGTGATGGTAGGCGCCTGGGCGATTGCGGTCTTCGATTTCGGCCTGGGCGACGGCGGTGCGAAAGTCCACATCCCACATCGTTGGGGCTTCTAGGTTGTAGACTACGCCTTTGCTGACCATATCTAAAAAGGAAAGCTGGCTGATGCGTTGGCAGTGGGCGTCGATGGTGGCGTATTGAAGTGCCCAATCGACTGACAGACTGAGTTGTCTCCAGACGTCTTCGAAGGCCTTTTCGTCTTCATGTGTGAGGATGAGACAGGCTTCGATGAAGTTTTTACGAGAAACTCGTTCGACTTCTTTTTGGCTGCCGCCTTTGACGGGTGTCCAATTGGCCATATACGGCTGGCTTGGATCGCATGTGATATTAAATACATTTTGAACTCGGCGTTCTGTCGGTAGTCCGTTGTCGTCCCACCCCATGGGGTAGAAAATGTTTTTACCCTTCATCCGTTGGTATCTTGCGATGACATCGGTTTGGGTATAGCTAAATACATGGCCGACATGGAGAGATCCCGAGACGGTCGGAGGGGGTGTGTCGATTGAAAACGTCTCTTCGCCAGGTCTATTGGGATCCCATTGATATGTTTTTTGGGACTCCCAGGAGTCTTTCCATTTTTGCTCGATTTGGAGGTGATCGTATTTATTTGGGAGTGTCATTTTTGTAGTGAATATAGGAAAAAATCCCTGAAATTACTAAGGCTGAAACAATCATTGTGAGGGAAAAGGAAATGGATACTTTATACCAAGGCTCAATGACCATTTTAATCCCCACGAATACTAGGATAAATGAGAGTGCGTATTTAATGTAATGGAAGGCTTCTAATGCACGATTAAGCACAAAGTACATTGATCTGAGACCCAAGATTGCAAAGAAATTGGACGTGGCTACTAGAAATGGGTCTGTTGTAATCCCTAAAATTGCGGGGATGGAATCGACTGCGAAAATGACGTCGGTCATTTCAACAACGATTAAGGTGAGAAATAGAGGAGTGGCCTTCCATTTTGAGTTGATTTTGACCCAGAAATGTTCACCCACAAAATGAGGGTGAAATGGAAGGCGTTCCTTGATTACTTTGACAATTTTATTTTCTGAAATGCTGGATTCGGACTTGTCCTCTTTTAGAGTTTTAAGTCCTGTGAAAATTAAAAAGGCGCCAAAGACGTACATCATCCAATGAAATTTTTCGACAATGGCGACGCCACCGAAAATGAAAAGTGCTCTGAGTATAAATGCGCCGGTAATCCCCCAAAACAGGACGCGATGCTGATGTTTTTTTGGGACGCGGAAGTAACTGAAAATCATCATGATTACGAATAAGTTGTCTACGCTTAATGAAAGCTCAACCATGTATCCTGTTAAAAATAACAGACCGTCTTTTGTGCCATGTTCATGTGCAATGTAGAGATTAAATAGAAGCGCGGAAGCAATCCAAGTGATGCATAAAAATAAATCTTGTTTAAAATTTTGCTCTGGATTACGTCTATGTAGCCACATATCCAATGCAAATAAGCCACATATGGGTATAAAAAATACTAAGAGTTCTGTTGTTGTCATTACTAGTTTCCTCCGCGAGGGTGCGTGTCTATTTAATATGCTTTTGCCTATATTGTAGGGTCTGCCTTACTGATTGAACAGTTTTATTGCATTTTGTGATACTATTCGCGAACTTATGGATCAAAATTCACAGAAAATTAAGATTTTTATTACCGGTTCAGCCGGATGTATCGGTCATTATCTTTTGGACCGTTTTTTAGGCCGTGAGGGGATTGAACTCCATTTGTTGGTGCGATCTAGCAGTAAGTTTAAGGTGGATTTATCCCTGTATTCTAATGTTACTGTGCACCGGGGGGATTTGTCGGAAATTGGTCAGTTTAAAGAGGTTTTGCAGGATATGGATTATTTAATTCATATTGCGACTTCCTGGCGGAACTCGGATAAAGCCTTTTTATATAATGTGACGAGTACTTATGAATTATTTGGTCTTGTGAATCGAGATAAGTGCAAAAAAATTGTTTATTTTTCAACCGCCAGTATTCTAGGGCCTTGTAATGTTCCTTTAGATGATATTCATGAGATTGGGACTGGGTATATTCGATCAAAGTCGGCGGCGTATGCGGGGTTATCTCAGCATCCGATGGCGGATAAAGTCGTGACGGTGTTTCCGACGATGGTACTTGGTGGAGATGAAACCCATCCGTTTTCTCATATTTCTGGTGGGCTTGCGCCGAATATTGGGTATATGACGTTGCTGAGATTTTTTACGGTGGATATCCGGTTTCATTTTTTGCATGCCAAGGATTATGCGCTGATGACCGAATATGTCTTGTTTAATGAGACTGATCACGCGGTTGTACTTGGAAGCCCTGTGATTACAGGTAGGCAAATGCTTGAAACGGTGTGTGATGTCTTTGGGATTCGTCGTTATTTTATGGTCCCAATTTCTGGCGCTTTTATTTTGGGATTGGCGAAATTATTTCGAATTAAAATGGATAAATGGTCTAGGTATTTGGTGGCTAATCCTCATTTTGAATTTAATGTGATTAATCCTCAGTCCGTTGGGCTTAAGGCGTCTTTTCCAGATTTACGGGCTGCTTTGGAAGATGTAAAACAACAAGCTCGATTTTTTAAGGGTGAATCATGAAAAAAGCAATGAGACTACAAAAATATCTATCTCAAGAAGGGATTTTATCTCGGCGTAAGGCTGAAGAATGTATCGAAAAAGGCTGGATTAAAGTTAATGGCGAAGTCGTTACCCAAATGGGTGTGCTGGTTCTTCCTGGCGTTGATGTGGTTGAAGTGCTGGACGCTGTGAATGAAATGAGAAATTCATACACAACGCTTATGTATTATAAGCCTCGCGGTGTGGTTACTAATTTGCCTCAAAAAGGCGAAACTGAAATCCGAGATTTGTTGCCTATGCAATATAAAAAACTAAGTCCGGTTGGGCGTTTGGATAAAGAATCTGAAGGCCTTATTGTTTTGACCGATGATGGTGTCCTTGCGAAACAATTATTAGACCCTAATTGTCCTCATGAGCGTGAATATCATGTGACTGTGGATGTCCCGTTGATTCAGTCTCAAATGGACCGATTGATGGACGGGGTAATTGTTTTGGGTGAAAAAACGAAACCGATGCAAATTGAGCGGATTTCTGAGGATGTCTATCGCTTTACGATGCTTGAAGGCAAAAATCGCCAGATTAGACGGATGTTGATGTTGGTTGGCAGGGAAGTTGAACAATTGAAGCGAGTGAGAATTGGAAAGTTGAGACTTGGGGTTTCTGAAGGGAAAAGCCGAGTGATTTCTGCTAAGGATATTATTTAGAACCTGTACTAATTTCTTCCAGGCTACTTACTTTCCCATAACCTCAGGTAACCTATCTAGGATGGTTTTTGTGAAAATTCATGATTTATTGAAACTACGGTTGGCCCCTCACCCCTCGATACACCGACTACGTCGGCACTCGGGGACCGGTGGAGAGTTCTCATTCGGAGTTGGGAGCGAGCGTGGCGCATCTACCCGGTCCCCGAGTGATTGCGAAGCAATTGTATCGAGGGGTGAGGGCCGAGTTGTTAGTAGGGTAGTTCCTGATCTTTTTGTTTGATTAGGGCGATGTTGGCTTTGAGGGTGTAGGTGGCGTTCCAGGTACCGTTTAGGAAGGCGTGTTGCCATTCTTTGGGGAGGCTTATTGGGTAGGTGTTGCCGCTGGTGGTGAGGGTTAAGGTTTCTAGGTCGATGTGGAGTGGGGCGTCAGGGAAGGCGAGGGCCATTTTGGTGAGTGCTTTTTGGATGATGGGGGTGACGATGAGAGTTGGGATTCCGATGTTTTTGCAGTTGCCTGAAAATATTTCGGAGTAGGATTCCCCGATGATGGCTTTGATACCGTAGCGTAGGACTGCTTGGGCGGCGTGTTCGCGGCTGGATCCGCAACCGAAGTTGTTGCCGACGATCATGATGGATGCGCCTTTGAATTTGGGGAGATTGAGGGGGTGGTCGGTTTGGCTGCCGTCTGGGGCCATGCGTTCGTCATGGAAGAGGTAGTTGCCCATGTGTTCAAATGTGATTTCTTTTAAAAATCGGGCGGGGATAATGCGGTCGGTGTCGATGTCGTTTCCTTGAATGGGAACTGATGCGCCTGCGATGTGTTTGATTTCGAGATTGGTCATTATAGGTACTCCCTGACATCGGTGATGCAGCCTTCGATAGCGGCGGCGGCGACCATTGCTGGGCTCATGAGGATTGTGCGCCCAGTGGAACTGCCTTGGCGGCCCATGAAGTTGCGATTGCTGGTGGATGCGCAGATTTCGTTACCTACGAGTCGGTCAGGATTCATGGCCAGACACATAGAGCATCCGGCTTCTCGCCAGTCGGCACCGGCGGCTTTAAAGATCTCGTGGAGGCCTTCGGCTTCGGCTTGGCGTTTGACTTGTTGAGACCCAGGGACGACTAGGGCGCGAACATTGGGATGAATGGTTTTGTTTTTGAGTATTTTGGCGGCTTCTCGGAGGTCAGAGATGCGGGAGTTGGTGCAGGATCCGATGAAGGCGACATTGATGGGAGTGCCTTTAATTGGGGATTTTGGAGTGAAGCCCATATATCGATACGCATGTTCGACTGTGCTTTGATCGTCTTTATCAAAGTCATCTAAGGATGGGATGTTGTCGTTTACACCAATGGCTTGTCCTGGAGTGATGCCCCAAGTGACCATGGGGGTTAGGTCGTTTCCGTTGATGACGACGGTGTCATCGTAGACGGCGTTGAGGTCGGATTTAATGGATTCCCAGTATTTTTTTTGTTGGTCAAAGACGGGGCCTTTGGGGGCGAATTCTCGGTTTTGAATGTAGGCGTAAGTGGTTTCGTCGGGGTTGATGTAACCGATACGCGCGCCGCCTTCGATGCTCATATTACAGATGGTCATGCGTTCTTCCATGCTCATGGCGTCGATTACTGGGCCGCCAAATTCGTAGGCGTAACCGATACCGCCTTTAACACCTAAGGTTTGGATGATTTTGAGGATGACGTCTTTGGCGTAGACTCCTTTTTGGAGGTTGCCTGTGACAGAAATTCGGCGGACTTTGAGCCGTTTTAGTGCGAGAGTTTGGGTTTCTAAGACCATTTGGACTTCGCTAGTGCCGATGCCAAATGCGAGGGAGCCGAATGCGCCGTGGGTGCTGGTGTGGCTGTCTCCACAGGCGATGGTCATGCCGGGTCGCGTGAGGCCTAATTCTGGGCCGATGACGTGGACGATGCCTTGTTTGGCGGTGGAAATATCAAAAAACCGGATGCCGAATTCTTTGACGTTTTTCTCGAGAGCGCTGGCCATGGCTTCGGCTTGGGCGTCTTGGTAGGGTCGTGCTTGGGATGCGGTGGGGATAATGTGGTCAACCGTGGCGAATGTGCGGTGGGGGAATATGACTTTACTGTCGCTTTCTTTGAGTGATGAGAAGGCCTGCGGAGTCGTGACTTCGTGAATTAAATGAAGTCCAATAAATAATTGATCTTGGCCAGTGGCGAGGGTGGTGACCTTGTGGGTATCCCAGACTTTGTCGTAGAGCGTGTGTTGTGACATTGTGGTTGGCATATTATTTTTTAATATCGTATTTTGCAACATGATTTGTATTTATTCTGAAATTTAAATGTATTTATTCTGAAATTTGCGCTTACTTATTCTTATTAAGAACGCATAGTTGTTTCGTTTATAACACTTGTTTTACAATCTGTTTATTCTGAAATTTGGATGAATTTATTCTGAAATTTGGATGAATTTATTCTGAAATATGCTTAAGTGGTAGTTTTTAGAGTCCATCTAGGTATTTTTTTTGGGCCTATATTTTTAATTGCCCCTACTCTTCGTAATTTAGTGAGTATGCTGGCGATTTTATTATCTTTTTGTTCTTCGTTTAACCCATCGCTTAATTTTTGCCATAGTAAATCGTTTATTTCTTTTCGAGTTGCCTCCTTGAACTTGATAAGATAATCGCAAATTAATTTTTCATAATAATCATTATTTTGTGCTCGGGTTCTAATGTATTCTGCTTTTTTTTGTGTTGCGGAGGCAATGGATGCTGAAAGATAAAAATTAGGCTTTCGGCCTTCTATTAATTTTTTTCGCCTTAACCTAGTAATTGATTCATCGTCTAAGGGGAGCTTTTTTTGAACTCTGTCGATTGCGCATATTTCTGCTAGTGATAAGTCTGTTTTTTGGATTAATATTTGACTATATATTGGATCAATAATTTTTCCGTGTAGAGTTAGCTTTACTAGATTAGGAGTGGTTAGATCATAATCAGGCATTGGGAGATAACGTTTTGCTTGCCCTAGATACATATCGTGGATGCCATATCCCATTGTATCAATCATATTCAGTGCGACCATCGCATTGACTAAAAAGGGGTTGCGATAATTTCGAGGTGTTTTTTCTCCAAACATGTAATCGTCTGGTTTCCCGTCAAAAAAATTACCTGAATTTTCTAGGACTAAGCGGTCAAGATATTCAGTTACTACTATTCGGCTGTTTCTAAAATAGTCTTGATGCGCGATGCAGTTGTGTAGCCCTTCCATTAGAATTTTCTTGTCATATTTTGCTATTTCTTGTGGTAAAAGTGAGGCTGCTGGCAAAATGCGTAACTGGATATTTCGTATTTTCTGATACAAGCTAGAGGTGGTTAAAACAAAAGGTGGTCCAAAATGCTCGTAAGCCCGTTCTTCAGATTCAAGCCCCCAAGTTAGCTGTGCAGGGTGATGTAGTAGTAGGTATGCTGATTCTGCTTTTCCAAGTAATAATAATGCAGTTCTAGTTATTTTTCCTTCGATTGTTATTTTGGCTCTATCTAGGAATGTGGCGTGAGACCACTCTTGGACTTCATTTTCTTTAAATCTATTTTTATGTTTTTCTGCAAAAGATCTTTTAGCGTGATCGAGTGCAGTTTCATCTAAATGGGTAATGGTTGCATTTGGAATGACTTCCGCTGTCCAATCTGCTAGACGACCCTTTTTTCTTATTTCTTCTAGTTTCCCAATACCTAAAGCGACTAGGCTTTCGCCTGATCTTCCATAATAGTGGCCGTTACATGAAATTGGCATCCCAGATAAAGCTGAGGGAATTTCAAACATGATGACACGATAGTTGTTGACTTGGAGCTCATGAATATTTTTAAAGGTTGTTGCTGGCTCTGTCATTTGAGACATCTGGAGTTTGATCTTTTCTTGCCCTTGTTTATTGAAAAGTGATGTCCCTGTGATTTCTCTGTTTTTTAGATTTGCTTCATTTGCTAATGCAGAGAAGTAGTTCCCGATTTTTTTATGATCATATGACTCGGTCGGATTTTTGAATTCGACGAGCTCATTTTCCCATTCTTTAATTAGGTTAGCTAATATTTGATTTAGATTTTCTGTGTTGTTATGCATGAACTGAGTTTATCAAATTTTCTATAAATGAATAGAAGAGCTAATGGTTTTTCTTGAAATAATCGATGGTTTTTAGGAGGCCTTTTTGGATATCTGTAGTGGGTTTCCAGCCGAGATATTTGATGGCTTTGGTGATGTCGGGTTGGCGTCTTAGGGGGTCGTCTTCGGGGAGGGGCTTGAGGGTTAGGGTTGAGGTGGATTTTGTTAGGGTGATGATGAGTTTTGCTAGGGTTTCCATTGAGAGTTCTTGGGGATTACCGAGGTTGACTGGGGTGGTGAGGGGGGTGTTCATGAGTGTGATTAGGCCTGTGATCATGTCGTCCACGTAGCAGAAACTCCTCGTTTGGCTTCCGTCTCCAAAGAGAGAGATGTTCTTGTTTTGAAGGGCTTGCATGATGAAGTTGGAGACGACTCGGCCGTCGTTGGGGTGCATGCTGGGGCCATAGGTGTTGAAAATGCGGGCGATTTTGACGTCGATGTTGTGTTGGGTGTGGTAGTTGGTGAAGAGGGTTTCGGCGCAGCGTTTGCCTTCGTTGTAACAGGCGCGGGGGCCGATTGGGTTGACGTTGCCAGAGTAGGATTCGGGTTGAGGGTGGATGGTGGGGTCCCCGTAGACTTCGCTTGTGGAGGCGAGGAGAATTTTGGCTTTGATTCTTTTGGCGAGGCCTAGGGCGTTGATTGAGCCCATGACGGAGGTTTTAACGGTTTTGATGGGGTTATGTTGATAGTGGATGGGAGAGGCGGGGCAGGCTAGGTGGTAGATTTCGTCGACTTCGATGAAAAATGGGTGGACGACGTCGTGACGCATGATTTCGAAATAGGGGTTTTTGAGAAGATGAATGACATTGGATTTGGAACCTGTGAAAAAATTGTCCATGGCGATGACGTCGTGGCCATCGTTTAAGAGGCGTTCACAGAGATGGGAGCCTAAAAAACCGGCGCCGCCGGTAACGAGGATTCGTTTCATTCCTTACACTTTATCAAGTTCGGGCTATTTTGTAATAGTACATGTGTAATTTACGCTTTTGGTACGCCTGTTTTTTTTGGGGGGGGATCGCTATAATTATTTTTTTGGTCATTATTTTTTCTGGGAGTTGTATGGTGAATTATCGACGTTTAAGGCTTTTTTTTGGAATACTTGCCAGCATTTTGGTGTGTGGTGGGGATATTTACTCTCAGCCGATTTTTACCTTGAAAGATGCGGTACATAAAGCGCTTGAGACAACTTATGCTAAAAACTCTCAGTTGATGGGTGGCGTTGTTAAGCTTAACCGAGAGATTGAGGAGCACATTTATGAGCCGGATTATACGATGCTAGTGAAGGGAAGCTCTGATCAATCTGAAAAAGGAAATCCGTTTATTCCTGATACTGAAATAGCTGGTGTGCAGCTTGGTGTTGATCAATTATTTAAAACAGGGACAACATTAACTGCGAAGGCTGATGTCTTTTCTCAGTCGCAACAGTTTGTCTCTTTGGATGATATTGATTATTTTGAGACTGCTGTCAGCGTGGGGGTTGAGCAGGATATTTGGCGAAATGCGTTTGGGGTATCTGATCGTGCAGAGCTTAAACGGCTGGATATCGTTAGAGATATCGAAATTGCGGAGATTACAGATTTGCTTGAAGAAACCGTCTATCAATCCACGGTTATATTTTGGGCGTTGGTATTATCGGAGCGGCAAGTTGAAGTGTCTCGTCAGGCTATGGCGAATGCGAAGACTCTGTATGATCATGAAGTTAGAAAATCGAGGACTGGGTTATCTGAGATTCGGATTGTGGAGGCTGTGAAGGCGAATTGGTTGCTTCGTAAGGTGGGATATGATCAGGCGGTTGCCAATTATGAAGCGGCTAAGGATCAATTTTTAACTGTGCTTGATATTAGAGAGATGCCTGAGATTAGTGATAATTCAGAGTTATTAATGCCTTTAATTCACCCCCCCTCTTTTGAGTACAATTGGATTACGCAGTCTTCTCAGATGCGGCGATATCAGTCTGCATTGTTGCTTAAAGATGCTCATGATATTGATGCGCTCCAGGCATTAGAAAAGGCAAAACCGAAGTTGGTTGTATTTGCGAGAACTGGCTTTAACGGTATTGATGAGTCGCTTGGGGACTCGATGAGTGATTTTGTGGGATTGGATCATATGAGTGTGGAGGGCGGTGTTAAGCTTACTTTTTCTGGAGGTAAACAGCCTCTTTATGCAGTGAAACGAGCTCAGCTTCAAAAAGCGATTCAGGAAAATAATATTGAAATGTTGACTCAGGATACTCAGCTTGAGTTAAAAAACTCATCTCGACAGGTGGCATTGCTGAAATCGGTGACGGACGATAGCCAGCAGGTGGCGGAGTCTTTGGCACGTAAATATAAAGAGGATTTAAGGCAATTTGATGTTGGGCGACTGAGTATTGATGAGTTGATTCAAAGTCAGGATCGGCATCTTGAAAGCCAGCTGGATGCGATTAAATCGAAGTATCAGTATTTACAAGCCGTATGCCGGCATTTTAGGGTGGATAATACCTTGCTTTCTAAAATAGCCTTTTTGAAGGAGCAAAAATAATGCGCCGTTTTTATCAATTTTTACTTCAAAAAAATGTATTTATTTATTTGATATCTGTTTTTATATTGGCTTTAGGTGCTTTTGCAATGATGACGATGCAGAGAGAGGCCTATCCCAAAGTTGATTTTGGTACAGTCACTATTACCACTATTTACCCTGGTGCATCCCCAGAAGAAACTGAAAAGTTTGTGACTAATGAAATCGAGAAAAATATTAAAAACATTGATGCGATTGATGATATGGAATCTGTGTCTTCTGAAGGGCGTAGTGTTATTGCATTAAAGCTATTTCCTGGTGAAGATGTGGATCAGGTCGTTTCGGATATTGATTCGGCGATTAACCGGTCGACATTTCCGGATGATGTGGATGATCCTGTGGTCGCTAAGCTTGAATCTGGGTCATTTCCGATTGTGGTGATATCGCTTACTGGCGGCAAAGACTATACCGAGTTGCGTCGTATGGCGAAATTACTGGATGACCGATTAATACAGATTGATGGGGTTGGCCAAATTAGCCGTGCTAATTATTTAGATCAAGAATATCAAGTGAAAGTGATACCCAATTTACTGCGATCGTTTTATGTATCTATCAAGGATGTCGTGGATAGTATTTCTAGGCGCAGCATCAATATGCCCGGCGGTAAGGTCACTGAGGGGGATTCTGAGAAAATTGTCCGATCCTTAGGTGAGGTTGCCAATTTGAAGGATGTTGAACAGCTGGTCATTAGATCCAATGACAGCGGTAAAGCGGTATTGATTAAAGATGTTGCGACTGTGACTGATGGATTTCAAGAGCGTGATGGGATGAATCGGGCTGATGCATCCCAGTCTATTGATTTGACTCTGATTAAAAAAGAAAGTTCGGATATTATCTCAACCATTGAGGATGTGCGTAAAACCGTGGATCAATTTTTACTCACTTACCCAAATCAGGGCTTAAAGGTGGTGTATACCAATGATTTATCTGCTGAAATTGATGAACGTTTGAGCATTTTATATAGCAATGCCACTACCGGTATTATTATTGTTTTTATTTCTCTGTTTTTATTTTTGAATTTTAGAGTAGCCCTCCGTGTGGCGATTGGCATTCCATTTTCTATTTTTGCTTCTCTTATTTTTGTAAAGGCCATTGGAATTACGATTAATTTAATTTCACTTTTGGGCTTTATTTTAGTCATTGGGATGATTGTGGATAATGCAATTGTGGTGGGGGAAAATATTTTTGATAAGTTTGAGCGCGGCGATTCTCCAGAAGAAGCGTCAATTGAAGGGACCCGGGAAGTGGTTATCCCAATTATATTTTCGACATTGACCACGGTTGCGGCCTTTATGCCATTAATGGTGATGGGCGGGATTATGGGTAAATTTGTGTGGAGTATCCCGGTTGTTGTGATTTTGGCGATTATGGCGTCGCTTGTGTATGCGATGCTGATTTTGCCTAATTTGATGAATAATACCTTGCGTACACTTAAGCGTAAGCCCCCGGGTATGTCGATACCGTGGTTTACGCGATTTCAAGAGCTTTATGAGCGTACATTGCTTTGTGTATTGAAGCGTCGGTATTGGGTACTCATTTTTGCGGTTGTATTATTTTTTGTCACGCTTGGAATGGCGGGGTCAAAGATGAAGTTTGTCTTGTTTCCAAATGAGGATGCGATTCAGTTTCAGGTACGGTTTGAAGGTCCAACTGATATGAGTTTAGATGCCTTATCTAAAGAAATTGCAAAGGTAGAAGCGGTGATTAAAACCCTTCCTGCTCATGAATTGGATCATTTTTTAACGGCTGTTGGGTCGATTCAGGTCGATGGATTTTCGCTTAGACGTGGGACGAACTTAGGTGAAATTACGGTATTGCTTACCCGAAAGTCCAAGCGGGATCGATTGGCGCGGGAGATTTTGGAATCTTTGAGGGCGCAAGTAAAGACATTGGGGGCTTCTTCGGTCAAAGTGACTTTTGAAGTTGCACAAAATGGGCCACCGGTGGGTAAGCCTGTAAAAATTGATATTTTAGGAGATCATTTTACGGATCTTAATCAGGCGGCTTTGCGGGTTCAAACGATGTTGTCGGGGGTGCCTGGAGTTTTGGATATTGAAAATTCGTATCGCTTAGGGAAGCCTGAGGTGCGGGTGCGTATCAATGATGCCAATACCGCAGCGGCTCAGCTAACGATGCAGGATGTGGCTAATGAAGTGCGGTCTGCCATAGGCGGTACTGTGGCGGCTGAACTTAAGCGTGGTGAAGAAGAAGTGGATGTTCGCGTGATTTATGATGACAAATATCGCCGGTCTGAAGAAAGTTTATATGGGCTTCAACTCCCTAATTCTCGGCAACAATTGGTGACGATAAGGTCTGTTGCCAAGTTTTCTGAGGAAAGTGGCCTTGCGGATATTACACATTTTGACAGGAAGCGAGTGGTATCGGTCACTGCTGATATTGATCCTAAAAAGACCACTTCTTATCAGGTGAATCGGGATATTTCGGATGACTTGATTACCCTTCATAAAGAGTTTTCGACGCTGAGATTTTTACAACGTGGAGAAGATGAAGATACTCAGGAATCCATTCGTAATTTATTTATTGCCTTTGGGTTTGCGCTCTTTTTAATTTTTATGATTATTGCCTCAATGTTTAATGGATTTGCACAGCCGTTGATTATTATGATGGCGATACCATTTGGGTTGATTGGGGTTGTTTTAGCCTTTATGTTTCATGGTATGCCCATTAGCTTTATGATGATGATGGGAGTAATCGGGCTTAGTGGCGTTGTGGTCAATAATACGATTATTTTGGTGGATGTGATTGGGATGTTTCGGTCTAAAGGAATGGATGCGTTTCAATCGATTGTTGAGGGTGGTAAACAGCGGCTTCGTGCGGTGACGCTGACGTCGGTGACAACGCTTTTGGGGCTATTTCCAACGGCCTATGCGATTGGTGGTGCCGACGAATTTATTATTCCACTTTGTATGGCATTGGCTTGGGGCTTGTTATTTTCGACCATTTTGACTCTATTTTTACTGCCATGTAGTTATGCCGTAACGGATGATATTAAAGCGTGGGTATCACGGAGGCGTAAGGCATAATTGTGTTGAATTTTTGGCCATCACTTATTGTGCTTTCGGTATTGCAGTTTACTCATATTTTGGATTTTGTGGTGTTGATGCCATTAGGTCCGCAGTTGATGCGGGAGATGTCGCTTGGCTATTTTTGGCTGTTGATTGCCAGAGCGGTGATGGGTGCATTTGGTGGCGTTTGCGCGTCTGTGGTGTTGGCCGTTGTGATGACATCCTTTTCGCTGGCGTCGATTTTGGGGATTCCGGTGGGGCTGCCTATGGCGCAATTGTATGGGTGGCATATCCCATTTATCGTACTTGGAGGCCTTTCAATTATTATTAGTTTAGTGATTTTGCTGGTGATTCCGTCGATTAAAGCACATTTGTTGACCGAAAAGACTCAAAGTCGTCATCGGCAATTCATTCTGTGGTAGTGGTACTTATCTTTTCAGGATTATTGATGGTGTTTATGTCGGGGCGGATGGTGCCTGCAATGGCAATGGTGACGTCGGTACCTTCTCCTGAGCATCGGGGTGGATTTATGTGTATTCATTCGTCGATTCAACAGCTGTCGATGGCAGGGGCCTCATATTTGAGTGGTGTGGTGATTGTGCAGGATAAAGTTGGGATGTTGCTGCATTTTAATTGGGTAGGCGTGTTGTCAGTCTGTTGTACTTTGATGTCGATTTGGATTTCTAGACGGTTGGTGTTTTGATGGTTTTTTCTCCAATGACGATTGATATCTGTAAACGCTTTCAGGCCGCTGGATATTGGGCGGTGCTGGTGGGTGGTTGTGTGCGTGATGGGATTTTGGGGCGTGCGGCGACTGATTTGGATATTGAGATTTTTGGCGCTGAAAGTTTGGCCGATGTGAAGCTTGTGATTAATGATTTGGGGCCGGTTTCGATGGTTGGGCAGTCTTATCAGGTGCTTAAGCTGAGGGTGGGGGAGCAGGAATTTGATTTTTCGTTGCCACGCAGGGATGTGAAGGTGGGAAGTGGGCATCGAGGTTTTGTGGTGGAAACCGATGCAAAAATGTCCTTTGAAGAAGCCGCCAGTCGCAGAGATTTTACGATGAATGCCATGGGGTTTGATCCTTTGACTGAGACATTACTTGATCCGTTTGGCGGACAGGCTGATTTGAAAAATAAAGTATTGAGGCATGTCGGGCCTGCGTTTTCTGAAGATCCTTTAAGGGCGTTGAGAGCGGTGCAATTTGTGGGCCGGTTTGAGTTATCGATTGCACCGGATACGGCACAATTATGCCGGAAATTATCTTTGAATGAATTGGCCCGTGAACGTGTGTTTGCGGAGCTGGATAAATTATTACTGTTATCAGAAACGCCGTCTTTAGGGTTTGAAGCGATGGAAGAGACTGGGGTTTTAGCGTTGTTTCCTGAATTGGCTCGGATTCGATTGGATCGGGAGACTTGGGATGTCATGATGGCGTCTTTGGATCGTCTTTCATTGATGGACTTGGATTTTAAATTTGAAAGGAAGCGACGGCGAATTGTGATGTTTTCTCTACTTTGTCGGGTGATGACGCCGGATGAATGTGCAGCATTTCTGGATCGATTGACTCAGGATCGAGAATTGGTGGGTGCGGCGGTCCGGCTGTCGATGGAGACGCTTAATCCTGATGATATTGTGTGGTTACAGGATGCCGATTTGGATATCATTTTGCGTCGATTGTCGCTGAAAGTCTGTATTTATGAGTGGATTATGGGCTGGATGGCGGTGGGGGCTGAGTTTGAAAAATTGGAGCGATTGCAAGATCGTGCTGAGTTTATAGGGGTGATTGAATCGGCCCCCGCTGCATTGATTTTAGGGCGGCATATGATTGAGTTGGGTGTTACCCCTGGGCCCGAGGTCGGAAAGTGGGTAAAGCAGGCTTATGAGGCGCAATTAGATGGTATTTTTGCTACGGAAGAAGATGGAATCGTATGGATTTCTGATCAATTTTTAGGCCACTAGCTGGGTTAGGTCTAGTGGCCTTTTGATTTTATATATTTACCTGAACGCCTATTTGTATCTGTCTTGGGATACCCGCGAAAATTCCCTCAGGTCGTCGTGATGAAATGTAAGTGGCATCAAAAATATTTTTAACAGACCCAAATACGGTTACCTTTTTAAATTCGTACTGAGTCGATAAATTCCATACGAGATTGGAGTCGATTTCGCCTCTAAGTCCGTCCAGGCTTTCCTCTTTTGTATTGACATCATCAGCAAACATGGATCCTACATATACTACTTCGAGGGCTGTTTCGAAGGCATTGTGTCTTACCCCTGTTGTTAGGCTGCCAAAATGCTCGGGTGAATATGGGAGCCGATTGCCTTTGTTGGCGCCTTCTTCTTGGGTTGCTTCGACATAGGTTGCAACCAGTGATCCAAACACTGTTGTACTTTGAGATAAGTTCCATTCCCTTCCTAGCTCAAGCTCTGCACCGTATGTCAGCGTTTTTCCAACATTGGCCTTATCAAAGCCATTGGACTGTGCTGCATTTACGATTTGATTTTGGTAGTCATAGACAAACCCTGTGATATTAAACTGTGTGCCAGAAATAGTTGCTTTGGTGCCTAGTTCGTAGTTCCAGCTGCGCTCAGATTCTAGTTGTTGGTCAACGCCAGTCGATGATAATGCGTCTGCAAATTTAGGCGGCGCAAATCCTCTGTGGACCCCCGCGAATACTGTGGCATCTTCTGAAATCTGGTAAGTCGTTCCAATTCCAGGTATCCATTCCACAATCATTTCTGTGCGGCCATGGATGTCGTCAGTCGATGATTTAAGGATGTCTCGATTTTGGCGATATGCTTCTACCCTTAATCCTGGAGTGATACCCCATTTGTCTGATATCTCAAAACGATTTTGGGCATAAAGTGCGGTTGCAAATGTAGATCTTCTTTCATCTATGCTTAAAGTTCCGGTCCTCGCATCTCCTCTTGCACCCGTTATTTTTTGGTTAATTTCGGTTTCGTAATGGACTTTTATGCCTGATTGAAAATTGCCAGCTTCATACCTTGGCTCGATACCGACAACCTCGTAAACTCGGTTGTTTCCATTGGTGGCATTTTTCCAAAAAATACTTTCATTATCATTACCATTACCGGATACCCGCTCATATGTGGTTGCGTTATTTCTTACACGGTCATAGGTCTGACGCCAAAAATCTCGACGCGTGGTGTAGGCGTAAAGTGAGGTGTCTAATTTCCCGTTAATAAAATCATTGTGACTATGGATCGCGGTGAGGCCTAGTCTTTCAACATATAAGTTGTCATGAATGGCTGGATTTTGATAGGGGTCTCTCTTATACATGCTTTTGGTTAGCCCTGCATAACTTACGGCTGACTCCTCGTTATAATATTGTACTTTTAAAGTGAGATCCTGATTGGCGCCAATGGATGTGGATACTTTTCCTCTTAAATCGTAAACGCTAAATGGGGCGTCTTTTTTTATGCCATCGCCGCCCTTGTAAAGGGCTTGAACTAGTATTCCTGTATCTCCATAGGTGGTCCCGTAATCAGTTTGTAGATTTGTATATCGATTGGTACCTGTGATTACTTTTACTCTTGTAGTTTCTTCAAGTGGGGGTGCCTCTGTAATGTAATTGATGACGCCTGCAACAGTTTGAGGGCCATATAAAATACTGCCACTGCCTTTGAGAACTTCAATTCTAGAAGCTCGGTCGATCACTGGGCTATAGTATGCAGAATTCTCGCCATAAGGGGCTAGCGATATAGGGACTCCATCTTCGAGAAGAAGCAGCTTCACACTTCGGTGACCGTCAATTCCTCGAATGCTGATATTGGGTCTTAGACCAAGACCGTCTTCGTCCCTGACATACACGCCGGATACTTTTCGTAATGCTTCTGCAAGGCTTAAGGGTCGTGATAACTCTAGAGTGTCTTCGTTAATGACAGATCCCGATCCTGGGATTTTAGTGAACGCTTCTTGAGTACCAATGACTTCTATTGTGCCTAATCTTGTCGCGCTGGAGGTTGGGATGGCGGGCTCTTTAGCATAGATATCTGTACTTCCTGTGAGTGCCAGCATTATTGCTAATATCAAGTAGTCATTGAGGTGTTTTCTTTGCTTCATTTTGCAGCCCTTTTTTATTTTATTGAGACTGAGTATAAGTATATAATCTTATGCGGTCAATAAAGTATTGTAGGAAATTTGCTTGTAAAGCTGGGTTACAGATTGTCGATATTGAGGGGATCTAATTTTAATTTTTGCTTTTTGGTTTTGAGGATGGTGACTTTGCAATCGGCGATGTTGTCATGCCAGGTTTGACCAGTTTTGCTGAATTGGGCGCTTAGAATACCCAGTCCTAAGCCGAATACTGAAATGATTTTGAAGAAGTTGCGGACGAACGCAGTGATCACTGGAACTCGCTCGCCTTCGTTGGTGGTGACGGCGAGTTTCATGACGCGTTTGCCTACGCTGCCATGGTGAAACGAGGCTTCTGCCAGGGCTTGGTAGGTAAGGCCGATTGTAATGATGGTTGCGGGATTATGGATCGTGGGGACTTCGAGGATTGTTAGGATTGGTAGTGTGAGCCACAAGAGGCCGATATCGATAAGTGTGGCTGCAATTCTGCGGACTAGTAGATGGAGTCTGGCTGTGAATGTTAGTGTGTTTTTGAGCATTTTCCCCTCTCAATAAATCCCTGGTAGTTTAGGGCACCCATAAAGGATGCCCCTACGTTGTTAGGCTTAGAACTCTACTTTTGGCGTGGCTTTCGCTTGTTCTTTGATTTTGAAGTAGTCTTTTTTCTCGAGGTGGAGCAAGTATTTTGCAACTAGGTTTTTAGGGAATAATCGGATGCTACGGTTGAAGGCTTGGACGATGTCGTTGTAGCGTTTACGTTCAACAGAGAGACGATTTTCGCTGCCTGCTAATTCGTCCATTAAGCGGCTGAAGTTTTCGCTGGATTTAAGCTGAGGATATTGTTCAACCACAACTAAAAGTCTGGATAATGCGGATTCCATTTGGCCTGATGCTTGGATTTTGTCGGAAGGTGTTTTTGCGCCGGCCATTTTGGCACGTGCTTCTGCGATGCCTAAAAAGACAGTTTGTTCTTGTTTTGCGATGCCTTTGACGGTGTTGACCAAATTTGGGATTAAGTCGTATCTGCGTTGCATTTGGTTTTCAACTTGAGCCCATGATCCATCAATGCCTTCGACTTGTCCGATAAATCCGTTTCGAGTTTGGACTGTCCATCCGATGACTAGGACGACGACTGCAAGTAAAATCCACCATTTATATTGTTTAACCATGTGTTAACTCCTTTGAGTTTTTGTAAAATTACATTCTGCGTTTCTTAATTTAATCACTTAGCGGTATTTTCGGGTAGTCTAGGTTTGTGGTTTACCAGCCACCGCTTGATCCACCACCTCCAGATGAGCCTCCTCCAAATCCACCAAATCCGCCGGATCCACCGAAGTGACCGCCGCCAAATTGGTTATTTCGGCCGCCAGAATTTGTTAATAGCATTAATAGAACTAAATTTCTGAATGTTGGGCTGACAATCATGCCAATAATGACGAGGATGAGAAACGCCATGGCGACAAATCCGTTAACCTTTTTTTGAACCGGTTGTTGGGTTGGGGCGGGTGCTTGAGTGGCATCTAACGTTAAATTGTTGGCTGCGGCTAGGGTTTGGGCGATGGTGATGTGGCCTGAGATGACCCCTTCTCTCATTTGGCCGGCTTTAAAGTAAGGGAGGATTTTTTCTCTAATGATGGCGCCTGCTTTGCCGTCAGGGATAGTGCCTTCTAGCCCGTAGCCGACTTCGATGCGGGCCTTTTTTTCTTTGAGGGCAATAAGCAATAAAATGCCGTTGTCTTTGCCTTTTTGGCCGATGCCCCATTTTTCAAATAATTGGGTGGCGGCTTCTTCAATACTTTGATCGCCGATGGTGGGGAGAATTGCGGTGGCGATTTGGATGCCGGATTGTTTTTCGATTGAGGTTGAAATTGCGTCGCACTGAGCGATGTCACTAGCAGAAAGTAAGCCGGCCTGGTCTCTAATATAGCCTTGTGTGGAGGGATGGGCGCTTGGTTGTGCGGTAGCGGGTGGCTGTTGAGGGGCTGGGGACTCTGATGTGGCTTCGCTGGCTACCTCTGTGCTTGTGGTTTGGGCAGGGGCAACGGCGGGCTGTTTATTGGTGAACTGGGTGACAAAGGTGGCCCCAAATAAAAAAACGCCGATACCGACATAGACTAAGCTGCGGTTCATGCTGGGGAGTGGGCGCTATTGATGTAGTGAGTGAGCTCTGTGATTTGGGTCATGTATCGATTGAAATCAGCGGCTTCTGGGATTTTGAGCTCAGATAGTGAGATTTTTAAGGTGTCTTCGATAGTCATGATGAGCTCAGTGCTATCTGATGCAGGTGGAAGCGATTTGATTCTTAAAATTCCTGCAAGCACAATGAGGACACTTGAAGCGGATTGAACGATGAGTTCTTTGGTTGGAATTTCTTCGCATAAGTAGGCGGCGCGTAATTTTAGGATGGTGGAGCGAAGCGTAAATTCACACTCATGACGGAGATTATCGTTGTTGATGGGAGTATGGAGGATGTCAGTGCCAGCCAATAGAGTTTTTGTGGTTTCCATGGCTAAAAATTCCAGGGGAAATACGTCCAAGGCTTCTGTGATTTCATCTTGGCTAAATAAGGTGTATTGGATGGGGCCTGAGAGTTTGGGTGGGGCGAACTTTTTAGGTTTGACCGCTTCTGCTGTGACGTCTTTGAGAATGATGAGTAAGTGAATCGTGGCATTTTTGACGGGGAATCCGTATTGGTAAACCGATACGAGATTATCTTGGTAATAGTCTTTGAGAGTCTGAACTAATTTTTCCATGGGTATACTGTAAGACTTTCTTGCTCTGTCGTCAAAATAAGACTCTGATATGATATCCTCTCGGTCATAAATCAGTTATTTGGAGTTTGTCATGATTGCTAAAATTTTAGTTGGTCTTGTTGTAGTTTTTGCTGTGTTTTTTTCGTATTTAGCATTTCAGCCTACAGAAATGAGAGTGTCTCGTGAGATTGTGATTAATGCATCGCCAGAGCAAATATTCCCCTTTATTAATAATGGCCAAAAAGCAGATTCTTGGATGCCATGGAAAGAGTCGGATCCGACAGTTAAAATTACTTATTCTGGCCCAAGTGAAGGTGTTGGATCTGCATCCGGCTGGGCAAGCCAAGGGAAAATGGGGATTGGGCAAGCACTTGTGGTTGAAAGTATTGAAAATCAGCTGGTTAAAACAAAATTAACCTATGTTAAGCCCATGTCGATGACTCAATTTACGCAGTTATCATTGCAGCCAACCTCTAACGGAACGGTTGTCCAATGGCTAGTGACAGGTCAAAATAAGTTTGGCGGACGATTGATGCATGTGTTTTTGGATGTGGATAAACTTGTTGGCAGTCAATTTGAAAAAGGGCTTACCAACTTAAAAACAATGGTTGAAAGTGAATCGAAATCGGATTCAAAATAAGCCAGTTTTCTACTCTTTTCTTGACTTAGCGGGTATGTTTAGTACACTCGTTAGTTGACCTGGGGGTGTATTGGCATCGACAGGACAGATCATTGATATTGGACGCGCGCCGAAGAGCTGCCCGGCTTCGTAAAAAGGCAGAACTAAATAATTGACAAAACTGAAACAACGTTTTTCAATTTCCCAGCAATGGGAAGCCAAGCCTTAGCTGCTTAATTAAGTAGCTAAGCCGACGGTCCGGCTTGCTAACGGCTTATCTGTCGAACGTAGTTAGCTGGTTAATCGGTGTTTTTCGCCGCCGGTTAATAAGATTTAGCGAAATCGCTTAGCGTGTAGGATGTTGATTTCCGACAGTTAGGTTAAATTCAAATAATTAACTACGCGCGTAGTGGACTTTATTAGTGCTGTTTTGGACAGGGGTTCAACTCCCCTCACCTCCACCAGCCTTCGCAGGATTTCTTCTTTTCATCAACTATGCCCGATCTTTATGTGCTTCGGCTGGCGCGCCAGCCATGGGTTTTGATGGTGGGTAGGTGAACGAGAAGGCTGTCCGCCATAGCTCATGAGCGCTGATATGGCTGGGATAGAGCTAACACATAGCGGCGGCGGACCTTTTAGTTTCAATTGCCTCTTTCTTACTTCTTTTTCTCTGGGTTTTTATGTATTACGTTTATTTGATTTCTTCGGTTGATTTTCCTGAGGAAACTTATATTGGAGATACCACTAATATTGATCAGAGACTTGGTGAACATAACTCTGGTAAGTCGATTTATACCCAGAGATATAAGCCTTGGAAAATAGTGAGCTATTTTGCGTTTAGTTGTAAGGATAAGGCTTTGGATTTTGAGAGATATTTGAAGTCTGGAGCGGGGCGGGCTTTTGCTAATAAACACTTGAAGTAGTAGTCTTCGATATTACGAGTGACTGATCTAGCTCCTTCCTGACGAACTATTAGGAATTTCCGAATAGTTCGATCTTGGGCGCATTCGGCCTCTTCAAAAATGTTCTTTAAATGTTCATTAATCGTAGGAATTGATTTTTCGTCGAAAAAATTGACCTGGCTGTGTGTAACTTCAAACTCTCAGCAATCCCCGAAATCCCCTAGCTGCATAATAAGATTCCGCACCATTGTGATAGGTAAAAACTGTATCGTATCGGCGATCGCAGAAGAGGGCGCCGCCTGTTTCTTCCATTTGGTTGAGTGACCAGAGTTTTTCAGGATTTGATTCTAGTTTTGCTTGGATTTTGGCCCACTCAAGATCTTTGTGGAGTAGGTCTGTGGTTTGACTTGGGGATAATTGTTTTTTTGACATGGTTAGTTACCTTAATTTATTTTTGATTATTTTATCAAAATCACTTAAAAACTCCCGGTCCTGAATTGCTTTGAACTTTTCGTATTCTGCATGGGCTTTCTTCTCTGCTTTAGAATGAGAGATCTTGCCGCTATCATCTAAAATTTCGTATTTATTGAATGCTAGAAATTCACTAACACCTTTGGCTAAATCTTCCATCTTAAGAAGGGTTTCGTTTTCAATAAGACGTTCTAGATAATCAAAGAAGCCAGTTACCAGCCGTTCTAGTTTTTTGATTTCAGGTTCGCCCAAATAGTTTTTGGCAACGGTAGTGTCGGATTTGTTTACTGGGCCATTAGGCGATTGTTTCCAGATTTTTAGGCCCATATTTGATTTTGTGGAATCTGCTGAAGAATGGATCAGCTCAGCTGCGGTGTGGCCGGTAATTGCAGAGTGGAACTTGTTTTGGATCATGGCATAAAAATTTTGAGTGATATCGGAGTTTTTATCGTAATCGATGCTGCATTGGGCGAAAATATCGGTGATTTGTTGGTAAACCCGTCGCTCACTTGCACGGATGGCACGGATACGTTCTAGTAGTTCTCGGAAGTAGTCTTTGCCAAAGTGAGTGCCATTTTTGAGGCGAGAATCATCTAAGGCGAAACCTTTGATGATGAATTCTTTGAGAGTTTGAGTGGCCCAAATTCGGAATTGGGTGGCTTCGTAGGAATTGACTCGGTAGCCGACTGCGATGATGGCGTCTAGATTGTAGAAATTGGTTTGATAGGTTTTTCCGTCTTCGGCAGTATGTGCAAAAATTGCACTAACTGAATTTTCAATTAATTCAGCCTCAAGAAAGATATTTTTAAGGTGTTTAGTGATCACTGTTCGATCGACACCAAAAAGCTCGGCCATCTTTTTTTGGGAAAGCCAGATGGTTTCGTCTTGAAATATAACATCAATTTTTACTTCGCCTTTTGGAGAGGTGTAGATCAAAAACTGTGATTCGATGGGGTGTAATTCTTTAGTCACAAGAGGCCCTTTTTATGTTCATTTTTATTTGAATTTTATTCTATCAAACTTCTGTGATGGAATGAATTTATTTTTTATTGTGAAAGTTGACCTTATTTTTACTTAGTCTTACTTATATTTCCGCCCACTTACCATCGCATCTTTCAAGCATAATTATGCTTTTTTTACTGTAAGGCTCGTAAATTTTCCACGCATCGGTTGCATAGTTTTTGATGGGATATTTCTGGAGTTGCCTTAAGAGAGTTTTAAAGGCTTTTTGACCGCGACTACCCGTTTGAACATAAGATTTCACGGATTTTCCAAAGTTTCGAATCCAATACAAGACCGTGACATTACTCACCT
>CAMCZW010000012.1 GCA_945888435.1 bacterium UBP8_UBA817
TTTGTTAACCTCCAGATAAGTCAGCGTCAAGACTGAACCCTAGCGGGCGACCTCTCGGTCGGTCTTGACTCTGACTTATCCTTACGGTTTTGTGGCCTTTATGGATTTCTCTCAAAATCCAATTTTACAGAAAGAAAGGTACACTACTGATAATAGCGAAATATCAAAGTTGAAAAAGTAGATCCCACCCATATGATACTTAACCATCCACATAGAAATTCTTCTAACTTACTGTCATTTCCTATATATTCCGGCCATTTCTTTATAAAGTTTAAAGTTATTTCTAGCCTTTCTATGCCCCATAAAGCTGAAAAACCTAAAGGAAATCCAGAACATTCGATTCCATTTGACTTAGGTCAGGTTGAAGGAGTTCCTTTGGCTGGTACGTTGTATTGTCCATTTTCTAATGGTATTAACCCAAATTATGAAACCGCAAGAGAGCATATTAAAACTTGGGTTCTTGAAAAAAATCTCCTCAAAGCGGACTCTAAAGAATATCAAAAATTTATTAAAGCAGATTTTGCTCGGCTTTGCGCATTTACTTATCGGTCAGAAACCGCTGATCAACTTAAATTGGTATCTGAATTTGTAGCTTGGTTATTTTGCCATGATGATTTTAGGGATGATCCCAATTCGCCGCTTTGTAATGACCCAGAAAAAATCAAAGCGATGAACGATGTCTTAAAATTAGTTTTAAAATATGGAATTACTCCAAGTGTCGATACTCAGGTAATTAAGGAATTTCCATTAATTGCAGCTTTATGTAAATCAATGCTGGAAATTCTAAATCAGTTAATTTTGATATCAAAAAATAATGATATTAGTGATTTTATTGAAAGTCTGGATCAGTATTTTCAAGCAAATATTTGGGAGGCAGAAAATAGGAAGAGTGGCACTGTACCGACAGTACTTGATTATGAGAATTGGCGATATTTTACTAGCGCTGTCATCCCTACATATGAAATTGGATTTATTTTAAGAGATATCTCTATTTCAAAAGAGGATCGAAAATCTCCGGGATTTTTGACGGCTATTAAAAAAAGTTGCAATTCGATATGTTTTACAAATGACATATTTTCCCTAAAAAAAGAAAAAAAAGATGGTGTTCATGAAAATATTGTCGTAGTATATGAAAATCAAGATCAATTAACCTTACCTTCCGCGCTTGTTAAGGCGATTGTCACTCAGGATAATGAAGTTTGGCAGTTTCAGCAGCACTGTCTTCATTTCAAAGAAAAATATCCAAATGCTATTGAATTGATAGAATCTTGGATCAGAGGCAACTTGGACTGGTCTTTGGGAACGGTTAGATATAAATAATTCCGTAAATGTGGGGGCCTATGTATCAGTTTATTAAAAAACATTTTTTTATAAATGATAAATTTGATCGTAGGTATGTCCTAGCAAATCAAATGGCACTTGTATTTGGACTGTTTGCCTTTCCTTATTTTTTTATATTTTCATACTTAAATTTACCTGGCCAAGCTCTAGTCGTTATTTTGATAGACGGTATCTTGCTATCCTGTATCGCACTGAATATCTTGTGTTTTAAAACAATATCGAGGTATGGAATCATGCTTTGTGTTGGAATTGGATGTGTTTTTTATGCCTCCTGTTTTGGTGAGAAAGCGGGCATTCAATACGTTTTATTTTCTCTTTCCGCAGCAGCTTTCTCATTATTTAATGTTGAAATTGAGAGGGTAAAAGCCGGAGGTGCTTTTTTAATTCCATGTAGTTGCTTTGCCTTACTTGAATTATCGCAATATAAACTTTTCACCCCAACCCCGCTCAATGGCTTTTATATTATTTTATTAAAATTAACTCTTATCACTGTTACTTTTTTGATAACGGGCTTAAGCATGCTTTTATTTGCCCGTGCACATGAACAAGGTCAGCAAAAGATAATTAAAAAAAATATCGAGTTGGAAATTGAAACTAGAAAAGCTGAATTACACTGTCGTGAAGCCCTGAAAGCCAAGGAAACAGTTGATCACCTTATAGATGTACAAAAGGTATCTCTTGAAAGTCAAAAACATCTATTAACTCATTTGCAAGAATCTCTTACTAAACTTACTCAAGAAAAAAAGGAAAAAGAAGAAGCTCTCATAAGGGAGCAAGAAAAACTCCGGACGATTCAGGCGCAAGCGTCTAAAATCGAGCAGGATCGAATTTCGATTATTGAGAAGGAGCGGCAGGAAAAGTTGCTTAAGCAGGGGGCTCAGGTTCAACAGCAGATTTTGCAGCCTAAGCTTCCTGAAAGTGATTATTTTAAGTTGTTTGTGAGTTACCGCCCTTCGGACTATATCTCGGGGGATTATTATCGGATTACGCTTGTGGTGGGTGATTTTCTGGTGGCTTTGATTTTGGATGCGGCGGGACATGGGGCACCGGCAGCATTGATGACTGGGATTATCGCCAAGGTGCTGGATGATGTGTTTAATCATCCTGACCGGTATCCTCTGACTGATCCTGCTGCCATGATGGGGATTCTTAATAACCTGTTTTTTAAAGAGCCGCGCATTCAAAAAATGATTACTGGAACTTATATGGTCATTAATCTTAAAACGCGACAGCTGATGGTTTCTAGTGCCGGTGGAGAAGCTCCGCTGGTTTACCATATGGATGATAGCACTATGGTACGCGTTAATAATGACGGCGGCCCTTTAGGAATGTATGAAGATGAGACTTATACCGCGACAGCATTTCAACTGACAGAGCGAGATATTTTGCTGGGGTATACCGATGGGTTTTTTGACCATAAGCTTTTGGATGGGAGCCCATTGATTCCATTTGATGAGGTGGAAGGTGAAGATGGGAGTGCAGATTATGCCTACCATTATGATCATATTGAGAAGTGGCTTAAAGCGAGACCTAAAAGCAAAAAAGATATTGCCGATTATCTGGCGGGTAAAGTGATTGAAAACTGTCAAACGGGTAAAGATGATATGACGATTTTATCGATTTTTATTGTGTAAAATGGTTTAGTAGCGCCTATGTCATCCGTTTATCTATACACCCCATTAGGACCTCTTTCTAAATGTCCGTTGTTTTGGCCTGTTTTTGAGGCAGCGGTGAGGCATTCTGCGGCGGAGGTGCTAATTTTGTGCAGGACTTCAGCCGATGTGGAGATGGCGAAGCGATTGGTGGTGCCGATTGTGACTGGGGCATGTCCACGTATTGAGACTTTGGATGATTTTTGGAGACGGCTTTCGCCCGAGCCTTCTTTGGTGAAAGGATCATTTCGGTCGGTGTATTTGCGTCAGGCGGTGGCTTCGTATCCTGTTAAATCAACGGATTGGTTTAAGGATGTGCGTCGATTTTCTGGATTTTCTGCTCAATTAGACCGGTTTTTGCGGTTGATTGATCGGCATGGATTTGATGAACAGGCGTATATTCAAGGGCATCCGGCTGGAGTTGAATATGCGGAGTCTTGTGTGGGCTTGGTTAGGCATTTACTGTGGGAACTTCGGCAGTATGGGTGTTTGGAAAGTGCATCGGAGTCTGAAGGGATTTTGAAATTAATTCATGATGCACTTCAGTCTAAGACGGTGGTGCTATTTGGATTTGAACAGCCGACGGTGCGAGATGAGACTCGATTGAATGTGATTTTTGAAGCGGCGTCGATGTCGATGGCGGTTATTCCGTTTGAACTTGAAAATTGGTGTTATCAGGCCGGGCGAGATGGTGTGGAATTTGTGGAGAAATCGCCTTGTTTTGTGCGCAGATTTGCGGGTGTTTTGGCGGATGCGGAAGTTGGGCGTGGGCGTATGCAATACGCCCCTACGGTTTGGGAATATTCTTCTTTGGAAGATGAGCTGGATGGGCTAGTGGCCTTTTGTCGGCAATTGGTGAATGAGCATGGCGAGATGGCGATGGCTCAATTATGTGTTGTGGATGTGGGGCAGCGTCGCGCTTTGATTGAAGAGCGGCTTAAGTCTGAAGGCTTTCAGGTGGCTTCTCATGCGTCTCGGCGTGTGGGCGATACCTTGTTGGGTGAATTTTTGACGGTGATGATTGGGTTGTCTGTGGGCACCTTTGATCATCGGCGATTTATGGCCTTGCTTACGATACCGATTTGGAATTTTTCGGATGGGTATGCTCATTTTAGGCCGTTTTTTTCGTCGCTGGCCAATCAGTTTAATATTCAGCCGGGTGTGGATCAGTGGCGATTTGCACTTGCGTCTTATATGGAATTTAACCAGCAAGATATCGAATTAACTCAGAAGGCCGCATTGTTTTTTGATCAGTTAGTGATCGTCTTGGAGCAGCTTCGTCAGGCGAACTCGGCCCAAATGGTTTATCAGGTGATGGTGACTACGATTCAGAAATGGTTTGGGGGGATGATGAGCCGACCTTTGGACATGGATTCTTCTCGTCAGTTGATGACGGAATTTATGGAGACATTGTCTTTTTTTGATCAGGTTTGCGGGCATTTTTCGACGCCGAATTCTGGATCTTTGAGCTCATTTGACCTTTCTTTTTTTTATAGCGTTCTTCAGGATGCGTTTCGATCGGTGGTGACGCCCTATTCGGAAGGACCGAGTATTGGGGCTTCTGTGATGGATATTGGCCAGTTTCCGATTGGGGAATGGCAGTGGGTATGGGTGATGGGCGTTTCTGAGGCTGCGTTGCCTAAGCGAGTAACCCAGACGATTTTTTGCCCGGTGTCTTTGTATTCTCGCTTGAAGTGGCCGTCGATTCAGAGTCAGGAAGATGTGGCGATGACTGGGCTTGCCGCATGGTTATTAATGGGGAAATCCACTCGAGTTGTGAGTTATACAGGCACTGCGTCTGAGATTTTAAATCGTGTTTTTGGGTATTTGGGATGGGATGCGACGCCTAAGGTGATGAATGAATTTATGCCGATTAAGGCGCAGGCGCGATTGGCTCCGTTGCCGGTTCGGTTGGCGGCTGGATCTGTGGCGGAGCGGTCGATGTCGGTGACCTCGCTTGAAACGTATCAGGCGTGCCCATTTCGATATTATTTGAAATATGTATTGAAGGCGGTGCCGATTGAGGCTGCTTCGGAAGATGTTCAAGCGTCGATTTGGGGGCAATTGATTCATTCGATTTTTCAGAAATATTACGAAGAATTAATTCGTCAAAAAAATGGCCATAATCGGGAGTTGTTGTTTGAGATTGCGAAAGAGGTTTTTGATGAAGTGAGTCAGCCGACTTTTTATTGGTCGATTAAGCGGGATTTGTTGTTTGGTAATGAGATTCAACAAGGGGTGTTGGCTGCGTTTTTAGCGGTTGAAGAACGGCATCCGATTTCGCTTTCTCCGATGATGCTTGAATATGAATTTAAAAATATTGAAATGACACTTTCTGATGGCAGTGTGCTTAAGTTGTCTGGGAAAATTGATGCGGTTCTTGCGGATACAGCGAGGCGAACCGTGGCCGTATTGGATTATAAAACGGGTAAATCGTTTCCAGCTCCTGTGGACATGGAGCAATTTAGGACATTGCAGTTACCTGTGTATCAATGGGTTATTGGTAAAATGATGCCCGAGGCTCAGTGTGTGGCGGGCATTATTTATCAGGTGCGAAATCCCCATGATTTAGGGCGGCATATTGTGGCGGTGACGGAGTATGGGCGGACCTTATTTGACTTGGGTCGAAAGCGGCCAGCCAAGTTGGATGAGACGTATTATCCTCGCTTAGTGGAGACGATGAGTCGGATTTATTTGCTTTTAAAATCAGGATACTTTTCGACAGACCTTCATAATGATTTGGCGCATGTTCATGCTCAGAGGCCGGAAGTGTGTCGATATTGCGATTATGTATTGGTATGTGGGTATTCTCGCCGGTTTGGAGGTAAGTAGATGACCTCTTTTACCCTCTCCCAACAAAAAGCGCTGTATTTGGATCGTCATATTTTTGTCGAAGCGGGGGCTGGCTCTGGCAAAACTACCATTTTGGTGGAGAGATATTTATCGATTTTTGAGGCTAATTCGCAGTTAGATATGTCTGAAGTGGTGGCGTTTACGTTTTCTCAAAAAGCGGCGGCGGAAATGCGACATCGGGTGATGAGATTTCCTGACCGGATTCCGGCGGTGATGAGTCGAGCGGCGATTTCTACGATTCACTCGTATGCGATCGAGATTTTGAGAGAATTTGGATATTGGATTGGGATTGATCCTGGATTTCGGATTGTGGATGAGATTGAGCGTCGTGCTCTTATTACCCAAAGTGTGGATACGATGTTGGGCGTGAGTACATCGAGTCCTGATCAGCCTTTAATGACGTCACTAAGGCAGTATTTGGCCGAAGCATCGGTCAAATCGCTTCGGACGGATTTAATGGAATTGTTTGCGCATCCTCAATGGAAACCTCTTACAAGGGAGGATTGGCCGCATCGATTGGACTTGATTTCTTCTGCTGAAGATCGGACTTATACACAGGCGGCTGTCAAAATTTCCTCGGCGCTCGCATCTATTTTTGAGGTGGCATCTGAGGAGTTTTCTCGCTTAAAACGGCAGTTTGGGGCCTTGGATTTTGATGATGCGATTTCCTTTTCAGTCGAGTTATTAACAAGTTGTCCACAGGTGTTGATAGAAATGCGATCACGGATTCGGTTTATGATGGTGGACGAGTTTCAGGATACCGATCCAACCCAATGGCGATTGGTGGAATTACTGTCTGGATTTTCGGATTCAACGGCTAGTTCTCCCGCTAATTTATTTGTGGTTGGGGATGTGAAGCAGTCAATTTATGGATTTAGAGGCGCGGATGCCGCCTTGTTTCTTCAGGTTCAAAAGCAATTTCAGGAGAGAAGTGATAGTGATGTGGTGATTTTGGCGGATAATTTTCGCTCAGATGCCCATGTGGTGGCGCATGTGAATGCCGTGTTTGAGCCGTTATTTGAAACGTTGGGGAGTCAGGTGACGCCTTATCATCACTTGGTTCCATATCGGGAAGCGGGGGATTGGCCGGTGTCGTCGTTTGTCACCGGTGATTTGCATGAATTGGCTGTGGCCGATCATATTGCGTCACTTCTTACTTTAAGTTCTCAGTTAAAGCCTCATGATATTGCGGTTTTACTGAGAGGATATGCTCATGCGCCGGCGCTTAAATTGGCGTTGGAAGTGGCGGGAGTTCCTGCGGTGATTCATTCGATACCTGGATTTTACCAACAGGATGATGCGGTTTGGGGGTTGAATGTGCTCAAGGCCTTATTGGATGGCTCGGACTATTTGAGCTGGTATGCGGTATTTTCGTATGCGAGGGTGGGGGTTGGACATCATATCTTAATGGCTGCGCGGCAGAGATATCCACAGGATTTATTTTTAACTCAGCTTGAAAAATTAATTTTGGAGTTAGATGACTCTGAAGGGGTCGACCGGCCTCGGATATTAAGTCTAATTCGCGAAAGTAGGCATTTGGTGGAGCGGTCGGCCATCGAGTCGCTACCTGGGATTTTACGGGCGATTACTCGGGTATTTATTTCAGAAGATGCTTGTGAGCAATTACCAGTATTTACTCAGCTTCATCGTCAGTTTTCAGAGTTTGAGTCTAAATCAATGTCGCTTCCCACCTGTGTCCAGTTTTTAGAAGATGGGGTCAAAGAGTCGGCGTCGCTTCCGTTATCTATGTCTCAACTCCCGCAAGGGGTCGTTCAGATTATGACGATCCATGCCAGCAAAGGGCTCGAATTCCCTGTGGTGGTGATGCCGTATTGTCATCAAAAATTCCGAAAAGCGGGTGATCGGGTTTTATATTCCAAGGAATGGGGGCTTTGCTTGCAGTCTCCCTCATCAAAGTCGAAGAGTGTGTTTCGCGAGAACTGTGTCCAAGCCTTGGCCGATCAAACGATTGAAGATGAAAAAAAACTTTTTTATGTGGCCTGTACCCGTGCCAAGCAAGGTCTTTATTTTTTCTCTGAGAAAATGCCTGACCGAGAAGGCCCTCTTAACTCGTATGCGGCGTTTTTACTTCAATCCGGTGTTGATGATTGTCCTCAGTTTTATAGTCGCGCTGGAGCCTCCTTTCAGGCGCTTCCAGTTGAAAGAAGCTCTCGGACGCCTCAGCTTATCGAGACGGGTCGTGATATTTCAGGGAAGTTATCGGTTGTGCTGCCATTAACGGTTTCCGAGACGGTGGCCATGATGGTCGGCCAGTCTCAATTTCGCATTGCCCCGGATTTAGGGGTAACACCGACTATTTCTGCAGAGTTGTATGGGACTTTGCTCCACCGCGTTTATTATCGTGGGCATATGATGGGGGTAATCCCTAGCCGTGAGTGGGTGATTGCAGAGCTAAGGGCGGTTGGCGGTAATGCCCAACTTTGGGATAAAACGGCCACGCGATTGCTTAGTTCCATTGAGAAATATTGGGCTTCGGACCTATGTCTTCAACTTAAGGACCCTCATGCTCAATTTGAGCATCCTGTTTCGATGACGCTTCTATTACCCTCTGGAGTTACTGTCCTGCTTGAAGGGCGATTTGATGGCCTTGTTGTGACGGATTCTGAAGTGAGAGTCGTTGATTTTAAAACGGCGGCGTCTCTCGATCGGGAGAATCCTCTTTCTGAAGAGTATCTTCATCAAATGAAACTCTATTTATTGCTCGCCATGACGATGTATCCTGGGCGACTTAGGTATAAGGCCACAGTATATTTTACCGAACATGAGTTTTTATCGGAAATTGTAGAAACTGAAGAGACTTTAGGAGAGTTTAAAACCCTAATTTCGACAAAAATCCGCCTTTAGGGCTATCTGGATCCTGAGAGGGGTGGGTGATTTGGGTGGTGAGGGTTTTGATTTCGGGGTAGGTGCTGGCCATTTTACTTAGGATGGCTAAGGCTTTTGTGGAGTCGATTTTGAGCATGAGGGCGATGACGGACTTCTTTTTTGGGCCGGCGTTGGGGATGGCTTGGGCCAGGTGTTTGAGGATAGGGATGCCGATTTTTTGGATGATCTGGGTGGTCAGCGTGGTGATGCTGGTGGAATTGCTTAATAGGGCATTTACGATGACCGGATAAGCTTCTTCTTCTCCAATCCGAAAGAGTGAGTAGACGACTAGCCGGCGTAAATTGGGTTTATTGAATACTTTCATAAGATGAGGGATGGCGCGTTTTGATTTCATCATTCCTAGTAAAATGATGGCATGGTCCTGGATTTGGATATTTGAAATCCCGCGTATAATGGCCGTTTCGGCGTTTTCTCCGCCCAGACGCCAGATGACATCGATGATGCGGTTGCTTACTACCCAGCCTTCGTCTTCGAGTGCGGCTTCGAGATCAGGGATGATTTTGGGCCCAACGCTGACTAGAATTTGTTGGACTTGGGACCGAATCACGGGGTTGGGAGAGCCAAAATATCGGGCGAGTACGGGTACCATTTTGCTGCCGAAGCGGATAAGGGCTTTGGCGGCGTTTTTTCGCACATGAAAATCGCGATCAGATAATAACGCAATGAGGGGATGAATGGCGCGGGTATGGCCAAGTTCACCTAGTTTTTCTGCGACGCACCATCTAATGACCCAGTCTTCGTTGGAGAGTAATTTGACTAAGTCATCTACCCAGGCATGATCTTTAATGACTTTGAGCTGAAGAATGGCGTCCCAGCGGGTTTCCTCATTTTTGAGGCGCTTAACAATGTTTTCGAGCGTTTTTGCCCGGTTTTCGGGTGTATTCATTTCGATTCAGATTTCCCCCAGGAGATTGTACTTTAATAGTGTAGCAGATTTTAAGTGTAAAGAGGGATGCTTTGAATGTCGGACACCGGGACGATTTTTAGAGTAGTGGGGGTATATTTGATAGTATTTTTTTGAGGATAATAGACAGTGGTGAAGCCGATTTTTTCTAGCTCAGCAATGCGTTTCTCGGCATTGGGAGTAGCCCTGATTTCACCGGTGAGACCCACTTCTCCAAAAACGGCGACTTTAGACCCGACGGGAGTGTCAGTTAATGACGATAAAATAGCGGTGACCATGGCCAAATCGATCGATGGATCTGAAAATTTGAGGCCCCCAATAATCGAAATAAATATATCTTTGGACATGAGTTTGAGATTTAAAAGTTTATCCATGGCGGCAATCATGACATTGGCCCGATTAGGGTCGACGCCTAAAAAAGTACGCTTGGCGATGCCATATCCAGAGTCCACAACAAGGGCTTGGATTTCGACCAATAATACCCGAGAGCCTTCACAAACGGGGGTAATGACGGAGCCTGGGCGATTGAGTGCGCCTTCATCAATAAACATGGCGGTAGCATCTTGAATGCTTTTTAGGCCCTCTTGAGTCATGTCCAAAAGCCCCAATTCCTGGGTGCTTCCATATCTATTTTTGAGGCAGCGTAATAGTCGGTAGGATTTGTCTTTTTGACCTTCCATGGCCAAAATTACGTCGACAATATGCTCAAGTACTTTTGGGCCTGCGAGGCTGCCATCTTTGGTGATGTGGCCAACAAGGAGAAGGGTCGTATTGATGGTTTTGATGAGGGAAATCAGTTCCTGAGCGCATTCTCTTACTTGTGTAACGCTACCAGCGACGGAGTTGAGTGTCGGGGTACTCATTACCTGGATCGAATCGATAATGACTAAATCGGGTCTAATACTTTTGATGGCGGCAATAACACCGCTTAAATTTTGCTCATGCATGACAAAAATAGAGTCATCATGGGTGTCTAATCGATTGGATCTGAGACTTAGCTGATCGAGAGATTCTTCTCCCGAGACATAGAGGACGGTTTTACCTTCGGAGGCAAAAATATGAGCCATTTGGAGTGTGAGCGTCGATTTGCCGATACCAGGTTCTCCACCAATGAGGATGGCTGACCCCTGGACAATGCCTCCGCCTAAAACGCGATCCACTTCACTGAGTCTGGTTGGCGAAATGATGGATGGTTTTGGGGTAATGTCTTTGAGTTTTATTGGGGTACTGTAGGCTTCAATACCTTGTTTTGGGGATGACCTTTCTTCAACGGTTTCGGTTAATGTGTTCCACGCTAAGCAGTCAGTGCATTGCCCTTGCCATCTGGGGTAGTGAGTTTGGCATTCGGCACAGACAAATTGAATGCTAAGCTTGCGCACTCGAAATTAGTTTAGGAGATCCTGATTTCGGCTTCATGCTTGAGGGGCCTTCGCTTAAAGTGGATAGTGGCTTTAATGAAGGTTTAATCGTCCGGATTGAAAATTGGATTTTCCCTTTATTCATCGTGGCGGATACGGATACATCAGACCGTGTACCTCTTTTGAGGAGGTGGTCTGCAAGCTGGTCTTCAAAATGCTCCTGGAGCGCACGCTTGAGAGGTCGGGCTCCATTTTTTTGATCGAACCCTTTATCTGCTAAAAAGTCTTTCACATCTTCGGATAATTTGATGCGGATATTACGTTCTAGTAATCGTTCTTCAAGGTCTTTCGCCATAATGTTGATAATGGTTCGGATGGTTTCTTTGGTGAGTGATTTAAAGACGACGATGTCATCAATCCGGTTAATAAACTCGGGTTTAAATGCACGTCTTAGTTCGTCCATCAATTTTACTTTGAGGTTTTCGTAGGTTTTACCTTCTTGCGCGGCATTGGACATAAATCCAAAAGAAGTTTCTCTTTCGATAAACTGGCTTCCGATATTGGAGGTCATAACGATAATGGTGTTTTTAAAATTAACCACTCGGCCGGAGGCATCTGTGAGCTTACCGTCGTCTAATACTTGCAATAGAACATTGAGGACATCCGGGGATGCTTTTTCAATTTCATCTAATAGGACTAGGCAATAGGGTTTACGACGAACCGGCTCGCTTAATTGACCGCCTTCGTTGTACCCGACATATCCTGGAGGGGAGCCGACGAGTCTTGAGACGGTGTGTTTTTCCATATATTCGGACATGTCGATGCGGACCATGGCGTCTTCGGAGCCAAATAGTTGTTTTGCTAGTGTTTTTGCCAGTTCAGATTTACCGACACCGGTTGGCCCGAGGAATAAGAACGATCCTGAAGGCCGTTTTGGATCTTTCAATCCCATTTTGGAGCGTTTAACGGCTCGGGTGAGAGCTGAAATTGCTTCTGGCTGCCCTTTGATTCTGGAAGTGAGATCGGCTTCTAATCTTAATAGTTGTTCGGATTCTTCTTGCGTGACTTGAATGACAGGGATGCCGGTGGCCATTGCAACTACTTCTGCAATCATGTGAGGTGTTACGGTTCTGGAGATATAGGCTTGGTTGTCTTGTGGAAGATCTTTTAATTTTTTCTGAGTGAGTTCGATTCTTTTTTCAAGAAGATCAACCATGTCTTTGTCATTTTGGAGTTGAGCGGTTTCTAAATCTTTAAACATCGCTTCAAATTCCACTTGCAACGCTTTGCTTTCTCCACTTAATCCAGAGGATTTGAGCATGACTTTTGCAGCGGCTTCATCGACTAAATCGACGGCTTTATCAGGTAAAAAGCGCTCGGTGATATAGCGAGATGACATTTCAACCGCTGTATGAAGTGCGGATTCTGTGATCGTGACTTTATGAAAGTCTTCGTAGCGTTTTTTAATCCCTTTTAGGATTAAGAAGGTGTCTTGTTGAGATGGCTCTTCGATAATGACGGGTTGGAACCTACGTTCTAATGCACCGTCGCCTTCGATATGTTTTCGGTATTCATCTAGAGTGGTTGCTCCGATGCATTGTAGTTCGCCGCGTGCGAGTGCGGGTTTAAAGAGATTTGCGGCATCCAGGCTTCCTTCAGATCCGCCTGTACCGATGATGGTGTGAAGCTCGTCGATGAAGAGGATGACGTTTTCGGCCTTTCGGACTTCTTCCATGACTTTTTTGACACGGTCTTCAAATTCGCCACGGTATTTTGTACCAGCGACTAATAATCCTAAATCCAGTGTAATCACCCGTTTGGATTGGAGCCTTTCTGGGAGTTCTCTTTTGATAATTCGTTGGGCTAACCCTTCGATGATCGCAGTTTTACCAACGCCTGGTTCTCCAGTAAGAACAGGATTATTTTTAGTCCGTCTGCATAAAATTTGGATGATTCTTTCGATTTCTCTTTCACGCCCGATGACGGGGTCTAATTTGCCTTCCTTGGCTAACCACGTGAGGTCTCGTCCAAACAGGTCGAGGGTAGGAGTTGGAATTTCTGCTTTTTGTTGGTTTTCAAAGGTAACTTTGTTACCGAGTTGTTTAAATAAGCCTTCTTTAAACGCTTGAACACTAAGGCCCATTTCGGTGAGTACGCGAGTGGCGATACTGGAGGGGTCTCTGAAAATAGATAAGAATAAGTGTTCAACGTTGACGTAGTTGTGGCCTAGCTTTCTGGCTTCGTCCCATGCATTGGTAAGGACTTGTTTGGCTTGTTGTGTGAATGGGATGTTGCCGTATTCCGAAGTGCTACCGCCAAACTCCAAGCGTTCTTCGAGTGCGGCGCGAATGGCTTCGGGTGTAAAACCCATTTCTTTCATCGTTTTAATGACGACGTTATCGCCTTCGCCTAGGATTCCAAAGACAATGTGTTCAGTCCCGACATAGCTGTGGTGAAATTTTTTGGCTTCTTCTTGTGCCAGCATAATGGCTTGTATTGCTTTTTCTGTGAATCTTGAGAACATGAATGCATTTTAACATTGATTTATTTCTCTCGCAATTTCCCATGGTTTTAGTTTTCGTTGATACATAAGTATTTCGGCCAATGCTTGAAGTGCCTGAGCCGCTGGTATTGAGTGCAGCACCAAAGCTATTGCCACTTCTTAAATTGGAGCTGAATTTGCGTTGTTTCGCTTCATGACTGCGATGATTGTGCGCGCACCTGAGCCTGCAAATAATTGTGTGGCAAAAATAATATTGGTGACATAGGTGGGTTGACTTGCGGATGTCGTTTGAGTGGCGTGATTATTATTGCCGGATTTGTCAACCCATTTTTCGACGGTGCTTCCGTTGAGTTTTAGTGATCCTGTATCGCTTGCGTCTAGCCAGACCTAGGGCCTAAAGAGACTTAATTTATCTGGTGATTTAATGACTTTGAAAGTGCCTTTTGTATAAAGTTCGCTCAGGTCCCATGAGGCGCCATTGCCTAGGGGTGGGAGTGTAATATTTGAAAATTGTCCGCTTCCGTAGTTGAGTAGGCGGAAAGTCTCATTTCTTGCTGGTGTATAAGCTGATGTTTGGATTAATAGATTTTTAGTGCTGACATTGAGTTGCCCCAGACTAAATAACGTTACTGTGTTTGCTGCAGTGATATTGATTGTGACCGTGGTTGGGAGGATATAGTTGGCGGTTGTATAAGTTGGGGTGCTCATGACCCCGTTGCGGGATTCGAAGACGAGTCTGCCGGTGAGGGCTTTGTCGGGGTCGGTGTTTCGGTATCTGTAGATTGCTTTTGGGTCTGCGTCTCTAAATTGGTTTTCTATGCCTGAGCCAGGTAATTTCCATTTTACACCGTCACCGTTTCCGGAGGTGTAGCCTATAAACGCCTTGTTGGATCGATAACTACGAAGGTTTATTGACCCATAATTGAATTCCATATCAAAATTGCCATTTCCGGTGTCGCTTCGGTCAATTAAAACGAGTTGAAAACTACCTCTATTTGAATTTTCGGATTGCCCGCCAATATTTAACCAGCTCATAACAAAGGCTGGTCGGTCGTTTATTACTGCCGTCCCATAGGGTGCGGGGTTAGGGGCTGTATCCCATTCTCCTTCAAATGGGCTGAGTGTAGGGGTTACGTTGGCGGTGTAATAATCCGTATACTCCCAACTGTAATTAGAGTGTACTGGAGAAATATACCCTTGTGGGCGCATCCACATTGCTGAGGTGTTTGTGCCAAAAAGATTGATGGTAAACCCTATATTGGTGTAACCCAACTTAAAGGAGGGTGCTAACCAGTCTATTAATGTCCCGTGTTGTGAAAAGGAGGTTAATCCTCCATTTGCTACTGTGCGGATTGCTTCTGCATGAATCAGCCGGCCTGCCTGACAAAATAAAATTAGGCTAAATAGAAAAAGTTTAAGTAAAAATTTAATATCATCATTTTTTATTTTCATCATACTTTTATCATAGCTGTATTTCATCAGATTTTCTCGGTCTCTTTGTTTGATTAAAATAGTAGCGGATGGAATGTGGTTTCTGTGCCAGGAATTTTATATTTTTCTCGGTAGTAGCGGGTAATTTTGTCAATTTCCCATGGTTTTAGTTTTCGTTGATACATAAGTATTTCGGCGATATCTCCATTTAAAAACGAGAATCCTGATGTGGTTCGGCCAATACTTGAAGTGCCTGAGCTGCTGGTATTGAGTGCAGCACCAAAGCTATCGCCACTTCTTAGGCTGACTCCGTTACTGTTAACCGTAAATTTTAAAATGGGCTGGCTGGTATCAATTGAAATCATTGCGACCCTAAATACGGAGCTTGAAGTTAAGTCTGTATATCCTTGGCTCGTACTTCCGTTTGTTCCATACCATAGAGTGGATCCCTCGAACCCAAATGTTTGGGCTCCGCCGGTGTTATCTGCGTAAATTGGTGCTGAATTTGCGTTGTTTCGCTTGATGACGGCAATGATTGTGCGCGCACCTGAGCCTGCAAATAATTGTGTGGCAAAGCTTAGGCAGTCATTAGCGCCGTCAAATCGTAATACAGGCTTGCTGTTAACGACGTTTGTGACATAGGTGGGTTGACTTGCGGATGTCGTTTGAGTGGCGTGATTATTATTGCCGGTTTTATCGTACCATTTAATGACATTTGTATTGGAGGTGTTAAGCGAGCCTGTATCGCTTGCATCTAGCCAAACATTTGGGGTGTATAGGCTAATTGGAGATTTAATGATTTTGATTTTTCCGTCTGAAAATAGGGTTGTTAAATCCCAGCATAATCCGACGCCTAGCGTAGGCAATGTCATACCTGAGGCGCTACCTCCATTGACATTGTTTAGGATTTGAAATGAATCTCCAAATACGGGTTCATAGCCGTCTTTAGACACAATGATGCTGGTATCAATTAAGGGTAAGCTAAAAGTGTCATAGCTAGTGCTGGTATTGGGGCCACTCAGAATTGGTGAATAGATAGCGGGGAGTAAGGTTGAGTTGGGAGGCGTCATTATTCCCCCTCTAGATTGTAGTAGGATACGTCCTGCTGGGTGTCCACCAGTCGTTCTGACACGGATTAATGGAACGGGTCCGGTATTGAAAAACGCCCCACTGGCTAGACTTCCGCTAAATTTCCATTTTGTATTATCTCTTAAACCAGATAGATATCCGATAAATGCCTTCCCACTATCCCAGGTGATATTTGTGTAATTGTATTCCGCATCAAAGTTACCTGCCCCAGTGTCTGATCTATCGATGATGACGAGTTGTACGGTGTTTGTCTTCGTATTATTAAATTGTCGGACGTTGTCCCAATTGACCACAAATGCATTTTTTCCGTCAATTGTGGCCGTTCCATATGTAATTGGATTTCCAAAGCGCGAATCCCAGTCAGCGTGGAAAACTGCGAGTAAGGCTAGGTTGTTGTCGATTGTCAAATCGGTTACGGTATACGCGCTGTACCCTGCGCTGCCTATTGTTGCGTTACTGTTGATATAAAGTTGGGTTTGATTAGTGCCAAAAAAATTAATGGTGAACCCGAGACTGGCGAGCGTGGCTGTATCGTCTGCAACGATGGATCCGGTTTGGGTGTAACTGGCTAATCCTCCATTGGCGACGGTACGGTAGGGGGTTGCGTGGATTAGGCATGCCGAATTGATCCAGATCGCTATGCAGAATAACCCCATTTTCAGAAACCATTTTTTTGCTTGCATGGACTTGTTGTACATTATTTTGTCCTTAACTGTCGACAGGATGAGTTTGCTGTGTGTTATTGGAATCCGTAGGCTGCAAATCCGTAGTAGTCTGTACCATCAAATACGAAGGTGATGATGTCGACTGCGTTGGCTGCAGTGCTTAACTCGGGGATCACTCCTCCTGGCCATTTAATACTGCTGCCTGTGGGTGGCAGCCATAAACCTACGTTTCTACTTCCGGTGGCGTCTTGTTTAATAATTAGTGTTAATGTGCTCGCTCCGCTTGGATTGTTTGTAAACGTCATTTCAGCGTTTCCACTGGCTAAGGTGATGAACTTTCTGTTGCCTGTTGACCAGTTTACTGACGTTGAATCGGTTGAACTTAATGCTGGACTATAGACTTGGTTATCTAATTTAACTGCACCGTTTAATCGAGTAGTTCCGGTGACTTCTAGATTAAAGCTGGGATCTGTAGTCGCAATCCCGACGTTGCCGCCTTCTTCGACGGTGATGCCAGTTCCGGCATCATCTGATAACTGGAGATTTTCTCCATTTCTGGCTCGTATTTTATCGGTTGCAATATATAAGTTGTCATCTTGTGTCCAAGAAGCGGTTTGAAAATTATTTGCTGTAAACCCAAGTGATGCAATATTTGCAGAGGTGATGGTCAAATCTGCAAATGGGATTTTGGTGAGTGTCAAATCTAATTTGCCGTATGTGATTGTGGCATTGGCGATATTGCCTCCGGTGATGGCCGTAGCTCCGATATCGGTACCGCTAATCGTGCCATCTAAAATTTTGGCAGAATTGACTGAGCTGTCGGCTATTTTTATCGTGGTGACTGAGATATTCGCTAAGTCCTCTGTTCTAATAGAGCCATCGAGAATCTTGGCTGTGTTGATGGCGTTGCTTGCAATGTTTTCGGACGTGATGGAGTCTATGGCAAGGTCTGCATTGGCGATCGTGCCATTCACAATCTTGGCCGAAGTAATGGTGTCGTTATTGATATCTACGGCTGTAATCCCTAGCGAATTGATATTGGCTGATGTGATATTTAGTTTTGCAAATGGGACGACTGCATCTGCTAGATTGAGTTTTGCATAAGTAATGGTTAGGGTTTCAATATCCTCATTGGTAATCGTTAAGTTTGCAATTTTGGCTGAATTAATGGCGCTATCGGCGATGTCCTCTGTGAGGATAGAGTCATTGATGATTCTGTCACTGCCAATGGCATTTAAAGCGATTTTAGCGTTGGTTACCGCTAGTGCGGCGATATCTTCTGTGAGAATAGTAAGGTCTAAGATTTCTGCGGTTGCGACTGCACCCGTTGCGATATCTGCTGCGAGAATGGTGTCGGCTGCAATTTTCCCGGTTGTGACAGCGTCTGCTGCGATCTTGTCATTGGTGATGGCTAGGGTGTTGATGTCGCTTGTTTCTACAGCGGAGGCTGCGATTTTACTGGTGGTGATGGCATTGTCGGCAATTGCGGTTGCCTGGATTCCTAATCCATTGATATCGGCGGCGGTTATATTGACTTTGGCAAAGGGGATTACTGCGTCACTTAAGTTGAATTTGCTATAAGTAATCGTACTGTTTTTGATATCGTCATTGACGATAGTGTCGTCGGCAATTTTAACCGATGTGATGGCGCTATCTGCGATGTCTTCGGTGAGAATCGTTGCATTTAAAATTTCACTAGTTCCTACAGCGCTGTCTGCGATGTCCTCTGCGAGTATAGTATCTACTGCAATTTTTTCAGTTGTGATGGCATCGGCTGCGATTTTTCCGGTTGTTACAGCTAAGTCATTAATATCAGATGTTTCCACGGCTGAAGGTGCGATTTTGCCCGTAGTGATGGCATTATTTGCGATACCTGATGCCTGAACACCTAAGGTTGAGATGTCTGAAGAGGTGATGTTTAGTTTGCTAAATGGAATGTCTAATGGTCCTAAATTAAGTTTGGCATAATTAATAGTCCCGTTGGAAATGTCATCTTTTACAATTGTACCGTTTAATATTTTATCTGAGGTTATAGATCCATCGACTATTTTGTCGGAGGAGATACTTCCTGCGGCGAGATCCTCATTAATGATGGTTCCGTTTAGGATTTCTGCTGTGGTAATAGTGCCTAGGGTAATGTCTTCGGCTAAAATTGTTCTATTTACGATTTTACCAGTGGTAACGGCGTCTGCTGCGATTTTAATGGCGGATACTGCTAAGTCTGCAATGTCGGTGGTTCCAACGGCTGAGGTGGCGATTTTGGCGGTGGTGATGGCACTGTCTGCGATATCTATGGTGGCAATGGTGAGGTCTGTAATTTTGGCGCTGTTAACAGCTGAAGCTGCGATTTTGGCTGTTGTGATGGCATTGTCTGCGATGTCATTGGTGCCGATAGTGGCATCCAGGATGTTTCTGGAGGTAATGGCATTGCTTGCGATGTCGGCGTTTGCAATTGTTAAGTCTAAGATTTTACCGGTTGTAACTGCGCCATCTGCGAGTTGTGTTACGGTTAAAGTCCCGTCTGTAAGGTCTTCTCCAAGAATAGTTGCATTGAGGATTTTAGCGCTGGTGACCGCATTGTTGGCTATTTTATCGACGTTAACGGCGTTGAGGGCCAATTTGCCGGTAGTGATCGCTAGGTCTGTAATTTTACCAGTGGTGATGGCGGTGTCTGAGATGTCGGCTGTCAGGATAGTCCCATCTAGGATTTTGGCTGTGGTGACGGAGTTTGCGGCTAAATGCTCAACTTGTACTGCTAAATCCGCAATTTTTTCTGGAGTAATGGCGTCGGGTCCTATTAATGCAGTTGTAACGGCTAAGTCTGCAATTTTGTCTGTGGTCACTGCGTCGTCTGCGATTTTAGCGGTGGTGATGCTTAATGCCTGTAATTTTGAGGTTGAAATGGTGTTGTCTGCGATGCTGGTGGCTTCGATACCTAAGCCTTCGATATTGGATTTGGTGATGCTTATTTTATTAAATGGGATTTCACTTGTGGCTAAGGTTAGTTTTGCGTAAGTGACTGCGCCGTCCTTGATTTTACCGGTGGTAACTGCGCTGTCTGCGATGTCTGTGGTGCCAACGGCTGAGGTGGCGATTTTATCTGTAGTGATTGCGTTATTTGAGATATCGATGGTGGCGATGGTGCCATCCAGGATTTTATCTGTAGTGACGCTTGAGTCGACTAATTTAGCGGTACTGATGGTGTTATTTTGGATGCTGGTTGCTTCTATTCCTAATCCATCGATATTGGCTTTGGTGATACTGACTTTGGCGAATGGAATCTCATTATCTTGAATGGTGGCTTTGGCAAAAGTGATGGCGCCATCGGCAATTTTTTCGGTAGTAATTGCGGCTGTATTAATTTTATCTGTGGTGATGGCGGATGTGATGATTTTATCGCTGGTGATGGCCGAATCTGCGATGTCGATTGTCGCGATATCCCCATCTTTAATTTTACCTGTCGTGACTGCATTATCCGCTAAATCTTCTGTGATTATTGTTGCATTGGCAATTTTGAGTGAGGTGATTGCTGAATCTGCAATTTTACCTTCGATGATACTTAATGCCTGTAATTTTCCGGTTGAAATGGCGTTGTCAGCGATGCTGGTGGCTTCGATGCCAAGTCCTTCAATATTTGATTTACTGATATTGAGTTTATTAAATGGTACTTCATTGGTGGATAAGGTCAATTTTGCGTAGGTCACTGCCCCATCGGCCATTTTTGTAGTGGTGATGGCGTCATTATTAATTTTGCCTGTGGTGATGGCGAGGTCTGTGATTTTGGCGCTCGTGATTGCTGCGTCGGCTAGTTTTAGTGTGGAGACCGCATTGGTTGCAATTTTATCTGATGACACACTGCTGTCCGACAAATCGGAAGAGGTGATGGTGGCTGTTGCGATTTTTTCGGAAGTCACTGCACCAAATGCGATTTTGCTGCTGATTACGGCTCCATTAATTAGCTTTGCTGATTCAATGGTGTTATCGGCGATACTTGTTGCTTGAATTTCCAGGTCTTCTACCTGGGCTTTGCTGATATTGAGTTTGTCGAATGGGATTCCTCTTTCATCGATTTTGATTCTACTAAATGGAATTTCTGCATCATTTAAATTTAATTTCGCGTACGTAATGGCCCTATCTTGGACGCTGTCAGTGCTGATTGCGTTAGTCATAATTTTTTCATTGGTGACGGCTTTATCGAGTATTTTGGCGTTTGTGACGGAGTTGGCGGCTAATTTGGTGTCAGTGACTGCTGAGTCGGCTAAGTCTTCTGTGATAACCGTGCTGTTAATGATATTGGCTGATGAAATCGTGTTGAGACCGATTGATGTTGCGCTGATCCCTAATCCGTCGATGTCTGATTTGGTGATATTTAATTTGCTAAAGGGGATTTCGCTTGCTGCTAATGTTAGTTTTCCGTAGGTGACAGCCCCTGTTGCGATTTTAGCGGTGGTGATAGCGAGATTGTCTAGTTTTGCGGTTGTAATGGCTAAATCTGTGATTTTGGCAGTGGTGACTGCGGTATCCGCTAGTTTGGCGGTGGTGATAGCGGTGTCGGCAATGGCACTTGTATTGACTGCTGCTGGAGATAATTTGCTAGTGGTAATTAAGTAATCGGATAATTTATCGGTCGTAATAGTTTGGGCGGCTATTTTGGATCCTGAAATCGCGCTTGCTGCGATTTTTTCAGACGTAATGGCGGCATTTGCGATTTTTTCTGTGGTGACCGAGGCTGCTTTAATATTAGAGAGTACCGGATTAAGGCCCTCTATATTTTCTTTGGTGATGTTTAGTTTGCTGAAGTCTATGGCGGCTGTCGATGAAATTTGGCTGTTGGAGACATTTGCAATGATGGTATTGGTACGAATTAAATTCACAATTTCAGTTTGACTTAGTCCACCGGATCCACCTTGGATGTCGGAGGTAATTGATCTGACCATTGGTCTAATATTTTCGGTTGAAATATTTAATTTCGCGAAGTCTATTTTGGTGGTTGATGGGATATTTAGGTTGGTGACAGTGGTTAGATAGCCGTTATTGGCGACATAGGTATCGACTTGGGCTTCAGTTAGCTTGGTGTCCTGAGAAGGTATCCCTAATGAAATAATATTTTGTTTTGAGATATTTAATTTTGTGAAGTCGATTTTAGTGGTGGCTGCGATGTCTTCGTTTAACACTGTGTTATTGATGATGTGGCTAGAGTTGAGTTTGTTTTCTAACGTGGTTTCAAATAGAGGTTTATTTTTCACATTGGCCCACTCAACGGCGTTGGCGGTGCCTGCTCGATCGGCTTTAAATGCAAATGGTTGAGCCAGCATTGGGACGATCGCTTCTTTGTTATCGATAATAATCCCAATTAGAGGTTCATTGTTTTGGTCTAGATAGGATGGTTTTAGTGGGTTCCCGGTTGGATTTATTGTTCCTAACAATAGACTTAGACGGCCATTTACAAGGGTTACATTGGTATGAGTTTCTTCCCATATTGCTTCGGCGTTCACATCGTCGTTAGGGTAAATCCTTACAGTAACTGTTTTGTTTGAGGCTGTAATTTTACCTTGGCTTGTCGCAACGATAACGTCTAATCGTATGGTATGTGGAACGGCCCATAAAGGCGAAATACCTACTAGAATGACCGTTAAGAATATCGCTATATTTCTTGCGATGATGTTCATTTTTTTCTCTTTTTTGTGGGTGAGATTAAATTTTTAATATGGATTTATGTATACCTCATGTTAATTCATTCCCACCTTTTGGGCGAGATAAACCTTTTAATTTAAGAGAGCACTTTATAGGTGTTAAAAGAGAGGGAAATCGACTGATCGATTGTTTCGGTATGATCTGTGAGAGTAAATCTGGCCGGAATCTTGGGAAAAAATGCGTCGCAGTCATAGCGATGATGAACGACGGTGATGTATAAGGTGCTGCATAGAGGGTGGGTAATGGCTTGCTCATATAGTGACATGCCGCCGATGATAAATATTTCGTCTATTGGAGGGGTCGTTACGAGTGTTTCTGGCGACTTGAGCGTGGTTTCAAGGTTGTGGCTTATTAATACAGGTTTTGAAATAGAATAAGCAGTATTTTTTGAGACCACCATATTATGCCGATTGGGGAGTGGGCGATATTTTTCAGGGAGAGAGTCCCATGTCTTTCGGCCCATGATGACGAGATTTTGATGCCCTGGTTTTGCGGTGGTGGTGAGTTGTTTAAAATGAGCCATGTCTTTGGGGAGATGCCAAGGGAGTTGGTTGTTTTTTCCTATTCCCTTATTTTGATCGTAAGCGACGATGAGTGAAAATTGTTTGGACATGATGAAGCGATTATATCTCTAAATTACTTTTTATTGGCAATCTGATAGTGCGTCAGTTAGTATTTTTTATAGATATGACATTTTTTAATCGATTTTTAGTGATGATTTTGAGTACACTTATTGCAGGTGTGCTTGGGAATTCTGTGGTGGAGGCTAAAACCTATCCTTTTGTTTTAGATCGTGGGTTTTTATATTCTGATCCATTTGATATTGGCGGTGTGAATAACGAAGTTGGATTTGTGTTTCAAAATCCTGCACGGATATTGCCGGTGCAAAAAGAGTTGCAGATGACGGCGGCCATTTCTTCTGCACCTGATTTTTTTGGATATGATCAATTATCGTTTGCGTCTCAGGTGTCTCGTGACAATATTGCGATTGGATTTGGGATGGTGTCATTTTCTACGGATGGAATTGAAGAAGCGGATCTTAACTCTGATAATCGTCCTGAAGCGACTGGCGGGACTTTTGCGGATGAGATGACACGGTTTAGTGCGGTTGCAGCGACCCGTATTCATCCTCAGCTTCAGATTGGCGCGCAGTTGACTTATTTTGGGCGTGACTTGGGTGATAATTCTGTCTCTTATTTGGGGTTGGATGGCGGAGCGTATTATACGACTTCATATGGTCTTGGATTGGGTGTTTATACTCAGGGGTTACTTCATCGGGGCTATCAGTGGGATGACTCGACCTCTGAGGAGGAACTGGACCGGCGTTTTGTTGCTGAGGCGGATTATCAGTGGCGGGATTTTTGGTCTCGATTAAGTACGGATTTTAGTCAGTCTCGACTATTACTTCAGTATCGATACGGCAGTCAGTTTGGCGTCCATGCCGATGCGGTTGCGGATAACAATTTTGCAGTATCGAGATATGGGGTGGGGACATCGGTTGGATTGGGGCGTGTCCAGCTTGTGTATTGGTATCATCTTTTACAAACTGAGAGTGTGGATACGGTGAAACACGAATTCGGGCTTCGCTTCGCCATTTAAATCCAGGTTTCATTTTGAAACGGGTATAGTACAATCCATTATATGATGGATATTCCACTTTCTAAGACGATTCACTTTATTGGTATTGGCGGCTGCGGAATGAGCGCAATTGCGCGTATTTTGATTCAAAAAGGGTACTCGGTGTCGGGCTCTGATTTGAAGGAAAATGCGGCTATTTTGCGTTTAAAAGATATGGGCGCCAAGATTTACCTCAAGCATGATGAAAAAAATGTCCGTAAAGCGGATGTTGTCGTCGTTTCAACGGCGATTAAGCAAGATAATAGCGAATTTTTAAAAGCGACAAGTGAGCGACTTCCGATTTACCATCGGTCTCAGATTTTATCGATGATTATGGATGAGTTTTCGACACGGATTGCGGTTGCGGGAACGCATGGTAAAACGACAACGACGGCCATGATGGCGAGAACACTTGATGTGCTCAACTTATCTCCGACCTATGTGATTGGCGGAGAAATGGTTGATTTTAAATGCAATTCTTCGTTAGGGACTTCTCAGTATTTTGTAGCTGAAGCAGATGAAAGCGATGGCTCGTTTTTGAATTTAAACCCGAATGTCGCCATTGTAACCAATATTGAAGCGGAGCATATGGATCACTATGGGACAGAGCCTGTTTTAAGAGACGCTTTTTTAAAATTTATGTCGAGAGTGATTGATGACTCTGGTGTTTTAGTCGTGAATCAGGATGATCCTCAGTTATTTGCTGCCGTTTCTGGATTTCCTCAATCCCAGGTAGTGAGTTATGGAATTACTACGCAGGCAATGGTTAGGGCGAGTGATATTAAATACACGCCTGCCGGTGCCCAGTATCAATTAAGCTATAAGGGTGTTGTCTTAGGCCCAGTTCAGCTTCGAGTATTTGGGGCTCATAATGTATCTAATTCGTTGGCTATTTTTGCGTATGGGCTTCATTCTGGATTCTCGTTTAAGACGCTGGTTCAGGGATTGTTTAAATTTTCGGGGACGAAGCGGCGATTTCAGCATATTGGATCTCAGTATGGGGTTGATGTATATGATGATTATGGCCATCACCCGACTGAAATTGAAACCACGCTCAAAGGAATTAAAGATAGTTTTAATCGGCGGCTGGTGTGTATTTTTCAGCCGCATCGGTATTCTCGAACTCGGGATTTAATTGATGTATTTCCTCATTGTTTTTCATCGGCGGATGAGCTAGTGATTACGGATATTTATTCGGCCAATGAGTCCAATCCTGATCAGCTAACCAGTCAGGCTATTTTGGATAAAATGACACCTTCAGAGCGCGCAAAAGCGACATTTTTTCCGCATAAATCTGATATTGCACTTCATTTGCTGAAGCATATTCAGGATGGGGACATGATTATTACGATGGGTGCTGGAGATATCCACACAGTAGGGACTGAACTTCTTCAACAACTGCGCTTAAAAGATGCAAATTCTTAGTCAGGTTGATATTTCTCGTCTGACGTCGTTTCAAAATTCAGGCATAGTTCCTGAACTTGTTATTTTAGAGTCGGTCCAGGATGCGTCTGAGTTTATTCGGACAGCGCGTCCGTTTCGGATGTTGGGGCGAGGATCTAATTCGGTGATTCGACCTGGCGTGACAGAGACGGTGCTGGTGAAGGTTTCGCCGGATGCGGTAGATGTCCAAGTTGATGGAAATACGCTTACGGTTGGTGCTGGAATCCCTGTGAATCGCTTAATGCAGATGATGCAGGATGCAGAATTGGGGGGCCTTGAGTTTTCAGCGGGAGTGCCTGCGTCGGTTGGCGGCATGGTGGCCATGAATTTTGGATGCTGGGGATATGAAATTTCATCATTTTTGTCATCGGTTCAGGTCGTATTGCCGTCGGGTGAAGCGGTAGGGATGTCGCCCGAGGAGCTCAAGTTTGGATATCGGACGAGTATTTTTCATCATCAGCCCTGGATTGTGATGGCGGCGTCTTTTTTACTGACTCCGACACCGCGATTGGAAATTCGTAAGCTTGTTCATGATCGTATTCAGGAGCGGGTCTCTAAACAGCCACTTCGCGGCAAAACTTTTGGCAGTACTTTTAAAAATCCTCAAAATGGATTTGCCGGCCAGATTTTAGATCAGCTAGGATATAGGGGACGAGATTTTGGGACCCTTCAATTATCTGATCAACATGCTAATTTTATGTTAAATACTCACAATGCGACATTTGAAGATGTTCAGCATGCGATTGAGTCTATTTGTGCAGATGTATCGACGCGCTTAGGCGTCCAACTTGAACCGGAGGTTTGTTTTTTACCATGATTAAGCCATATTTTGACTCTAAAATCGGTGTGTTATGCGGCGGGTTTTCGCGTGAGCGGGAGATTTCGCTTAGGTCGGGTCAGGCGGTTTATGATGCGCTGATTCGACAAGGCTACAATGCCCATAAAGTGGATCCTGCGCTTCATGACTTATCGGCCAGCGGATGTGATCTTTTTTTTAATGGTCTTCATGGGCCATTTGGTGAAGATGGCAGTGTTCAGGCATATCTAGAGCATATTGGGGTTCCGTATACCGGATCGGGAGTTCGATCTATGGTGATTACGATGAATAAATATCTGACAAAATTGGCGTTAATTCGTGCAGGAATTCCGACCCCGTCCTTTAAGCTTGCGACCGTAGTGGGGCGCCCATCGGCATCAGAGATACAGTTTCCGGTGGTGGTTAAGCCGATTTCTGAAGGATCCAGTCTAGGTGTTGAAATTGTGGATAAAGCGGCACAGTTTGATGAGGTTTTATCCCGAACGTTGACTCAGTATGGAAGCTGTTTAATTGAACAGTTTATTGAGGGTAAAGAAGTGTCTATTGGTATTATTGAACGGGATGGTCAGCCGATGGCCCTTCCGATTTTAGAGTTAAGGCCCAAAAATCGATTTTATGACTTTGAAGCGAAGTATACCGAAGGCAAGACTGATTTTATTATCCCGGCTGAATTAAGCCCCGAAGTGACACTTATTGCTCAAGGCTATGCGATCCGCTCCCATCAGATTACGGAGTGCCGTGGAGTGAGCCGAATTGATATGATGGTTCATCCTACTGAAGGGCCGTATGTGCTTGAAGTCAATGGGAGTCCTGGGATGACGACATTGTCGGATTTACCGGCTCAGGCTAAGGCTTATGGATTGTCGTTTGATGAGCTTGTTTTATTGATTTTAGGAAGCACGCGCCACCACGAGCGAGGGGTATGAGTTGCCAGTTCGCTTAAAATTATTAGTTATTGTCATTTTATTGGTTGTTTTGGGTGTTAAATACCATCCTCGGTTTCAGCTCACCGAAGTGACATTTGTTGGGACTAATTTTGTCTCGACAGCGTCTTTGACTGCGTTTGTTAAACAGTATGACGCTCAAAATCTTTTTTGGGTTCGATTTTTTTCGCGGATTTCGTCTAAAATTTGTGATCAATATCCTCAAATTGAGTCCGTTGATTTAGATATGACGTCTAATCATACGCTTCAGATTAAAGTTCATGAAAAAAAACCTTGGATTGGGATGCCAATTCGGGGGCGCACTTTATTTGTGGCCAAGGATGGGACGGTTCTTAATCTGATTTCGGATATAGGCGAAGTTGAGGGGTTTATGACCTTGCTTTTTGTTCATGGCGTCCCTGCTAATTTGGTTGAGAATGGGTTTGTATATATGTCATTTGTTGAATCGCTTCAGCCTGTGGTGTCGGCGATTCAGCAGCAATTTCCACGGCGGGCATTGCAAATTAGGTTTAAACAACTTGAATTTGAACAGCATATTTTGTCGTTTAGAGATGTGGATGTCATCCGGGATGATGTCATGACGATCAGGCTTGGAAGTTTTGATTCTTTTGAGCGAAAGTTTGAATTACTTAAGCGATATTTATCAATTGTGACATCAGAAGAATATCAGACTATATCGGTCATAGATTTAAGGATGGTACCTAAACTATGGATTACTTATCATGAATAGTCCTGGAACACCGGTCATTGGTATTGATATTGGATCCACTCAAATCCGAGGGGTTGTGGCCTTTATTTCTCCCCGAAGGGAAGTGTCTATGGTCTGTCACTCAACCTTTGCATCCAATGGGATCCAGCGTGGAAAGATTGTTTCTCATGCAGAACTTACCTTGGCCATTCGCCGGGTTTTGGATTCTCTAACGGCGCAATATGGCCGGTCTGTTGAGGATGTGATTGTGTCTTTGCCAGTATCGGGGATTGGATTTACACATAGTACTGGATTTTGTATTTCCTCTTCTGATTCTGGTCAAATTACAGAGCAGGATCGCCAGGAAAGTGTGCGTAAATCTAAGCAGATTATTAAGCCTGCGGATGTATCTATTTTGCATGTGCTTCCTTATGATTATTTAGTAGATGCGCATCCTGTGGTTAATCCTGTTGGGCAGGATGGGCGGCATCTCGAGACTAAGTGTCATATTGTTTACGGACTATCTTCGGCGGTATTGGCAGTTTCTCAAATATTTAGAGATTTAGGTAAGCGAATGGTCGGTCTTGTTTATGATCCATTGGCAGAAGCTCAAGTGGTGACGACAAACCAAGAGCGGGATAAAGGCGTTGTTGTTTTTCATATTGGCGGGCGTTTTTCTCGTTTAAGCGTGTTTTATCGGCAACAATTGGTGTGGTCGTATGTATTTCCTGTTGGTGGAGATACGGTGACTGCGGATATTGCCGCTGTATTGGGGATTTCGTTTTCAGAGGCTGAGCGGTTGAAATTGGGGTATGCCGATTTAGGGGCAATCACTCCTGATCCTTTGGCGTCTCGCTTAACGGTGACCTTGCTATCGGGTGAACGTGAGCAGGTGACCCGGCATCAACTGTCTTTAATTGCCCATTCTCGTATGGATGAGCTGACTACTTTGATTTTATCTAAACTGCCTTCAGAGTATTCTCAGCTTCCTATGGTAATTTCTGGTGGTGGATCTGGAATCGGTGGGGTGATGAATATGGTGATGAAATATTATCCTAAAGTTCTTCGCGTTGGACCGCCGGATTCTTTAAATATGACTTCTAAAGATTATCGCTTACTTACTGCGGTAGGACTGGTGTTTTATGGCATGTCTGTCGGGGCTATTTTACCCCCCTTGGCAAGACCCGATTCTTTGTGGAAGCGAATTATCACCAAGATGATTTAGGGTTCTCTGTATTCCGTCTTGTGTGTGAGTGTGTTATATTGGCCAAAAAGTGGACTTTTGTAGTCTAAAATCATAAGACTGGGGATGCACATTGACTACTGAAAATTTACGACAATTTGCGAATATTAAAGTAATCGGCGTTGGGGGCGGCGGTAGTAATGCTGTTAATCGCATGGTTGCAGCGGGTGTAAAAGGTGTTGAGTTCTTTGTTGTGAATACGGATGTTCAATCCCTCAATGTTTCCTTAGCCGATCATAAACTTCAAATTGGTACAAAATTAACTAAAGGCTTAGGCGGCGGCGCATTGCCTGCGATCGGCGAAGAAGCAGCTCGTGAAAGTTTAGAAGATATCCGTACTGCGCTTGAAGGTGCAGATATGGTGTTTATCACTGCCGGTATGGGTGGTGGTACTGGTACGGGCGCATCGCCTGTTGTGGCTAAAATCGCCAAGGAACTGGGGGCGCTTACTGTTGCGATTGTCACTCGTCCGTTTCGTTTTGAAGGACCTGTGCGCAACCGTCAGGCTGAGCATGGATTGGATGCACTTCGTAGCGAAGTAGATGCTCTTATTGTTATTCCAAATGACCGATTACTTCAGATTGTTCAACGCATGACGTCCATGTTGGATGCTTTTAAAATTGCGGATGATGTCTTGCGCCATGGCGTTCAAGGAATTGCCGATTTAATTACGATTCCTGGCTTGATTAACCTGGATTTTGCCGATATCCGAACGATTATGCGAAATTCTGGATCAGCGATGATGGGTATGGGACGTGCATCTGGTGAAAACCGTGCAGTTGAAGCGGCTAAGCAAGCCATCGCATCGCCTCTTTTAGAAGAAACGATTGAAGGCGCTACTGGTGTAGTTTTAAATATTACTGGTGGAGAAAGCCTGTCTTTACACGAAGTTCATGATGCTGCGGATGTTATTTATAGTGCCGTGGATCCTGATGCCAATATTTTGTTTGGGTCAGTCATTGATGAAAAGCTTAAAGACGAAATCGTGATTACGGTGATTGCAACCGGATTTAATTCAAGAAAAAAGCGTGATGCGGCTGAAACCGTTCAACAAGTAGATGCTCCTGTTGAAGTAACTGTTACAACTTCGGTTGTGACTGAATCTAATGGGCATGTTACTGAACTTGTTTCTGCTCTTGATTTTAATGATGACAATCTATCTGGTCAACTTAGCGATTCTTTTGAAGAGGATGAGGTTATGGCCAATTCATTTGATGAAACTATTTCTCAGTTTGATGAATATAAAGAAGCGATTCCTGGTGTGACTGTAGCTCGACCTTCGGTTTTAACTGAAGTCCGTGCTGGATTGGGTGAAGTTATTAATGAGTATTCAGTGACAGAATCGTTTTCTGAGCCTGCTCAAAAGCAAGCTCCGGTGAATGTGTATCAGACTGTTGATGTTTACCAATATCAGCCTCAGCAACAGCCGCAATCACACCAACAACAGCCGCAACATGCTCAGTCGACTGTTAATGTCGCTGCTGTAGCTGCAAATCGCCAGGCTGCCCAAATTGATGAATTTGATTTGGATGTCCCTTCTTTTCTTAGGAATCTGAGTTAATACTCACCCCTAGCCCCTCTCTGTTCCAAAGAGGGGGACTTTATAGAGTAGAGTGTGGTTGAATGTGGAATTTAGATGATCTTGATTTGGCTCAGCGTCGGGTGTTGCGGCCTGTAGAGTCTCGTTCTGGCGCTTTTGTGTCGGTTAATGGGGCTTCTTTTGTTGATTTTTCGTCTAATGATTATCTTGGGTTGGGACATTGTGAGGAATTACGCCAGCAATTTCGGGAGTTGCTTTTAGAAACTTCTGGATTTGGATCGGGGGGATCTCGGCTTTTGGGCGGAGATTATACTGTTTTTCATGAATTAGAAAATGATATTGCGTCTTATTTGGTGACGGAGGCTGCATTATTTTTTAATAATGGATATCAATGTAATTTGGGTGTCATCTCGACTTTGATGGGAAAAGACGATGTGGTATTTATGGATCGACTTTGTCATGCCAGTATTGTGGATGGCGTCAAATTGTCGGGGGCTCGATTTTTTAGGTTTCGACATCAGGATATGGCTCATCTCGAAGAACTATTGCACCGTCATCGTGGAAATTTTTCACGGGCTTTAATTGTGACAGAATCCGTTTTTAGTATGGATGGAGACATATCACCGCTTATCCAGATAAGTGCCCTTAAAAATCGATATCAGTGCGCGATTATGGTGGACGAAGCTCATGCGGTCGGTGTGTTTGGAGATCGAGGGGCGGGTGTTATTTCTCAACTTGGATTGTCTGGCCAGATTGATATTGTGGTTGGGACTTTTGGAAAGGCATTGGGGTCCAGTGGTGCGTTTGTTGGAGTGTCTCATGAATTGAAAAAATATTTGATTCAGTATTGTAGATCATTTATTTATTCGACATCGCTTCCTTTGCCGGTGATTTTATTTAATCGATTGGCGCTTCGGTATATGCAATCTTGTGGGTTAGGGTCGATTTTACTTGAGAAGGCCGAATTATTTCGATCAAAATTGGTAGATTTGGGGTTATCTGTGATGGGGCAGTCGCATATCGTTCCTGTCATGGTGGGGTCTGATGAGGATGCGCTGGCATTATCTGATCGGTTTAAATCTCATGGGATCTGGGTATCGGCGATTCGTCCACCGACGGTACCTCCTGGGATGAGCCGGCTTCGTTTTTCGCTTACGATGCATCATGAATTGGATGTTTTGGACAAGGTCGTAGCTCTATTTAAAGATAGAGATGCGTAGTCGGTGGGTGTCTTCTGGGGAGGGTATCCCTTTGGTGATGGTGGCAGGGTGGGCGACTGATTACCAAGTATTTTTGGATATCCCCACCGATCGCAAGGTGATGATTATTGATCAGTATGATCCCTTTTTATTTCCTCAATTTCTCGCTCAATTATTTGAAAGTGAGGGTATTTTGACGGCTGATTTTATCGGGTTTTCAATGGGTGGGTATGCGGTGCTTCAGTTTTGTAATGCTTATCCTCAATTTTGTGGAAAGATCACTTTACTTGGAGTCCGGCCTGTTTATCCAGCGTCGGAATTACGGTTTTTTTTAAAGGCCTTAGCCAAAGGCGACGTTGTCTCATTGTTAACTGGATTTTATCAGGCGGCCATGTCCAAATTGGCGTACGATATTTTTGAAAAAACACTGCTTCCAGAGTATTTATTAGCATTTTCAGGTGATGATTTGGAGCGAGGAATTCGATATTTATCCGAATTTGGAAATCTCAATTTAGTTGAAAAATTGCCAGCGTCTCAACTGCGGTTTGTGCATGGCCGAGACGATAAAATTGCGCCGATAGTTGAGATTGAGGCATTTTTGAAGGAAAAATCGATTTTTTGTGAATTTTTGTGTGTTGAGGGTGGGCATATTAGAGACTACCCCGTCCCTTCTAGGAAGGGGAATTTTTTTTGATTACCTATTAAATAGAAATCATTTTCTTGCTTATTCCCCTCTCTGAGAGGGGTGGCACGTTAGTGACGGGGTGTTTTCTTCCCTAAGGCCTCAAAACCCTCAACCCAAACAACAAGCCCTGCATTTCCTTCTGCAATTTTCCATCAAATATTTTAGAAAGTTGGATATCAATATGCTTCATCAACGCATTGTGAATACTCGGAAATTTGATTATCGTATCTAAAATCGAAGTTATATTTTGCTCAAATTCAATTTTAAGTTGGGTAATAATGTTAATCAGCTGATCCATTTGGTCGGATTGGTGATGATTAGGGGCGGCGGCCGTGAGTTTGTTTAAGTCGCTTAAATGCCGTGTGTTTTCAAGGTTATCAAATTGCTCTTTAATGGCCTCTTTTAAGGTGATGATTTCTCTTAATTTATTAGTCATGGTTTCAATCTGATTTTGGGTGGTAAGCCCGTTTAAAACTAAGTTTGGAGTCACATTGGCTTCGAGTAAATCTGAGAGAAGTTCTTGATCTGTGATGATGCTGACGGCATCGATTTCGACTTGTTTTTTCTCGATGTCTTTTAGTCCGGTCATTATGGCTTTTTGGCTATTTTCCACGGTGGTAACCTGCTCTTTTAAGGGCTGTTTTTCGGGCATAACGAGGTCAAGAGAGGTGCTAATACTTTCAATTAATGTTGTTATTGTTCCTGTGATTTGATTGATTTTTGTGAGGAGGGTTTGTGTGGTGGTTGTGAGTTGGGTGACGATTCCGGATAGCTGGCTGATTTCTTTTTGGATTAATTCCTGATGGTAAATTGATATCATTTCCTTACGCTCTCTTTCTGGTAATGTGTCGCACCATAATGCGATGACATAGAGACTTGGATGAAGTCTTCTTTTGGGTTTTTTATTGGCCATTCTTTGTGGGACTACATAGGTGTCTAATGTGCTGACTGGTAGAGCTGGTTGTTTTTCGTTGGGGGGCGTGACTTCTGAGTACCAATCTATGATTTGATCAACCATTTCCTGATGAGCATCTTTTCTTTTAAGTGATGGGAGTGTCGAAGTCGGTTTGAGTGCACTTCCTGGATGTGGAAATTTTGGAAAAACTAATTGGATAGACTTATTGGTTTGTTTTGTTGTGTGGGGTGGTTGGATCAGGCTATGTTTTCTAGAGTCTTGTGATGTCGCTTCACTAATTTCTGGTGATATTTCTTCTGAAATTGATGATGGGTCGTCTTCGGTTTCAATTGAATCGGGATATAGGTCTGCATAGCTTGGTAAGTAGTCACTTTCAGACTGGCTAATATGGTTAATTTGCTCTGCAGTGGCTTGCGATGCGAGTTGTCTGTGAAGATATTCTACTTCTAATCCAATTTGAGGTAAGCGATCATTGATTCCGGATAGGCTTTCGGCAACTCCTCGTGTGCTTCGGCCCCATAATCTTGCTCTTTGGGCAATCGAAGACAGCTGGTCTTGAATTTGATCGGCCATTTGCCTCATTCGATTATGAACTCGGTAGTAGGTTGTGTAGATTTCTGTATGGCTTTGGGCTCTCATGTGGTTAAGGTATGAGGCTCCTTGTATGGTCAGGGCCATGGCTTCCTCTCTTGTGATGCGGAGGCCTAGATTTCTTGCCTGGTACTCTAGTAATTGGCTTGTTTCGCTGATGCTGAGTCCTGCATTTAATGCGGTTTCAGAAAAAGGCGCGAATGTGGTTGCAAAAGCCAGTTGTTCTGGTGCTTCTTCGATTTCATTTCGATGGGGCGTTAGAAATGATCGGATATTTCCTAAAATCGATCGGATACTCCCCATCGCTTGCCCGATAAATGTGTCGGGGGTTGGGACCGCCTGGCTGAGTAGTTGTCCGGTTAATTCGTACAGACGTCCGGCTAATTGTATTGGGAGGTGGGCGACGGTTCTTTGTACTTCTCTTTGGGGTATTTCTCTTTGGCTGTGGAGATCTTCGTAATCAACATGATTTTGATGGATGTTTTCTAGGTGGGTTTGCAGCGCGGCTAGCTGTCGTAGTGGGGTTTGTGCAGATACTATTAGTGTAGAGGTGCTGCTGTCCATTCCCATGCCCATATTTGCGAGTGTTTCTACCTGTTGTGGTGTTAGACGCCCAGGGTGGGGGTCTCTACGGGTGGCGCTATTTCGGATGTGGAGATGGGCTAGTTGTGCGTCTGTTCGGATTGGATCTGTTGGGATGGGATGTCTGTGTGTCATTTTGTTGTTATGCTTCCCTTGGGGTTGCTTTCGTAGACGGTGGCTTTCTTTTCTTTAATGTCGGTTAATGTAGTTTGAAACTTTTCAATAAGAATATCTAATGAGTGGGCTAGAGCTTCTTTTCCGTTGATGGAAAGTGCGAAGCTCTCTAGATTGAATTTGATAGTAAGTGTCGTTTTTGCTTTTTTTTCGTGATATTCAATGACTTCTTTTGTGAGAGACAATGCATATGTGAACCCTGGGTCATGATAGTGATGCCCGACATTTGTAATGATAATCTTTTTGCGATTTGTTTTTAATAATTCTTGAAATACGGCTTCGATGGCGGCTAGATTTTTTAGAAATTGATCTAGAACATCGCGGGTTTTGACATCAAAGCGTTCTGAGGGCAGGGTCTCTGCCTTTAAGGTATGGTGATACTGGTTCATTGTAATCGTATTCATGTCCCCTCTCCCGTAAAGCTCGTGGATTTTAGGTATGCCCACTTTTTATTTTTTTATAAACATCGAAATTTTGTGTTGTGGTTGCCCCGATACGCATTTGTGGTAATCTGTGACTTATGAAAGTTCGTGGTGTTAGAGGCGCAATTACAGTTAACGAAAATACATCTCAGGAGATTCTTTCTGCGACGAAAGTGCTTTTAAAGCAGATGATGGATGATAATCATTTGGTGCCCGATGATGTGGCTTCGATTTTCTTTTCTGTGACTTCTGACCTTAACGCCGAGTTTCCGGCCAAGGCGGCGCGGGATCTTGGGCTTATTCATGTGGCTTTACTTTGTATGACCGAAATTGATATTCCTGGAAGTTTGAAGAGCTGTCTTCGGATTTTAATCCATGCCAATACGGATACTCCTGCTTCTGAAATTCGCCATTTGTATTTGGGCGGGGCGACTGTCCTGAGGCCTGATTTAACTCGTGCCTAACTCCCCATATTCTACTGTTTTAATTGTTGGGCTTGGCTTGATTGGCGGGTCATTGGCTCGGCTGATTCGACATATTTATCCGGATGCTCAACTTATTGGGATGGATGTAAATGGGGCGTCTTGTGAGTTCGCTTTGGATAATGGCATCGTTGATTATGCGTTTTCTCACCTTTCTTCAATCACCCATCAGCCAGATTTAGCGCTGGTATGTGTGCCGATTCGCCAAGTGGTTTCGACGATTGAATCGGTTGTGTATCGATTTCCTGGATTAAAGGTGATCTCCGATGTAGCGAGTGTAAAAGCGGAGATTTCTGTTCCACGTGAAACATTGGGCGAGGTGATGTTTATTCCTGGACACCCGATGGCGGGCATTGAAAAGACGGGAATTTCTCACTCTGATTTTAAAATTATGGAGAAGGCGAAGTATGTCGTTTGTCCTCAAGATGGAGACGCCTATTCTGAGTTTTGTTCTTTTTTAACGTCTTTGTCTTTTCAGGTGATTGAAATGGACGCAAAGACTCATGATCGCGTGGTGGCCAGCGTCTCTCACCTTCCTTACTTGATGGCGGTATTAACGGCGAATAATGCCCAAAGTCAGGATGCCCTGCTTCAACCTGCTATTGACCAGCTTAAAAGCTCGGGATTTCGGGATACCACGCGGGTATCGGCCTCTGATCCGGATTGGGGCGTAGATGTCTGTATCTATAACCGTGAAGAGATTCTGACTCAGTTGAGAGATGTTGTGGCTCAAGCTAATTATTTGATTGAATTGCTGGATGTGTCGGATAGCCATCGGCTTTTAGATTATTTGTCTGGGGTGAGGCCCCTCGATACACCGACGTAGTCTATGCAATTCGTTAGCCACTAACACCCCGTCACTGCGTGCCACCCCTCTCTATCTCGCTCGCCGAGTGATTGCGACGCAATTGTATCGAGGTGCCCTTAATCTGATTTTGGATAAGGCCCCTCGAAGTGCCATCTAACCTGATCCGGCGTAGCGTTTGCCGGGATGATGGCGAGTGTAGGTAGTTTTGTTTTTTGTTGGATGAAGGCGATATTGTCTTCTTGAATCAGTGGATTGTTGGGCGTTGTTGGTAAGTGATTGTAGATAATTCCGATAATGGGGATGTCCGCCGTTTGGAGCGCTTGGACGGTGAGTAGGGTGTGATTGATACAGCCCAATGTGTTTTCTGTGACGATGATGGTAGGGATTCGGTGGGTTTTTAGGATGTCTAGCCAGGTGAGTGTGTGTGAAATGGGGACCATGAGGCCGCCGCTCCCCTCGATGAGGACCGTGTCGAATTGGGTTTGGAGATGATAGGTGGTGGCCATTAGGTGGCTCTCATCGATGGAGATTTCTTCTAATTGGGCTGCTAGATGCGGCGCTGCGGCCGTTTTGAAGGTATATGGTGCCATCCATGCCATCAGATCTGGATAGGGGTTTTTAGAGTCATTTATCCATTTCCAGTGTGTTTCTAGGTCTTCGGTTGCGCTTCCGCCGGATTGGACCCATTTTTGGGTGATGACAGACTGTCCTTTTGTGATGAGGTGCTGTGCGAGAAGGCTTGTGGCCATGGATTTACCTACTTGGGTGCCCGTGCCAGTGATAAATATGGCTTTTCCTGAGGTCATGCTTGGTGTTTCCATACTGAGATGATGATGTCGTAGGTGAGCCTGATTTTCCCGTATTTTTTTATGTAGAGAGCTTCGATGTTTTTGATCATTTTTGCTGTCCATGGGGCATTGTTGGGGAGTGTAGGATGGCCTTTTGTGCCTGTATTTCGGATATGTCTTAGGAGATCGATCATCGTATCAAATTCTAAGGTGATGATTTCTTTTGAGCTTTCGATGAGGGCTAATTCTTGGGATAGCAGGTCTTTGATTTCTGAAAACGGCTTAAATTGTTGAGCGCTGAGAGTGACTGGATTTCCATAATAAATGGAGAGGATGTCTTGTAAGTCTTTAAATGTTTCGTTGGTGTAGTAGCTAAAAATTAAGTGGCCATGAGTGTCTAATAATGAGGGGAGTTGGTTGATTTCTGGGATCCAATGAAGAGCAGCATTTGAGACTATGCTGTCATATTTGATGTTGCCTTTGGTGTGATCTTGGAGAGATTGGCAGTGGTAATGAATTTTAGGTTTTGAATGATCCCGAATGGCTTCTTTGATGCGATCTGGGTTGATATCGATGGCGGTGATGGAGGCGTTGAGGTATTGAGAGGCGAGGGCCAGGGTTTCGTGGCCGTTACCGCAGCCGATGTCTAAAATGTGATGGGGTGACGGACTGTATTTTGAGCAGTAGGTCCGTATTTTTTTTGCACTTAAGTGTTGTGCGATGGCGTTACGGGTGTAGTCTAGCCCCATAGTTTGGGTGGTTTTTGGATGATCAGGATGGTTTTGATGGGTTCAAATTCAATTTCATTTTTGAGTAGTTTTACGGTGGCGACTAGAGATCTATGGACGCCGTCGATAAGCCTGAAATTTCCATTTGGACAGTCGATTCTCTCGACATTGGTGGGGAGTTGGACGACAAGGGAGTTGAATGATTTCCAAGAGAAGTCTTTATCGATTTTTGCACATGATCTAAACCAGCCTGGCTCGTATTTGCCAGCGTAATCGCGATTAACTAGACCATCGAAGGTGTAGTCATTTTCCATGAGATTTTTGGCGACGTTTTTGACAGTGTATAGTTTGCCACCGTACCAGCGGCCCGGCGTCAAAATAGCGCTGCTCCACCGGTAATGCCAAATTAAATTGAATAATGTTTCAGGGTTTTCAATCGTGAATTCATAAAAGCCTAAACCCGCATCCACACTTCTTTTTAAAAAGCCGTTTTCTAATGCATTGGTTTGGGATAGTTGGGAAATAACTTCTTGTTTTGACAGATGTTTCATGAATTTCGAAGCTTACAACCTAAGTGGTGGGCGGTACAGGACTTGAACCTGTGGCCACAGGCTTGTAAGGCATGTGCTCTACCAACTGAGCTAACCGCCCGTGGGGCGATACTATCACAGCATTGGGAGGGTTGTAAAATACTGCCATACGGCCAAATTACAAAGCTTAACTACACCGCTACGGCTGAGGCCTCCGCTCCTTGGTAGTCTGTGCTTTGTCATTTGACCACCTGACAGCATTTTTCAACCCTCCGGGTATGTCCGTTGTGTTGCCATTTTGCTCGCCTTTCAGGCGTTGCTGGGGTCTCCCCTCTTTGGAACAGAGAGGGGCTGGGGGTGAGTGTTACCTTCATGGGATCTTTTATATAGGTGATGATTCTTTTATGGGAGTGTAGGCTTATTGACCGGTGGGGGGATTGTGGGTATAATCCGCTTTGCTTTATGGAGTTACTGCTTTTTTGTAGTATTTCTCTGTTTTGTCTACATTATTATCTTGTTTTAAGTGAGGCCATTATGAAACGTACATTCCAACCTAACAATCGTAAACGTAAACGTACCCATGGATTTTTAGTCCGTATGGCTAGCGTTGGTGGACGACGAGTTCTTCAATCACGTCGTAAGAAAGGGCGTCATCGTATCGCAGCGTAGGTCTCTTGGCCGTGCTGACGTTACCGCATTCGAGCCGGCTTAGTTTAAAGGCTCATTTTTCGTTTGCTTTTTCACACTCCCGTCGTTTTGAGACATCTGCTTTATTGCTTTATGTGAGTCCTTTGTTTTTATGTCATCCCCATCAGGCCTTTGTGGCTAGCCGTAAGGTGGGAAATGCAGTTATTCGTAATCGATGTAAACGCTTGGTTAAAGAAGCGTTTCGTCTTAGTCGACATCAATTTTGTATGGATCGTGACATGGTTTTTATTGTTAAAAAGCCTCTTTCATCACTTTCATTAGATGCTGTTTCTACTCATGTTTCTGATTTGTTATCTAAGGGATGTCAATCTGAGTTGAGACGACGATGAAGCGGTGTATACTGATGATTATCCGATTGTATCAAAAGTATTTGTCTCCTTTGTTGGGACCGAGATGCCGATTTTATCCATCATGTTCGGAGTACGCCTATCAGGCAGTGGATTATTATGGAGGAATTAAAGGTAGTTTTTTTGCAGTTAAACGGTTATTAAAATGTCACCCTTTTCATCCCGGCGGTGTGGATGAGTTACGGAGTATAGGAGAATAATATGGGACCAATTGATTATTTAATTTCGAATATGATGATTCCGTTTTTGCAGTTTTCGTATCATACGATTTACCCCAATTATGGAGTGGCGATTTTAGTCTTAACCCTTGTGGTTAAGGTTGCGTTTTTTCCACTTTCTCAAAAACAATTTGAGTCGATGAGAAAAACACAGGCGATTCAACCTGAATTGAAACGTGTTCAAGAAAAATTTAAAGATCAACCTGAGAAGCAACGTCAGGAAATGATGAAATTATGGAAAGAACATAAAGTAAACCCGTTTGGCGGATGTTTACCAGCCATTATTCAGATGCCATTTTTTATTGCGATTTTTTATACGATTAAAAGCGCTGCCTTCCAAGCTATCTTGGATACGCAAGGCGTCTTTCCTGGATTGTTTCACTTTTGGTTGGTTGATTTGACGAAGTCTGATACAACGATGATTTTGCCGATTTCCATTGGTGTTTTAACTTATGTTGGACAACGGATGATGACGAAAGGGCAAGAGATGCCGATGTTTATGAAGATGATGCCGGTTATTATGGTAGCTGTCTGTTTTACAATGCCTGCTGGTGTGTTGCTTTATTGGGTTGCATCGCAACTAATATCCAATATTCAGCAGTATTTTATTTTTAAAAATGAGTCTGTAGCAAAAGGAGCGGTTATCAATGTCTAAAGGTCGCGGATTTTTTGGATTTCTTAAAGGATTAACTCGTGAAGTGCAGGACGAAGAAGTTCGTCAAAAAGATTTTGCGCTTTCTCGTCCAAGTGATGATGAGGAAGATGAGGCGATTGAAGCACCCTCATATGATACCAATTATGAGCCTGATCATGGACCGTCTCCATCTGAAATCACTTTAGATGATGATGTTGTTGAATATTGTACTTCGATGGTGTCAACTATTTTGACAGCACAGGGATTTGCTGGCGACGTTAAAATGGGTAGGGTTACTCGTCAACGAATGATTATTGATATCGAATCGACGGATGATTTGGGTCGGATTATTGGCCGAGATGGTAGCCATCTTGAAGCGTTACAAACATTGGTACGGGCAATTATTCACCGTAAATTTTCTGATTTGCCTAAAATTATTTTGGATGCAGGCGCTTACCGAAGACGTCGTCGTGGGGCCTTAAAGGCAAAAGCGAAAGAAATGGGCGTTAAAGTATTGTCTACTGGAAAATCTATTGCGCTTGAGGCAATGACATCGAGTGAGCGCCGTATGGTTCATGTTTTATTTGAGAAAGATGACAAGCTTCAAACCCTGAGTAAAGGGAATGGGCGAAACCGCCACGTTGTCATCGCACTTCGTGACTAACATTGATTTAGACGACACGATTTGTGCGATTGCTACCCCCGTCGGGATTGGCGGGGTTGGGATCATCCGATTGGCTGGTCCTTTGGCGTTGCCGATTGCGGAGAAATTGTGTCCTAAAGTAAAGACTTGGACGCCACGGTATGTTGCTTTGGCTGATATTTGCTTTGGGGATGAAGTATTGGATCAAGGGTGTGTGGTCTTTTTTAAGGGACCACAGTCTTATACTGGTGATGATATTATTGAATTTCAGCTGCATTCTAACCCGCATTTATTAAAGCGGGTGTTATCCGTGTTGCTTGAATTCGGTGCCCGATTGGCGCTGCCTGGAGAATTTACAAAACGGGCCTTTTTGAATGGTCGGATGGATTTGTCGCAGGCGGAATCGGTGGGTGAGCTCATTCATGCCCAATCGGATATGGCCAGGCAGATGGCATTGGGTCGGCTAAAAGGCCGATTGTTTAGGATGGTGTCGGGGATTCGGCAGCGTTTGATGATGATCTTGGAGCAGGTTGAGGGGTCTGTGGACTTTCCGGAAGAAGTGCCGGCTTTTGAGCGTCCTGAGCTGATTGCTCATATTGATGGGTGCTTGTCTGAATTGAAGTCGGTTTTGGATATCCAGGATTATGGCCGCAGGGTTGAGTCCGGTGTGAAATGTGTGATTATGGGACGTCCTAATGTGGGGAAATCGTCGCTCATGAATGCATTGGTGGGTGAAAATCGGGCCATTGTGACTTCCATTGCGGGGACAACGAGAGATTTTATTGATGTGATGGCAGAATTGGGCGGAGTGTCGTTTCAATTTGTGGATACTGCTGGGATTAGAGAGATGACGTCCGACACGATTGAGCGATTGGGGATACGTAAAGTGACTCAGTTGGTGAAGCGTGCGGATTTGATTATTTGGGTGGTGGATGGCTCGATGCCACTCACTGATGATGATTTTAGGGTGCTAGAGTCGATTCCTAAGCGGAAGCCGGTGATGATTGTAGTGAATAAATCTGATAAACGGCAGCGTGTATTGGCGGGCTTGCCGGATCGTGCGAATTGGAAGACGGTGCATGTGTCGGCTAAGCGTGGGGATGGGATTCAGGTACTCAAGCAGGCTTTGTGTGAATGGGTGTATGACGGCATGCCAGTGTCGGATATGGATTTGATGTGTAATGTGCGGCAGTTGGCCGTATTAAAATCGGTGTTTTTGGAGTTGTCTCATTTGGTTGAGAATGCAAAGTTTGGCCTTGAGGATGATGTGTTGTCGATTGATTTGAAGCGGGCCGTGTTGAGTTTGGGGGAGTTTACGGGGGAGCAAGTGACTGAGGAGATGTTAGACGGGGTTTTTAGTAGATTTTGTGTGGGGAAGTGATTTCGCTCTAATGGCGGATCTAAGATAACACTCACCCTAAATCCCTCTCTTTTCAAAAGAGGGACTTTTTTGACGTTGCTCCGGTACTTATGCTTGGCCCCCTTTGTCTTATTGGATAGGAGTCTTCTAGATTTATCTTCCTGTCCTACCAATTTTCGGGATTTGGGTGGAGCTATGTATCTGGGATCTAACAGTTCTAAAGGCATAAGGCCCATTCCCTACCCACTTCTGAGATTCACTACTGTATCCGGTATTTAACAGTTCAAAAGGCATAGGTAATTCTTCACAAGCATGGCACCATTTATAGTACATAATTGAACACTCAACTATGGGGCCGAATTGATTCGGTTTTAATACGTTCATCTTGCTTAGAGTTTCACCATCTCCGAGGTATTTAGCTGTGCCAGCTTTACAATCAAAAATCATCTTTGAATAAGATGTGCCGCTTTTGCCAACCCGCTTTGTAACCAAAATTGGCATTTTCTTTGATCCACTTCTTTCGAGTATAAAATATTTTGCATTTACATCTGATGGGATAGTTAAGTTGTACTCGGCATCTATTTTCGTACTTGATGTATAAAGAAATATCAATAATAACAAACAACGCGTAGCGGTGAGAGAAAAATCTAGCTTGGGACCGTTAGGTGTATGTTCGGCTATTGATATAGGTGGTTTTTTTATCATTTGATTCTGATGATATTACACTACAGGATATGGTGTATAGAGTAACTTTTTGTTTCTGTGTAGTCTGTAAATTCTCACTGAGAGTAACACTCACCCCCAGCCCCTCTCTGTTCCAAAGAGGGGAGGTTTAGGATGGTTTTCTTGATGATATCGAGAAGTTCATCCATATGATTGATAGCTTGAGTGTTAGGAATTCTGAGTACTATTATTTGTTGTTGAGTCATGACTAGATCTCTAAATTGATCATGCTCTTGCTTATCTATGTGAGAGTTTCCGTCTAGTTCTATGACAAGCCGATGTTGTGCACAATAAAAATCAGCAATAAATAGTCTAGAAGTGTTATTAAAAACATACTTGATTGGAAATTGCCTTACAAACCGATATCCGTTGAGCTGTCTATTTATCAATTTCTCCCATAGTAAGGTTTCTGAAAAAGTCTGATTTTTTCTGAGTTCCCGAACGGTTTTTTTAATAGGAAATGTCATTTCTGAATATCTTACTTCTTGCTCCCCTCTTTGGAACAGAGAGGGGCTGGGGGTGAGTGTTACTCTCGGTGAGTATTACCGATTATCTGTCTGTATTCTGCTAAGTATTCAAAAAATACCTCGTGTGCTTAAGCTCGCCGGTTTTGGTTAGGGCACCTTTGGCGATGAGGTCGTTTAAGTCTCGGGTGGCGGTGGTTCGGGGGGCTTTGGTGATTATTATGTAGTTTTCTGCGCTGAGGCCGCCTTGGAATCCGTTGGGGCCTTCTTTGAAGATGCGCTGGAGGGCTTTTTCTTGTCTGGGGTTGATTTTATTTTTGAGTTGGTCGTAGAGTTTTGTTTTTTGAATGATGAATTCGATATGTTTTTGTGTTTTGGTTTGGGCTGTGAGGATGGTTTGGGCGAAATAGGTTAACCATGGGGTGATTTCAAGGTTTTTATTGTTTTTTTCTAGGGAGTTGTAGTAGTCCTTTCGGTGTTGCTCGATGGTGTCGGCGAGCGCGATTAGGGTGGGGTAGCCTAGGTTTTGGGCTAGTGATTTTTCTGATAGGGCGCGTGCGATACGTCCGTTTCCATCTTCGAAGGGGTGGATCGAGACAAAGTAGAGATGGGTAATTCCTGCTCTGGTGAGTGTGGGGAGTGGGTGCTTGCCGTTTGGAGCGCTGTTATTGAACCAGTCTATAAATTGATCCATTTCTGCTTGAATGGTTTCTGATGGAGGGGCTTCGAAGTGAATATTAGGAGCATGGATTGGGCCAGAAATGACTTGCATGGGGTCTTTATGGGTTCTGTAGATCTCTTCTTCAACTTCTTGACCCTTCATTAGTTGGTGATGCCAACGACCTAGTATTTCATGGGTTAGAGGGGTTTCGAAAGTGGTGTAGAGGTCAATCATCATTTCAGCTATTCCGTGTTCTGCGGGTGTGATGCGGCGATGATCAGTTGTAAGACCAAATTGCCGGCAAATTGATGATTGAATGCTGTCTCGGTTTAAGTTTTCGCCCTCAATTTTTGAAGTTTTTAGCGCCTCTTCGCTGATTAATTCGATTTTTAACTGGTCTTTGTCTTGATCTGAGATATGTTTAAATGCGCCATAATGCTCTCCCGATTTTAGGAGAAACTCTTGCTCATAGGCCTCTAGAGCCTTGCTGTCGTATTTAAATCTGGGCCACTCATTTTGTTGCCAATTCCATTTCATGGGGTATAACTCCGTTCTCTATAGCCCATAATATACCCATTTTTTGGTTTATAGAACCTCTTTCTATAAACCATTAGTGGTGGTGTCAGAGTCTTATTGGGAAAAAGTGCCAGAGTTGTGTGGTTTGAGAGTTGAGCCTTTGTATCTTAACCTGGCTCTTCTGGACACATAACAACCAGGAACCTTTACCTGGTGGTAACTGCACGCAAGTAATGGGTGGCGATGGTAGCGTGGCCGCAAATGGGGACTTCATGGGTTGGCGTGAAATATCGTATCCACAGGTCATGGTCGGGGGTGGTGGGTGCGAGGACAAATTGACACCTTTTATATAATATCCCATTTTTGTTGAAATCTGCATTTGTGGTACTTTTAAGGGATGAATTTATCTCTTTTTGGTTATCGTATTGATTTGGCCTCGTTGGATGAGGCGGTTGACCGGGTGATTTCTCTTGGACGTAGCGCTGGATTTAAGACGGTGACGACTTTGAATGCAAGTATGGTGGCTGAGGGGGATGAAGATCCTTGGCTGCGCGAGTATATGAAGTCGAGTTCGCTCATTTTGGCGGATGGGGCCGGGATTACTCTGGGTTGTTTTTTGAAATATGGACAACGAGTAACCAAGGTTGCCGGAGTGGAGTTGGTTGAGCGGTTGTTTATGCAGGAAAAGGCGTCGCTTTTTTTGATTGGGGGGTCGCCGGAATTTATTGAGGATACGGTCACGATGATCGGAACTCGTTACCCTCGCTGTAGGGTGGTTGGGTTTAGTGATGGCTATCTTACTAAGTCAGATCGTGAATCTCTTTGTTTAAGGGTAGCTGAGGCCTCTCCGGATATTGTTTTGGTTGGCATGGGAGTGCCGCTTCAGGAAAGATTGATTGCTCAGCTGGGAGAATCGTTGGCTCATGGAGTGGCGATTGGAGTTGGGGGTAGCTTTGATGTGGTATTCGGCCAATTGAAGCGTGCGCCTCGGTGGATTGTGCGGTGTCATGTGGAATGGCTTTATCGTGGGATTTGCCAGCCGTATCGGATTAAGAAGTGGGGGCAGCTTTTGAGGTTTTGTGGGATGTTTTTGAAGTCTTATATTCCAAGATCTTAGGCCTTCCATAAATGACAATTAGCTACCTTTTTTTGCTTAAAATCAAACAAATTGATGATATGCACGATAAATTCTGATGAAATCGCACGATTTTAGCTTGATGTGGGTGCAAAAGAGCAAGGTATAGTCGCTCAAGGGCGAATAAAAGAGAGCTCCGACCCCTTGTGTTTTTAAAATTCAAAAATCTCCTTCATTTTTTCATAAGTGACCATTAAAAATGAAGAGACGATTGCTTGTCTTCCCCCTCTTAATTCCACGGCTCCGTAAAACTTTTTCCAACCATGGGTTTGAATGATTTCTCTGAAAGCAGCGGTTGGGGTGGTGATATTATTTTGTGTGACTGACCGAAGGGTATCTAGCGGGGTGGTGATCACTTGAACACCAATAGTAAAACTGAGTGTGCTTGCTAATAAATTATTGAATTTATTCTCAAATGGAAAATAGGGAGCGCAATCTTTTGCAACGCCATACACTAATAAATTATTAATAAAATTCTTAGACAAGTTAGGAGTAAATCCGGTATAGCTTGTCCGTATATTTACCCAAAAATCTGTTGGTTTAATATAGGGTGCTTTTCCAAGAGTTTTACTTTTAATCGCTTGAGTTCTAAAGAAATCTACAGGAGTCCAAATGGCAGTCTCTAAAATTATACCCGACAATATCCCCAGGTATCGGCATTTTGGTTCTGAATACCCATATTTCTTGGCAATGATACTGCCTACTTCGCCGGGTACAAATATGGCCACTCGCCTTGGAAATGTCGCTAGGAACACATATGAAAATCCAGTATATGCCAGTCTAGGATTCTTAATCATATCTGGACCATACTTTTTGATGGCTTGAGGCGTGGTTAACCCCTGAGTTTGAACTGAAGTAATAAAGATGTCAGTGAGAGGGTAGATTAATGTTTGTATCAATGTCGCTAGCCCACCACCAAAAAATATCCCCCCTAATAATCGTTTTTTTATTGACGGTCCCTCTGTATGGGCTGCTGCTATTTTGGGATTGTTGCCAGGCTGGATTTGGGGTGGTGGTGTGTAGCTTATTATTTTATTCATTAAATATCCTTCTGTAATTACACTTAAATGTATAACTTTATAATAAAAAGTATAATATTATAAAACTTTATAAAAATAAAGAGATATTGTCACTACTGTCCGGTCTTTTTTTCATGGGGAAATGATGCTCAATTGCGTGTAGCTTAAGGAAGCCGGAGGCTTCCAGCGGTTCATAGTCAAAATTTCAACGAGGTGAATTCTCTCAAAAATAGCCTCATTGAAAAGGCAAGATAAGGTATGAAGTGTTTTTTTGGAGTGAGTTTGCTTTTTAACAAACCAGAGGATCAAATAAACAATCAAAGCGACCCAGATTTGGGTCATAACGGCATT
>CAMCZW010000013.1 GCA_945888435.1 bacterium UBP8_UBA817
TAAAGTTGCACCTGCACCCTTTACATTTATATCGCTGCTTTCCAAGTGCCTGACCGTTCTTAACTCTATCCTTAGACCCACATTTTGGACACTCCATGGCACACCCCTTTTATCTTTAAGTAGACCATCAGTATTTAATTAGCAATCCCGAGATTTTATAGTTGAGTAAGAAGGCTAGGGTCGTAGTCCGTTGGTTTTTCATAGCCGAGTAGCGTGCAGAGGGTAGCGGCGATATTGGTGAGACCTGGGGTTGTAAGCGGCGTTAGTTTGAATTTTTTATCAAGATCTTTACCGATGATGGCACAGGGGACTGGGTTTAAGGTATGAGATGTTTTGGGGATTTTTTGACCGTTTTTGATCTCGAACATGATATCGGCATTACCGTGGTCGGCTAGGATAATGGCGCATCCATTTAGCTCCTCGATGGTTTGGAGTAACTGGGTGACGCAGTCGTCGGTGACTTCGACGGATTTGACGGCGGCGTCCATAACGCCGGTATGCCCGACCATATCTGGATTGGCGATGTTGATTCGGCCAAAGTCAAATTGCCCACTTTTTAAGAGCTCGATGGTTTTTTGAGTGGATTCATAGGCTTTCATTTCGGGTTTTTGCTCGAAAGGAATGCGGTCGGAGGGGATTTCGACATAGGTTTCGAGGGATTGGTTGATATAACCTGAATTGTTGCCATTCCAAAAATAGGTGACATGACCGTATTTTTGAGTTTCGGAAATGGCGAAACTGCGGATGCCCATGGCACATAAATAATCGCTGATGGGATGGCTGATATGGGGTGGTTGTACGAGGAAATGGTTGGGGAGTTTGAGGTCTCCGTCATATTGCATCATGCCTGCAAAGTGAACTTTGGGATGGCGTTTTCGGTCAAATTTAGTGAAGTCTTTGACTTCGAAGGCCTGGGTGATTTCGATGGCGCGATCGCCTCTGAAATTACAGAAAATGACACTGTCGTTATCTTGGATTTGGCCGATAGGACCCTTGTCATCCACAATGACAAAAGGAGGGAGATATTGATCATTTCGTTTTGGATCTTCTTGGTAGTAGGTGCTGATGGCTTCTGTGGCCGAATGAAATGGACGACCTTCACCTAAGACATGAGCATCCCATCCACGTTTCACGATGTCCCAATCGGCGTTGTAGCGATCCATGGTGGTAATCATTCGTCCGCCACCGGATGCGATTTGGTAATCAACATGATAGGTATTTTTGAGGGTGGTTAATGTGGCCTCTAATGTTGCGATGTAGTCGGGAGCTGATTTTTCGTAGACATCGCGGCCGTCGAGGAGAATGTGGACTCTGGCTTTTTGGACACCATTTTCGGCGGCCTTTTGGAGCATTTTGAGGAGATGGTTGATATGGGAGTGGACGTTGCCGTCGGATAATAAGCCGATAAAATGGAGAGTGCTTGCATGGTTATTAGTATTGGTAATGACGTCTTTCCAAGGTTGATCTTGAAATAATTGGCCGCTTGCAATGGCGTTTTGGACTAAAGTAGCGCCTTGATCAAAAATCCGACCTGCACCGAGTGCGTTGTGGCCCACTTCGCTATTGCCCATATCATCATCGCTGGGCATGCCTACAGCGGTACCATGGGCTTTGAGTTGAGTATAAATAGGTGTAGTGATGAGGTGGTCGAGAGTGGGGGTGTTGGCCATGTGGACGGCATTGCCTTCGAAGGGCTCGCCGATTCCCATGCCATCCATGATGATTAAAAGGACTGGCCCTGTACAGGGTTTTCCGATTACACTTTTGGTTAAATGAAGTGATGACATGGCATGTAGTATAGCCGTTTTGGCTATTTTGGAGGAGTGACTATGATTAAGGTAATTATTAATGGGGCCAGCGGTAAAATGGGGCAATCGACGGTGAAAGCTATCCATAATGATCCTGCATTTGAGCTGATAGCGGAATGTAATCGTGAAAATCCTTTAGAGAAGGCGCTCAGTATTTCTAAGCCCGATGTTGTGATTGATTTTACGCATCCTTCTGTTGTGAAACAAAATGTTGAAATGGTGGTTCATGCGGGGATTCATGCCGTAGTTGGGACCACAGGACTAAGTTCTGCTGATTTAGAAGAGTTAAGATCGCTTGCGGCTCAGCATCATGTTGCGGTACTGGTCATCCCTAATTTTGCGATTGGGGCAGTACTAATGATGAAGTTTGCTGCGGAAGCGGCCAAGCATATGGCTCGTGTTGAAATTATTGAATATCATCATGACCAAAAAGCGGATGCGCCTTCTGGGACAGCGATTAAGACTGCTCAGTTAATTGCGGACGCGGCTCCGAGTGTAAATGAGATTCCATTGGTTGAAAAAGAGTTGATTACAGGTGCGAGAGGTGGGGCTTCCCATCGGATACCGATTCATTCTGTTCGCTTGCCTGGGTTTGTGGCGAGTCAGGAAGTGATTTTGGGTGGAGTGGGACAAACTTTGATCATTCGCCATGACACAGTTTCACGTGAATCTTTTATGCAGGGCGTGGTTCTTTGTGTGAAGAGAGCCGCGGAATTTAGCGGTAAATTGGTTTATGGATTGGAGAATTTACTTTAGGGTCTTTTGACTGGCCTTGCTGTTCCGTTCGGGCCCCTCGATACATCCACCGTCGCTAACGCTGTGGCGGACACTCGGGGACCGTTTGGATCGAAGTAGTACTGCCCTTACTTATTCCCCTCTCAGAGAGGGGTGGCACGTAGTGACGGGGTGTTAGTGACTTATATTGAGATGACAGGTATTGGGGTTTTTGCTAAAGTAAAGGCACTTTTTGGATGAGGTTTTAGATGAAAAAATATACAGTTGCCGTTGTCGGTGCGACCGGGGTTGTGGGGCGAGAAATTATTTCTACGCTTGAGCAGAGGAAGTTTCCTGTTTGTAAGCTTGTGCCTTTGGCTTCGGAAAGATCATTGGGCCAATACGTGACATTTAATGGAGAATCGATTGCGGTTCAAGTATTAACAGCGGACTCGTTTGAAAATGTGGATTTTGCATTATTTTCTGCGGGCGGATCAATTTCTGAGAAATTTGTCCCTGAGGCTGTGAAACATGGCGCGGTGTGTATTGATAATACGTCTCATTTTAGGATGCATCCCGATGTTCCGTTGGTGGTGCCTGAAGTGAATGCTCATGCGCTTAAACGACATCAAGGTATTATTGCAAATCCTAATTGCTCGACAGCTCAAATGGTGATGGTGCTTAAGCCTATTCATGATGCGGCGACGATTAAGCGGGTTGTGGTATCGACCTATCAGTCGGTGTCGGGTGCGGGTAAAGAGGCGATGTCAGAGCTTGAACAACAAAGCCGAGTTAATTTGGCGGGTAGTAGTGCAGAGCCTGAAGTATTTAAAAAATCGATTTCGTTTAATTTGATTCCTCAAATTGATTCGTTTACTGAAAATGGCTATACCAAAGAAGAATTGAAAATGATTAATGAAACTCAAAAGATTTTAGAAGATTCGTCGATTAAAGTGACCGCTACTTGTGTGAGAGTGCCTGTTTTTGTGGGTCATAGTGAATCGATTAATATCCAAACTGAAAGAAAAATCACGGCTGATGAAGTCAGAGACTTATTATCTAAATTCCCCAATGTTGAAGTGATGGATGACCCTGCGAATGGGGTGTATCCAACGCCTAAGGAAATTGCAGGCACAGACCCGACTTATGTGGGTCGAATTAGAGAAGATTTATCGATTGAAAATGGAATTGAACTTTGGTGCGTGGCGGATAACCTCCGTAAGGGCGCTGCGTTGAACGCTGTTCAGATTGCTGAGGCCTTGATTGCCTAATTGAATGGTACATCCTGACGTCCTTAATTTTTTTGAAAATGGGGCCGTGCAGTTTGGAAAATCTCATAGAGCCTCTGGATGGTTTTCTGCCTTTACTCAGGAATTAAGATTTCATGTCTTGGCGTCTTCGCTTAATTGGGAGGCGTTGCATCATGTTTTGGATGTGGGGTGCGGCCAGGGGGACTTGGTTGATTTTTGTAAAACTCATGACTATCCCTGTCTTTATCAGGGGGTTGATGTGTCGCCTTCGATGATTGAAATTGCCCGTGCGACGGTCCCCCATGCGGAGTTTAGAGTGCAGGATTTTATGAGTTCAAATTTTCAGTCTCAGGTGGATTTTGTAGTGGGATCCGGCCTAGCCAATGTGGATATTGAAAATGCAGTCCCTTATGTCTGTGAGTTGATTAGAAAAGGGTTTTCTTTGAGCCGGGTTGGGTGTGGATTTAATTTTTTGTCTTCGTTAACCCCTGTGAGCGATCGAAAATCTCAGATGATTTATTATGACCCGATTGAGATTTTGAAGTTTTGTTTTACCCTGACGCCCCATGTGATGCTGAATCATCACTATCTTCCGAATGATTTTACGGTGTGCTTGTTTAAATAATACTTTTACTATGGCACTTCTGGACGCTTAAGGGTCTGACCCCTTGATGTTGCGGGAATAGATCTGACTCAAGTTAATTTTTCAGGTATTGATATTAAACCGTTGGATTTGAGTAAGGCTAAACTTTCATTTCGAAGTATTGATACGATTGATAGTAAGTTTAATCATAAAAAACTTGTATATGCAATTCAGTTGCTTAAGCAATTATCTGAGGAAGATCCCCCCAGTGATTATCAATCATTTAAGTCTATTCTTAATAATCGATTGTATTCTAACGATGTGGCATTTAGTAAAGTGTGGAATGAATATAAAGGTAAAGTTGATGCCGCAAAAGTGAACTATGTTCTGGAAGAACAAGGAGACTCGGAGACCGATCCATTTCTGCCTATTTGAAAAATTGACTCGGGTTTAGATGATGATCATCGCATCACCAAAGCTATAAAATCTGTAGTTATTTTTAATGGCTTCCTGGTAGGCGTTTTGGATGGTTTCACGGCTTGCGAGGGCGGAGACCATGCAGAGCAGCGTGGATTTTGGCAGATGAAAATTGGTAATGAGGGCGTTTACAATTTTGAACTGGTAGCCTGGGTAGATAAATAAATTGGTGCTTTTGCTGCCATGACCAAGTTTGCCGTTAGTCATAAATGATTCTAGCGTGCGGACGACGGTGGTGCCGACGGCGATGATGCGTTTTTTTGCTTGGATGGCCTGGTTTAGGCGATCGGCGGTGTCTTGGCCGATATGGACGGTTTCGTGGTGCATGGGGTGATCGAGGATGGAGTCGGTTTCGATGGGTTTGAAGGTGCCGTAGCCCACATGAAGCGTGACGGTTTCGGTTTGGATATTTTTGGATTTTAATTGATCGAGTAAGTCTTGTGTGAAGTGGAGGCCTGCGGTGGGGGCTGCGACCGCGCCTTTGTTTTTGGCGAAGACGGTTTGGTAGCGGTCTTCAGCATCGGGGATGTCGGTGGTGATATAGGGGGGGAGGGGGATTTCTCCATGGGTTTGGAGGATATCCCAAATGGAGTCAGGGGAGTCGAATTGAATAGTGTGGATGGGAGAGTCTGTGGTTTTGTGAATCAGGGTTAGTTTAGTGGTTTCTGAGAGGTGAAGAGTATCTCCAATCGATAGCCGTCTTGCGTTTTTGATGAGACAAGACCATGTGAGGGTATCTTGGGTGGGTTCTAATAATAATAATTCGATTTTGGCGCCGCTTTGTTTTTTGGCATGAATGCGGGCTTTGATTACTTGGGTATCGTTAAAAACTAGGACATCGTTGGGTGTGAGGAGAGAGAGAATATCTTTGAATTGCATGTGGGCGATTTGAGAGGTGTGAGGCGTAACGACCATGAGTTTGCTTTCGCTGCGGTGAGTGAGTGGGGTTTGGGCGATGAGATGTTGGGGCAGGGTGTAATCAAAATCTGAGGTGTTCATGGGGGGTATTGTAGTTCGAAAGGTTCCTGGTTGATAAGCGTCCAGAAGAGCCAGGTTAATTTCGCTAGGAAATCAACCTGGCTCTTCTGCACACATAACAACCAGGAACCTTTCTTGTTTCGGAATATTCACTTTTGGGCACTATTTATCTATAGTTGGGGAAATTATATTTTTTGGTGCAACTTATTTGGATTTTTTCTCGATAAGTTGTGTATCGGTTATTTTTACATTTTTATGTGAGGGAGTGGCTTTATGGCATTAAGAGTAAGTAAGTATTCTGCCCCAAGCGGCCAGCCTCAGTCGGGAGCGGATAAAGATGGTGTAGCTAACGCTTTTACTGGAATTAAAACAGTTAAGCCCTCACCCTCTTCTTTTTCAAGCCCTACTCAGGCTAAGAGCCTTGTTCAGCAATTTAGAGGTCATATTAATAAGGAGGCTTTATCAGCTACTCGCACTCATTCTATTAACCACCGCTTTAAACTTGCTAGTGCGATTTTAGCGCAATTTAAGCCTATTCCGTCCGAACCGACGCAACTCTCTAATTTTTATAAACATGCACTTCCTGAATTAGTGACTCTTTTAAGAGAGATTGCTGTAGTGGCGGCGCAAGCTGGTCAGGGTGTGGATAATGAACTTTTAAGATCTATTTTTGGCGATACTTCGGTTGATTCTGACTTGAAAGCATTACTTTTTTTACATCTTGTTTCCACGTCTTCGGCAGATCAGGTTGTGACCTTTGTTAATCAATTTAAAGAGGCTGGCTTAACACTTCCTTCTACGGCATCATTTGCGGAGTTATTTTCTAAGAAACTTGTTGGCGATCAAAATGGCTTTGCGATTTTTGACTCTGCAATTTTTCGGCTAGATGAGCTGGTTGCGAAGGACTTACGTGAAGTCGTTTATTCTGCAGCGCTTCCTCCAAAAACAAACTTTCTGGGTGTTTTGTATAATGATGGTCGCCAACCTCAAACTCAGCTGAGAGATCTATTTAATAGTGTTGAGGTGGGTGAATTTAGGGGTTCTACCTTAGAACATTCTCTGCCAGTACAAACTATTGTCGCCCATTTTAAGTCTGGCACTGTTGACCAGGCGCGCTTTGGGGATAATGCAACCAAAGTGATGAACGCGGTTCTCCGCGGTCATTTACACCCTTCTGTATTGGTACCTCTTGCGGAAGCGGCAATGAATTTTGGCCAAGATCATGTGGGGGTTGAGGCTTCAATTCTTTTTTATGAGACCTGTCCCGATAGCGCAAAAAAATCGGATGTGATGACTAAAATCTGTGGATTATGTAAAGAAGGTAATCGAGTGGCTCTTCTCCCTGGCATGATTCCGCTGGGGACAGATCTTAGCAAGCTGAATGCCTTTATTGACTCTGCAAATGCACGATCTACTGAATTATCTAATCAAGTAGAAGCGCCACGCGTGTGGGATTCCTTGGTGAATGGCGGAGATCTTACTTTTGCTTCTCATGTCGATGATGCGCTTTCAACCTCCCGTGCTTCTGGAAAGCATTGGGGTGTCACTGTGGCTGCGGTACTTCCTGAAAAAATATTAAATAAGGGTAGATTTAACACCGATTATAAGCCTGCTATTAATGGAGATCTAGATCTCTATGAAGTGCGTAGCGAAGATGTGTTGGCTGTTCGTGACCATTTATGTAAACCCATGGTGGCATTCGAGGTTGAGTTTCAAACAGCACTTACTGCAAGAGCCTTTACCTCTGAGAGAGGGGCTTTGGATTTAAGTACAGTCGGAAAGCTTAAAGCTAAGCTAGAGGCGTTTAAGGTTCAACTGGATAATAGCCCAGAATTGAAAGACGTGAAGCTTGCGACTAAACGATATATTTCTGAGGCTAAAGCTCGCTTAGACGCGATGATTGGTGACTTGGTTTTTGTAACCGATCACTGGGGGCAACTATATAACCGGTTTCCACTTGTTGAATTGAATAAGGGGGAACTGGCCACTTTTTCTCGTCAAATTAATTCTGCGATTAGTGTCGCTCAAGCTAAATTTGATAAGCCTAACGTAGGTGTTAAAACAAATAAACCGCAGCTTCGTGAGTTTATGCAAGGGCTTGAGAGGCAATATCATGCGGTACTGTCTCAATTTTTAGTAGATGGCAAGATTGCTGGACTTACTAAATTTTTAAATGACACTTTGATTGGTGCACCAGACCAATTTAGACAGTTAGGTGATAAACAATCGCTACTTAGTGGCTCAAAAAAATATGTTAAAGAAGGCTTAGATAGGCTTAGCGCGATTAGGCGCGAAGTTAGTGGGCTTTTAGATGGCATCCAGCGTGCTCGTAGTGCACGAGAGGGTGCTGCTGTTAGCCGTGTTTTACGTAGACCCCCTGGGTTTAATTTGCAGGCGCCTTCTGCACTTAAACATGCTGTAGATCAAAAGACTGCTAGAGAGAAAATCGGTTTATTTGAAGCTGCTGCTCAAACCGCTCCATTGGCGGGGAGGACTTTGGATGAATCCATAGTAAATATGCAGACTCAAACTTCGGCATTATCTTCCACTTGGAACCCTTTGGATTGTGAAGAACTTTTGGTCAGGCTTGATGGGAATATGATGGCTAATCCTCCAGTCAATCCGTTTGATTTTGGAGTACCAGGTTCTGTCCAGCAAAACCAGGCGTTGTCGATTGTATTGTCTCGATTGGCGAATACGTTGGAGCAGATGTTCCCTGGACCGGTGGAAACATTAGAACAGGCGATTGTGGATGCGATAGGGCCAGGTGCGTCTGATCCTGCTTTGGCGAAAGATATTTGTCATATCATTAGCGCTGCGATTGATCTTTTAAACCATCCTACTCTTGGATTTGATTCATTTAGAACACGGGCTGTATCGGGTCAGATTTCGACTGATGCGCATCGATTATCGGTTCGATTAGAGGCCTTGAAGGGCTTAATTGCGGCTGGAAAGGTTAATTCTTGGGTGAGACTTAATGCCCAATCGGCTGAATTTGAAGCTGTTTCTAAAGAACTGTTAATGCACCAACCTCTGGCTTCTGATGTCTCTAAATTGGCGTTGGTTGCTCCAGATCAAATGCTAGCGAATTGTCATGCCCGCGCTCGTGAAGTGCGTGATGGACTTACTGAAATGATGGCTTTTGTTGAGCTTGCACAATTGAAAGGTGTGGCTTTGCCTGCGGGGGTTACCGGAACTCCTGCCTGGATGGAAACTGTTCGTATGGTGCTTCGTCAGTATGAAGCGGTTTTGAAAAAGGCGGAGGCTTTGCCTGGTAGTGATGGGATTGCTCATTTAACTAAAGATCAAGTTCGTCGTCTTAATGCGTTGGATATCCGTTTAAATAATCTTGTTGGTGCTGTTAATCAGGGCGATCGAAAACCGAATATCACTGCTTTTTTTGCGGCAATGAATACGCAAGTGGGCGGGGCTGCAGCGCCTCTTGAACAAGCCGCTGGATTAGCGGATGTCCGAACTACTTTGAATGCACTTAAGCAAAAAGTAAATGTGGCTCGCGATGCGGCTAGAGCTCAGGATTGGAGCGGAATGTTGTCTCCACAACTGTCGGTGATGGAGAGGACGCTTTCGTATCAATCTGTTTTGGATACCCTAGAGCGAGATTTGAAATTAGCAGAGCAACAACACGCGGCTGGACACCCATTATCTGCGGCCAACCGTTTACAACTTGTACAATCGATTGCTTATGTACAACTAGAATTGGATCAGTTAGCCCCGATTGTGGCTAGAACTCCGTTTGCATTACCGCCTAGAACGATGACTGCTCAATTAATTACTAATATGAATAGGGGCATTTTGTTGGTAGGTGATCTAGAGGTAGAGTTGGCGGATATCAAGACTCAATTGGCCGTTTTAGATCAAACAAAAGGCTCACTTGTTGCCGAAGAACGTCGAATGGGCTTGGCTACGCTACTACTTAGTATGGCGAATGCGGCGTCCGTTAATCCGGTTGGGGCTGATTTAGCTCAGGTTACCCGCCTCATGACATTTGTTCATGACCAATTGAATGATTATTTACCTAAATTATCTTTACAAAACCAACTTAAGCTTGGTCAAGATTTACATAAAATGTCTGCTCGGCTTGGACAAGACCTATTATTTGCTGGGCTGCTAGCAGACGATGGCGCTTTAATTCCCCCTGTACCTGGACCTGCTTATGCGCCTGGGGTTGAGGCATTGCATGCGGTTTATTTTCAGTTAAGAACTTTAGAAGGGGTTGCTTCTGCTGCTTCTACTGCTAGAGTGCAAGATAAGGTCTCAGATAATAATATCAAAGATCTTTTAAGCGATATTTCTTTAGGACGTTCAACTCAGGCAACTCAGTCTCGGGCCGTATCTCTGACCGAACAGAAGGCATTGCTTGAGCGTCAGATGGGCGATGTGCTTTTGGTGCTAGTGGATGCGCATCATGAAATTGCTCAGTTGAAAGGTGTTTTTTATAACGCTGATGTCGCGGCACTTCAAGCGGCTGAAGCTAAATTTGTGAAGACTGTGGCAGAGCGTTATTTGTCCTTGATGTCCTCATTTAGAGAGTTAGGCGAATTACCATTATTTAATCAGGATCCAAATGGGTATGCTGATTCTAGTACGATTGCGCAATCTCTTAATGCCCAATTACTCAATTTATTTTCTTCGATGCATACCGTTACGGTTCCTTTGGGTAATCCTCCTGTCATGACACTTAAGTCAGGACGAGATCAGTTTTCGGTTGATGTATGTCGGCAAAAAGTGGCTGGTTTTGATGCGACGGCAGCTGGATCTAGTTTAGCCTTGGCGAGTACAGGGGTGTCTGTGAGTGAGCTTCATACATTGGCTGCGGTAGTTCCTCGGGGAACAGTTTCTACTCTAACTGATACTGAGAGGCGCGCTCGGATTGTTGAGATCTTTACACCGGCTTTGGGCAAAGGGGTTGATTCTCCTGAGTTTAAGCAACTTGAAACTCATTTGGCGCAGTTGACGTCTGTTGAGAATGCGAGACTTTTAACTTTGGTTGCAGATGACAACTTATTTAATTTTTCTAAGACTGTTGTTGGGTTAACTTTAGCGACACGTCCACAAATTTCAGGGAATGCGACTCACTCACTTCGCGTTATTTTGGGGGCATTACCAACAGCTAAAGCGATTTCTCAATTGCCAGCATTATCTCAGGCAGATTTTGATGGGTTATCGTATGAAGAACAAAGAGTGGTATTGGCGACTCCTGCTTATGCACAAAATCAACCTCAATTTGCGGCGCAGGCGGCTATTGATATTGCAAATGCTGATTTTGGGGTTTTAGCTGAACATTGTGTTTCACAAATGTCTCAAAATTTCCGTGCTTTTTCTACTGCTTTCGATGCGCTACCTTCTGCTCGAAAGTCAGTTGTGATGATGTCACTTCTTGAATATGACAGTACCCATGGTACGGATGTGGTTCTTTCTTATTTGGGTCGAACTATGAACGGTAATTTTGGCACAATTACTGCTTTTGTGTCTGAGGTTGATTTGGCGGCTCTTCCTGCTGCTCAATTAGAATTTTCAAAATCGGTGGTGTCGTCGATTCAGTATTTGACGGGGCCGTTTGTAGATCATGTACAGGCTTTTGCAATTGCGAATGCACTTCCAGCAGATAATGGACTTGCTGATGTTTCTCAACTACTTGGATCTGCTGCGTTTATTGCGTTATTAACCCCTCAGGGGGTTCCAGCTGCTACGCCTTTAAATCGTGATCAGGTGTTGGATATTTTATCGGCAGTGGCTCAGCGGTATTCGTTAGCTGAGGTGTTGACTGCGGCGCCTGCTATTTTGGCTCCATTGAGGCCAGCTCTAGGATTGCCGGCGGGAGCACCTTTAACCACGGCGGATGTATTTACCCAATTGATTGACCATAATATGGGTGAGGCTGTGAAAAGCTTGAGAAAGCTGGATGAGGCTGCTTTAGGCGCAGTGCTTAATAGTTTGGATAATGCTGGGGTGCAACCAACTTTGCGAGCACGGGTGATGGCTCAACTTTTTGAGGGGAGAACTCTTTCTCAAGCTGAAATTGGAATTCCTTTAGGGGGGGTTGCTGTATATTTACTTCGTGAGATTGCGACTCAAAGCTCTTTCGCTACTTTGGCTGAAGTGCGTACATTTTTTGCAATTGCCCGTCCTAGAGATTTTGGAGTGCAGATTTATTCAGTTAAAAACTGGATGATGACGGCGTCTAAAGAAGATATTGTAGCCCTGTTTTCTAATCGTCAAACTTTTGAAGGTTTTTTTAGGGGTATTCATGCGGATGATCTAAGTCAACTTTTAGAAAAAACGGATGCACAAGGTAATCGGGTGATATTGGATGCGGTTTGTGAAAGTCTCAGAAAATTACAACATAGTGATTTTGCTCTAACGACTGCGTTTCTTGACGCTACCGTTTTCCATAAGCTGTTTCCTGGTGGTATTCCAATCCATTTAGAGACAGCTCCAGGTGGAATTGACACTGTGGATCAATTTAAGCTTTTGGTTGCAATGAAGGCGGATGTTTCACAAGGAAATATCACCTTGTTTAAAGCCCGATTTGATGAATTTTCTCCTCAAGTTTTATTAAATGAGGTGATTCCTTATTTGAGATCAATTCAAGATGTTGGACCTGTGATTGGAGGTGTTCCAGGTGTTCCATTTTCTCCATTTGAGCTTGCAATGGAAGGCCTCCTGCCTAATCCTCCAGGAACGTCTACTCACTTTGATTTACCGTTTTTTAGTAAATTGATTAAGCATGTTGGGGATGAGGCGGTTCTTTCTCGTAGCTTGGGGATTCCTTCTTGTGCGAATTTAATGGTGGCAACTCCTTTTGTAGCTATTCCAGCTGCGGGAGTAAATCAAGCTCGGGATGAGCATATGCAGGCATTTGCAGTGGCTACTGCGATTTCTGAAATAGCGGATGGAACATTTTCATGGTCAGGGTTACAGAGTCGGACTTTATTTTCTAATTTACTTCAAACTCTTGCTCATTATCATCAACATTGTCCTCGAGGGCAGCAACCCCTATGGTTAACTAACCTTATGGATCCACAACAAAAAGGGAAATGGGCGGATGCGATTAACCAAGTGTTTGGAGATTATGCTGGTTTTTGTGCGTTTTTCCCGATTGCTGCGCCTGGCCCGAGTGCTAATACTGCTACTGTTATGGCCGCGCTTAATGGGGTATTTGATCTTGTAGCTTTGGTGCGGCATCCTGGTCTTCTATATACGGAGGCTGATTGTGTTGCGGTTAAAAATGCGCTTAAACCCCGTATTGAGGCGTCTAAAGTTGCCCAGAAGTTCGATGCTTTTTCGGCTGATACTACTTCTGCTGCTGATAGGGCGCAACTTCAGGCGACTGCACTAGCTGTATTTGGGGTTGATTATGCTAATCCTAATCCTGCCGCGTTACTTACTACTTCTGATGATTTAATTGATGCTTTGGCTCAACCAGGGCGTGGGCATGCATTATTTAAATCTGTTCAAGGTGGGATTCCTCCTGTTAATCAACGTGTCGTGTTTACTCAATGGATAGCGGCTGCAAGTAGTCCATTTGTTTTTCTTAGGTTTGCAGATCCTATACCGGTTGATCGCAGTGTTTTATTTGTTAAGGATATTATTGCGGATGTTGTTGCAACTCAAAAGACATTTACAAAAGAGGATCGAGAAACCCTTCATCACTTGATTGCGTCACTCTCTCCTGCTGATCAAATTGCCCTCTTTGATCAACTTTTGATTGGGGGGCCTCCTCACGATGAAGCGAAATTGCTTAAAGATCTAATCCTTAAATTAATACCCAAAGGTAAAGCGGATGCGAAAAATCCTTCTGTGGTTGCATTTTTTAAATTAGTCACTGACAACGCTTCTTCTAGTGCAAATGCCGTTGTTTTGAAGGTAATGTCCGATAAGGGACTTAAAATTAAGTCTGAAATGAGAACCTTTGTGACTAGATTTAGGCATGGTCTTCATGCCAATCCGATTGATCTTAATGCGTTTAGGGACTTACTGGATGTCTTTAATATTGAAAGCGATGCTCAATTTAGAGATGAATTATTTTCAGCCTTAAGTCCTGCTGATCTTACAGTGTTACTTGCTCAATTAAGGACGGGAATGGGATCGCGTCAGGGTGATGCCTTTTTAGATGGGGCTAAAACCTGGATGCAAGACCGATTAGATGTGTTGGCAAAATCTAAAGAGACTGCTGACGATCGAGATAAATTTAAAGCAATTTTGGAAGAAATGATGTTTCTTCCTGGGGTTGGAGTAACTAATGCTCATAGTCGAGATGGGTATACCCATGTTGGCCAAGCTCCAGTGAGATTTGCTTCCTCTAATAATGTTCCAAGTATTCCTCGGCGTGGGGTTGCAGCGACTCGAGATGATGTGGGTGTAATTGATTATGATCGTAGTCAATTGACGAAGTTTTTATGGTCATTATCTACAGATGGGATTAACTTGTTGCGAGATCATTTTGAATTTACGCAACCTCTGGTGCAAATGATGGGCGCTGATCATTATTTAGCACTTACAACGAAGCGAAATAAGCAATCTTCTGATCTTAAGGCTAAGGCTGCAGCTCATGCGAAAAAGCACATTGAACCCGCTTTTGATGAGGCGTTAAAGACTTTAAATGCAGACGCTCGAGATGCCTATGGGCGACGAGATTTGGATCAACTGGTTGAGATCACTAGAATTGCAATTAATGCAGGGATGGGTCGGAGATTTTTAATGAGTTCTCTTGGACTCAATGTTGGTCCAGTCATTAAATATCTTGTTGCTAATGCAATGTTAGATGCGGTTTTAGCTGACTATTCTCTTCAAGATCCTATTAGCCTGATGCTATTTTTAACTGAGAAACCTTATAACACACGGATTGACTTAACTAACCCTGCTGGACCTCAGTTATTACCTGATGGGAATAAGAGTTCAACATCTCGGGCGATTCATACTTGGTTAGTAGCGCCAAGCCGTCTTAATCCTGCAGAAACTAATTGGGAGCGTTTGGTTGCAAGTGAACAAGCGGCTAAAGCTGAATTAGAGGCGGCTCGTACTGATATGTTTGCTGATCGAAATTATGGTGGGGATCGTGAATAGGTAGGGGATGGGGTCAGACCCTTAGCACATCGGGATAAACGCTCGATTAGTCAGGAAGTTATTTTTATTCACTAGTGTCCGGTCTTTTTCGATAACACTCACCCCAACCCCTCTCTTTTCAAAAGAGGGGCCTTATCTATTCTTATTAGCCTCTTTAAGCGTTTAATCTTACACCTAGCGAGATGCCAAGAAATCGTAGCCAGCTTGACTCGGAAGCCTTTAAAAAGAATCTTTAAAAGTCCCTCTTTGGAACAGAGAGGGATTTAGGGTGAGTGTTATCTTGATTTTTTAAAGACTGGACACTAGTGCCTCCCGAGAGGGGATCTTAAGCTATTTCCCGTTTAAGGTATTAATAATCTCATCATGAAATTGGTTGTTGCTGGAGATAATGGTCCCTGTATAAATGCTGCTGGTTCCATTGACGTCCGTATATTTTCCGCCGGCTTCTTCGACGATGAGTTTGAGTGGGGCGATGTCCCAGGGTTTTAGGTTATAATCGAAGGCGAATTCGCCGACACCTTGAGCAACATAAACATGCGCAAAGTAATCGCCAAAGCCGCGTTGGCGTTTTGTTTTACTGAGTAATTTGATAAATGTGTCTGTGGTGGAGCCTTTGGCTTCGCTGCCAAAAATGCTGCTGTGAAATACCTGGCTTTGGGAGATGTCGCTAATGGGGCTGACTTGGATTTTTTTAGGAGCATCAAGGTGCGGGTTTACATGATAGCTTCCGTGGCCTTTAGCGGCGGACCAGCGCTCGAATGTCATGGCTTGAGAAGCGATGCCAGCTACGATTTCTCCGTTTTCTTCGATGGCGAGGAGTGTGCCTACGAATGGGATGCCTCGGACGAAATTTTGAGTGCCGTCGATGGGGTCGATAATGAGTTTTTGTGGGGCGTCGTCTGGGCATTGGCCAAATTCTTCTGCGTAAATTAATAGGTCAGGGAATGTGGCGGCAGAAATACGTCGGATTTCTTTCTCGATGGCCAAGTCTGCTTCGGTGACTGGGGTTTGGTTGCTTTTTTGATCGACTTTGAGATGCGCTTTATTGAAATAATGTTTGCATAAGTCGTCTGCGGCATCCGCGCAGTCATGAAGAAATGACAGCCATTCTAGGGGAGTATTTTTAATCATGTGAGGACCTCGATTGATTTTGGTGGTACCGAAGGTGGGACTCGAACCCACACACTTTTGAAGGTACTGGATTTTGAGTCCAGCGCGTCTACCAATTCCACCACTTCGGCATAAAGCTATTTTGGATTTTACCTTAAAAGTTGGGGTCTGTGGAGTATTACGTTTTGGCGTACCCATTACTTAGCCCCATAACACTCACCCCAACCCCTCTCTGTTCCAAAGAGGGGCTCTTCCCGATGGATTATTAGAGTCTTAAAGCCTCCCTCTTTGGAACAGAGAGGGAGGTTGGTGGGTGAGTATTACCTTGGAGATTGTGGCGGCAATTATTAGCCCTGATAATCTTCGGCGTATTTCCTGAAGGTTCTGTAGGTGCTGGTTTGGCCGATTTTTTCTAGGTAGGCTTTCATGTTGGCGAGGGCTTTTTCGGCGTGGGTGGATTGGGTCATGGGGGCTTTGCCGGTTTTGAGGGTGAGGGAGTTGTAGTGGATGGCAGGGACCATGTCGCAGACTCCGATGAGCCATTTGTGGTTTTTACAGGTGATGCCGGTCATGATGTCGTGGCCGTAGCCTAGGTAGAGTTCTTGTGGGAATTGCCGGATTTCTTCGATGACGTCGCGATGGAAAAGCGGGGCTTGAAAATCGACCCATTTGACGGTGCGTGGGGTGGAGTGGCCCCAGTTTTGCATGGTTTTCCAGTAGAGCTGGGATTCTTCTGGCTGGAGGATGCATGGGGAGAGGACTTTGTAGCGGGTGATGGTCATCCAGTGTCTGAGTGTTTTAACAAAGGAATGGCCGTGGACGATGAGGTCATTGTTTAAAAATAATAGGGAATCATATTTTGGGTTATCTAAAATGAGTTTAAATGCGGCGTTTAAGCCTCCTCCAAAATACCCGTTTTGTTGGATTTGGTGGGTGGTGTTGTCGGACCTGCCTTCTTGAGGAGATCCGTTATCGATGACGGCTAAGACGAAGTCCTCTTTTTCATGAAGTTTGAGGAGGCGATAGAGGATATCGGTTTGATCTTTGAGATTGTAGTTGAGGATGCATACTAGGGTTTTCCCTGTCATTTGGTTGATGGTTTTAGAAGAGGGGCTCCAGATACACTTTAGTTTTTTGATCATGTGACTTTTTTAATCAGAGATTCGATTTGGTTTAAATTATGACTGAGATAATTTTGACGGATGGTATCCATGTGATCTTGACGTGCTTGATACTCTTCTTTGGACATTTTGAGCGCGCTGGTCATTCCGTTTTCTAATTCATGATATTGGTAAGGGATGATGGCCTTATCCCATCGATAACAAGCCGATAACCTACGATGGGCAATTGGGATCATTCTAAACTGGAGTGCGAGGGGGAATGTAAATGATCCTCGTTCTGAAAAATAGGATTTTGCGTGACTGTCACCTTCCCAATTGATGAGCGGGAGGATGAAATGCATTTGGGAAAACTCTTCGTACATTTGACCAAAAGACAGTGTTTGATGATGAAATTTAAAGAGATGCTTGATTTTGAGCTGGTCTAGCTGGTTTTGCATAATGGTGCCATCGACGGTGTTGCTATTGCAGATGATGTTGATTTCAAAGTCTCCAATGGCGGCTTGATGAAGTGAATAAGCGGCTTCGATGAGGCCTGCATAGTCTCGTCTTTCAAAATTAAGGTAGCCTTGGGTGCAAAATTGAGTGGGGTAGGTCAGTTCTTTGGTTTTTGGAAAATGGGCAATCGTATCTGGTGTTGTGATGGGGAATATCCATGGAATTTCATTTTCATTGTCGTCTGAAGTGGCCCCAATATGTTCTCCCAATACTAATGGACTTCGGTGGGGCTTTGAGAAAAACGAGCGATATTTTGGAGTTTGGAGTAGCGATGCCGTATGCATGATGCAGAGGGTAGGGATAGATGCGATCTCGGCATCGTCTAGCCATTTTTCGGGCTCAACGCTATTCCATACGATTAAATCATAGTCTTTAAATTTGCGGACTCGGTCTAACCAGAAAAAGGGGCCTTCGATGCTGTGCTTTCTGCAATAGAGATGTTTAAACCCATTAAATGAATTATTAATATGGGCTTTTCTGGCCGTATAGACCTCGACAAAGTAGCCCATTTCATTGAGTAAATAGGTGATGCTTGGGAGGGTTTCTCTGTGAAACCGGTTAGGCTCAATGACAATGGCTTTTTTTGTAAATCTCCTCATTTTTTGAATATTATCATAAGTTCTTTTTTTAAAGGATTAATTGCCGAAAGAGGGTGAGATGATCTTCTGCAATTTTGAGATGATCAAATTGAGATTGTACCCAGTCTCTGCAGTTTTTTGGAGAGAGTTGATCGATTTTAGAGATGGCTGAAATGAGATCTTCTTCTGTTTTACAGACAAAGCCGGACACCTGATCCTTAACGACTTCATTCATGGCTCCGTTATCGAGGACAATGGCGGGGGTTCCGCAGGCATTGGCTTCGGCGGGGGCTAGTCCAAATGATTCGGGGCACATTGTTGGATAAATTAAGGCTTTTGCATTGCCTAATAATGCCGTTTTGGTACTGCCTCCCACTTCACCTTTGTGGCTTATGAAGCGATTCATTTTAAGTCGTAATTTCCAATTCATGCCCGGTCCACATAGGTAAAGCGGGGTTTTGCTTTTTTTTGCCACTCTCATGGCAATATCTACCCCTTTTACGCTCCAATTCAATTTTGCCATAAATATCAAATAATCTGATTTTGACTCCTGAAATGTGAATTCTGATAGATCAATAGGGTTATAAATTTGACTAATTGATGGTGAAGTCGGGGCATAGTCGTGCTGTTGGCTTTGGCTGATAAAAATGAGATGTCCAATTTGGGGTAAGTCCTCATTATAGCCATGAATGGTTGTTACTAATGGAATACCTGGGAAATAGTGACTAATTTGCACTGCTGCATCGGAATGATTATGGATGATATCGGGCTCGAAAGGACATCGATTTTTGATGCTTTGAATATAGGCGTCTAATGTGGCGTTATCTGATTTTCGGGTAGGTAAAATTGGGGATTCGATGATATTTAATTTATCAGATTGACTTCCTTTAGGTCCTGCTAAAGCGGCTTGGATATGTAAGGCATCTAACCCCTTTAAAAGGTTAAAACACACTCGTTGTGTGCCCCCATATCCTTTTGTGGGTAGGGGTATTGATGGGGGAGCGATGATCAGGACTTTCATGAAAAAATCACTGTAGCAGAATTTGATTAGACTTTATAGATTTTTTTTGATTTGCTACGGGTGTATATGAAAGTTGTTAGTTTGGTTAAACATCGGTTTGAGGATGGAGATTTTACAGGGGTTCCTCGGTTTGATTTTGAATTGCGAAAGGCAATACCTAGGTTGATTTCATTGAATATGACGCTATTCAATTTACTTCGATTATATTATTGGGCACTGGTATGTCCTAAAGATATTGTTGTGATTACTTCGAGCGAATTATCTATCAAAGTCCCCTCTGCTATTAAAACTGTTGTGGTATTACATGGTTGTGCTCAGACTCACTTTGACAGAGACCCGTTTTGGCGAGATCGCATGGCCTTGCACTATTGTCATGCCCAATGCCAGATGTATACTCGCCCCAATCGTTGGTTTGTTTCTCCAGCTCGATGGACATCGGAAGAATTTTCCCGTCATTATCAAGTTCCTGCTGCTCAGATTATTCCTCATTGGGTTGAAGTCCCTCCTCGACATGCTTCAAAAAAATCCAATCGGCCTATTGTTTTGGGGGATTGGCGTAATTTTAATAAAGGAAAGCATATTATAGAGTCTTTAAAGCAGTATCGGTCTGATCTTGAATTTAGGACATTGCAGTGTACTTATGAGACGCGACACCAGATGTATCGTGATGCAGATGTCTATCTGTGTCTTAGTGCGTCCGAAGGGGGTAGTTATTCGATGTCTGATGCTGTTGCTTGTGGAGTGCCTGTAGTGACTACTGATGTTGGTAATTATCAGGAATATGATGTTGAGGTGATTCCATGGCAAGATCGTGAGCAGCCTCAGCTTGTGTCTGATGCCATCGATCGGGCACTTTTAAGGACACAGCGTAATTTTTTTGATACATATTCTTTACAAGATTGGTCTAAACAGTGGTCTGATTTATTAAATACTGTAATGCAGTCTAAGGTGCGCAATTAAGTTATCGAGGGACATTGTATCTCCTGACTGAATAAGGTCTGCCTCCCAATTTGTATGCAGCGTAATTACTTTTTTTTCGGGTCCTTGTTTTGGAAATTGATTTGAAAAACCGTAAAAGTCAGAGTCAATCATTGGAATTGGGCTGTTGGGGATAATGGTTTCGCATAAACAGAGTGTAAACCCGACGGTGTGTAATGCCTGTAGTGTTTTGAGATTAATTTGATTATTGGGGGGGATATAGGTGGTTATTGGGCGGTGAAGCTGGGTTTCGAGCCATGTTTTCCAATACTTTAATTTAGATGTAATTGTCGAAAGCCGATGCCATTTAAATTCGTTTTGAACGCTGACTTTACCTTTTTTATTATTAGGATCTCCGATTTTAATCAGTTTTTTTGATAAGGTTGGATATTGATGATCAATGCCGTGGAGTACTGGAATCATGAATTTGAGTTGGGATAAAAAATGGATCATTTGTGGGGTTAAAATGGCGGGAACAATTCCCAAATAATAGGGAAGTTGTGCTGTTTCAAATTTAAGCAGAATGGTATGGATCAGAGCCATGTCTGTCGGAATGGGTCTGATGCCGGTTGGATAATCGTCGATTCTGATGAGTGGTGCCATTGGTAGAGGTATTGTATAAATTTTTTGACTCTTCTACCATTGCTTTATGATTCATACTTCTAAGTCGATGCTGCCGATTTTTTGCTTGTCTTCTCAAAATTGGTTTCATGAATTGTGGACCAATAAGCAACATTTAATGGACCGTCTGGCCAAGCAAGGTTTTGATGTTTTATATGTGTGTAAGGGCAGTAAGCCACTTCTTAAATATATGTCTGCGACTTATGACGAAAGCGACGTCTTTCCTGGTCCTGGGATTGTCCGTGTTACCCCTCATTTGTACTTGGCAGAATCTCCAGAATTACCTTTATTTGGGCTGTTTCCTTACACTCTTTATTTTGAACGGTTTTTATTTAAACTTAATCGTCTTAAAGCGGCATTTTTGCATGCCCAATCTCAGGGTAAATTACCCGTGTTGTGGGTCTACCACCCTGGGTTTGGTCACTATTTGGACAGTTTACCGAAGCCTTATTTTTTACTGTATGACTGTGTAGATGATTATGCGAGTTTCCCTAGTGCAGCAGGCAATGTGAAGCGCCAAGAGTGGATTCGGTCGGGGGAGCATCAGCTGCTGACTCAGGCTCATTTAGTGACGACGACGGCCCCTGCATTACAAGAGTCTAAATCTTTGATTTCCAATAATTGTCATTATGTCCATAATGTTGGCGATTTTGATCATTTTAATTTGGCGGAGACTCAAGCATTTGAACTGCCGAATCGATTATTTGGAATTGCTGGACCTAAAATCGGGTTTTTTGGTGCGATTTCAAGTTATAAGGTCGATATCGATTTATTAGTTCAATTGGCAAAGGCAAGACCCGAGTGGTCGATTTGCTTGATGGGACCGGTGGGTGGACATGACTCTCATTTGTCCTTAAGCCAGCTTAAAAAGTGCCCGAATGTTCATTTCTTGGGGCCCGTGGAATATAATGATTTACCCCAATTTTTGGCAGCGATGGATGTTTTGATGATTCCGTATCGATCGAGTGATCATACCTTGCATGTGTTTCCTATTAAATTTTTTGAATGTCTTGCAACGGGTAAGCCTGTTGTGGTGACGCCGCTTCCTGCATATGAAGCCTATAGAGAAGTTGTCTATACGGCTGGGACTGCTGTGGAATTTGAATCGTCTATCTTTAAAGCCATGACTGAAGATACGGCTGAGGATAAAGCAGAAAGAGTCACCTTGGCGAGACGGCATGATTGGAATAGTCGGCTTTCTCATATTAAAAAATTGGCTGATCAGCGGATTACAGAAGTATTTGGCGATGCGTTTAAGGGGATATTTTAATTCCTAAAATGATTTAAATGGATATTGTTTTATTAAGACCACCGGTGGCTCCTTTTTTGTATCCTGTTTTTCAATTGATGACGGAATGCCAGTGTGATCGATTAGTGGTGATGACAGCGCCTCATCAGTCGTTGGTTCCACTTCACCAGGCTGGACAGGTGTTTGAAGTGGTGGAATACGAGTTTATGATGGATTGGACGCAGGCCTTGCGTGAGGCTATGGCGCTGACTACTTCTAATCGAGTACTGGTGATTGATCCCCAACTTCAATTTGAAAATCTCGATTTTGGATTGCTTAGTGAAACTACGGCGGATGTTACCTGGGTGTCAGTGGTATCGTCTCAAGCGGGCGAAGTGGTCGTAGATTCAAAGTCGATTCAGGATTTGAGGCCTCGATTTTCGGGGTATATGATGGTGTGTCCTGAGCGGACGACTTTGCCCACAGCCGCGTGTTTTTTTGTGTCACGAGATGTATGGGTGCAAACCGGTGGGATTAACCCTGTATTTTGTGACATTCGGATATCGGCTTTGGAATGGATAGAGCGCTGTAGCCAATTAGGGTATCAGGTGCGCCATTTTGATGAGGGGTATTGCACCGATTATCCAACATTTTTGTGGGACCTTTCGACGTCTAAACACCTTGAAGATCAGGTTGTTTTAGTGGATCAATATTCGCTTACATGGAAACGGCTGACTGTATTTCGATTTTTTTGTTTTCATTTTTTGGGATTAGTGATGATTTTATTATCCTTTAGAGTGAGGCATTTTCGAGCTATTATGAAGGCTGTGTTACGTTTGATTATGGTGCGTCCTAAGTTGTGTTAGAGTTTTTGGTTTTCTGATATAGTTTTTGGACCAGTGTTGGAGTTGCAATTATGAAAAAAATCTTTGATGAAGAACGCCTAATGTCTTTAGCTGAACAACATCATGCCGAGTACCAATCTCAGCAGCCTTTTCCTTATATTGTGATTGATAATTTTATGGATCCTGCGGTACTTCAGCCTGCGCTGGATGCATTTCCTAAAAAAGATGAGCTTGATTTTTATAAGTACGACAATGTGCTTGAAAAAAAATTAGCCATGGATCAAGTGGCTAAGTTGCCAGATCCGATTGCGGATGTATTGCTTGCAATGAATAGTGCAATTTTTTTACAATTTCTAGAGAAATTAACTGGTATTGATGGGTTAATGGGGGATCCTTATTATCGGGGAGGCGGAATTCATCAGATTGTCCAAGGCGGCAAATTGGATGTCCATCTCGACTTTAATTTTCATCAAAAATTTCGATTAGACCGTCGTCTGAATGTGCTGATTTATCTCAATCAGAATTGGAAAGAAGACTATGGTGGTTTTTTTGAAATCTGGAAGGGACACCGGGATGAAAAGGGCAAACATGTTTTAGAATCCTGTGAAAAACGTATCCTCCCACTCTTTAATCGATTTGTTGTTTTTAGTACTTCTGAAAAATCGTATCACGGCCATCCAGATGTCTTAACCTGTCCTGATGGGTGGACACGCAAGTCCATTGCGACGTATTATTACACGAACGGACGCCCTGAAGAGGAAAAGGTTTCAGCACATTCGACTACTTTTATTGCTCGACCTGAAGACCCTCAAGATATTGAAACTGAACGTTTACGTGAATTACGTAATCAGGGACGGCTTGCTAGTAATATTACAAGCCAAAATGTAAGTTAAAAAAATTTTTTAAGTAAGGATTGATTAATATGTTTGATGAAAGCCGAGAAAGGTGGCACCTATTTCGCCCTGAACGTAATGACGTAGACCAAATTAAAGCTGATTTCGGTCTATCTGATGTGAATGCTAAAACTCTTTTAGCTCGCGGAATTGGAAAAGATAAAAATGAGCTAAGAGACTTTTTAAACCCCCCATTTGAATTTATCACTTGTACAGAAGGCCTTGCAGACGAGCATGAAATGACTCGCGCTGTAGACCGAATCGTTAAATCGATTGAGAGTAAAGAAAATATTGTAGTTAATGGTGACCCTGACGCTGACGGTATTACTGCTGCGACCATCGTTGTTGCGGTTGTGCGTCATTTGGGTGGGCAAGTGGAATATGATTTCCCAACCCGTTCTCGTGAAGGCCATGGATTACAGCCTCGTATTTTGGATGAAGCCAAAAGTAAAGGTGTATCCTTAGTTATTACAACAGACTGCGGAAGTAAAGATATTCCTGCCGCTGATTATGCAAGACAATTAGGCATTGATGTCATTATTTGTGACCATCACGTTTTAGGTAAAGTAAGACCAACGGTATTGGCTTTGGTTAATCCGTATACAGTAAAAGGACCTTCTCCTTATAAGTACCTTTCGGGTGCCGGTGTTGCCCTTAAGATGATGATTGCTGTTGTAAATAAAATGGATAAACAGCTGACTGGTGAATATCTGGATTACCTTGTTGCGCTTGCAACACTAGGGACTATTTCTGACCGGATGTCATTTATGTCTCCAATGAACCGCGCCTTAGTGAACGAAGGAATGCGAGGAATTAACGATACCCGAATGGAAGGCTTAAAAGCACTCAAAGATATTTCTTCTAAAGGAATTGAGGATTTGATGGCGAGAGATGTGTCTCGGACTATCGTTCCAAGATTAAATGCACCTGGACGAATTGGTAACCGAGAAGAAGGGATTCCTGACTCCAGGATCGTTGTGGATTTATTGTTACTCGGAATTGGTAAACAAAATGCCAAAAGAGCCAGCAGTATCGTTGAAAAATTTGCTGATGTGTTTGAAATGGATCAGTCCATTAAGCGTTCTTCGCATGGTGTTCAAGAAGCGGCCATGGTTGATGACGTCAATGAACAACGTAAATATATTACCAGCCGTATTGAAGATGAAATCGAAGAGTATTTAGAATCTGGCGTGGATGTCAGTAAGGACCGTGTCGTCATTGTCCGCGGTAAAGACTGGAACCCTGGCGTTATCGGGATTGATACCGACCGATTGAGAGAGCGTTTTTTACGTCCTGCGATGGTACTCACAGAGTATTCTGGCGAGCAGTTTCTTAGAGGCTCAGTCAGAAGTATTCCTAAAATCAATATGTATAATGCCTTGGATAAAGTGGGCGACTTATTTTATGAAATTCACGGACGTATTTTGTATCAAACAGAAGTTCAAACTGAACTAGGCCCACAACGTGTTAACGCATTTGGTGGCCATGCTCAAGCGTGTGGATTCTCAGTACATCGTGATGATGTGGCTGAGTTTACTCAAATGCTTCGTGATGAAATGGATCGTCTTCCTGAAGCTGATTTTGAATTTAGCTACGAAATTGTAGATACGCTTCGATTTGATCAAGTCACTCCAGAATTGGTGGATGACCTTCATAAATTGACCCCATATGGCCAATATTTTGACTATCCATTGTTCTATGTTAAAAACGTTCATATCAGCCAAATTAGAGCGTTTGGTAATCGTTACCAACGTAACCGTACTCCTCACATGGATTTCTTTGTGGGAGATGCGACTCACCAAAATAAACACCGTATTAATGCGGTTGGATTTGGACTGCTAGACAAATATAATTTGTTAAAACAACAACATGATCATGATCCAATGCTGGCCTTTGATGTGATTTCTAATGTGGAATTACACAGACGCGTCAGACGTGGACGTAAACCGATGACGGAATTTAGATTAAACGTTGTAGATATCCGGATTGCTGGACAACAAAACCTAGATTAGACAGGTTAAAACGCCGCCATGCGGCCAAATTGCAAACCTTAACTACACCGCTACGGCTGAGGCCTCCGCTCCTTGGTAGTCTACGGTTTGCAATTTAACCACCTGACAGTGTTTTAATCCTGTCTATATGGCTCTGGGTTTGGTATAGGGTTGATTTATTTACCGTATGCCTAATGCGCTACGTTTTGCATGCATCTGGATAACCTTTTGGGCGTGTTCCTTGTAGGTTAGGCTGAAGAGGTGGCGATGGGTCTCGGGGTCTGCGACGAAGTATAGGTAGTTGGTTTTCGCTGGGTTGAGGACGGCTTTAATGGCCGCTAGACCTGGATTTGCGATTGGGCCTGGTGGTAATCCTATGGTGTAGTAGGTGTTGTAGGGGGACTCGATTTCGAGGTCCTTGTAGTAGATTCTTGGTTTGCTAGTGTTCTCTAGGGCATAGAGAACTGTTGGATCCGCTTGCAGTTTCATATTTTTTTTGATGCGATTGAAATAGACGGATGCGATGGTGGGCATTTCGCTTAAAAAGCTGGCTTCTCGCTCCACAATTGACGCGAGTGTAATGATTTGGTGGTTGCTTAACCTAACTGGCATTGTTTGTAGCGACTTGCTTTCGAGTACAGGGACGACTTTGAGGGTGAACTCGACTAATGAGGCCTTGATGAGGTTTTCTAGCGGGGTGCCTACTGAAAAATGGTAGGTATTTGGGAATAAATATCCTTCAAGAGAGGGTGCGTCTTCTAAAAATGGGAAATCCTCTACATATAATTCTTTGCCGGTTTTGAGGAGGTAATTGAGGGTGTCTTGTTCGTTTTCGACGATGCCTATTTTTTCGAGGCGTCTTGCGAGTTTGAAGCAGTCAAACCCTTCGGGGATTGTGAGTTTGACGGGGGCAAGGCATGCTTTTGGATCGACTAAAATGGATAAGATTTGAATGGGGGTTTGATTTTCAGGAATAATAAATCGGCCGGCTTTGAGCTGGGAGGCCATCCCTTTGATACGGACGTAGATGAGCGCTCCAGTAGTGCTTGGGATTAACCCTTTATTTTTAAGTTCAGTAATAATTTTAGTTGCGCTGGTATGAGGTGTAATTAAAAGAGATGTTTGGGGGGTTTGTTGAGGTTCTGTGAGCTGATAAATCATTAGTGAGATTAAAATCCCGATAATACTAATGACGGCAATAGTGCCTGCAATTATTTTTTTGGTGAGAGATGGAATCCTTTTTTTAGGAGTGGATTTTTTTTGGGGAGATTTTGGTGTTACTTTTGAAGGGGCAGGAATTTTTTTTAATGAGGCTTGGCTGCCTGTGGCCTTTGCCTTAGGAGCTGATTTTTTTTTGGGGATGCTACTTTTTTGAGTTGCCATTCTGGGTCGATTTTATCATGGATCGGAAGTGATCCAAAATGAACGGGCGGATAGACTACTTTCCGGTCTAAATTAGAAGCGTGATTCCTGTGACTCCGAGTAGTAATCCTATCGCTAGGATGGCCGCTAAAATGATGGGTTTAAATCCGGCTGATTTGATTTTTGAAAAATGGGTTTCGATACCAATTCCGGCCATGGCTGCGGTGAGTAATCCAATGTCGATATAATACAGCGTGTTGGCCATTTCATGTGAAATAATGCCTGATGAGTTAAGTAAAATAACTGCGATGAATCCGACTGCAAACCAGGGGATGGATGCTTTTGAGGGTAGGTTAGTTTGATTGTTTTTACGGTTGTGACGATTTTCGAGCATGCTTATTATGGTGAGTGTGGGGACTAAGAGTAATACTCTTGTCATTTTAACGACAACGGCGAGATTGCCTGCATAACTGCTGATTTGATTACCTGCGACTACGACTTGGGCGACTTCGTGGACGGATGCTCCGGTGATGATGCCGCTTTGGAGTTCGGTGGTGCCGATCCAGTGGAGCCATAGTGGGAGTCCGAACATTGCTGCGGTTCCAAACAGGACGACAGTGCCTACTGCGATACAAGTTTTGTGAGGTGCACTTTTGAGGGTGCTTTCCATGGCCATGACGGCTGCGGCCCCACAGATGGCAGATCCCGCGCTGACAAGTAGGGCTGTGTGGCGATCGAGTTTGAGCCATTTGACTCCGATCCAGGTCCCGATGGTGAGGGTAAGGGCGACGACGCCGATATCGATGAGGACGGTGTTTATGCCTAAATCTAATATTTGGCCGACATTGACTCTAACCCCGTATAAAATAATCCCTGCTCGTAATAAATATTTAGATGACCATTGAATGCTGGGTGACCATGACTGAGTGAGTTTTGGGTGGAGTGTGTGACTGTAAAGTATTCCAAGAATAATCGCTAAGATTAAGGCGCTAATGCCAGCGTGTGCAAAAAATGAAATTTTTGCGAGGTAAATACACCCGATTGCAGCTATAAGTAAGATAATGGCCGCGTATATATTTTTTAACCCTCGTATATGATCTCCAATTAATGGAGTTTGAGGGGCATTGCTTTGAATCACTCTTTCGGTATTGGTTAGTAAGTGAATGCTCATGATGGATGTGAGTGTGACAGATTTATGTTTATTAATAAAATCGATTGTTTTAATAATTATTATTTATTATATTGATAAGTATGGGATTAACAATTCGACAGTTGGAAGTATTTGTATCGATTGCCAAAAGTGAAACGATGACACAGGCGGCAAAGGTGTTGTTTTTGTCTCAATCAGCATGTAGTGCGGCGCTAGCGGAGCTTGAACGTCACCTAAAAGGTCATGTCTTTGATCGACATGGAAAACGCTTGGTGATTAATGAGCGGGGTAAACTTATTTTAGCGAACTCGATTAATATTTTGGCTCAGATGGCTGAAATTGAGGGGCGCTTGGCCAGGACGGATGGATCGTTGGTGTCGGGGCATGTGCAGTTGGTGGCTAGCTCAACGATAGGTAATTATGTGTTACCTCCAATGATTGGGCAGTTTTTATCAATGTATTCGACATCGACGATGGCTCTTAAAGTGGAGAATACGGAGCAGGTGATTAGAGATGTTCTTAATTATGAGGCGGATATTGGGTTTATTGAAGGGACTTGTAGTCATGAAAATGTAGAAGTTATTCCATGGAAACACGATGAGTTGGTGGTAATTGTGGCGCCTACTCATACTTTGGCGACTGCTAAGGCTGTGGCTATTTCTGATCTGTATCACATGCATTGGATTTTGAGAGAGCATGGGTCTGGTACCCGCGAGAAATTTGAGGAAGCGATTAAAATTAAAATGACTCCTTTTTTGGAACTTGGACAGACTGAGGCGATTAAGCAGGCCGTTCAAGCAGGAATAGGGGTTAGTTGTGTGTCTCGTGCAGCGGTTTTTGATGAATTGGCGGCTGGTCAATTGGTTGAAATTAAAGTGGAGTCTTTGGATTTGAGACGTGATTTTTTTATTTTGCTTCACAAGAAAAAATATCGGTCTCATGCGGTGAGCCGGTTTTTACGCGAATGGTGTACGGGTGCGGATCGGGCGTTTTTTCCTGTTATTTAATTTAGTATCCGATTTCGGAAGTGAGTAATTGACTGAGGTGCTCAGTGATTGGGCCTGGGGTGTAGCTTCCGATAATGTCGGCATTGATTTTGACAACAGGCATGACCTTTCGGATGGACGAGGTTAGGAAGGCTTCGTCAAAGCTTGGGATATCGCTTGTCGGGATGTCGGTTTCGATGACTTTGTAGTGAGGAGAGGCTAGTCGGATGATAGCTCTACGCGTGATGCCATTTAAAATATGTCCATCGGCTTTTGGGGTGTAGATGATGTTGTCTTTAATGAAAAAAATATTAAAAGTATCGCCTTCTAAGCATTTTTCAGGAGACATGAGTGTCGTAAATAATGGAAAATGCGCATTTATTTTATTAACTGTATCTTCTGCTAAAAGGCTTCCGATGTAATAGGTTAATTTTGTTGAAGCGAGATCTCTTTGGTAGGGGTATGTTGCGAGGTGGACTCCTTCTTTATAGTAGGTTGATGGGGGCATCGTAATTGGGGATACAGTGATATACAGCTGGCCTTCTCCAATCATTTGAGGGATACGTGCGCCGGATTTTCCCCCAGTGAGGATAATTTTAACGATTGTTGGAGTGGGTGCTTGGCATTCTGGATTTTTTTCGATGGTTTGAGTAAGTAAGCCATAGAGATCTTCTGCGGATAACGAAAAGGGGATTTTAAGTATTTTGGCGCCATCGATGATACGGGTGCAATGATCTTTAGCGAAGGTTGCTTTTCCGTTAGCGGCTAATGCTGTGCTGAAAATACGGTATCCACGGATTGATCCGGCGGTGTCGTTATCGATGGGGATTGCGACGTCAGCTGTTGGGATAAATTGGCCGTTTGCGTAAGAAATCATAGGACTATTTTAGCAGAGATTTTTTGTATTGATGATTGACTGAATTTAATATTTAGGTAAGTATTTATTTATATATTATTAATAATTTACGCGCTAGAGGTTTTATTGTGGAAAAAGAGCTAGAAATGATTAACTCGAAAATTTATACGATTCGTGGACTTAAGGTGATGCTGGATCGGGATTTGGCGGATCTGTATCAGGTTGAGACTCGCCGATTAAATGAGCAGGTTAAGCGTAATATCTCCAGATTCCCTGCTGACTTTATGTTTCAGCTTACTAAGGATGAAGTTTCAAGATCGCAATTTGCGATCTTGAAACAAGGTCAAAATATCAAGTATCTCCCATATGCTTTTACAGAGCAGGGAGTTGCTATGCTGTCCTCAGTACTTAACAGTGAAATTGCCATTGAAATTAATATCAAAATTATGAGGGCTTTTATTGAACTTAGGCAAATTATTGCGGCTCAACCGGAATATGAGTTATTGAGGGAGAAGATTTTACGCATAGAAGCTCAGGTTTATTCGTTGGCAGCTGATAACCGGGTGGATAAGCGAGTTGTGATGGATAAAGTGACGCAGTTAAGCAGGAAAGTGAATGGGTTAGACGATAAGGTGGACCAGCTTTCTGAAATTTTGGATCAATTTCAGGATGCTCATATCGTGATTAGGCGACCGGATTTGGGGTTGATAGGTGAATGATATGACTTATATAGAGATTAACTCGAAAATTTATACGATTCGTGGACTTAAGGTGATGCTGGATCGGGATTTGGCGGCGCTTTATGGAGTGACTACTGGCAATTTAAATAAGGCTGTTAAGCGTAATCTTGATCGATTTCCTGATGATTTTATGTTTAAACTAACAAAGGCTGAGCTTGAAAATTGGTTCTTCCAAATTGGAATATCCAATTCTGAAAAAATGGGCATACGTCATTTGCCATACGCTTTCACTGAGCAAGGGGTTGCAATGTTATCGGCAATTCTAAAAAGTAAAATCGCCGTTCAAATCAATATCAAAATTATGAGGGCTTTTATTGAACTTAGGCAAATTATTGCGGCTCAACCGGAATATGAGTTATTGAGGGAGAAGATTTTACGCATAGAAGCTCAGGTTTATTCGTTGGGAGCTGATAACCGAGTGGATAAGCGAGTTGTGATGGATAAGCTCACTCATCTTAGCGGGAAAGTGAATGGGTTAGACGATAAGGTGGACCGGCTTTCTGAAATTTTGGATCAATTTCAAGATGCGCATATTGTGATTAAGCGACCGGATAGTGAAAATTTAGGTTGATTTTGGATTTGGTGGGCGGTATTGGAATCGAACCAACGACCTTTAACATGTCAAGCTAACGCTCTAACCAACTGAGCTAACCGCCCCAATACCAGTTTATATGCCGCCATGCGGCTAACTGGCTCACCTTAACTACACCGCTATGCCTTCGGCTCCGCTCCTTGGTAGTCTGCGGTTCGCCACTTAACCACCTGACAACATTTAAACTGGTATTACGTCTATCCAGTGTTTTTGTCATTTGGCTAACTGACTAGTCTTGCCTTAGCTGCGCTGCGTTTAAGGATGGTCATTATAGATGGAAAATGAGATATGGCCAATTGGGTTTTTGTTTGGTGGCTTAAAAGAGGTTTTGGAGCCAGGTTTGGAGCATGGTGGGGGCTTTTCGGTAGACGATGACTTGGGGCTTTTTGAAATTGCGCTCGATGGTGATGTCGTTTACTGCGGTGTAGAAGTTGCCGAGTTTGTCGACGAGTTTGAGGTCAAAGGCTTCTTCGCCAGTGAAGATTTGGCCTTGGGCGAGGGGGAGAACTTGCTCTTCGGTGAGTTTACGGTTTTCTTTGACTTTACCTTTGAAGGCGTTGTACATCTCGGTTTGGTGGCTTTGGATCATATCGACTTCTTCTTTAGTGAGTGGGCGGTTTTTGGATCCCATATCCACGAATTTGCCGGTTTTGATGACTTCTTTTTGGATGCCGAGCATTTTATTGAAGGTCTCTTGGTTTTGATATTGGCTGATAACGCCGATGCTGCCAGTAAGGGTCCCGCGATTGGCGTAGATGCGGTCGCAAGCGAGGGCGATGTAGTATCCGCCGGATGCAGCCATGTTACCCATTACGGCGTAGAGTGGTTTTTTGTCGAGTTTGGTTTTAAGTTCTTTGAGAGCGTGGTAAATGCGGTCAGAGGCGATACCGCTACCGCCAGGGCTGTTGATACGGACGATCACGCCTTGAATTGAGGAGTTTTTCTTGATGGATTGGATAATGGCGTCGATGTCTTCTGCACCGGTGGATTTGCCGCCGAAGAGGATATTGGAGTTGCTTTCGCCATCGTGAATACTTCCGTCTACTTCGATGACTGCGATTTGGTTTGAAAAGTGGAACAGAGTGGACATATTGGTGGATTCTTCAAAATAGGAGAGGGGGTAGGTGATTTCGTCAAAATCACTATTTTTTGGATCTGCTTTTTTGAGTTTCGCGAGGGATTCTAGTGTTTTGTAGTAGCCGATTTCATCGATGAGACCTTTTGCTTTGGCTTCTGTGGCACCGACGATGCGGCCATTGAAGGCACTTTCGACGACAGCCCATTCTAGGGTTCTGCTTTTTTGGATGTCGCTGATGGCTTGTCTGTAGAGTGATTGAACAAGGCTTTCGAGGAGGATATGTTCTTCTTTGGAGAGATCATCTGAGCTGGAGTTGAGAGACGCTTTGTAAGTACCGTTTTTGATGGTTTGAGTGCCAAATCCAAAATTTTTGAAAAGGACTTTGGTTTTGGTGATTTCGAGTTCTAAGCCGAGATTACTGAGAGAACCGAGTTCTGGCATGATGATTTTGGTGGCGCAACTTGCAAGATAGTATTCTGCGAGGCTTGAGCTGTTTTCAAGATAAATCCAAATGGTTTTGCCTTTTTCTTTGGCTTGGAGGAGGGTTTGTCTGAGTTCTTGAATGAGGCCAATACTGGTTATAGAAGAGGAGATATCGCCTAATTTGATGATGAAGCCTTTACAACTTTTATCGTTTTTGGCATTTTCGACGAGTTTGAGTAAGTCGTTCATGCCGATTTTATTACCGCCTAAGAGGCTGATTTCGGATTGTCCGCTGATGAGGTTTCCGCTGAGTTCAAATATGGCATAGGCGTCTTTTTTAAATAGGGTATATCTTTCTTTGTCGAGATCTGATCGACTACTTCCTAACCCAAGTGTGCCGGCGAGAAGGTAGGTTGGGTCGTCACCATTAGTGGGGCTGATGATGCCGTAGCTGATTTCTCCGATGGGGAGTTTGAGGGAAACGCTGCCGGACAGATTGTTTTCGGATAGGCCGCTGCGAACAGTGAAGCCTTCGGTGAGAATGGCTTCGACGCCGACGCTGCTTTTGAGGGTATTTTTTCCATCAACCGAATCATATTTGAGGTCTGAGCTTAATAGAAGCGCATTTTTGAAAGGGCGATACGCAATACCGGTTACCCATGTGCTAGGGATGTCGACTTCGTTGCTGATGATGTCTTTGGCGACGAGGCCAAGATCAATTTGAGGTGTTAAGTGTGCTAATAACCCAATATCGCTGCTCCATCCGTCTTGGCTGAGGGTGGAGGTTCTAGTTTGGACGGTTTTGTAGTTAATGCCCCAACTGAGGCCGAGTTTGGTTTTAGTGGCCATACTATAGCTTTGGACGCGAACATGATCATTGTTAGGAAGTTGGCGTTGGTAGAGGCTGATTGCGAAGGGACTTAAATAGAGGTTGGTGGTGCTGAAATCATCGTAAACCGTTTGATTTTGGTCCAGCTGTTCCATACTAATTTTGAAGCCTGCGTTACTGACTCCGGCTGGGTTGTAAAAAGAGCCTTCGCCATTTTCTGCGACGGCGGTGAAGGCGTTACCCATGGTTAAGGGACGAAGGCCTAAGCCATTTTTGAGGGTGGAATATTGGAGGTCTTCTGCATGGAGTGCATGGAGTTGGGACATCGTGACGATGAGTGTTAGGGAAATGACTTGGGAGAGCCTCATTTTTAAATGATAACAGATAGATTCTCGGGATAGAAAGATATTGTTTGAAAATTATTTTTTTTGGGTACTTCTATAAGGAGAGATAATAGATAAGGATTGGTATATGAGCTCAGGACACATTAGTGGATTGCGACATGTTTTTTTTAAGGGAAGTCAAGCGGTTGACCTTCCCACGGCTCAAAGAAAATTTGATCGATTTTCGGGGTCATCACAACTCAACCCTGAATTTTTAAAGCAAGTTTTTACTACTCTGATTGGTAAAATTTCATCCCAACCAGGCTCTAAGTACGGATCTGATGCTTTTTTAAGATTATTAGCATCGTTTATTGATCAATCCGATTTAGCTCGAAGCGCATTTTCTCAACTTGATTTAAGTATTATCAACCAATTGCCTAAGCCTTTCTTTAGAGAATTGAGGCCTATGTCTCTTTGTAAATTTCAGATCGATCATTTTAATGCGATTTCTAGTCATTTAGATGATATGCAGATTAGGGCTATGTTGGTTTTAAAGTCTAATCAAACGATTTCTTTCTTTGATCGGTTTGATCGCCCTGCTTTGATGAATTTACTAGATTTTTATTTTAAAAACCCTACTAATTTGCCTTCTACTGAAGTAGATACGCTGGCTATGGCAGCAAGAGTTGCATCTCCTCGTGTCTCTATTGCTTGGGCAGCAGTCTTGGGTGATGAAACAGATAGTGAAGCGGATAGGCCATCTGCACGCACTGCCAAAAATTTAATAATTAAACCATTAAAAGACTATTTTAAGTTTGGAGATAGCGTTAATTTTGATCCTCACTATCTGGGGAATCCGATGGATCCGAGTGATCATGGTGTTGTATATCCAGCTTCTCCGGGTTGTTTTGAAATGGTTGTGGTTGATCATCATAATCAATGTCACTCGATCCCTTTAAAGTTTGTAAATGAGTGTTGGGTTGCTAAGGAAACGGGACTTGGTCTAGATCTTCAGTTGACGCTTAGTGGTTTTTTTATGAGGGCGGAAGGGCTTCAATTTTCAGATTGCCACCTAAAGCCTGAGTTTGGGCTTCCTCAAGGGCTAAAATTTTTTCATGGAGAAATTCCACCTAAGCTACTTGCCGAGCATGTGGGGAGTGTGGTGATGACTCCTCCTGATGGATTGTCGCTTGTATTGTGTCGAGCATCTTATGACATTGTTGCTTTACCCATTGCTAAAAATGGTGACCATTGGCAAGTAGTCTCAAGTGGAATGCGTTTAGAGGATGAGCTCTATTTTCATGATATTGCTAGGGCTACTGTTCGTTCTTATGACCCTAATCTGGTTATGGATGCGTTGACTTGTATCCGGTCTTTTGATGATATGGTTTTGGGGATTCGCGACAGTTTGCCACAGACTAGGGCAGGATTTGATGGTCAAGATCTAGATGCCTTGGTCGCCTTAAAGAAAGCAGATAAAACCTCAGGAGAGCGAAATTTTGCGCAACTTTCAAAGTTGGTTACAAAGATTTTATGTCACATTGACCCGTCGTTAAGTAGTGTTTTAAGTAAACTGCTTTCAGATAAGGCATACTCTAAAGATGCGACACTTCGATCTTATTTATTTGACTATGCGATATTACTTTTGGATACGCTTAAAAAAGACAATGGTAAAGATCAGTGTTTGGAAGCGTTGAAGAGTTGGCCAAAAGGGGCAAATTGGGCATGTGCAGATGGGGCTAAGCAGGAATTAGAAGCGGCAATTGCTGAAATTTCGGATCCTCAGGTAAGGTTGATGTCTCGATTTTTAGCTGGTAAAGCAGGAAGTGTGGATCTTTCGTACATACCTGAAGGGAATCAAATTCATATTCGTGGAGCTTTACAGCTTGCCATGGGGGTTTCGGTTGAGGCTATGAAACTAAAAGATGTTAATGCCTATGGTACAAATATGTATTTATCGGTTCGAGATATTAAAACGGTGAATCGTGATTTTAGAATTTTTTTATCGGATCAACTTCAACATATCTATCAGATGCTTCATCAAGATCCTCTAGACGCTACTCATTTGGCCCCATTATCCCAAAATCATGTTTTTCGACTCATGTGTTCTGATCCAGATCCTCATGGGATTATAAAATTTTTATCAGATCAAAAAATTCTATTGGATGCTGATGAGGGGACTTCTTTTGCACATCCCCTGCCTGTTGATGTAATCAGTCGTGAAACTAGGGCATTAGGGCTTGGCCCAGAGGTGAGTGTTGTACAGCTATTTCAAAAAAGTGTTTGTTTTGACATTACTGCTCCGGACCTTTCCGCACAACAAAGATCAAGATTGGAGATTGAGCTTGAAGAGATTTCAACAAGCTTACACGAATATCGCCCGCTTAATTCTGATGAAATTAAATCGTGTTTAGAGGCATGTAAATTCACTTCTTCACAGCTGACTGTTACAGAAAGGGTGGTCCTGCAACATTTAAACCAGTTTGGTTATGTGGGTGTTGATCCTGATCGTCAGGCCTTGCTAGAGCAACGGCTTAAGGATGAGTTGTCCCATCTTCCCTTTGTTCGGTTTTTGGAAGTGTTGGGTCAGAAACAGGGTTCATTGTTCACGTCTGGCTTAGCAGCGAATGATGCTGATTCTTTTGTTTTTGACTATCATGATGATTTTATGTGTGGAGAGTTTAAACTTAATCTGCATAGGTTGTTTACAATTTTAAATCCTTTGACTTTAGAGACTCTCCCTACTCTTGGTCAGTATCGTAGTGCTATTGACTGTGCTATTTTGATTCTTGAAAACCATCCGGATTCTAGCAAGTATCTTGCGATGAGCTTGATTATTCTATTCAACAATAAAAGCAAAGATAAAAGATTCTCTTTTGATGACTTTCGCAACTTACTTTCTAAGCGTGGCTTTTTAGATCCATTGATGGAAAGCCGAGTGAGTTATTTTGAACATTTATTTGACGTTAGGGCTTTAGATCAAGTTGATTTTACTACTGCTTGTGCATATAATCTTCAAGAGGCTTTATTAGAATATAATGCTCCAAGGCGGGCTTTTGCCAATCAAGATCCTAATTTTGATCAGGCTACTCTTAATGGGTCATTTCTTTTTTTGAATCCTGACGCAAAAGAGTATGTGTTTGGTTTAATGTCCTCTGATCATCGCATTGAAGTAATGAAATTCTTATTTGAGATGCTTAGTGATGAAATTGATTCTGATACCACGTCATTTGCAAAGTTGTGGATGTGTGATCCTAAATTTTGCCAGGACTTGATTTCGTTTGGACTACCTACCCTTAATCAGGTCGAGAGAGACGCCTTTATTGAAAAGGCTAAAACAAATTTCCCTAAATTTCCTGGTAGATATTTTTAGTTATACTCTGGGCTCAGAATAGATCGGTAAAATGAGTTTTTGAGTGGCGGCTACCTTTTGAGTGTGAGTAAGTATTGCATCAATGGTTAAGGCTTTGGGATGACAGCTGATTACGCCAGAGCTTAGTAATTGATCTTGAATGGAGTCATAGCCTTGTCCAATGATGGAAATGGGTTCTTTAAATTGATGACATTTTTTAAGCATGCTTTCCAGTGGCCAGGTGAAATCCTGAGTCATTCGATGGATGCTTCTGCCATCTGACGAAAATAGAGCGGCGTTGACATCATATTTGGTGCGGGGGAGCGACATAATAAAAATACCCCGTGATGTGATGGATTGATGTGCGAGAAGCTCAAGACTTGAAAATCCAATGAGTGGTGTTTGATTGACTTGGTTTAATGTGTTGGCTAGGGTGCATGCGATTCGGGTGCCGGTGTAGCTACCTGGACCTTGGACGACCCCTATTTTTTGAATGTCTTTGAGGGTGTATCCATGGCGTGAGAGAAGTTGGTCGATATCATCGATTAATGATTCTGTCCTGGCAAAATCATTGGAAAATTCTAACGTGAGTCGTCCTTTTGGAGAGTGGATGCCCACTCCGTAATTGGGGACAGAGAGATTGAGTGCAAGACTTAACATTTGGGGATTATCCTACTTTAGTTGCAGTTATTGAGAAAGATTTTTTTTAAGGGTTTCCCATCGATTGATTGCGGCGTATCTGCTGATGGGGTCCATGAGAGGGATGATGGTTTGAGTGGCTTTGGCAGGCGGAAGCTGGATCCCGAAATGTGCGGCTAAGAGAATGCGGGTGATGCCCTCATTTTCAAGTGTGGTGTCGCTGTAATAGATCACGGGGATTTGGAGAAGATCTGAAATAGTTTGGCGGATGGAGATATGGGATGCGAGTGGGCCGGTTAAATTGATTTCTTTGATTTGGATATTTGGAAATTGATGAGAGATCAGGAGTGCGGTGTCGTACCCGATACTGAGGAGGTAAGCGGTGATAAGTTCGTCGGTGGTGGTACTTTCGGAGACACCTAGGATGGCTAGTTTTGGGAGGACGGTTGAAATAAGAGTGGTTTTACCGTCGATTGGGATGATGGTGATGGGGTTGTAGGTGGTTTCAAGGGGGCTTCCATTGATCCACTCGGGTAGAGGGGAGGGGACTTGGTAGGTTAGCTTTTCTGCGGTTTGCAGGACTGTTTTGGTGGGGAGTGCTATTTTTTCAAGTTGGGTATTTTGAACAGGTTGTGAGGCTTGGATAAAGATGTCGGTTGTCGTGTCTAACCGAATGAGACCTGATTGGGACGTGGTCTTTCTGATCGCTTCGTGAAGGGCATTGAGCGAGGTGCTGACTGCGAGAATTGGGATGTCGTCTTCTAATGGGAAAAATCCTTTGGTTACCCCAAAATGGGATAAGTCCGCTTTGACTTTTGGGAACGTAATTGCGCTTAACTCACATTCTTTAATGAGTAATTTGTCCCATGCTGATTCTGATAAATTAAATAATCCGGTGGATACTGTGTGAGACAGGCTTGAAAGGTATTGGGCTTGTTGGGTCAGATGGTAAATCCACCAGGTATCGAGGCTGCCGATTTTCCATTGTTTGGGATTGGGTTTTATTTTGGATTTGAGGGTATTTAATTGGGCTTTTAGGATGACAATCGGAAGTGTGGGGGTGAGCTGTTGTCCGGTAACTTCTCGGATATGCTGATCGAGTTTGCTTTTTTTGAATTCCTGGACGGATTGATGAGTGTTAAGGGTGTCGGTGTGACTGGATATTGGAGTATGGGTTTCTGAGTCCCAAATCACCATAGTGGGGGCATTGGTCCAAATGCCGATGGCATCAATTTTAATTTTTTTAGGGACTTTTTTGAGCGCCTTGGTAATGCAGGCTCTTAATGTATAAATTAATTCAAGAGGGTCGGCCAAATGGGGGTGCTTTGTATGGGCAAGGATCTGGTCGGCACTTGCGATGCATTTTCCTTTATAGTCATATACTGCCGCTTGACTGACATTACCGTTTTGGCTGACTACGATGAGATGGCCTTTTTTTGTGGAAGTTATCTGTGTTGTCATATGGTGTTTTGCACTTCAATCTTTACGGTTTAATTTACTCTATGGTATCAGTATCCTATGTCCGGTCATAATAAATGGTCTCAAATTAAACATAAGAAAGCAAAAACAGATGCTCAGAAAGGGCAGGCTTTCTCTAAGGTTGTGCGTGAAATCACAATTGCCGTTAAGTTAGGCGGCGGAACTGATCCCTCGGCGAATAACCGATTGCGGATGGCGCTTCAAAAAGCCAAAGAAGTGAATATGCCGAGTGAAAATATTAAACGGGCCATTCAAAAAGGCGATGGAGCGGGCGACTCATCCTCCTATGAAGAAGTTGTTTTTGAAGGCTATGGAATTAATGGTGTGGCCATTATGGTTGAAGCTTTAACGGATAATCGTAATCGCACGGTGCCTAATATGAGACTTATTTTTGGTAAGTATGGCGGTAATCTTGGGACTCCAGGTGCGGTATCTTATTTGTTTGATCATAAAGCGTTGTTTGTATTTCCTCCTCTTTCTAATGAATCCGATATTATGGAAGTGGCTTTAGATTTGGATGCGGATGATGTGAGTCTTCAGGATGATGGGTCTATTGAGGTTGTTATGCCCCCTGACCGATATCTTGATGCTGTAGATGCGTTTGCTAAGGCGTCACTTGAATATGCCCATGGTGCAGTTGAAATGATTCCTCAAACGACAGTGACTCTTACTGGAAAAGACTATGAAATGACTGAGAAATTATTGGAATCTCTTGAAGCTGATGAGGATGTTCAGGCTGTTTATTCTAATCTAGCCTGAAGTTTACCCTCCCCCAACCCCCTCCCTAGACTACCCATTACCCATAAGTCTGAATTTAGTGTTAAAACTCATGTTTATATTCCTCTGGTCTAAGGTAACACTCACCCACCAACCTCCCTCTCTATTCTAAAGAGGGAGGCTTAGAATCTCGTAACCCTTTAAAAGTCCCTCTTTTGAAAAGAGAGGGATTTAGGGTGAGTGTTATCTGGACTTATGGGTAATGGGTAGTCTAGGGAGGGGTGCCCAAAAGGCGGGGAGGGTTTCTTGTTAACTGATGATTTCGTAACTTGCTTACTTTATGTATACTGGGGGAAGATTTTTTAGGTGGATATTTGTGATATCAAATCGCTCTTTTTTCAGGATTATTTTTTTGGCGATTTCGCTGCTACTCCCTCAGGGTGTAGAGGCTGCAGCGACCGTTGCCGGAAGTGTCATCCATTCCGCTCGGGTTGCGCCTGTCGGCAGCGCGTCTTCTTCTCCTACTGAATATAATATTTTTCAACTTCGGGTATCTGCAACTGCAGCGGCTGAAACTTTGAGTTCAGTTCAAATTCGCAATATTTCTTCTGTGGTTCGCTTTGGAACTGGTATTTCTCGCGTACGGGTTTTTCATGATAGCGACGGAGTTACTGGTCTCGATACTTCAGCCGATACAGTGGTTGGGAGTACTGTCTTTAATAATTTAACCCGTGGCAATGTATCGATTGATTTTAGAGATAGTATTAATACGATTGATGCGGGATCAAGTGCAACTTACTTTTTTGTATATGACATTGAGTCAGATGCGCCACTTTTACTGGATGAAGAGAGTACGACGACTAATATTGAGATGGTGTCGCTTCAGGCTCAAAGTGGGGTTGTTCCATTTTCTAATAATGCGACGGCTAACCTGATTACGATTTCTGGTATTAATTCACTTCAAGTGGAAGATGTGGCGCCAGATGTAGTTCTCCCAGGACAGGAAGGCGTTGCGATGTTGAAACTGACGGTACAACCTGTTGGTGAAAATATGACTAATCCGATGTTTATTCGGATTGATAATACTCAGGATAATTTATCTCCTTCTAATGATGTGGCAGCTGGTATTAAGCGTGTTCACTTGTATTATCGTGATCCGACTCGTGAAGATATTTCTGCTCCGTTTAATATCGATCGAGATTTACTTTTACAAACTTTAGATTCTAGTGATTTTTTAGATAAGGGATCTTTTGCATTTACTGAATTAGAAAACCCCAGTAATCGGAGTGCTGATTTTACGTTTACAGATGGTGCCAACTATATTTTATTTGTAGTGTATGACGTTGGTGAAGATTTTAAAGTGGATGAGAATACTGAATTTGATGCAGAGTTAACATCGTTTACAGGGACTGGGCAGCAATCTGAATTATTAATGACTGGGGATGTTCCTTCTCATGATCCGGGCAACTCGTTTGTCGCAGGGCTTACTTATGCGGATGATCAGAGTCAAAGCCTTGTGTCTGATGACAATGTCTATGGTCAGGGAACGGTGGTTCCAATGTTTCAGTTTGTATTACGGGCGAATCATACGGATATTACGGTTAATCGTATTGTGATTGATAACTTGGATGTTTTGAATGAATCTTCTGCGGCCACTGTTCCATTTATTACCAATACGACGGGGACTCAAGGAATTCGGCGTATTCAAGTATTTGATGATGCGAATGGGGATCAAGAATATGACGGCGAGGGTGCTGGAGATGTATTGGTTGCCGATTTGGTTTTGGATGGGACGCATAATACTAATAAAGAGGCGATTCTTGAGATTGCCAGCTCTAATGGAATTTTGGTTGAAGAATTTGATGATGATGATCATGCGACTTATCCTCAAAATAATGAGCGTAATTTATTTGTTCTTTATCATGTGGGGACTGGTGAAATTATTGAAGCAAGAGATTCATCTAACAACCCAAATGCAAGAGCGAGTACTTTTATTAAAAATGTACGCGGGATTTCCTCCGTCAGTGGCGCTGTGGTCACGATGAATTTAACTGGGACACTTCCGTTTTCATCGACTCCTTCTGCCCGTGTGGATTTACTTCAGTCTAATTTATATATTTCTGCTGTGACGTCGATTGCACCGGATCTTGCACTTCAAGGCGAGACGAAAGTCCCGATGCTATATGTTCAGATTCAATCGGATTTACAAGGAGCATCAATTCCATCTGCGTCGGTGAGCATCCGAAATGCGGTGACCACTGGACTCAATCAGTTTTCTGGCCTTAATCTTGGGATTAGCCGAGTATGGCTTTACAGAGATGAAGATGGAGATCAAGCGTTAGATGATACTGATACATTGGTGGCATCTCGTCGGATTTCATCTTCGGATTCATCAACACTGGTTACACTTTTTTCGGTTCCTTTTACTGTGGATCGGTTGCATAACTTTTTAGTGTTGTATGATGTTGGGCAACTTGCGGTCACAACCTCTAATAGCGCTCAGTCTCAATTGAGTAATATTGAATCGGATGGTGCGACTTCTCTTGTATTTTCGGGTGATCGTCCTGCCCCTGCGGTACCTGCATTGTTGGAAGTCGCGGCTAAACAACTTCGTGTGGATAAGGTGGAGGTACTATCGTCTTCTGCTTTTCCTACTTTTAATGTGAAGATTTCTTTAACCAATTTGTCGGATGAGGAGTTGTTTTTGGTGACTCCCAATGGAACAATTCCCCGGTTTTATTTGGCGAATGTGGGGGGCACGGATATTTCTTCTGAATTTGATTTGACGGTTAATAATGCTCAAATTTTATCCCTTGCTGCAAGGGCCACTGGTTTTGTGCAGTATGGGGCTGTTGTGAAACGTCAGGTGTCTGAAGGGACAGTGATCGTCGATGCGTCTTCAGAGTATATCGCTCCATCAGGCCGTATTGCCTCAGTGAGTCGGTATTTTGGACCTGGTCAAACTTGGGTGTCTGGAGGCGTGATTACGGATTCCATTTCTCTCCCAACCCCAGAAGACCCTATTGAAGGTGAGTATCCTAGCTATATTAAGTCCGTTAAAGTATCGACCACCGGTACTCCTGTAGATTTTCAGGAAGGGACTTCCATTCGTGCAGGAAGCAATATGATTATTCAGTTTCAAGATAAAGGATCGTCTGTGGATGGGGGTAGTTTGAATGTATTACTTAATGGAATTTCGATTCCTCGCCGTAGTACATCTGGTGAATTAAGCTCCGGAACCTTTTCTTATGATGAGGCTTTGGGTACGCTTACCGTTCAGGATTTAGGAGAGAACGATGGGACTTTGACTTTAACTGCTACAGATTTAGAAGGTAATGCATTAGAACAGCTTGATTTAACCTTTTTGATTTCCTCTTCGGTTGTGAATGTAACGCGATTGTTATTTTTCCCTTCTCCTTATCGTGTGACGGATAGGTCATCTTTGGAACTTGGATTTGATATTTCCAGGGAAGCTACTGTGAAAGTGTATGTTTATGATTATCGTGGTCAAAATGTGTTTGAAGAAGAATATCCAATTACGACTGTTGGGTATAACACCATTAAATTCTTCTCAGATAGCTCGTTTTTAAAATCAGGTATTTATATCTGTCGTATCGTTGCAGTGGATACTGATGGCAATCAGTCGGTTGCCACCACTAAGTTGGCCATTTACTAATGATGCGCCAGTTTCTTTTATTGATTATTTGTATGGTGACGGTACTGACAAGTCAGGTGGGGGCGGTAACGACTCAGATTACTAGCCCTCAGAGTACGATGGTAGGGGCTAGGGCAATGTCGCTTGGCGGGCCTAATCCGGTTTTGGCTGGGGATATTAATAGTATCTTTATTAATCCGGCCGTTGTGGCGGATGTACAGTCGATGCCATTTACGGTGACTTCTCAGAAGTTATTAGGGGAATTTGATTATTTATTTTTAGCAACAAGTTTTCCTCTTAAGGTATCCGTTCCCGTTGTGATTGATGAAGAAGTGTATCAGCAAAAACTGGTGCTGGGTCTTTCTTATGGATCGGTGGTGTTGTCGGATATTCCAAACACAATTCAACAAAATGGATCGGGTACGATTATTACTGCTGAGGATTACTTTGATTCTGGATTTAGAGTATTTGGTGCGTCTTTGGGGACTAGTTTTTATGATAAATTGGGCTTTGATGTCGTGTCCGCGGGGGTTGCCCTTAAAGGGGTTAACCAATTTCTTAACGGAAACGACCGGTTTGGATTTGGCTTAGATTTAGGGGCCATTGGTCGCTATAACGTGGACTATATGATGGTTGATCGGGTGTATCTAGGAGCGAGCGCCCATAATATTTTATCGACTGCACTAGTGTGGGATGATACTCGAGATCGGTCTGTACTTCCTTTGGAGTTGTATGTGGGGGCGCGAGCTGATTTATTTCAGGATCGGGCGTCGGTATTTATTAATAACGGACTTTCTGGCATGAGTTTAGGTGCGGAGTATCGTATGGAAGGCTTTCAACTAAGAGGATCTTCTAATGGTGAGACTTTTAGTTTGGGGACTGGATTACTTTTTGGCCAGATTTCTGGCTTTGCAGATCAAACCTATAACCTGCGGATGGATTATAACTATACTAAAAATCCAGATCCTTTTACGGAGGATTCTAGCCATGCGTTATCGTTGACAGTTTTAGGGGTTAGCCGACCTTATGCCCCTCGTATTTTATCCCCGAAAGAAGACTTTTTAACGTCTAAAACGACGGTGGATTTAGTGGGGGTTGGGCCTAAATCAACCTCCATTCAAATTTATGATAACGAGCAACTGATTAGAACTTCTCAAACTGATCACCAAGGGAGGTGGCACTTTAAAGGCTTGCCACTTAAAGAGGGTAAAAATAAGATTTATGTTCAATCTTATGACATGGAAGAAGAGATTTCTAAAAAGTCGGATTCCATCATTGTTACTACTGATACACTTGCACCAAAAATGGATGTGGCGGTTTATCCGGATGGAGTTTCTTTGGTCGTTGTGGCCTTAGTAGACGGTGATGTTGAGAAGATGATTGGTGCGATTGATAATATCCCTAACGAATTTGAACCTGTTTCAGAGGGCGTTTGGGAAGCGCGATTTAATAAACCTGTAGATTTAGAGAATAATGCGCCAATTTCTAAAATTATGCATAAATTAGATGTCGCCGCGATCGATACTGCGGGCAATGAAAATACTCAGACCGATATTCCGTTTTTTGCGACGGTGGAGTTTCCTGAAGATAAATATGTTCACTTGAAAGACCGAGTTCGTATCTTGGGGACGGCATCGTTAATGGTTAAAGGGATTACCTTTGCGAATCAACCTGCCTATATTGACCAAAATAATCGCTTTTCGTTCAATTATGATCTTAAGCCCGGTAAAAACTTAGTTAAAATGACGATTAGAACCTTGAATGATGAAACTCTGACTCAAACGATTCGTGTTCTTCGCTTAAAATCTTTTGATGATTTGACCGACCAAACCCGTGGCCGACGTGCGATTGAGTTGATGGCGACCCTAGGTGTGCTGCATGGCGATATTAAAAACCGATTTAACCCTGAAAATTATATGACTCGTAAAGAGTTGGCGCGGACCATTGCCTTGGCGACCAAGATGGCGATTTCTAAAACTAAAACGGCAACATTTACCGATGTGGATGCCGATGATCCAGATGCACCATATGTTCAAGCCATGATCGAAAATGGAATTATGGTCGCCGGTGTAACCGGGCAGTTTGGGGCAGGGGATACACTCACCTTGAATGATATTTTGGAAGCGATGAGTTCAGCAGGGATGATTTCTCAATCTAATGATCCCGATGTTGGGGAAGACTTGATTACTAAGGGTAATTTGGCTAGGTATTTATCCTTTATGCCAGAGTATGAAAAAGCGATAGAGGACCTGGTCAATTTTGAGAAAGGCTACAAATAGCTAACCCACCTCGCCCTCCGGTCACTTGATTTCCCTAGGGACGAAACTACTTTTTTTGCCCTGATGACCTTTATGGACAAAATATTTTAGCGCTGATAGGCTTTTTTAAATTTATGCTTTTTAATTCAGTAGAATTTTTATTTTTTTTCATAATAGTGACCACGCTTTATTTTGCCTTGCCTCATAAATACAGATGGGTATTACTTTTAATAGCAAGTTGTACTTTTTATATGTCATTTGTTCCAATATATATTCTGATTCTCTTTGTCACTATTGTAATTGATTATTTTGCAGGTATCTGGATTGAAAATTCTCAAGGAAAACAAAGGAAATGGTATTTAATTGGAAGTATTGTAAGTACCTGTCTTGTTTTATTTTTTTTAAATACTTCAATTTTTTTAACTCAAACATAGATTTTTTAGCATCATTAATAGGGTGGAATTATTCTATTGAATCCTTAAAAATAATTCTTCCAATTGGGCTATCTTTTCATACATTTCAAAGCTTAAGGATTGTGCAACAATTTTTCTGTAAAAGAGCTTCCATAGGGCGTTCAAATTAGACCATAGGCAAGACCCTCCTGCCGTCGAGCCAGTCCTCATGAACCTCAAGTAAAAGAGCAGACATCAATCTGAGACAGGAGGCTTCATTGGGGAA
>CAMCZW010000014.1 GCA_945888435.1 bacterium UBP8_UBA817
TAGAGGCTGGCAAAGCAGAAGAAGACCTCCTCATCTACAAAAAGCAGTTGCGTACGCTTTTAGAGACTCTTACCGTGTCTCAAAATCGATTAGTCTTTCTCTTTAAGGCCATCCCTTGGGAAATCCCTATTGAGCTCACTTTTTAGCCATTCGGGTTTCTCGACATATGGCCCTTTTTGGCCAAAACAAGCCATGTACAGGAAATCTCACCACAAAAGGTTTGTCTTTTGCAAAACTCAAGCATCTCAAAAAGACGAACCTTTAGTCTCAATAAGACCCTAAAAAAGGTTCGACTAAAGGAAGCGAATGGTGGAGCCAAGCGGGGTCGAACCGCTGACCTCTTGCATGCCATGCAAGCGCTCTACCAACTGAGCTATGGCCCCATAAGGAGGGGGTATTCTAGCAAAAAGTTAGGATAGTTTCACGCTTTTTTTATTGGCGGATTGTGGAATTTTGGGTTGGGGTGGTTGAGGATGTGGTAGGGGCTACCGATGCAGTTAGGATTGGTTGGGCGGGAGCTGGTGCTTTAGCGACTGGGATTGCGAGTCTACAGGTTTTTTTGATTGTGATGTTTTCGATTGGGACATCATCAAATCCGTCGATGGTTTTGGTTTTGACGGCTTCGATTTTTTTGACGGTGTCCATGCCTAGAATTACTTTTCCGAATACGGCGTATTTGCTGGTGTCTAAAAATGGATTGTCTTGGGTATTAATAAAAAATTGAGAGTTGGCGCTATTAAGATCTCGTTTTCTGGCCATGGCGATAGTCCCTTTTTTATTGAGGATATCTATCGATGATTCGTTGGGGATCGATGCGTAGGGTTGCTTGAGGTAGGGGATGCTTTCAAATCCGCCGCCTTGGACCATAAAGTTGGGGATAACACGATGGAAAATAGTGTCGTCGTAAAACCCTTCGTCTACATATTTTAAAAAGTTGGCGACGGTTTTTGGGCGTTCTTTTTCAAAAAGCTCGACGACGATTTTACCCATAGTTGTGTCGATTTCGACGATGGGGTTGCGGGCATCACAGGGAGAGGTGATGAGTGTGGTGCATGCGATGAGTAATAGGATTAGCTTTTTCATATACTTTCGATAATAGGAAGAAGCTGGGCAACGCTTAAACTCGCTCCGCCGACTAACGCACCGTCAATATCCGGTTGAGAAAGTAATTCTTTGGCATTGTCTGGTTTGACGGATCCACCATATAAAATACGGATTTTATCGGCCACTTCTGTTGAAGTGATATTACTTAATGTTGTTCTGATAAATTCATGAGTTTCTTGGGCTTGGGTTGGAGTGGCTACCTTGCCGGTTCCGATGGCCCAAATTGGTTCGTAAGCAATTGAGAGGGTCGTGGGTAATACTTGGGATTCTAATCCTTTTAGCCCTTCGATGAGTTGAGTGCTTAAGACGTTGAAAGTTTCGCCGGTTTCTCGTTCTGTATTGCTTTCTCCAATACAAAAAATGATCTGGATTCGGCTGCCTAAAGCGGCTTTTATTTTTTTATTGATGATGGCATTGGTTTCGTGGTGGTATTTTCGTCTTTCGGAGTGTCCGATAATGACGTATTGGCAGGGGATGCTTGCGAGCATTTCTGCGGAGATATCGCCGGTGTAAGCGCCATTTTTTTCAAAATGAATATCTTGGGCTCCCAGCTTGATGACCGAATTTGCGGATGCAGTTTGGCAGGGGAGTAAAAATGGAAATGGCGGACATATGACAATTTCTGCTTGGACGTGTTTTTTATTGATTGCTTGCGCCAGCTCATTAACGAGTGTGGTTGCGCTATTTAGTGTGGTATTCATTTTCCAGTTGCCTGCAATGATGGGACGACGTTTCATAATAATAACTGCCTTACGACTAAGATGATTACAATCATGACAGATTTCATTGTAATGTTCATCATGGGATTTAAAAGATCTTTTTGGCTGTCTCCAATATTATCGGCAATACTAATGTGGGTATAGGATTCTCCTTGTTTGCCCCCATACCTTCCATTTTTGATGTAGTACTTGGCATTATGTAGGCTTTCGCCCGTATTGACCAGAATAAAGCTTTGGCTGGCACAGGTTGCAAAGGTTCCAATGGCGATTCCTGTGATCATTGAGATGCCAAATGTGTATCCCAACATGATGGGGCACCCAATCATGAGCAAGCCTGGGATGAATAGGCTGTCCATCGATACTCTTGCTTGTTCATCGGCTGCCTTGATGACGTCTGGGCGCGCTTTATTTTCTGTGAGGTAGGGAATGTCTTTAAATTGGCGGCGAGTTTCAGCGATGCTATTAATGACGCTCTTGATGAGATCTGAGAGCAATATCCCTGAGATCGTATAGGGCAAAATGAGTCCAATAATGAGCCCAACAATAAGTATGGGCGTACTAAATACAGACTGACCGAGAAGATTGTATAAAGATAATAATAGGCAAATGCTGGCTAAAATGGAGGCTCCTGTTGCAAATCCACCGCCAACGGCAGAAGTGGTTTCTCCAATTAGTTGAATTTTTCTTAAATTACTTTTTGTGGTGCTGTGGCTATACACCATACTGTGGATCTTTTGGATATTTGATGCGAGTGGGGCAAACATATTGATGCTGATAATGATGCTGGTTGATGAGAGCATTCCTAATGCGGCCATTGAAATGCCATATAGTCCTGAAAAGTGGTAGGAAACCAGAGCAATGGTTGAGAGGTAGATGGCAAAAATCCCATTTCCTTTGAGTCCGATGGAGAGACCGCTGAGGGTGGAAATTGCGCCTCCGTATTCAGCTTGAGCCGCGACCGTTTTGGTGGAGAAAAATAAATTGGAGGTGAGTCGTTCTGACGTGTATCCGATGAGGACGGCACCTAATAAGCCTGTGAGATAACTTGGGAATAAATTAGGGACCATTTCTGGATTAATATTAAGAAATTTGATGATGAGGTATGTTGAAATGCCACATAAAACAACAGATACATATAATCCCTCTAAGAGGATATTATTAATGGCGTTTTTTCGGATCCGAAATACTGAAAATCCATAACTGACAAGTGCCGCAATAAGACTGGTTCCAATAATCCACAGCGGTAGCTGGATGAGTTTTTCACTTGTAGAGGCATCGATAATTCCATTTTTAAATGCAGTTTGGGCAAAAAATATGTACGCTACTATTACCACCACAAATGAGCCTAAAATGTCGGATGAAAACCCGATAATATCGCCCACATAATCTCCGACGATATCTAGGATGTTGGAGGGGCTTCTACTGTCGGATTCAGGATGGTTTTTTTCTATTTTTGGGAGAATGTCGGCGCTGATGTCGGTGGAGGCTTTAAAGAGACCCCCTCCAATCCGTAGAAAAAATGCGGATAAAGTGACACCGAGTCCATACCCAAGGACAGATTCTGTCCCAAGTAAACTCATGGTGGCTAATAGACCGGTTAAGAGACTTCCTGAAATCATAAATCCAATTCCGTTACTGATGCTAAATAGCGCTGATAACCCTTTTTGAATACGTGTTTTGGATAGCTCTAATATTTTTGGAGTTAACTTTGGTCCGTATTGGGTACTCATGAGGGTGCTTAATGCCAGGGTCAGGCTTCCTAGTGTAAACGCGCCTGCCTGCACCCATAAAAAAGGTTTTCCAAGTAAATAGGACATGGCATATAGCAATGCAGATACATAAATAATGATTTGGATAACGGCGGATAACATCCGTTGATTAAATGTAATGATCCCTTTTGAAATTTGGAGGGAGAGTTCGTCGCTTTTATTTTTTTCGGTGGGGTGAGTGCTAATTTTGTAAATGAGGGCAGTCCCATACACTGTAAATAGTAGGGAAATTCCTGTGGATAGCACTAATGGGGAAATATTAACCATAGACTATTGATTTTACTCGATAACTAAGGGGGCCGCCAGACTTCTTCCGGCATATTCATAAAATTTATGCTGAAAACTTTGTCCGTGTTCTAAAATTCCTTCGCATCTTAGAAAGTGATCTTCAAGTTGACTTTGAAATATGAGCGCCTCTGTCGATGTGTTGACATTGGTATCTGGAGAGTTGAGCTGGGTAAGGGTTGTTTTGAGAAGGTCGAATAAATTGGCATTGGGTTGATGAAATGCCGTAGATAGCCGTGTCATGGAGAGCATGTAGCCCATTAAGCTTAGTCTATTGAAGTGGGTCCTAATCCCAGAAAACGATTGTTTGATATGGCACTCTGTGATGAGAGGGATGGATGACCGTTGGTATACAGTGGCTTCGATCCAGTTGCCGATTTGGGTATGGCCGGCATACCGCTTTTGCCCTGATTTTGAGAGTAGTTTTAATTTTCCCTGGTCGGGTGTAATTAGTTCGATGAGTCGGTCTCTTTCAAATATCGGTTGAGAGTGAATGATAATTCCAGTGAGTGTAATTGTTGATTTTGAAGATGGGGTGGACTGGCTGTTCATGGATTGCTTTACTTTAACAGTGTTGGTATTTCTTTTTCAATTGGGTGTGGGCTGTGCTTAGTTTCGTCTGAAGTTGGGGCACCTTAACAATTGTGTGATATAGTTTCCCTATCTTTTGTAAAATTGAGGAGTGTGTACAGATTATGAAAAAAGCGTTAAGTACTGCTGTTGCCGGAGTTATTTTAGCTGCAACTGCTGCAAGTGCCTTAGAGGTTCAATCAGTTGTTGGGTTTAATGGTATCGGAAGCGACACCACTGGAAGATATAATGGTGTGACTGGCCGATTCTATTTTGCTTTACCTCATGATGATCTTCGGTTGGTTGCTGGATTAAGCTTATCTAATCCGATTGATCAACAAGACGGCGCGGGTGACGATATTGAGTTTAGTGCTGAAGCTTTAATCGGGCTTGAGTTCGCTGCTCCGTTTTTAGGTAAAGTTGAGGTTACTACTGGTTTAACTCGTCAATCAGGAACTGTCGCCAATGATACAGCTGTTGCTCCTTTAACTTTGACTAAAAATGCTCTTTATAACATTACTAAAGATGTTCAAGTTGGTTTAACTTTAGACTTGATCGAAATTGGTTTAGACGAAGATGGTCCTGGTGGACAATATGTTGCGATTCTTCCAAACATTTATCCAGTGATTGGTGCGACAGTTAAGTTTTAATTAATTAACTTAATTTAAGGTTAATATTTAAAAGGCCCTGGAGTGATCCGGGGCCTTTTTTTTGCCCTCACGAGGGGCCCCTACGGGAGTGGGATTATTCCCACTCGATGGTGGCGGGGGGTTTTGAAGAGATGTCGTAGACGACGCGGTTGATTTGAGAGATCTCGTTCATGATACGAGAGGAGATCTTTTCGAGTAATTCGTAGGGGAGGTGGGCCCATTGTGCGGTCATTGCATCTTCGGAAGTGACGGCACGGAGGGCGAGGGTATATTGGTAAGTACGTGAGTCGCCTTGGACGCCGACGGTTTTGACGGTTGGGAGGAGGACGGCGAATGCTTGCCATAATTTGCGATAGTAGCCCGATGCCTTAATTTCGTCGATAACGATATAGTCCGCTTCCTGAAGGACCTTGACGCGATCTTCGGTAGGCTCTCCGATGATTCTGATGGCAAGTCCTGGGCCGGGGAAGGGTTGTCTAAAAACAATTTCTTCGGGGAGGCCGAGTTCTAGTCCTACTTTTCGCACTTCGTCTTTGAAGAGCTTTTTAAGAGGTTCAATGATTTTAAAATCCATTTTTTCTGGTAGCCCACCGACATTGTGGTGAGTTTTGATTTTAACGGCTGTGCTTGAAACCCCGATGGTTGCGGATTCAATAATATCTGGATAGAGCGTGCCTTGGGCTAAAAACGGATAGTCTGATTTAAGCTCTTTGGCTTTTTCTTCGAATACTCGGATGAATTCTTCTCCCATGAGTTTTCGTTTTTGCTCTGGATCGGTGATACCTTTGAGTTTTTTGTAAAACCGTTTAGCGGCATCGATATGGACTAGATCAATTTTAAATGACCCGCCGAATAATGTTTTAATTCGTTCAGATTCGCCTTTTCGCATATATCCTTGGTCAATAAAAACACAGGTGAGGTTTTCTCCAATGGCTTTTTTAAGAAGTGCTGCAACGACGCTAGAATCTACGCCGCCGGAGAGCGCGCATAACACTTTTTTGTCGCCGACTTCGTCTTTGATTTCTTGGATAGCGGTTTCGATAAAGGATACTGGGTTCCAGGTTGCGACGCATTTGCAGGCCTGAAATAGGAAGTTGCGGATAATTTCGGCCCCTCTTGGTGTGTGGACCACTTCAGGGTGGAATTGAATACCGTATAGATTGCTTGATTTGTTACCCATTGCGGCGATTTTACAAGTGTCGGTATGACCTAATGCATGAAATCCTTTGGGTAATTTGGTGACGCTGTCGCCATGGCTCATCCAGATTTGGACTTCGAGCCAAAGACCTTCAAATAAATCAAAATTATTGTCGATATAGAGGTTTGCTTTGCCGTACTCTCGTTTTTCAGAACGCTCAACTTCGCCGCCGAGCATGTGGGCCATGAGCTGCATGCCATAGCAAATGCCGAGTATTGGGAGACCTAGGTTGAAAATCTCGATATCGCATTGTGGGGCATCGTGATCATAGACCGACGATGGGCCACCGGATAGGATAATCCCTTTGAGACCAGGGATTTGTTTGATTTTTTCGGCGCTGGTAGTGTGAGGGACGACTTCGGAGTACACATTGGCTTCTCGAATTCTTCTGGCGATAAGTTCGCTATATTGGGAGCCGAAGTCTATAATCGCGATCATTTTTTATACATCCCTAAGCTTTGTGCTTTTTGATAAATTTTTCCTTCGGTTAGTAGGGACGGTGCAACGATGATATTGACTTTGTGCATGTCTTTTAATGTTTCTGCACCCAAAGTAGCTAAACAGGTTTTAATTGCACCGCTTAGATTTTGAGATCCGTCGTCTGAGTTGGATGGGCCAACCAGGATTTGTTCCATGCTGGCGATGGTGCCTACTTCAATTCGTGCGCCTCTTGGGAGTATTGCGTTTGGAGTGGCCATTCCCCAATGGAATCCTTTTCCAGGGGCTTCGATTGCTTTGGCGAGAGGGGATCCAATCATGACTGCGTCTGCACCGCATGCAAGTGCTTTACAGATATCTCCAGAAGTCACTATTCCGCCGTCAGCGATGATGGGGACATATCGTCCAGATTCTTGTTGGTATTGGTCTCGTGCGGCAGAGGTTTCGACGATGGAAGTGGCCATTGGCACTCCAATCCCTAAAACGCCTCTTGTCGTACAGGCTGCACCTGGTCCGATGCCAACGAAAATGGCTTGGACGCCGGTTCTCATTAATTCGAGAGTGACATCTGTTGTTGTGGAATTGCCAACCATGACTGGGATTGGCATTTTTTTGCAGAATGCTTCTAAATCTAAAATTTGAGCTTGGGATTTGGCTTTGAATTTTGTGGATACGACTGTTGATTGAATCAGGAATGCATCGGCACCTGCTTCAACGGCTAATTTACCTAAGTGTTCTGCGCGTTGAGGAGTTGATGACACCACGACAGGGACACCTTGGCTTTTAATTTCTTTAATTCGTTTAATGACCAATTCGTCTTTAATTGGGCTGCCTTGGTAAATTTTTTGCATTAATGAGACATAGTCACTTTTAGGGGTGGATGAAATTTCTGAGAGAACTTGGTCTGTATTTTCATATCGGGTTTGGACGCCTTCTAAATTGAGGATACCAACGCCACCGAATTTTCCGATTAATCCAGCAGTTTTAGGGCTAATCACGGAATCCATCGCGGATCCGAAAATAGGTATTTTCATATGGATGCCTGCAATTGTTGTGGAAATATCTACTAAATCGAAGTCGATCGTCTGGTCTGAAGGCACTAGTGCAATTTCATCTAGTCCATAGGCCCGTTTAAATTCTCTGGTAGGGGTACTCATCACTACTTCTCCTTAGGTATCCTTGTTATCATTTTGTTTGCTAAAATCGATTTATAAATGAGAAACTAAAAATTTGTGAAATCCTACAATAGATAGTATTACTTTTACAAGAACTAGTGAGGGTTTAATGTGAAAAAAAAATCGGGAATCATGGGTGTTTTTAACCTTTTAGTAATTGTGGCGGCCCTTGGCTATTTTGTAGATATCTATGATTTGGTTCTGTTTAGTATTGTCCGTGTTGAGAGTTTAAAGGATTTGGGACTTACTGGTCAGGCATTAATGGATAAAGGCGTTTTGCTTTTAAACATGCAAATGATTGGGATGCTGATTGGTGGGATTTTTTGGGGAATTCTTGGGGACAAGCGTGGGCGTTTATCTGTTCTTTTTGGATCTATTTTATTGTACTCCATTGCGAATATTGCCAATGGATTTGTACATACTGTTGAAACCTATGCTCTATGGCGATTTATTGCAGGAATTGGCTTGGCTGGGGAATTGGGTGCTGGAATTACCTTGGTTTCTGAATCCTTATCTAAGGAATCTCGCGGGTATGCGACGATGTGGATTGCGACGGTGGGGGTATCCGGCGCGGTTTTTGCAGGTGTGATTGCTGAATTTTTTACCTGGCGGACTAACTTTATTATTGGCGGTGTTTTAGGGCTTTGTTTGTTATTGCTTAGAGTGAGCGTTGTTGAGTCTGGGTTGTATCAAAAAGTATCCGAGCAGGCAGTGACTTCTCGGGGTAATTTTTTGAGCCTATTTACTCAAAAGACACGGTTTTTTAGATATTTAATGTGTATTTTGATTGGGGTACCCCTTTGGTATGTTGTTGGGATTTTAATTACGTTTTCTCCTGAAATTTCTCACGCATTGGGTGTGGTTGGGACGGTTGCTGCAGGTAAGGCCGTGATGTTTTGCTATTTGGGCTTGGTCTTTGGTGATTTTGCGAGTGGCTGGCTGAGTCAATTGTGGAAATCTCGTAAAAAAGCTGTTTTGGTCTTTTTGATTTTCACTTTAGTAGCGGTGATTTGTAATTTTATGGCCAGAGGAATTTCGAGTGGCTGGTACTATGCTTTGTGCGGAGTATTAGGGTTTTCTAGCGGGTATTGGGCGGTATTTGTGACTGTAGGTGCAGAGCAGTTTGGGACTAATTTACGGTCTACTGTCGCAATTACGGTGCCTAATTTTGTGAGAGGGGCAGTTGTGCCTTTGACATTGTCGTTTCAACTATTAAAACCCATGGTTGGGATTATTTATTCTGCGGCTATTTTAGGATTTATTTGTCTTGGAATTGCATTTACATCTCTTTATTTTTTAAGAGAAACCTATGGAAAAGATTTAGACTTTATCGAATCTGTCTAAGAGCGTATCATTTGAGCATGATGACTCAGCGCTTTTTAATTACAGGCGGAGCTGGATTTATTGGCTCTAATTTTATTTTATCGCTTTTAGCGAAGTACCCCCGTATTCACATTACGAATGTGGATAGTTTGACTTATGCGGGTAATTTAGAAAATTTGAAATCAGTGGAATCTGATCCGAGATATCGCTTTTATCGGGCGGCTATTGAAAACCGTGATGCCATGATGTCGATTTTTGATGAGGCTAAGCCTGATGTCGTTGTTCATTTTGCGGCAGAGTCTCATGTGGACCGTAGTATTTTGGATGGCCGACCTTTTGTGATTTCGAATGTGCTTGGGACACAAACCTTGCTTGATTGTGCCAAAGTTCGTGGAGTGGCCAAGTTTGTCCATGTCTCTACTGATGAAGTGTATGGCACCTTAGGCGAGACTGGGGTATTTACAGAAGAGACTCCGCTTGCGCCAAATAGTCCGTATTCAGCATCCAAAGCGGGCTCGGATTTACTTGTACGTGCCTACTATGAAACATTTAATATGCCCTGTGTGATTACAAGATGCTCTAATAACTATGGGGCATATCAATTTCCTGAAAAATTAATTCCCTTGATGATTACCAATGCGCTTTATGATTTGCCGCTTCCGGTTTATGGAGAAGGGCTGAATATCCGAGATTGGATTCATGTGGAAGATCATTGTCATGGGGTAGAATTGGCTGTGGAGAAGGGGATTCCTGGGCAGGTGTACAACCTAGGTGGGGAATCTGAGCGACGTAATATTGATATTGTGAAACAGATTTTAGCGATTTTGGGTAAACCAGAGTCTTTAATTACTCATGTTCAGGATCGATTGGGTCATGATTTTAGATATGCGATGGGTATCCAAAAAGCCCGAAAAGAACTTGGATTTGAGCCAAAATATACGTTTGAAAAAGGACTAGCCTCAACTGTTGAGTGGTATCTCAATCATGAGAGCTGGTGGCAGGCCATTAAGTCTGGAGATTATCTACACTATTATCAAAAACAATATGGAGAGCATGTATGAGAGGCGTGATTTTAGCAGGCGGAACAGGATCTCGATTATTTCCTTTAACGAAGGTCACTAATAAGCACTTATTGCCGGTGGGAAATCAACCAATGTTGTTTCATTCTGTCTATAAGTTAACTGAAGCGGGTATTACGGACATCTTGATTGTAACTGGGGTGGATCACATGGGGGATATTGTGAGTTCCCTGGGGTCTGGGCGTGATTTTGGATGCCGGTTTACCTATCGCGTTCAAGATGAAGCCGGCGGGATTGCACAAGCGTTGGATTTGGCCCGAGATTTTTGTAGGGATGAAAAATTTGTGGTGATTTTAGGCGATAATATTTTTGAAGATTCTTTGGTGCCTTATATCCGTAGTTTTGAAACCCAGGAAAATGGCTGCCGACTGTTGTTGATTGAAGTGGAAGACCCTCAACGGTTTGGTGTTGCTGAATTGAATGGTAATCACATTGTGAGTATTGAAGAGAAGCCTAAACACCCAAAATCAGCGTATGCTGTGACTGGAATTTATATGTATGACCAAAACGCATTTGGATTTGTGGATTCCTGTGAGCCTTCTGCTCGTGGAGAGTTGGAAATTACGGATGTAAATAATCAATATGTTCGCGCTGGGCTTTGTCAGTTTGATGTCTTAAAGGGCTGGTGGACTGATGCTGGTACATTTGTGTCGCTACGACGGGCTAATGAGCTTATTGGGGATTAAATAATCAACCACACATACCATCGGGTCAATCCATGTGGGATGGTAAGGGGCTAGCTTTTTAGCTGTGCGGTGGTCGTTGGCGATAAGCGGCAGCTCGGTGCAGCATAGGCCAAAAGTTGTATGGCCTTTCTCATAGTATATTTTGACGACATCGGTAAATAAATCGATTGCTTTGTCTGTGACGCCGTTTGCTTTGACTTCGTCATAGATTGCGGATGTGATTTTTTCTTGATCAGAATCGTTGAGGGTAATGACTTGATTGACGGGTAAATCGGCATAAATTTTGGCATCGCGTGTGCCTTGTGTTGATAAGACTACAATAGAGTCCAGATTACTTTTTTTGAGTTCTGAGGAAATGGCTTCGACCATGCTAGTGAGGTTTTTGACCGATTTGGCAAAATAATGGGCGGTATTGCAGGGCATTAAAATGGTTTGGCAGCCTAAATCAGTTAAAAATTGTGAGGCATGTTTAAAGATATGATGGATTTTTTCTTGTGGCTCTAAAGTGGTTGTATTAAGGATCGCTTGGGTGCGATCAGGGGTTTTAGTAATCATGAGCAAGTAAATGGTGGCGTTTGGATATTTTTTATCGACCATGCCCAGTAATTTGAGGCTGGCTTCAGGGCCCATTCCACCTAAAATGCCGATTATGCTTGCTGTGCCCTGTTTTTTTAATAGTGCTGGAGTGTGATCCTGATCACAGGTGGCTTTTATGGGACTGAAAATATGATCTATGTACCCTTTTATGAGGGGGACTATCGTTTTAGATTCGATGATTTGTATTTCCTCACTGCCGAATACAGTGGGATCTACGGGTAATGTTTTTAACTTATTAAATGATGACATGGCGGTAAAGCGTATCAAATTGACCATTTATTCGCAATTTTTGAAATTTTTTTTAAACCCACTCGATAAATTGACATAAGAGTTAATTGGTTAATAGATCATTTCAGAGGTGTTCCTAATGAGAAAAGTTATTTCCGCTACTTCTATTGCCGCCTTAGCTTATCTTTCTCCTCATATTGCTAGCCTTTCAGATAAAGTAAACGTCTTTATTACTTGCCATGATGAATTTGTTAAAATCATGCTGAAGGGCCTTGGTAACGCATTAACCGAAGCTGAACTTATTACTGAAGTTTCTTCCCAGCGATTTTGGGATACATTGATGCCTTTAGAGTCTGTTTTGGATAAAATCCATTTTTATGTGTCGAGTGAGTCGGGTTTTAGCTCTGGTTGCCCGCTTGATGATGCTCAGATCGTGATGCATGTAAAACCTGAAACGGTCGGGTGTGCTGAAGCGAGTAAAAATAGATTTGATATGGATGAGCGTCGTGTCTGGGCTCCTGAAAATAATGAATGTAAGATGTTAGTATTTCGTGTTGAAAAGGGCGCTAATAAAGATCAGGTTTATGCATTTGTACTCCCTGGGAATGCTCAGCTTGATAAAGGGCTTACCAAAGAATTAAAGTTAGGGGTTTTGGATGTTCAAAAACTTCAAGATAGATATGGGATTATTCCATATACTGTAAATCCGTTTGATTTTTCGTCTGCGGTTCTATCAAAAGGTGAGCCTGCTGTTCCCACTTATATTCATGTTTTAAGAGATCAATTTGATTGTTCATTTGTTACTAATAATTGTGGGTCTAGACGGATATCTCTTTCAGTATATACTGCGCTTTATTTTGAGTTGGTAGGTCGGCATTTGCAAAGCATTTCGGAAAATAAGTCGAGTGGTCTTGTGGTTAACTATGGGCTACCTGAAGCGCTAGTGAAGGAAGCAGCTGCTCCTAAACAGAGAAAACAATCTGTTTCTTCTTCATCCTCTTCACCCTCTTCATCCTCTTCAAAAAATGATTCTGGTGTAGATTGTAGCTTGTTACTGGACCGTAGTTCTTTGGGGGGAAGTCTTTCGAGTCACCCTGAAGATAATGCAGTATCTCCTAATGCAGTTGGGATTTCTAATTCGTTTCTTTGATGGGACTTGTCCTTCATTAGATCTCCACTGGAGATCTAATGCGGACAGCTTCGTCACTGACGTTGTGCCATGCGTGTGGCACAACTATTCCTCCCTCCCCCTCCGGGGCGGCCTCATCTACTTCATCCTCCCTATTCGGTCGGCGTAGATTCGGTTCCGCTACGTTTCACGTAGCTCACAGTCGGAGTTCCTACGTCTTCAAGTCCCTTTTTTGTTGATGAAAATTAGTTGTGGTGCGCCCAGAGGGACTTGAACCCCCAACCCTCAGATCCGAAGTCTGATGCTCTATCCAATTGAGCTATAGGCGCAAAGAGGTTTGATTATAGGAGCGCTTACAGGGTATTGTAAAGCTATGTTTAACGGTCAATTTGAGTTAGTTTCGGACTATAAGCCTGCTGGGGATCAGCCTCGGGCGATCTCTCAATTGCTGGATGGAATTGGGCGGGATGAAAAATATCAGATTTTGTTGGGGGTGACCGGGTCGGGTAAGACTTTTACCATGGCCAATGTGATTCAAACGCTTAATCGGCCGACTTTGGTGTTGGCCCATAATAAGACGTTGGCGGCACAGCTTTGTGCTGAGTTTAGAGAGTTTTTTCCACATAATGCGGTTGAGTATTTTGTCTCTTATTATGATTATTATCAGCCAGAAGCCTATGTGGCTGCCCGCGATGTGTATATTGAAAAAGAAGCCGATATTAATCAGGAAATTGAACGATTAAGGCATCGGGCAACACGGTCACTTTTGATCCGTCGTGATGTCATTATTGTCGCGTCAGTATCGTGTATTTATGGGTTAGGAATGCCTGAGGAATATATGCGTGGGGTGATTCCGCTTAAAAAGGGACAGATACTAAATCGAGGGCAGTTTTTACGCAATCTGACCAAGATTAGGTATGACCGTAATGATGTGGAATTACTACGTGGCCGGTATCGGGTTAAGGGTGATGTTATCGATATTTATCCGTCATGGGAGGAGAATGTGCTTCGCCTTGAATTTTTTGGTGATGAACTTGAACGATTGACGATGATCCATCCGATTAATGGCAATGTGATTGAAGAATTGGATGATATGGGGATTTTTCCGGCCACTCACTATGTGGTTAATGAAGGAATGACCCCTGCAATGGTGCAGATTAAACAAGAATTAGAGGAACGCTTGGTAGTGTTACGCTCTGAAGGTAAAGATTTTGAGGCTCACCGCTTAGAACAGCGTACTAAGTATGACTTGGAAATGATGGCCGAAGTAGGGCATTGTAAGGGAATCGAGAATTATAGTCGGCAATTGGCCGGTCGTGCGCCTGGAGAACCGCCTGGAGTGTTGCTCGACTTTTTCCCCAATGATTTCTTAACAGTGATTGATGAATCTCATGTGTCTTTACCTCAAATTAAAGGGATGTTTAATGGCGACCAGGCCCGTAAAAAAACGCTGGTTGATTATGGATTTAGATTGCCTTCTGCCATGGATAATCGGCCACTCAAATTTGATGAATTTGAGGCTAAAATAGGACATTGTATTTGTGTATCCGCGACGCCAGGGCCTTATGAATTAGAAAAATGTCAGTCGATTGTGGTTGAGCAGATTATCCGGCCAACGGGGTTGATTGACCCTCAGGTGGTGGTTAAACCAAGCTTGTATCAGATGGATGACTTGATGATGGAAGTGGATACGGTTATTTCTCGTAAAGAGCGCGTATTAGTGACGGCTTTAACTAAAAAAATGTCGGAGGATATTACCGACTTTTTATCTCAAAAAGGGGTTAAAGTTCAATATTTACATTCGGATATCACCGCTTTGGATCGTATTGATATTTTGCATGACCTACGAATTGGTAAATATGATGTCTTGGTGGGGGTCAATTTATTGAGAGAAGGTCTGGATTTACCAGAAGTTTCACTGGTTGTGATTTTGGATGCGGATAAGGAAGGGTTTTTGCGTAATCAGCGATCACTTATTCAAACGATGGGGCGTGCGGCGCGAAATGTGAACGGACGTGTGATTTTGTATGCGGATAAGATGACAGAGTCGATGAGTTTGGCGATTGAGGAAACCAATCGGCGGCGGCGAATCCAGCGTGCGCATAATGAGGCTCATGGGATTGTGCCTCAAACGATTGTGAAGAGGGTGTCGGATATCCGGAATGTGGATCGAGAACAGATTAAAGCGATTGCGAAATTAGCTGAAACTACGCCAGTTGAAGCCTTACCAGAATTAATTGCCAAACTTGAAAAAGATATGAAAAAAGCCGCGCAAAACCTGGAGTTTGAACTTGCTGCTGTGCTCCGAGATCAGCTAATGACTTTGAAAAACGAACTCTGAAATCTTTTTGGTTTTATTTCGATAATTTTCTAACTTATCTTAGTTTGGAGTGATTACTATTGCTGCTCGTGTTGCCGCTGCCCGTATAGGTCTAACTGTAGTATTGTTTGGAGGTAGTGCAGCGGTTGCTCATCGGCATGCTGCAAATCGCACCCATAATGCTGAAGAAATTGCTAAGGCCGCATCCGTAAAGGCAAATTCAGCACTTTTAGCCGCAGCAGGTACTTCTCTTCCAACCTTTTTTCCTCGTGCTGTTGCAGATTTGCAGTCTTTACATGGGGGGACTTTCCCATCTGCCGCTATGAAGCTTCTTCGGTCTCAAGGGCTTCCCTCCCGTGCTGCAGTATGTGTTGTGGATGTTGCTTTTTTACGGTGGGTAGAAGGCTGGTTTTCTTCGGCCACTTCGACTGTTTTTCATGGAGGTTCTCCTTTTTTTCAAACACTGGTGGCGACTCCGTTCGTAGTTGGAGTTCGTATTTTATCAACCCCTTTAGAAATTCTTAAAACAAAATCAGTGACCTCTGATTTGCCTGTTAGTCAAATTTTGTCCGATATGAGAGGGCTTTGCCGCCGAGAAGGGGTAAAATCCTTGTTTGCGGGTTCAGGGTGGAATGCCGTTTCTGGGATTGGATTTTTACCTTGGTGGACGGCCTATATTGTTATGGATAAAACCCTTCCTAAGGGCGATTCCCGAGAGATTTGGCATCATTTTGCACTCGGTGCGGTGCCTTCTGTGGTGACGGATGTTTTTATGAATCCAATTCGTATATTTAAAGTACATGCACTTGTGGGGGGTAAATGTAACTTTGAATCGATATACCGCGCTGTTTCTCGTCATGGCCCTCATTGGCCTCTTTTAGGATTGGGAGGACGGTTGGTCCCTGGTGTCATTCAGTCGACACTGTTTGTTGGGCTGATGAATTATTTCTCAAATAAGTAATCAATTGCTTAATTTCAAGCTCCCCGATTACAATTGGGAGATATGATTTCTGATTCCCCCGTACAAACGTTAACTGACATGATTCATGAGTTAAATCCGGCTCAGCGTGAGGCTGTTTATCACAATGATGGGCCGATTTTGGTCATTGCAGGTGCAGGCTCAGGTAAAACCAAGACATTGGTTTGCCGTGTGGCACGGTTGATTTCGGAAGGGGTGTCTCCAGAGTCCATTTTACTTTTAACTTTTACCCGTAAATCCTCACACGAAATGCTGCGTCGAGCGGCGGATTTGCTGGATGAGAGATGTCGTCGGGTATCTGGCGGGACATTTCATGGATTTGCCAATATTATTTTGCATAAATACGCCCATTATTTGGGATATAGCCATCAATTTACGATTCTTGATCGATCGGATTCTGAAGATTTGGTGGGAATGATTCGCAAGGAATTGGGATTTCATAAAACCGAAAAGAAATTTCCTCAAAAAGGGACTTTGGGTTCGATTATTGGCAAAGGGGTTAATACCAGCCGCCGAATTGAAGATGTGATTGCGAAAGACTATTCTCAATTTATGGAATTTGGCCGTGAAATCGCTCAAATCGCAACGGCTTATCAGGATCAAAAACGACGCATGCAGGTCATGGATTATGATGACTTATTGGTTCAGTTATTGACGCTGTTAAAGTCGGCACCGGATATCTGTGACGAATTGCAGGAAAAGTATCGGTATATCATGGTGGATGAGTATCAGGATACTAACCGGGTTCAAGCGGAGATTTTAAGATATTTAACCGGAGAACCAGCCAATATTATGGCCGTTGGGGATGATGCTCAAAGTATTTACTCCTTTAGAGGCGCTAATTTTAAAAATATTATGATGTTTCCAGAATTATTTCCGGGGACTGAACTTGTAAAACTTGAGCAAAATTACCGAAGCTCTCAGCCGATTTTGGATTTGACCAATGCGCTTATTTCGAGGGCCAAGGAAAAATACGCTAAAAATCTCTTTACTGATCGTGGCGATGGCTCGATGCCGATTTATGTGGAAACGCGAAGTGAGTTTGAGCAATCTCGATTTGTCGCACAAAAAATTGAGGAGTACCGTAAAGCGGGTGTTCCGTTGTCCGAAATGGCGGTGCTTATTCGGTCTGGCTGGCATTCCAACGATTTGGAAGTTCAGCTTCAGTCGGCGTCCATCCCATTTGTGAAATTTGGCGGATTTAAGTTTATGGAGTCGTCCCATATTAAGGACGTGATTGCGTATTTAAAAATTGCCCATAACCCATTGGACAGCGTGAGCTGGAACCGATGCCTACTCTCCTTGGACGGATTGGGCCCTAAAGCGGCCGGAGATCTGATTGCGGATCTTTTATCGAGTAAGGCTAAGGACCCTCAGGCGGTGCTCGCTAAATTGGGCAAGCGTATGTTTTATGCAGAGCTTGCGGCATTGTTTCAATTGGTCTTTGGATCATCCGAATTAACGGTGTCTGAGCTGATGGAGCGGGTGCTTGTGTACTATCGCCCCATTTTTACGACCCGATATGACGATTTTCCAAAACGAACTCAGGATTTGGAGTCTTTAATTGAGATTGCGGGTCGGTATGATTCGTTATCCGAGTTTTTAGCTGAGATTACATTGGATCCTCCGGATTCTACTTTGTCTCTCGAATCATCACCGGTGATGATTGATAGCGACTATTTGACGGTGTCGACCATCCATTCGGCCAAAGGGCTTGAGTGGAAAGTGGTGTTTTTGATTTCTGCAGTGGATGGATATTTGCCGTCGGCCCAGTCATTGGGTGATTTAGGTCAGTTGGAAGAAGAGCGGCGATTGATGTATGTGGCCTTGACCCGTGCTAAAGACGAACTTTTTATTATTAAACCCAAAATTGACATGCAGGGCCAAAACTACCACCGCTTTGGGGGGCTCCCTATGTCCGAGCCAAGCCGTTTTTTGACTGAGGGGCAGCTACTGGATAAGTTTTCTGAAAAAATGGCACTAGAGCCAAAAAATGACCGTCCTAAGCCATCGTTTATGGCATCATATGATTCCGCAAGCGATGATGACCCCATTCGAAGTAAGTACAGATTTTAAAGTAGGGTGTAGAGATATGACCGCAACGCAGGCTTTTTTATGGATTAATTTAGGCTCACCGGATTCTCCCGATGTATCGGATGTTCGTAGGTACTTAGCTGAATTTTTGATGGATCCCTTTGTTATTGATGTGCCATTCATCTTGAGGGTGATGATTGTTTATCTCACGATTTTGCCTAGTAGGCCTAAGGCGTCCGCTGAAGCGTATCACTCAGTTTGGACGGAGGAAGGATCTCCTCTACTTGTTAATTCCAATAAATTTCTTCATCAGGTGTCTACTCGCTTAGAGTATCCCTCTTACTTGGCGATGCGGTATGGCAATCCCTCAATTCCTTCAGTGCTTGAGGCTATTCGTGAGCAAAACCCTAATTTAAAAAAGCTGGTGATGATTCCTCTATATCCTCATTATGCGATGGCCTCTACTAAAACAGTTGAGGTGATGGTTGAGCGCGAAGTTTCTAGGCTTTGGGAGTCGCTGGACTTGGTGACGATTAAGCACTTTTATAATCACCCTAGTTACATTGATGCCCTGGCCAGTTCGATGCGGCCTTATTTAGAGACTAATTTCCAGCATTTACTTTTTAGCTATCATGGCTTGCCAGAACGTCATCTTAAAAAAACAGATCCGACTGGAAAATGGTGTTTAAGTCGCCCAGACTGCTGCGCTGTTTCTCACGAGGCTCATGATACATGTTATCGTCACCAATGTTATGAAACGACGAGGCTTGTCACCGAAAAACTGGGTCTTACCTCAGATCAATTTTCAGTAGCCTTTCAATCTCGCTTAGGACGAGACCCGTGGATTAAACCATTTACGGATGAGGTGCTGATTACTCTCGCTCAAAAAGGAGTTAAACATCTTCATGTTGTCTGTCCTGCATTTGTATCTGATTGCCTCGAAACTCTAGAAGAAATTGCCATGCGCGGTAAAGAGGACTTTATCTCCGCAGGGGGTGATGATTTTACTTATATCCCTTGTATGAATGATCAAGCGGAGTGGGTGGATGCGGCGGTTTCCTTAGTCACTCTGAAGAAGTGAGATTGGGATATGGCCTTCTGGGCCTCTATCCCTTCAACACTTGCTTGAGGTAGTCTTCGGCCCTTTCTTTGGTCGGGGCTTCGATGAAGATTCGGACGATGGGTTCTGTGTTGGATGCCCGAACATGGACCCACCCGTCGATAAGCGTGGCTTTGACACCGTCTAATGTATTAAATGACGCCGTTGGGAATGCGGTTTTTACTTTGAGTAAAAATGGGGCGACATCATCTCGTTTTTCAAGGGATTGTTTTTCCCTTAGCATGACAAATTTGGGATAATTGGCGACGATTTGGGAGACTTTTTGTTTTTTTTCGGCCAAGTGTTTGAGGGCAATGACAATGCCTACTAGGCTATCGCGCCCCCATCCAACCGCTGGGTAAATAATTCCCCCATTTCCTTCTCCACCGACTTGGGCCCCTAGCTCTTTGAGCCCTTGGGTGACATTGGTTTCTCCGATTTTGGTTTGGGTGAGGGTTGCGCCATGTTTTTTAGCGACCCAATCAATGACTCCAGAAGTGGATAGGTTGACGACGACTTTTTTGTCAGTATCTTTGACTTCAGAGAGGATATAGTCCACACAAAAGGCGAGTGAATAATCTTCGCCAATAAACCGGCCGGTTTCATCTAGGATGACCAGTCGATCGGCGTCGGCGTCTTGGACGAATCCGATATCAAATTGTCCCTTTTCTAGTTCTGTAATGATTTGACTTAGATTTTGTTTGAGTGGTTCCGGGTCATGTGCAAAATGCCCATTGGGAGTGCTATTGAGAATCGTATAGCTGACATTGAGTCTGTCTAATAGAATTTGGTCTGCAATGCAGCCTGCCCCGTTATTAGGGTCAATGAGTACCTTTAGACCTGCTTTTTGGATGGATGTGGGATCGATTTTGGTGAGGATGAGGTTGATGTGATCTTCTAAGGCATCTTCAACTACAGTGACATTTCCAATGGTGTCCCATGCTTTAAGAGACGCATCAGTGGAATTTAGGACTTGGTTAAATTCTTCAAATTGAGGCTCTGTTAAAAAAGAGCCAGTGTCATTCATTAATTTAAGGCCATTCCAAATGACTGGATTATGAGATGCGGTGACGACGATGCCGCCTTTTGCGTTGTATTTTTTAATCATTTGTTGGACGGTGGGGGTAGGGACTTTGCCTATATCAATCACGTCTGTCCCAACTGCGGTGAGGCCAGAAATGATGGCGCTTTTAAGCATGGCATGAGAAGTTCTCGTATCTCCACCGACGATAACGGGGCCTTTACCAATGAGAGTTCCGAATGCGATACCGATATTGAGTGCGACGCTAGGGTGTAGGTTGCCGCCGATAATTCCGCGAGTTCCTGAAATTGAATGGATGAGTGAATTCATAGTTATCTTCCCTCTATTTTTTTGGGGCATATCGTACCCGATTTCTGGGGTTCTGTCCCTCCTCTGTAATTTTATGATAGGATTTTGACATGTCCTTAATTTATCGCAGTTTTTTCTCCTTTTTTGTCTGTGTTTTGGTTGTACTATCCTTTGCTGTTCATTTTGTAATTGATGTGACTATTCTTCGGTTTCGTAAAAGCAGATGTGCAGATAATTATTGGTTGGGAGCTCTCTTTTTAGAGTGGACGTTTCGCTTATGTGGATTAAAGCTGATAGTGAAAGGCTTGGAGTACATTCCAAAGTCGGGTCCTGTCATTATTGTCTGTAATCATCAAAGTATCTTGGATATTTTAATTCATCAAATGACTTGCCCTCGTCAAATTACCTTTATTTTTAAACGTGAACTTTTTAAAGTACCTTTATTGGGGCATGCAATGAAAATCCAGCAACATATTCCGGTCGATCGTCAAAATCGTAAAACGGCGATTGAAACGCTGACTTCGCTTGAACCTCCTTTATCTCGTGGGTTGTTGATGGTCTTTTTTGCGGAGGGAACACGGACATCGGATGGTCAGTTACAACCGTTTAAACGCGGTGCATTTCAGCTAGCAGTAAGGACGGGTGCGACGGTGGTGCCTTGTTTGATTGAAGGGGCATTTCAAATTTTACCTAAGCATCGATTGTTGGCCTCTCCTGGAGAGGTTTGCCTTCAGTTTGCTCCTCCTATTGCGGTTGTAAAATTAGAAGAAGATGATGATGAAATCCGATTGGCGGCCAAAGCACTTCAGAAACAATGTGAGGACGATGTAGTTGCAATGGCTGGCTGCCCCACGTAAAGCTTTTATAAGCAACGGTTTGTATTGTTGTTATTTTATGTTTAAATAGTGGGTATATTGTATTCACATTAATTGATCTCGAGGGTGTTCATGGATATCTCAATTTTTTTAGGCTTTTTAGTAATTGCTGGCATTTTTTATGAGACGATTGTTGCCGTAGGGGCAACTAAGCTATTTTTTAGTCCCCATGCTTTTATTGTAGTTGTTGGCGGTATTTTGGCGGTTACACTAATTAATTTCCCTTTTTCTCAAATGAAAATGATTGGAGTTTGGTTTCGTGTTTTATTTTTCCCAAAAACTCGAAATCATCGTGCCGATATTTTATTTTTGATTAAAATGTCTTACAAAATTCATCGGCAAGGGTTGCCATCTATCGAGCAGGATATCAATGATACTAAAGATAACTTTTTACGATATGCCATGATGCAGATCCAGCAAAAAACAGACCCAATTCATATCCGATTAATGCTTCGCGAAATGGTGGATAGTTCTGAAAAACGTCATGAAATGGGTATCCATTATTTTGAACAGATTGCGAAGTATGCCCCAGGTTTAGCGTTGGTTGGGACATTGTTAGGATTAGTTCAGTTATTATCGCATTTGGATGATCCAAAATCGGTTGGTCCGAATATGGCGACGGCCTTGGTTGCTACTTTTTATGGAGTAGGGGCGTCCAATTTGATTTTCTTACCTTTGGCGGATCGCCTTCGTGTGGCAAGCTATACTGAGCGTCTTCATAAAGAAATTTTGATTGAAGGAATTATGTCGATTGCGAAGGGTGAGTTACCAATTGTGGTAAGAGAAAAAATTTATTCTCTAGTGACTGAGAAAGATCGGGTTTATTTGAAGAAAAAAGAAACTAATTAACCATGAGTAAAAAATTAGGAGGGCATGTCGAGAACTTTTATGTGTCGTACTCCGACATGGTTACGCTGCTTTTAATTTTATTTATTTATTTATTTTCAGTTTCTGAAATTAAACCTATTGAGTATCAAGAAGGTGCCGCATCGATGAGTGAATCGATGACTAGCCTTTCAAAAAAAGATCCTACTAAATTAGGATTTTCTGATTTCTTAAATATTGAAGTTCAAAAACTCAAAAAAATGAAGGCTCAAATTGATAGTTTGGCTGTGAAGTATGGATTGGCCGATAAGGTTGGCGTTGAGTATGAAAATAGCCAGCTAGAAGTCAAGTTAGGGGAAGCCCTTTTATTTGAAACGGGCCGTACAGAGCTTAAGCCGGAGTCCAAGCAGGTCTTGGCGGTCATTGCAGCCTCCTTAAAGCAAAGTGATGTCAAGGTGATCGTAGAGGGCCATACGGATGATATTCCAATTCGAGCGGGAGCCTTTTATCCCTCAAATTGGGAGTTGTCCTCTGCGCGTGCCTCAGCAGTTGTGAGGTATTTTGAAGAACAAGGTGTAAATCGTAGCCAGTTTTCTGTGATTGGATATGGAGAAACTAAGCCTGAAGTCCCCAATGCAGATGCGGTATCTCGTGCCAAAAATCGCCGGATTAATATTTTACTTAAACCCGATGCCGATAAAATTAGAGAACAGGTTAAGGGTCAGAAGAAGAAGTAACCCTCCCCGCCCTTTGGCACCCCTCCCTTGAGGGTTAAGCTAGTTTTTGAATGACGCTGAGAATCCCTTGTGTATCCAGCGATTGTTGTTTTCTGAGTGATGGGATTTTGCCGTGATCGATGAATTGGTCTTCGATGCCCATGATATGCCATTGGGATTGAAGTTTATTAATTTGGATTTGCTGGTGAATATGACTTCCGACGCCGCCGATTTTGCAGCCTTCTTCGACCGTAATGATGTGATCGGCTTGGGCTAGGATATGCGTTAGGGTGTCGGTATCGAGTGGTTTAATGGATCTGAGGTTGATGACGCTACAGTTAAAGCCTTGCGTGTTAGCCATGGTGGCGGCTTCTTTGGCCGGTGGGACCATTGATCCGATGGCGACGATGGCGATTTTTGGGAGTAGGCTATCGTTGAGGTAGGGTATTACGATTTCGGCTTTGGTGATGTGGCCGATAATTTGGGTAGAGTCTGTATCAGGGACAGGGCCTTTTGGGTATCGGATGGAAACGATTTTTTGTTCTGTAACGGCCCATTCCAGCATGGCGGTGAGTTCGGCACCATTTTGTGGGGCTAGTATCGTCATATTTGGAATGTGGAGTTGGTAGGCGTAATCAAATACGCCATGATGAGTTGCGCCATCTTCTCCGACTAGGCCAGCACGATCAAGTGCAAATACCATGGGGAGTTTTTGGAGGCAGACATCGTGGATGAGCTGATCATATCCGCGTTGGAGGAAAGTCGAGTAAATGGCGACCACTGGCATAACCCCGGCTCTCGCAAGGCCGGCTGCGAATGTGACGGCATGTTCTTCGGCAATTCCCACATCAAAAAATTGTTCCGGAAATTGCTCGGCATAGGCATCTAATCCGCTGCCACTTTTCATGGCGGGGGTGATCACGACGACATTTGGATTTTTTTTGGCAATATCGATCATGGATTTTCCAAATACTTCGGTATAGGTGGGGATCTTTTTTGCTGGAGTTGCGGGGGCGGCTACTGCTGGGATGGCTTTAGGGGAGACGCCATGAAACTTGATTGGGTCTTCTTCGGCGGGCGTATGGCCTTTTCCCTTGGTTGTGATGACATGGATCATGATTGGGCCATTATAGGATTTGGCGTAGTTTAGAGCCCCCATGAGGAGAGGGATGTTGTGACCGTCGATGGGGCCTAGGTATCTAAATCCAAATTCTTCAAAAATAACGCCGATTTTAAAATCGAGGATGAGGTTGCGCATTCTATCGATGGTTTTTTCGATTTTTCTGAGGAGGGGATTGCCGATTTTAGGGATTTTTTTAAAAATACGTTCAAACTGGTCTTTGGCCACATTATAGCTATCGGAAGTGCGAAGTTGGGTGATGTAGTTGGACATATTGCCGACGGGTCTTGAAATCGACATATTGTTGTCATTGAGGATGCAGATAAAATTTCCGCTGAGTTTGCTGACATTGTTGATGGCTTCGTAGGCCATGCCGCCAGATAAAGAGGCGTCTCCGATGATTGAAACGACAGAATACTCTTCTTTTTTGATATTTCGGGCATGAGCCATCCCGAGCCCGGCGGAGAGTGCGGTGGACGCATGGCCAGCCCCAAAACTGTCGTGGTCACTTTCTGAGATTTTGGCGAATCCGGAGAGGCCGCCTTCTTGCCGGATGGTTCTCATTTGACCTAGCCTGCCAGTGAGCATTTTATGGACATAACATTGATGGGTGGTATCAAATACGAGGCGGTCTTTTGGACTTTCAAAGATACTGTGGAGTGCAATTGTAAGTTCAACTATCCCTAAGTTTGAGGCGAGGTGACCTCCGCAGGTATTGCAGACGGTAATGAGTTCTTCTCTGATTTCAGAGGCAAGCTGCTCATATTCCTCTAAAGAGAGAGATTTTAATCCGGCGGGCAGATTAAGTGAATGAAGCAGGTTGGTTGTCATGATAGTGCAAATAATAGTAACGCAACGGTAATTCCAAGGACAACCCCAGCGATCATTTCGAGAGGGGTGTGGCCGATTCTTTCAGTGAGTTTTGCGCAGGTACTTCCCCCCATGGCATTAATGGTTTTTGCATGGATTCCGACGGTTTGTCTTGTTCCGATGGCATCGTGAATGACGATGATGGAGATGGCCACACAGATGGCAAATTCTGTGGACCCAAGCCCGTTATGAAGGGCAACGCTTGTGGTTAATCCAGATATTAGCGCTGAATGTGTTGATGGCATCCCGCCGGGGCTGATCATGCTATACAGTGTGACCTGTTCTTTTTTGTAGGAAAATATGATGATTTTGAGTGCTTGTGACACAACAAAGCTTAATAATGTGGAGGTAATAATGATCATGAATTTCGATGAATGGTGAAATCGACAAAATCATTGAGATAGATGAGAGACTCGCTGGGTTTTTTGAGTTGAGATAGAGCGTGTTTGGCTGCATTTGCTTCGGTTTTGGCCATGATTTTAGCCGTATCCATGCCATAAAGTTGGATGTAGGTGAGTTTGTTTTGACTACTATCTTTTCCGGTGGTTTTACCTAAATCGGCGGTGGGGCTTTCATCTAAAATATCGTCTGCAATTTGAAAGAGTAATCCTAAGTGCGTGGCAAAATCGGTGAGGTGTTTTTGTGTATCGGCATCGGCCTCATTCAGAATGGCGGGGATGACAATGCAACTTCTGATGAGGGCACCGGTTTTAAGCTGATGCATGTGAGTGAGATAGTCTTTTGGATCGTCTGTGATTTTTTTATTGGTGGCGTCGAGGTCCATTTGTTGACCGCCGGCCATTCCGTCTACTCCTAAGGTTTTGCATAGGTAAATGATGGCAGTTAAGCAGTCTTGTGGACTGAATGTGTGGGGCAGATCCTTGGCTAAAATCTCAAAGGCCAGGCATTGTAGCGTGTCTCCAGCCAAAATGGCGGTGGCTTCATCGTACTTAATATGGCAGGTCGGTTTTCCTCGTCTGAGGACATCATTGTCCATAGCGGGGAGATCATCATGGATGAGGGAATAGCTGTGAATCATTTCGATAGCGCACGCAAGCGGCATGATGGTATGGAGTTGATCTGAAAATAATTTATGGGCGGCAATTGTGAGAAGAGGGCGATACTGCTTTGAAGTCCCAATAGAGCTATAGGTCATGGCCTCTTGAAGGCGATTTTGCGCTTGGAAGGGGTAGGCGGCATGAAGATATTTGGCCAATGCTTGGTTAATGATCGGGCGGGTTTGAGTACAAAAATCGGTAAACCGTGATGCGATGGCTTTAGTGGTCATGTCGAGTACTCATTTCGATTAGTTCTTGGGTGTCGGCATTGAGTACAGTGAGGGTTTCTTGATGCTGATTAAGCTGATCTAGAATGACTTTGGCCTCTTTGACGGTGTCTTGATACAGTGAGATGGAGTTTTCAAAATCAATATCTTCAGATTCGAGCTGATTGATTTTGGATTCGATGACTTTAATTTTCTGTTCTATGTTCATAGGAACTGGTCACCTTTGCGTGGATTTGGCCGTCCATTACTTGAATGGTGATGGCGTCTTGATCGACAACATCGTGAACGGATTTAATGAGCTTTTTTGAAGATAAATTGGAGGCAATACTATAGCCTTGCATGAGTTTCCGCAAGGGACTGGAGGCATGCGCTCTCTCTAATAAATTGGTCAGTATTGAGGTTATTGTTTTATGTCGGTTTTTGAGCTCAATTTTGCCATAAGTTAGGTGATCAATGACTTGGGTTTTAAATGTTGTATTTCGTTGAATTAACTTGGTGAGTTGATGGCTTAATTCTAATGGAAGTTGGGCACGGAATTGGGTGTAGTACTGGGCGATATGATGGACTGCGGCACTTGGTGTTGCTGTGGAGGTATCGGAGGCGAGGTCAGAGAGGGTGTGGTCGATGTCGTGACCGATGGCGGTGACGGTTGGCATTTTGCAGCTAGCGATTTTTCGGACGATGTCTTCCTGGTTAAACCAGGCCAGGTCTTCTTTGGCGCCGCCGCCTCTGAGGATGACGGTGATGTCGATGTCAGGGATGGTATGTGCGGCATCGATGGCTTTCATGATGGAATACGGAGCGGTTGGGCCTTGAACGGTGGCGGGAATGACCACTAATTTGACATGCGGCATTCGGTCTTTGGATAGAGTGACAAAATCCCACATGGCGGCGGAATTAAGGCCAGTAATGAGTGCGATTTTGGATGGATAGTGGGGGAGTACAGTTTTTCGACTTGGGTCAAATAGGCCTTCTTGGGTGAGTTTGGCTTTGAGCTGTTCAAATTCTTTGCTTAATTCTCCGGCACCTTGGGTCGTCATATAGTTAATTTGAAAGGTGAGCGACCCTTTTTTTTGAAAGTAGGTGACTTTTCCGGCGGCGAAAACGGTGGTGCCGACTTTGGGATCAAATGGCAATATGTCGAGGGTGTTGGAGTACATCACACATTGTAGGGAAGAATCGGGGTCGGATAGGGTGAGGTAGGCCATGCGGCCGTAGAGTTTGTAGCTGGTAATTTCGCCCGTGATCCAGATGTGAGTGAGTAGCGGTTCTGCATCGAGAATATGTTTGATGACGGTATTGATCTCGGTAATGGTGGCTGGTGGAGGGGTATTGGTATTTGAGAGCATATCAATCAATTTTAACAGATTTAGAAATTAAAATGCCAACCTAAGATTATAAAAAGATTGACTTACTCACTTTTTGGGAATATATATTCTTATATTAAACAATCTAGATTATCTAGCTTGATATAAAGGGGTTTTTTATGATGTCTAATCATGCATGGAAATTGCAAGATGCAAAGAATCGTTTAAGTGAATTAGTTGATAAGTCGCTTTCTGAGGGCCCTCAAATCATTATGCGGCGTGGAAAGCCGATGTCAGTTTTGATTTCATTTGAAGACTTTCGAAAACAAAAAAAAACTAATCAAAGTTTTTTAAAGCTCTGTTACCGTTTTGTCGACCAAGAGAATGATTTGGAGATTTCTAGAAACCAATCCATTGGTCGAAATGTCGATTTGGATGATCTGTGATGAAAGGATTTTTACTGGATGCTTGTGCTCTCTCTGAACCGATTAAGCCAAATCCCGATCCAAAATTTATTGAATGGTTCAGGCATCAAGAAAAAGATATCGGAATTTCTCATTTGTTTGTGAGCGTACTATCTTTGGGTGAAATTCAAAAAGGCATTTCGAAGATAGAGGAGGTTAAGCGGCGGAATAAATTCTTGGCATTTTTGGAGGAAACGCAAGACTTGTTTTTGGGGCGTATTCTTCCAATTCAATCAGAAGTTGCGCTATGCTGGGGTGATATTGAAGGGCAGCTATTGACTAAGGGAGCCTCAATTCCATCTATTGATGGGTTAATTGCTGCGACGGCTATCCATCACGGGTTAACGGTTGTCACTAGAAATGTCAAAGATTTTGGTGTGATTTCACAAAAGTATTCTCCCAAGTCAGAGTATCAGTTGAGTGAGTTGGTACTTAATCCATGGGGGAGTGTTAAATAGAGTCACTGTTTATTATTTTGCAAGAGTTCTATCTTGTGTATAATGCCCCATTATATTTCTATTAAATGGATGAGAAGGATTTTCTCGTCTATTTAAAAAAAAAGGAGCAATCTATGTCTAGATCATCTTCATTTTTAGAAGGCGTTTTGTTGGGGGCCGTTGTTGGAGTTCTTGGAGGGATTTTATTAGCTCCACGTTCTGGTAAAGAAACACGTGAAAAAATTAAACATTTTAAGCGTAATAATGGCCATGTGATTGAAAATGTCAAAGAAAGTACGGAGCAATTGATTGCTAAAACTTTAGACGCTATTGATACTGGCTTTGATAAAGTTGGCCGTATGGTTGATCGCAAAGCAAAAAAGTATAAAGAGGAAGGAGCGGAAGTTTATGGAAGCTGATTGCTTTTCTCTTTTATTTACGCTGCTTTGTTGCCTGCTTTTGGTACTGGCCTGCTGGGCGGTTGTTGAGCTTACTTTGATTATTAGAAGTTTTAGGCGTATTGCCCAGCGTATGGAGTCCTTAACTGAATTAGGGACTTGGGCTTCTTTTTTAAAAAAAACTTACCAGTTCTTTAAGAGCTAGTTTCGGATAGTAATCATGATGACAGGTTCAGAGATTCGCCAGCGTTTTATTGATTTTTTCGTCCAAAAAGCCCATGCCTTTATACCTGCTGCACCGGTGGTGCCTCATGAAGATCCGACCATACTATTTACCAATGCGGGGATGAATCAGTTTAAGGATATTTTTTTAGGATCTAATCCTAAGGGCCTTAAGCGTGCGGTCAATTCTCAACCTTGTATCCGGGTGTCGGGTAAGCATAATGATTTGGAAGATGTGGGCCATGATGGTACTCATCAAACCTTGTTTGAAATGCTGGGGAACTGGTCTTTTGGAGATTACTATAAGGCGGAAGCGATTACCTGGGCCTGGGAATTTATGACTCAAGCATGTCAGATCCCAGTCGATAAATTATATGTGACCGTTTATGAAACGGATGATGAGGCTGAGGGGCTGTGGAAATCCCTTACCTCCATCCGTCATGATCACATTTTGAGATTTGGTAAAAAAGATAATTTTTGGGAAATGGGGGACGTTGGACCCTGTGGACCTTGCTCTGAAATCCATGTGGATTTGGGCGATGACGATGGGACGGAGCTTAGCCGTGATCCTGTTAAAGGGGTTAATGGCCAGGAGTTTCGATTTATTGAATTTTGGAACCTGGTTTTTATCCAATTTAACCGAGAACCCGATGGCTCGCTTACTGAGCTTAAACAAAAACATGTGGATACGGGTATGGGTCTTGAGAGGCTGGTATCGTATTTACAGGGTGCGGGGTCTAATTATGAGACGGATTTAATTAGACCGTTAATTGATTGGACTGCTGAAGCTGCTCAGGTGCCTTATTTTGGAGATGAGCGCGGGGTTCCGCATCGGGTGATGGCGGACCATATCCGGACATTGGTGTTTTCGATTGCGGACAATGTCATGCCGTCGAATGATGGGCGAGGGTATGTGATGCGCCGGTTGCTTAGACGTGCGCTTAGGTATGCGTCTCAACTTGGATTTAAAGAGCCGATTTTGTATCGATTAGTGCCTAAAGTCGTGGAAATGATGGCGGATTTTTATCCTCATTTGAAAGCAAGACAGGATCATATTGTCCGTGTGATTAAGGCTGAAGAAGAAGGTTTTTTGAGGACTTTATCGTCTGGAGTGACCCGGTTTCATACGGTGGTGAGTGGTCTTAAGGCTTCTCATGGATCTCAGATTTCGGGTGAAGATGCCTTTAAATTGTATGACACGTATGGGTTTCCGCTGGATTTAACCCAGTTGATGGCCAAGGAAATTGGACTGACTGTGGATGTGGCGGGCTTTACGACGTCTCTGGAGGCTCAAAAAACGAGGTCTCGGGATGCGCGTAAGGACGTGGTTTATAACACAAATACGGGCGAGCAAGCTGTTGATTTGGACGCGCTTGCGAATGCAATGCCGGATTTATGTCATTCTCCCCATCAAACGGCGGCGAGAGGCGGAGAAGCGAGAGTGCTTACGGCCTATGAGGATAAGTTAAAAATGGCGCGACATCATACGGCGACTCATTTGCTTCAGGAAGCGCTTCGACGGGTATTGGGAGATCATGTTCAACAGGCGGGCAGTTTGGTGGATACGGATCGGTTGAGATTTGATTTCACCCATTATCAAGCTATGACTCACGACCAGGTTCGCGAAGTAGAAGCGATTGTGAATCAGATGATTACTTCTCAGTTACCAGTATCGATTGATCATATGACATTAGACGAGGCTAAGGCAAAAGGTGCAACGGCGTTGTTTGGCGAAAAATATGATGCGGATTGTGTACGCATGGTGAGTATCGGTGGCGACTCGATTGAATTGTGTGGCGGGACTCATGTCTCTAATACAGGGATGATTGAAGTCTTTAAATTGATTCATGACACGGCGATTTCGTCTGGGACACGGCGGATTGAAGCGTTGGCGGGGCATGAGGCGGTGTCGCACTATTTGGCTGAAAAACGTCAGATATTTATGACCAAAATTACGTCGCGGTTACAGAAGCTTGAAGGGCTTTCTCAGCAGGTTTCTGGGGCTATGGCTGAGTCTGCGTGGGTGTTGATTAATCGAAGTCCTAAAGATGATGAGTTTAATGCGTATGAAGAAGAAATTGTGAGCTTAACGAAACAGCTTGAAAAACAATTGGAATCCGAACAAGCGTCCAAATTGTCTTCGGTGGCGGATCAGTTAATCGCTTCTAAACAAATTTCCTCTCGGGGATATGATGTGGTGACCGGGACTTTCGATTTGGATATGAATGGCTTGAAAATTTTATCTGAGGATATTCGTGCTAAATCCCCTAATACTTTAATGGTACTTGCTGCTTCTCAGGGTGGATTTTTAGTAAGTAAAGGATCTCAGGTTTCTACGGATATTTCTTCTCCTCAAATTTTAAATGTATTGACTCAAGTGGCCGGCGGAAAAGGTGGTGGACGACCTGATTTTGCGCAAGCGGGCGGGGCAGATCCTACTAAAATTAATGAGGCTCTTTTAGTATTTCAGAGTCAGTTTTTGTGATGACCGGCCGGGTATTAGGCCTGGACTTTGGACAGAAGCGGATTGGAGTGGCGGTATCAGACCCTTTTGGGATGATGGCGATGCCCTTAAAGTTTATCCCCAATAATCCGGGCACTATGAAGGCGTTGAAGGCGTTAATTGTCGAATATCAGATAGTGACCGTGGTTTTGGGCTTGCCGCTTAATATGAAAGGCGAGGAGACGCCCTCATCTCAAAAGGTAAGGACCTTTGCAGATCGGATTAAGGCTGGGTTGGGTGTTGAGGTTATGTTTCAGGATGAGCGGTTTTCGACTCAGGCGGTGGAGCGCGAACTCATTGCGGCAGATATGCGGCGCGAGCAGAGACGCGAAGTGATCGATAGCCAGGCGGCTGCATTCGTTTTGCAAGGTTACATTGATAAAAAGCGCAATTAACCTGTACAATCCCCCGTTATGGATTATTCTTCCTCTGGTGTAAATATTGATGCGGGAAATCGGGCTGTGGGCCTGATTAAATCGCGTGTGGCTGAAACCTTTTCTCCTTTAGTTTTAAATGGACTGGGTGGCTTTGCAAGCTGCTTTCAGTTGCCGTCTGGGTATAAAGAGCCGGTGCTAGTGTCTTGTACGGATGGGGTAGGGACTAAACTTAAGATTGCCATTGATCATAATATTTTGGATACCGTTGGGATTGACCTTGTAGCCATGTGCGTGAACGACATGATTTGTTGTGGCGCGAAACCCCTTTATTTTTTGGATTATATTGCGTGTCATGCGCTTGTGCCTGAGCAAATGAAATTATTAATTGATGGTATGGTTGAAGGCTGTAAACAGGCTGGCTGTGCTCTGACTGGCGGCGAAATGGCCGAAATGAATGATTTGTATCGGCCTGGCGAGTTTGACTTGGCTGGGTTTTCGGTTGGAATTGTGGATAAGGCGCAAATTTTGGATGGGTCGACCGTTGCGGCGGGGGATTATGTATATGCGCTTCCGTCTTCTGGGATACATAGCAATGGGTATTCGCTTGTGCGTAAAGTACTGACGCCTGAAGTATGCGAGCGTCGTGGGATTAGTCCTACTCAATTACTGACCCCAACTCGAATTTATGTGAAAGAAATTATGGCCTTATTATCGCTTGGATGTATTGGCGCGGTTGCCCATATTACTGGCGGTGGATTACAGGAAAATGTGGAACGAGTTTTACCTAAAAATGTCCATCTTGAAATTGAGTGGGACAAGTTACGGACCCATGAGATTTTTAAAGTAATTCAAGAAGAAGGTAATGTGGCCACCGATGAAATGCGCCGTGTGTTTAACATGGGGGTTGGTATGGTTGTGGTAAGCAGCGATCCAATGCCCGAATCTGAGCTTTTTTATCAGATTGGACGAGTGGTATAGTGCTTTGGGTTAAAGTGTCCAAGCTTGAAAATGCTTGATTCCATTTTTATTACCTAATGGATAGTCGTCAAGGCTGATGACTATTTTATCATAGGCGTCGTGTACTTTTTCGAGATTCCCGAATTCCCGGTTTGCGACTATTTCTGAGGTGATGGAGTGTGCAATCTGAATGTATTTCTTGTCATCTCCCTTTTCAATAATTAGGTCGATTTCTTCTTGACCGATTTTTCCGACGTAGCACTTGTATCCTTGTCTTGCGTAGTGGAGATAAATCGCATTTTCTAATGCCTTGGATAATCCGGGATCAAATTTTGATGATAGAAAATTTCGGAATGCAAGATCATTGAGATAGAATTTCTTACTTCCGGCCAAGATGCTTTTCCCTTTGATATCATAGCGGTCTACTTCGTGGATGATGAAGGTTTCTTTGAGATGGTGGAGATAGTTTGAAATGGTTTCAAAGTTGGTTTTTATTTTTTGGCTGATCAGGTAGTCTACGATACTCTTGATTGAGAATAGATTTCCGATGTTGTCACATAGAAATTTGAAGAGAATTTCTAATAAGTGAGCATCTTTGATTTGGTGGCGCGTAACGATGTCTTTTAGGATAATGGAATCTAATAGGGCCACCACATAGTGAAATTGTGTTTCTGGGGAGTGTAGATGGAATAATTCTGGGAGGCCTCCTGTTTTTAAGTAGTCGATATAGCTTTGTTTTTGAGGGGCTATTTTCAAGAAATTACAATATTCTGCGAAAGAAAATGGAAAAATCTTGCAGCTTATGTATCGGCCACTGATTAGTGTGGCCAATTCTCCCGATAATAATGTTGCATTAGATCCAGTAATCCAGACATCGTAGTGTGTTTGGTAGTTTTGACTTAGGGAATTGACTAATTTTTCCCAATCTTGAATGAGCTGTACTTCGTCAATAAATAGATATCGTTTTCCTTTTGGAGACAGTTTTTTTTCGTATAATTGGATGAGTTCGAATAAATCGAGATGGGTTTTGATTGAATCAAATTCGATAAACTCTTTGTTGAAATAGAAAATATTTTTTGGGGGTATACCTTGACCAATAAGTCTCCCAATCAGTTGTCTCATGATATGGCTTTTGCCGCTTCTTCTTTGTCCGACCAATACTTTGATAAGGGGTGTTCCAAGTAGAGGTGTGAGTTGTAAGAGGTAGTCCTGGCGTTCAAATCCGAAGTAGATCCCTTGATTTTCCCAGAAATTGTAGCGCTTGAGGTTTTCGAATACGGCTTCTTTGATATTTTCAGGCATACCTTAAACTTTATTGTATTTTATTAAAAGTTTCAAGTGTACCTTAAACTTTTTAAAATCTCTTAGGGGGTTCTTTTAGTTTCTTACTATCGTTAAAAGACCTTTTTTTCGCACGGTTTCAGAGTCGCTTTTAAACTCGATGCTGTAGATGTAATTTCCATTCATGACGCGATGTCCGCCGTCGTCGGTGGTGTCCCAGGATTGGGTATTGTACGTGTCGCTAAATGAAGTTTCGATTTCTTTGATAAGGCGGCCTGTCAGCGTGTAAATCTTGATGGTGGCGGTCCCACTTTTGTTGGAGTCAAATCCAAATTGAGTGGTCGTTGAAATCGGGTTAGGGAAGTTTAGTAAATTTGAAATGGTGAGTGTGTCTGCCGCATCTTGGGTGACACTTGGACTTGTGCTTGGCTCTGTGTTTAATAGGAGTGCTTTTAGTTTATTTCCGTTGACGGCTCCATATCCAGTATAGACGTCTTTTCCTGAGGGCCCGATGTCATCACAGCTTTGATACAGGATATCGAGTGCTTGAGCGGAAGTGAGTGCTGGGTTTACAGAGTAGATGAGACTAATGATGCCACTAATGACGGCTGCACTTTGTGAAGTCCCGCTTTTGGTGGTGTATGTATTTGATAATCCAAGACTTTCGATGTTTTCGCCATACGTTGCGATATCAAGGTGAGGGCCATAATTTGAAAAGTAAGATCGTCGGTTGGAGAGATCGATCGACCCAACGGTGACAACCTCATCAAATCCAGACGGGTAATCCATGATGGAATGATTATCATTACCGGATGCGGCAACAATGATGACATCTTGTGCTTGGGCATAGATAACCGCGTCTCTTAGGACACTGGATATCTGAGTATATCCCCAGCTACAGTTAATTACTTTGGCTCCTTGGGCTACTGCATAATAGATGGCGACTGCGGCATCCGATTGAGATCCTCTACCGTTTGAATCTAAAAATTTTGCATTGAGAATTTTGGCGTTGGGATTAATGCCGCAAATTCCGGATCTATTATTAGATTTAGCTCCAATAATTCCAGAGATATGGGTGCCATGGCTATGATAATCCATGTTGTTTGAACCACCTTTATTAATGGAATATCCATAAAAACTGTATCCCGAAATATCATCGATAAGTTCGTTTTGATCATTGTCTTTATTGTCTTTAATTTCGTCATGGTTATTGGTGATTTGTCCTAGGAGCTCAGAGTGATCGGTGTCGACACCAGTATCGAGCACCGCGACGATTGTTTCGCTAGTGACGGGGATATCTAGGAGTGCCTGTAAGGTGGTTTGATTGAGGTAGGTTTGCATGCTGAATTTAGGGTCATTAGGTGAATCACTGATGTAGACATAATAATCCTTTTCCGCGCTTTCAATGCCTGGAGTTTTGGAGAGGGTTGTGATGGTTGCATCGATTTGGTCGGGTGCGACTTCGATCACATAGGTTTTGGACTCGCTGGCTTTACTCTGACTAGTCCAGCCGGTGCTTGGTTTTGGGATAGGGAGTGTTGTTAGAATTTTAACTCCAGATAATCCTTCTAATGGGCTTGATGCTGTACCGAAGCGTCCAGATGGGGTCGCTGTGGTTTTAACCAGGATAACGCCTGGGACATAATCGGTTTCAATGGCCTGGACCATCGTGGGTGCGATGAGCTGGAGCAAGATGGCGATACTTAATAATGTGTGTTTATGTGACATGGGGCCGGCTCCTATAAGAATTGAATTCCGATTTTATGGTTTACGCCTAATTCCTGGTGGTTTGAAAATGAGTAATAGATATTAAATCGTTTTACTTTGACACAAGTCCCAACTCTCCAGTTGCTATCGCCTTGGATATCTCTAATGCCGCCCATCAATGAAAAGTTTTTAGAGAGGTTCACTTCGGCTCCGATATTGTATACATTCTCTTTATCAGATTCTATCGTGGCATCGGCTAAAATATTAATCATTTTTTCAACTGGAATTTTAACTCCGATATTATATCTGGCCTGAATGGTTTCTTCGGTGTCATTGCTCCATTTGAGTTTGGTTCCGCCGATATCTTGGGCGGATAGTCCTAGGCTGATATACCGAGTATTCAAGATGAGACCTGCATCGAGGCCAAATCCGTTTGCAGTGGTTTTGTTAAGTTCAAGGTGGCGGTATACGGCACTGACTCCTAGTTGAAGATGATCCCCATATAGTGAAGTGCTGATACTGGTGATGGCACCGGTAATGTAGTTGCTGAAGCTTCCTACCTGGACGCCTCGTCCAGAACTTCCAACTGTTTCAGGATTATCCTGTGTGATTGTGAGTGGGACGTTAAGACTGACTTTGATTTTCTCACTGATTGGAGCGCCTAGTGCTAGGCCCATGGTTTGGACTAAGTTTCCAAATTGTGATGTGTAAGTGGTCATGACTGATTTGGTTTGGATACTTGAAATCCCAGCTGGATTTTTGTAGCCAGATTCTAGGCCAAGTGAATCAGCGGTGATTGCAAATCCCTTTGCAAATCCGCCTACTTGTACCAAATCATCAAAACTCCCAAAAACGGGAGACGCTATTATTGTGGCCGACCATACTAATATGGCGACGATTCCCCTAAACCTTGACAATTGTTTCCCCCAATCGTCCCTCAATATTAGTCATCGAGAGTAAATGGGATATGCCCATATTCTTAGGGGTCTAAACGTGAGCCTTAAAATAATCCTATGACGGACTTGGTTTTTAGCTATTTTTCTTGCTTATTTTGATAGGGCATGAATGACTTTTTACCGATACTTCCCTTACTTGTCATTTGCGTTTTGAATGTTTGTGTGCTTACATACCTAGCCTTTGATTGTTGTTTTTTGTGGGGTTAAGCTTTTTGAACCACGAAATTTCGATGCAATCTCCTTATTTTTTTGGCGATAATTCCATGCCTCGTATGGCTTGAGAATGTTTTCGCGGAAGGGAACCAATGAATTTTTTAAGTCGTTTAATTATTATTGTTGTCTGTATGCCTGGGATTCTTATCGCCCAAAGCTCCGTTTATTTTGTCCCTTTTGAGGCCGAACGGTTTGCTAACTTCTCTGATTATAATGCCCGGTATATTTTTGTTGATCCGGCCTTTACTTCGTTTGCGACGAATGAGGATGGGTCTGGAGCCGTTAGCGAGCTTCCCGGATCATCGATTGAAGTTAACAATGCTTATTTTTTTCCTAATCCTTTTGCCCTTTCTTCTGGGACTGAACTTGGTTATGAGCTTTCTCGTGACATGGATATTGAACTTCGGATTTATAACATGATGGCTAACGAGATTTACCGCACAGAATACCCTAGTGGAACCCAAGGTGGATTAGGCCGTGGGACAAGTCGCAATATCTATAATCGAATTCGATTTACTCAAGCCACATTTGGCGCGCCTCTATCTGCTGGAATTTATTTCTTCGTCATGATGAATGACGGTAACGTTATCCACAAAGGGAAGTTCGCTGTAAGGCCGAGATAATGATGTTTCATAAATTTTTTATTTTAATTATTTGTTTGTTTGTGTCTGTCTTTTTGACTAGTTCTGTCAATGCCGCAACTGATTATTGGATGATGACGGATTTGGGGACTTCGGCCCGGATGATTGGGTATGGTGGGGTTGAAGGCTTTGGGTCTTCTGCGGATACTGTGTTTGAAAATCCAGCGGGCCTGTATCGTATCCGTCAAAATTCTGTGTCGTTGTTTACTACTCGCTTGGGTGGAGAAGTCGGATACTTTAATGGATCGATGGCGACGAGAACTCCTTGGGGAGTTTTTGCAGTTGGCTATATGCATGCATCTGTAGGGGATATCCCTCATACGGGCGAAGATGATAATGGCCGTTTTTTTGCTGAATATAATTTTGATTATAAAAATACGATAGTGAGAGGTAGTTATGGCTACTCTTTTTCAGATCGGCTTCATGTCGGGGGATCGCTCTCTCAATATACCAATACTTTTGATGGTGTTTCAGGTCGTGGCTATGATTTGGACTTGGGTGCGGTGTATATTTATGATCGATATCAATTCTCAGGGTTAATTAGAAATGTCATGAATAGTGAAGTTGATTATGGTAGTAATGGTAAAGAAGAGTTAGGTCGTCAGTATACTCTTTCTGCAAAGGCCCAAGTCATTCCTCAGGTGGATGTGATGGCTCAGGTTAAATATTCATATGATGAACCAACCTATGCGGGAGGCGTGGTTTATTCGCCGACTTTGATTCCTTATTTAAAAGCCTCTGCAGGATTTAAACAATTTGTGACTCTTGCAGATGTTGAAGATACGGTTGTGCTCGGGTTCATGCTCGATTTTTCAGATGTGGAATTTCATTACACGTATGAAAAGAGTGATCATGTGACTTATGACAATAAGAATTACTTCTCGGTTAGCGTAAAATTTTAGGAGGCAAAAATATGAGAAAATTGACAACAGTTTTAATGGGGATGGTGATTGTAGTTGGGCTTGCAGTGTCTGCATTTGCGGCAACTCCTTCATTAGTCAGGATAGAAGGTAAATTGTTTAGCCAATCACAAAATAAATTTGTGGATGGTAATAAAACGGTTATCGTTCGTATTAAAACGATTATGGACCCTGCGGTTATTATGTGGAGTGAGAATGATGTTATTGCATTTGATCAAGGTAACTTTGGAGTGACTTTGGGAGATGGAAGCCTTGGCGTGATCCCTCAAGATGTATTGGCGTTAGGTGCGGTTAAATTGTTTTTTGAAGTTGATGGAGAAGAAATCGATTTTCCACTTGTTCAGTATGCACTGCCTTATGCTCTCCAGGCAAAGTATGTGGATGGTCTTGAGAACTCAATTTCTCGTTTATTTATCACGTCATTAGCGTCTACTTTAAATGTGGGATTATTAACTGGCCAAGTGGAGGCCTCTCAAATTGCGGATAATTCGATTTTGAATCAGCATATTCAAGGGCCGATTTCAGCGAGTAAAATTTCTGGATTAGTAGCTGCAACAGTTGAGAATAACTCTATTACTGATGTCCATCTTACAAGCGGATCTTTTTCTAAAATTAGAGGAGTCGGAACTCTTGATACTGAGCTTGTTGCTCATCGTGGAGTTTTAGTTTCAGGTGATATTAAGGTGACGAATCCTAGTGATAGTTTGACGGATCCTAACAAAGTTGTGGTAATGAATTCTGCCACAGGGGCTCTTCAAAGATTAAGTACTGCTGGATGGGATAAAAATGAAGCTGATGATGTGGTTAGCTTTTTAGGCCTGATAGATACTCCGGATTCTTTTACAGGTAATGACGATTTATTTGTGGCGGTTTCTCAAAATCGCTTAATTTTTAAATCTGTGCCAACTTCGGGTGGCTCTTCTTATGTACTCCCTCAAGCGACTTCTTCTGCACTGGGCGGTATCAAAGTTGGAAACACATTATTAATTACTGATGGGTTATTGAATGTTGCGATCGCAAACGAAACTCCTTTTACTGGTATTTTAAAAACAAAATTAGAGGGCATTCAAGCTGGTGCAACCAACTATGTATTACCTACTGCTAATACTTCTATAGTAGGGGGCGTGCGAATTGGAACTGGATTAACAGTTGATTCCGCGACTGGAATTTTATCGGTTAACTCATTAGGTGCACAATATGTATTACCTATAGCGAATGAATCCGTTTTGGGGGGACTTAAAATTGGTCAAGGACTCCAAATTGATGCAACTACGGGTGTGGTTAGCGTTGATACTCTAGGGACTGTGGTTGTAGAAGGTGTGCCAACCGCAACTTATACTCGAAAAGGGATTTTAAGTGTTGGTTCTGGACTAACTCTTGATAATAATAATTCTGTATCGATTGCCTTAGGTGATCGCCTTTCTTATGATGCAGGGACTCGTCAGTTATCTGCAACACTTCAAACTACAAATGATTTTACAAACGATCTTTTAACTAAATTAAATGGAATTCAGCCTGGCGCGACTAACTTTGTTCTTGCGTCTGCATCTTCTAATGTGCTTGGTGGAATTAAAGTTGGATCTGGATTAAAAACAGCAACGGATGGCACTTTGAGCCTGACTGTTCCTCAGCAAGAAGCATTTACTACTGTGTTATTAACTAAATTAAATAATATTGACCCAAATGCAACTCAATATGTATTACCTACTGCTACTGTATCCGTATTAGGTGGAGTTAAAGTTGGATCTGGATTATCTGCGAATGCTGCAGGACTTTTGAGTGTGAATGTATCGGCTTTGGATTTATCTGGAATTGTACTTACTGAAGCTAATTTACCAACGGTCATCCCTGCAAATCGTATTAATGGACAATTGACACAGGCTAATTTACCAAGTCAAATCCCTTCTAACTTAATTACAGGTGACTTAGTGACGGCTAATCTTCCTGTTGCGACAGGAACTCGATTGGGAGCGATTAAAGTAGGAACTGGTTTAACTGCAACTAGTGCAGGGCTTTTAAGTGTGAACCCATCAGTATTAGATTTTACTGGGGTCACATTGACTGAAGCGAATTTACCAAGCGAAATTTCTGCGAGCCGTATTACCGGTTTGTTAGTGACTTCAAATATTCCATCTGCAACTTCTAGCCGTAAGGGTGGGGTACGTGCAGGTAATGGGCTTACTGTAGATACTGCTGGTGTGATTAGTTTAACTGTTGCACAACAAGAGTCATTTACGACTCCATTACTTACTAAATTAAATACGATTGAGGCGAATGCGACTCGATACTTATTACCTACAGCGAATGAATCACGTTTAGGTGGACTTAAAATTGGTCAGGGACTTCAAATTGATGCAACTACGGGTGTGGTTAGCGTTGATACTCTAGGGACTGTGGTTGTAGAAGGTGTGCCAACCGCAACTTATACTCGAAAAGGGATTTTAAGTGTTGGTTCTGGATTGACTCTTGATAATAATAATTCTGTATCGATTGCCTTAGGTGATCGCCTTTCTTATGATGCAGGGACTCGTCAGTTATCTGCAACACTTCAAACTACAAATGATTTTACAACTGCGTTTCGTGACAAATTAACTGAGATTGAAAATCGGGCTACTAATTTTACGTTAACGCCAGCGACTTCTACTGTATTAGGCGGAGTCAAAATTGGATCTGGATTAGCAATTGATGGAGGTACTGGTATTTTGACAGCGACAGCCCCGTCACTTTCTCGTGCGAACTCAACTGATTTAGGTCTTGTTAAGATTAATGCTGCGAATGCCATATCCATTGATAGCGATGGGTTTTTAGATGTTAAGTTGGCGGCTAACGCTGGTCTTTCAAAAGCGGGTAATGGCACTTTGAGTGTTGATACTTCGGTATTAGCAATTGATGCTGCACGGATTACTTCAGGAACTTTACCTCTTGAGAGAGGTGGAACTGGCGCAACTACTGCGGCTTTAGCACGAACTGCATTGGGCTTAGGAACAATGGCGGTTGAAGCTTCTGCGAATTATGCGACTGATGCAGAACTTACTGCGGCAGTTGCGGGTGTCAATTTGACTGGAGTAGTTCCAATTACCCGACAAGTCAACGGTAAAGCTTTAAATGCGGATATTACTTTAACTAAAGCGGACATTGGATTAGATCTTGTTGAGAACACTGCATTAAGTACATGGACCGGATCTAATACGATTACAACAGTAGGAACCATTGGGACTGGAGTATGGTCTGGAACTGCACTTGCGGATGCAGCGGTTGCGGATAACATTACTTTGACCAACTTAACTCAGATTACAAACCGAGCGATTGCAGATACGACTGGAACATTGCCAGTGGAGCGAGGTGGAACTGGCGCAACTACTGCGGCTTTAGCACGAACTGCATTGGGCTTAGGAACAATGGCGGTTGAAGCGGCTGCGGATTATGCGACTGATGCAGAACTTGCTGCGGCAGTTGCGGCTGGAGTGGGCGGTGTTGATTTAACTGGATTAGTTCCAATTACTCGACAAGTCAACGGTAAAGCTTTAAATTCGGATATTAATTTAGCTAAAACGGATATCGGCTTGGGTGCTGTTGAGAACACTGCATTAAGTACATGGACCGGATCTAATACGATTACAACAGTAGGAACAATTGGAACTGGAACATGGCAAGGTACAGCGATTGCGGATGCAGCGGTTGCGGATAACATTACTTTGACAAACTTAACTCAGATTACAAACCGAGCGATTACAGATACAACCGGAACATTGACAGTGGAGCGAGGTGGAACTGGCGCGACTGATGCGGCTGGAGCTCGAACTAATTTAGGGGTAGTAATTGGGACCGATGTACAAGACTATGATGCTGATTTAGATGATTTAGCTGATGGAACATTAACAGGATCTAAAGTTGGAACAGGAATTAAGGCTGCAAATGTTACAGATATTACAGGTGGTAAGTTGCCTAATGCGGTAATCCCAACGGCCACTGAAACTGAATTTGGCGGCGTTAAAATCCCACTTTTTGAGGATTATGGTAGTAGTCATCTGTACTTATCTGACGTCGGGGGACTTAGTCCTTCTTCTATCAAAGAGACTTCTGCTGCTATTACGTACTCTTCTGCCAGCAGAAAGAATTTATTCTTTAATGCAAATGATATTTTCTTAACTCCTTCAACCGGTAAGAAGCTTGAACTTGTTTCAGATATTGGAATTACTTTAAAGCAAACTTCATCATCATCGCTTGGAGCTACATTAAACTTTGGGACTGGTGCTAATGCTGCTATTGGCAATCCTGCTACGGGTAAGCTTCTTCTTAAAGCGAGTAATGGTGTGACCATTAAATCTTCTACTAATCTTGGAACAATTCCAATTGCTTATAACTTTGGAAGTTCAACAGATACTTATGCGATGACGATTGATCGTCAAGGTCCAATGACGGCAGAGAATAAAGGATTGGTTCAGTTAAAAGTGGCTGAAGGTGGTCTTTCTGATGCGAAATCGTTTATCGACTTTAGTGATGATGATCAATTGGTTGGACGTTTAAGTGGTCAATCTGGCTTTGTGGCCGGTAAAACTGCAACGGGTGTTAAATTGGAATCAGCCGGTGCGGACTATGCGGAATACCTAGAACGTCTTAATCCTGATGAAGTTATTCAAGCTGGCGATGTTGTCGGTGTGTACGGTGGCAAAATTACTAGATCAACTGATGGCGCGCAACGGGTGATGGTGGTGAGTAGCTTGCCGGTTGTTTTAGGTAACGCTAAAAAAGATAACTCTGCGATGAACCCAATTGCCTTTATTGGACAGGTTCCAGTGAAAGTAAAAGGTAAAGTTGCGATTGGAGATTTTATTGTGGCCTCTGGTGCCGATGATGGGGCTGCGATTGCAGTGGCTCCTGAGAACTTAACCGCAGCACAAGCTCCTTATGTGGTTGGTCAGGCATGGGAAGCGAAAAGTGCAACTGTACTTGG
>CAMCZW010000015.1 GCA_945888435.1 bacterium UBP8_UBA817
ATGAATCTGGCCTTCTTTCTGATGTCTGTTTGATACCAACATCTTACTTGAAGGCCATTTCTCTTACCTACCCAAATTCAGAGCCTACCTGCCTTTTTCTTGTGCTCAGTTTATACTTAACTTTTTTTGAAAAGACCGGACACTAGTGAGCTAAAATAAATGGTTGTTTTTTACTCAGCACAACTCTTTTAAGGGCTTCTCCCCTATTTGGGTTATAATCCTTAATATGAAACGTTTTGATATATTTTTTTTAAAAACCACTCGTCGGTTTCTGCTATTTTTTTTATTGCTGCTTCCCAAGCTTTTCACTTTCATTGATGGTTTTTTCTCTTATGCCACCTATTTGATACTCCAAAGGCTATTTCCGCCGCGGTTTCCAGTACAAGGGCACTGTAAACAACGAGGCGTATGTTGCCGTAACATTGCGATTCAACTTTCTTCTGATTTTTGGAGATTTTCGATATTGAGACGACTTTCAATTAGATGGTATGAAGTTTTATATAACTTTCATCTTAAGGGGGTTGATCTTGATACTAAGACGTTGCTTTTTAAATGTAACTATCTTAAAGATAATTTATGCAGTATCCATAAAACACGGCCATTTATTTGTAGACGATATCCTCAAACCAGCTTTTTCTCGACGAGACGCTTTTTACCCGGATGCGGGTATCATCAGAAAAAGGATACTATCCCCTCTTAAGTAATGCCGCGTAGGCGGATAATCCCTTCGATTGCAGACAATTGGGCCAACGCATCAGGGCTGAGGGCTTGATCAAGGTCTACGATCGTATACGCTAGCTCACCACGGCTCTTATTCATCATCTCAGAGATATTAATGGACTGATCCGCTAATACTTTGGTGATTTGCCCTACCATGTTTGGGATATTTTTATGAATGATGGTTAATCTGACCGCTCCTGATCTTTCAAGAGAGGAATTTGGAAAATTAACTGAGTTTGTAATGTTTCCATTCAACAAGAAATCCTGAATTTGATCGGCTACCATGATTGCACAATTCTCTTCAGCTTCATCGGTTGATGCGCCAAGATGTGGTGTGGCCCATACTTTGGAGTGTTTGACTGTTTTTTCTGTTGGGAAATCACATAGATAAAGAGATAATTTTCCACTATCAAGTGCAGATAGGACGACATCTTCATCAACGATGAGGTCTCTTGCAAAGTTTAGAAGGACAGCGCCCTTTCTAAATTGATCTATATTCTCTTCATTAATTAAATTTCTGGTTTGATCCGTTAATGGCATGTGTAAGGTGACAAAGTCAGATTGTTGTAGCAACTGCTTTAAGCTTTCTGCAGGCTTCACGTTGCGTGATAGTCGCCATGCATTATGGACAGAAAGGAAGGGGTCGTACCCAATTACTTTCATGCCAAGCTCAGACGCTTCATTTGCAACTAGCATTCCGATTGCGCCAAGTCCGATAACCCCTAGAGTTCTATCGCGTAACTCATAGCCTTTAAATCGAGCTTTCTCTTTCTCAACCAAGTCTGGGATTTCTGCGCCTTTACCATCTAGAGATTTAACAAACTCTAGGCCTTCAATAATATTTCTTGCGCCAAGGAGTAAGCATGCGAGAAGTAATTCCTTTACCGCATTGGCATTGGCTCCTGGAGTGTTGAAAACAACAACACCTTTTTGAGTACAGTCTGCAACCTGAACATTATTTACGCCAGCGCCTGCACGGCCAATCGCGCATACAGAGGCTGCTAGAGTTTCCTCTTTAAGAGGATGGCTTCGCAAAATAATGGCATCTGGCTCAGCAATTGAATCAGATACCTGGATTTTTTCTTTATCTAGGCGATCTAATCCCTTTTTTGAGATTTTGTTATATGTTTTGACTGTAAACATTGACTCAAAACTCAGCTTAACGTTTTCTATACTGAAAGCCTTTTCTTGCTTTCTTACGTCCGTATTTTTTACGCTCTTTTACTCTTGGGTCACGTGTTAAATGGCCTTCTTCTTTTAGTTCTTTTCTAAATTCTGCATTTAATTCTAGTAATGCTCTTGAAATCCCAAGTAGAGACGCGTCCGCTTGTCCAGAAATTCCGCCACCATATGTCGAAATAACAGTGTCGTATTTAGCAAGAACGCCAATGGTCTCAAATGGCTTTGTTAGCTTTCCATGATACTGAGGAATTGTGAAATAATCTTTTGAGTCTTTTCCATTGACATAGAAAGCGCCTTTTCCAGGAAATAACCATACTTTCGCAATCGCACTTTTTCTCTTACCTGTCCCATAAAATGCGCCCGAAGGGATCTTAGGAACTTCTACACTATTGTCTTTTTGCACTTTAGGAAGAGCTTTTGGCTTTTCAATCTTTACTTCTGCTGATGCTTTCTTTGTTGTCTTTGCTGCCGTTGCCATTGTCCTATGCTCCTAATTTTGCGTTCGATAGTATGATAACTCTTGGATTTTGAGCTTCATGAGGATGTTCTGATCCATTATAAATTTTCACTTTATTAATAATGCTACGACCCATGATATTTGAAGGGAGCATTCCTTTGACTGCCATTCTGATAATTTCACTGGCATCTTTCTCTAAACCTTGTTTAAGGTTCATTTCTTTTAATCCACCTGGGAACCCAGAGAATTTGTAATATTTTTTATCGGTGAGTTTTTTACCAGTTACTTTAATTTTTTCTGCATTAGTAACGATGACAAAGTCGCCCGTATCTGCAGAGGGTGCAAACGTAGGCTTATGCTTGCCTCTTAAGATTTTTGCAATCTCAGATGCTAGTCGGCCAAGGGTTTGGTCTGTAGCGTCCACTGTGAGCCATTCAGCTACACATTCAGCTTGTTTTGGATAATACGATTTTTGGTCTTTCATTATAGAAGTCTCCTGTAAGTCGATTCTTGGATGCCTCGTTAGTACGTTACTAATGCGAGGTATAATCCATGCGGTTTTGCGGTAGTGTAATAAATTTTCTGATTATTTTCAATCATTGCCTTAATCTCTTCTATAGAATAGTGCCCTCTCATGATCTCAAATAAGGTTCCCATTACATTTCTTACCATATGATATAAGAAGCTGTCGGCCGTAATTGATAAGCGATAAATGGGGATATGAGCGGTTGTGAAAAAAGGATGATACTCTGTTTGGATTAACTGAACATCTAAAATAGTTCTAATTGTTGATACTTGATTAGATCCTGTACTTCCGAAGTGTTTAAAATCTTTTTTTCCCAAAAGCAATGTATCAATTCCATCCACTCTCTTTAAATCACATGAGTAAGGAACTCTTGTAATGTAGTTTCTTAAAAAAACGGGTATTTGTTCTGTAGAAAAATAATAGTGATAGGTTCTTAGCTTTGCTGAAAATCTTGCGTGGAATTCTGAGGGGACACAGTCTACCTTTTCTACTCTTATATCTTTTTCAAGAGTACTATTGAGGCCTCTGCACAATGCCGCTGCATCAATCGCAAACGGCGTATCCACATGTACAACTTGATTTAATGCATGAACTTTTGCATCGGTTCTTCCAGAAAAAACCGTTTCAAGATTTGTTTTAAATATTATTTTAAGAGCTTTTTCCAGTTCACCTTGAACTGTTCGACCTCTTGTTTGACGCTGTGATCCGAGATAGTCAGTGCCGTCGTAGGAAATATCTAAACGATATCTATTCAACAAACTCTAATATGGATACAGGAGCCGCATCGCCTCTTCTAAAACCAGCCTTGATGATCCTAGTATATCCACCATTTCTTTGTGCATATGCAGGAGCAATCGTGTCAAATAATTCTTTGACTAAAGACTTGTCTTGGATTAAACGTAGCGCTAAACGTCTATGATGTAACTCACCTTTTTTACCCAAAGTTACAAGTTTATCAGCCATTTTTTTGGCCTCTTTAGCCCTTGTATCTGTTGTTGTAATTTTTTTATGAGTGATCAGAGATGTAACCAAGCTTTTTAATAAAGCTATTCTCTGGTCTGTTGGCTTACCTAATTTTGCATTACCTTTTTGGTGTCTCATTCTGTTGAACCTCTTTTTACTATTCCGAAGCGCCTTTTAAAGCTAAATTATAAACTTTTAGTTTATCATTAATTTCGTCTGCGCTTTTTTTGCCGAAATTTTTGATTTGTGTTAGTTCAGATAAATCTTTTTCAATCAGTTCCTGAACTGTTTCTATGCCCGCTCTTTTTAGACAGTTTGAAGATCTTGCTGATAATTCCAAGTCATCAATTGTTAAATTGAGAATTGATTTTGATTCAGCAGCTTCAGCTGATTTGATGTCAGCCGTTTCTTTCGCTTCTGGCTTTTCATTAAGCTTTTGGAATAATGCAAACTTGGTGCATAGAATTTCAGAGGCTTGTTTTACTGCAGTTTCAGGAGAGATGCTTCCATTTGTCCAAACATCTAGAGTTAGGCTGTCATAATTCAACTCTTTACCTACTCGGATATCTTCAACAAGGTGATTAACTCGCACTACTGGAGAGTATGATGCATCAAGTGCAATTGAATGGATTGTTAAATCGCTTAAGTTAACGGCTTCAGAAGGAACATAGCCTTCGCCATTTTCAATAATCATCGTCATTGCAAATGAACCGGCTTCTGACATTTCAGCAATATGCGCTTCTGGATTTAGGATTTCAATTTCAGCATCAGTTTGAATATCTTTTGCTGTCACTTTTCCTTTTCCGTTGAAAATAATTTTAAGCTCTTTAGCTTGTGTTGTATGTCCTTTAAATACAATCTGTTTTAAGTTACAGACGATATCTAATACATCCTCGACAACACCAGGAACTGCCGTAAACTCATGCTCAACGCCTTCAATTCTAATTGACGTAATTGCATGCCCAGATAAGGACGATAGCAATACGCGTCTTAGTGAGTTACCTAAAGTAACTCCCATTCCTCTTTTTAGAGGGGATGCAGTAAATCTTCCATGATTTTCTTCAATTTGATCAAACTTGACCCAGGGTTGTGTCTTAGCCACGGCTATTTCCTCCTAAATGACTCTATTGAGCGTAAAACTCAACGATTAACTGTTCTTCGACTGGAACGTCTATATCTTCTCTTTGTGGCATCTGTGCAATTGTTATTGTTGCAGTTTTTGCATTAAAGTTAATCCAGCTTGCCAATGGTTTTTCAGCCAATGCTTCAATTCTTGCCTTAAAGTGATTTAGGCTTTTCGGCTTCACAATCACTTGATCCTGAGGGGAGAGTAATAAAGATGGAATTGTAACCTTTCTTTCTCTTCCATTTTTAACCATTACAAAGTGAGCGTGTCTTACTAATTGTCTTGCTTCTTTTCTAGATGATGCAAGGCCACTTCGATAAACCACATTGTCTATACGTCTCTCAAATAGAGTCAAAAGATTGTATCCTGTAATCCCTTTTTGCTTTGCAGCTAGGATATAATACCGTCTTGTCGCATTTTCAGTAACGCCATAGAAAAATCTTAACTTTTGTTTTTCTCTAAGGCGGCGACCATACTCTGATAATTTCCGAGCAAAATTATGACCGGTGTGCCCTGGAGGAAATGCTCTTTTCTCCATCTCACATTTTGCAGTAAGACATTTAGCGCCTTTCAATAAAAGCTTTACGCCATTTCTTCTGCAAATCTTACAACTTGGACCACGATATCTTCCCATTTTCTTCTCCTACACCCTTCGCCTTTTCTTTGGACGGCAACCGTTATGCGGTATTGGCGTTACGTCTTTTATACTTTCAACTTCTAATCCTGCAGCTTGAATTGCACGAATTGCTGTTTCTCTACCGGCGCCTGGCCCCTTAACGAAAACGTGTATCGATTTCATTCCAGATAATTCCATTGCTCTTTTAGCAGCCAATTCTCCGGCTTGCTGAGCTGCATATGGAGTCCCTTTTTTAGTCCCTTTAAATCCAACCATTCCAGTTGAGCAGGTTGAAACAATTTCACCCTTTTCATCTGTGATGGATATGATTGTATTGTTGAATGTTGAATTGACATGAGCAATTCCAACTAATACGCTTTTTTTCTTTTTTTTCTTCTTAAGTGCCAAAATATCCTCCAGTACTGCTAACTAATTATTTAGTAACTTTTTTCTTACCCGCGACTGCAATTCTCTTACCACGCTTTGTTCTAGCGTTTGTATGTGTTCGTTGTCCATGGACAGGTAGTTTTTTTCGGTGCCTAGACCCTTTGTAGGATCCGATATCACTTAGCCGTCTGATATTCTGGCTAATCTGTCTTCGAAGGTCACCTTCGATTGGATATGCGCTAATTGCATCTCTTAATTTTAGAATTTCATCTTCAGTTAAGTCTTTAGCTCTTTTATCAGGATTTACACCTGTAGTGCCTAAAATCAATTCAGATAGAGATGGGCCTATTCCGAATAGATAAGTCAATGCAATTACAATCCGTTTATTTTTTGGTAAATCTACCCCGCTGAGTCGTGCCATTAAAGTATCCTCCTATCCTTGTCTTTGTTTATGTTTGGGATTTTTGCAAATTACCATTACTCGACCATGGCGTTTTATAGTTTTACAGTCTTTGCATATTTTTTTTACTGAAGCTCTTACTTTCATTGTTAATCCCTACTTTCCACGATAAATAATACGACCCCGCGTTAAATCATACGGAGACAATTCGATCTTAACTACATCCCCTAAAAGGATGCGAATATAGTGTTTTCTCATCTTTCCGGAGATATGGGCCAGAATTACTTGGCCGGTTTCCAACTCTACTCTAAACTGTGCATTTGGTAGTGACTCTAACACAATGCCAGATACTTCGATGATATTATCTTTTTTTCCCATTATTTCTCACTCAACATATGCTTGTCAATATTTCGGCGCCATCCTTAGTAATACAAATCGTATTTTCATAATGGGCAGACAATTTCTGATCGGCGGTAATTATAGTCCATTTGTCGCTCAATGTTAATACGTGATATGTTCCCATATTAATCATTGGCTCAATTGCGAACGTCATTCCTTCTTTTAACTTAATCCCTTTACCCTTAGTCCCATAATTAGGAATCAATGGGTCTTCATGTAATTTTTTTCCAATTCCGTGGCTACATAGATCTCTTACTACAGAAAACCCATGTGTTTCTGCATGAGTTTGTAGCGCAAATGCCATGTCTCCAATCGTATTTCCGGGTATTGCCTGTTCAATGGCCTTGTAAAAGCTTTCTTCAGTTATCTGGATCAGTTTCTCAACCTCTTTTGGTATCGGATCAATCCAAAAGGTTCTAGCGGCGTCTGAATGAAAGCCTTCAAAGTATACCCCGATATCAATACTGCCAATATCGCCAGGCATAAATCGTTTATCCGGATAAGGTATCCCGTGAACTACTTCTTCATTTTTTGAGATACAAGAGGAATATTTATATCCTTGATATCCTAAAAATGATGGAGTCGCATGGTGAGCTATTATTTCTTGATGAATTAAATCATCGATCTCTTTTGCACTAATTCCAGGTTTAAATTGTTTTTCAACTACCTCAAACACTTTTGCAAGTATTTGACCCGATTTTTTCATCGATTCAATTTCTTGAGGTGTTTTAATTGAGATTGCCATTATTTAGTCCTTTCATAATATCGCTAAACACTTTTTCAGAATCTTGGTCTCCATTAATCGTGACAAGATTTTCTAAAAAAAACTCTACTAGGGGTGCAGTTAAAGACATGTACTCTTTATTTCGGGTTACTATTGTCTCGGGATTATCATCCTGACGCCGTTCTAAGGCTTCACCGCACTCATCACATTGATTAAGATGCTTAGGCGGCTTAGACGTCGTATTATATACAGCCTTACACTTATTGCAGATTAGGCGGGTTAGCATCCTGGAAATTAGCAGGTCAACAGATACTTCAAGATATATGACCTGAACCTTTAGGTTAAATTTTCCAACAATATCTTTATTGAAAATATAAGCTTGCTCTAAGGTTCTTGGAAAACCATCCAATATAAATCCTTTAGCATCTTGATTATCTTTTATCCATTCTTTAAATAATTGAACAATGAGTTCATCAGGAACTAATCTACCCTCTTTTAAAAAAGGTTCTATCTCTAACCCAATAGATGTTTGACCTTTAATTTGTGACCTGACAAGATCACCGGTTGAGACCGTCTGAAAACCGAGAAAACTTTTCAGTTTTTCTGTTTGACTCCCCTTCCCTGAACCTGGTGGTCCTAGAAGGATAATGCAGGGTTTCATTCAATTAATCCTTCATATCTATGGGATATTAAGTAGGTTTCAATTTGTTTTACAATATCCATTGATACACCCACAATAATCAAGAGAGCAGTGCCCCCTAAACCCATAAAGCTAGTTACATGAGTTAGATTTGCACCAATAATGGGGGCTAATGCGATAAAGGCTAAGAATACAGCCCCTAAAAGGGTTAATTTCGAAATAATTTTATCTAGATATTCTACGGTTGACGAACCCGGTCGTACTCCAGTAATAAATCCACCGTGTTTCTTAATATTATCGGATAACTCCTGAGGATTAAATGTGATAGCAGTATAAAAATAGGTAAAGAAAAATATCAATATACAAAAAGAGGAATTATATAAAACTCCATCATACTTATAATAAGTACTAAAAAAGTGTTGTATAAAATCTATAGGGACATATGTAAAAATCATTAATGGGAATTGTAAAACTGCAGAAGCAAAAATTATGGGCATTACCCCACCTTGAATAAGTCGTAATGGGATATATGTATTTTGTGCTCCGATCATTTTCCGACCAACGATACGCTTTGCATACTGAACCTGCACCCGTCGTTGTGCTTCCTGTACATAGATAATACTAATCACCATCACAATTAATACAAGGATTAATATAATGACACCGATTGGGCTTGCGCCACCAGAAAGCAATACATAAGTATTTTTTATATAAAAAGGCATTTGCGCGATGATCCCTGTAAAAATCAATAAGGATGCGCCATTACCAATTCCATATTCAGTAATTAATTCGCCAATCCACATTACAAATGCAGCACCCGCTACTAGTCCTACAGTTGCGTAAAAAAGGAAGAAGACAAAATTTATATCTGGAGCAATAAAAGATCTAAATCCAATGGACATTACGATTGCTTGAATTAGGGCAACCAAAATGGCCAAATATCTTGTATATTGTGAAATCTGCTTTCTTCCCTGCTCACCCTCTTCTGAAAGCTCTTTGAGTTTAGGCCATCCAATTGTCAGTAACTGCATAATGATTGATGCGTTGATATAAGGAAGGACTCCAAGTCCGAAAATAGAAAATCGGCTTAAGCCTCCGCCACTGAATAAATTGAAGAAGCCCAATAATCCACCTTGCTCGAACAATCCTTTCATCGCATTCAAATCCACCCCTGCAATAGGGATATGAGTTCCGAGTCGATATAAGATTAGGAATCCAAACGATATCAAAATCCTTTTTCTTAAATCAGGGATTTTGATGATCGATGATAGGAGATTCATAAACTAGTTGATTTGTTCAAACGTAGAAGTAGACGCGGTAAGTTTTTGCAGGGCACTTTCAGAAATTTTATGAGCTTTTATTGTTAGTTTTTTTGAAAGCTCACCATTTCCAAGAATTTTCACCTTTTCATTTCTAGCAATTAGTTTTTTCTCTAATAAAATCTCAGGCGTTACTTCTGAATTATTTTCAAAAAACTCATTCAATTGGCTTAAGTTAATCGGGTGGAAATATGTTTGCTTTGCGTTACCAAGTCCTCTTTTCTTTGGAAGTCTCCTATAAAGGGGCATTTGCCCACCTTCAAAACCACCTTGAGCAGAGTAACCAGACCTGCTTTTTTGTCCTTTATGTCCCCGTCCACTTTCGCCACCGAGACCAGAAGCATTACCCCTTCCTCGACGTTTTCTTTTAGCTGTAGAACCTTTTGCAGGTTTAATTGTACTTTTGTTCATGTAGATCTCTCTATTTTATCTTTTTACAGATAATTTTTTTCCTCGTCTTTTCTCTTCAAGATCAATATTTTTTAATTTCAGCAACGCAACTAAAGTTGCTCTTGCAGTATTGATTGCATTATTAGACCCTAAAGCTTTTGCAACTACGTTTTTAACGCCTAGCGCTTCGAGCATAATTCTAACAGGGCCACCAGCGATAACGCCAGTTCCTGGCCTTGCAGGCTTTAATACAACTCTTGAAGATCCGAATTTTCCAGAAATTTCGTGAGGAATTGTGTCATTTATAATATTAATTTTATGTTGATATTTCTGGGCTTTTTCAATACCTTTTCTAATCGCAATCGGAACCTCTTTAGATTTACCTGTTGCAAAACCTACGGACCCCTTTAGATTACCTTTAATAATAAAAGCTCTAAAAGAAAGTCTTTTACCACCTTTGACAACCTTGTTAATTCTGTCAATCTGAATTACTTTTTCTAATGTTGGTTCAGCAGGTGTATTTGAGTGGGTCTGCTTTGATCTTTGTTGATTTGGTTCCATGAATGCTCCTTAAAAAATTAATCCGCCCTCTCTGGCGCTTTCGGCTAAAGCCTTTACTCTTCCTTTGTAGATATACGGTCCTCTATCAAAGATGACTTTAGATATCCCATTATCTTTTGATAACTTTGCAATTGCTAAGCCAACTTGCTTTGCAGCGTCAATATTACTTCCTTTATCATATTTAAGACTAGAACTAGAAACTAAAGTTTTCCCAGTAATATCATCAATAACTTGAGCATAAATATGAAGACTACTACGAAAAACAGAAAGTCTTTTTCTATCTTCAGTACTTTTAATCTTTGTTTTTTTTATCTTATCTTTCGACATAATTCACCTATTTCTTGACACTTTTACCTTGTTTCTTACGAATAAACTCGCCTACGTATCTTACGCCTTTTCCTTTATAAGGATCCGGAGATCTTAGTTTTCGCAGATTTGCTGCAATTTGTCCAACTAAATGTTTATCGATTCCCATTACACTTATCTTGTTGGTCCCTTCAGTTTTGAATTGAATCCCCTCTGGGGCAGTAATCACAACAGGATGTGAAAAGCCTAAAGCAAACTCAAGTTTATCTCCTTTTAACTGGACTCTAAACCCAACCCCTTGAAGCTCAAGATCTTTTTGGTATCCATTTAAAACACCATTAATTAAGTTTGCTAAAGTTGCTCTATACAAACCATGAAGTGCTTTTGTAGTTTTGTCTTCAGAAGCTCTTACAACAGCAATAACTCCATCTACAATTTCTATTTTTACATTAGGAGAGTTAATTACCATTGAAAGTTCACCTTTAGGGCCTTTCACAGTAATTTCTTGTCCGTTCTGTTCTATTGCAACCTTATCAGCTAAGGTTATTGGCTTTTTTCCGATTCGTGACACTTACGACTCCTTAATATACTAACCCTAAAAGTTCTCCGCCAACGTTTGCTAGTCTAGCTTCTCTACCTGACAATACTCCTTTTGGAGTAGAAAGGATAGAAATACCAAACCCGTTTTGAACTTTAGGAATCTGACTTTTCTGAACATAAAGCCTTTTTCCTGGCTTACTCATTCTTTTAATTTGATCAATAATAGGACGCTTTGACTCGTCATATTTTAATTGAACAACAATCAATTTAATTGGTGAATTCTCACTCTTATTGATAACGTTGAAAGAATAAATAAATCCTTCATCTTTTAAAATACTCAAAATTCTTGTACCCATAACTGAATATGGCGCGGTCAACTCTTTGTGACGTACAGCAAGTGCGTTTCTAATTCTTGTAAATAAATCTGCGATCGGATCGTTAATTGACATTCAAATGCTCCTAAATTACCAAGATGACTTGGTGATGCCCGGCAGCTTGCCGTTTGATGCTAGAGTTCTGAAACAGATTCTACATAATCTGAAAAAACGTAGAAACCCTCTTGGTCGACCACAAATTTGGCATCTATTTCTATGTTGGACTGTTCCAACCTTTTTCGCATTGCTAATTAATTTTGATGTTTTAGCCATTTACTAACTCACTTTTGCTAATTTTTGCTCTGAACGGCATTCCCATTTCTTTTAATAATTCATAGGCTTCTTCATCCGATTTTGCCGTTGTCACAAAAGTGATATCGAATCCTCTTATTTTATCCGCTTTTTCCAATTTTATTTCTGGAAAAATCGTGTCCTCTTTAATGCCTAGAGTGTAATTGCCACGACCATCAAATGAATGAGGAGAAATTCCGCGAAAGTCACGGATTCTTGGTAATGCCAAGAAGATCAACTTAGTCATAAAGTCATACATTCTGTCGCCACGTAAAACAGTTTTACATCCAATAACTTGATTCTCTCTCAATTTAAAGTTTGAAATTGAATTCTTCGCTGTGGTCAATATTGGCTTTTGTCCAGTAATTAGAGTAAATGTTTCTGCAGTAATTTCAATTACTTTACTATTTCCGGTTGCCTCACCTAGCCCTCTATTAATCACGATTTTTTCCAACTTTGGAACTTCCATGACATTTTTATAGCCTAAGGCTTTGGTTAGCTTTGGTTTAACTTCTTTCTGATAACGCTCTTTTAAAGTGGACATTTTAAGCCATTAACTCCCAATAGATTTGCCTGTTTTACTTGATACTTTTTTCTTCAGGCCATTTTCAATCTTATATGATACTCGCACGACATTTTCTTTACCTTCCGAATGAATTACGTTAGACCAATCCATTGGCAAAGAAACTTCTATAATCTTACCTTGACTTTCCTGTGTTTTTTTCTGATGTTTTTTAGCAATATTAATTTGCTCAACAGTAATTTTATTAAGTTTAGGGAACACAGCGGTAATCAATCCCGTTTTTCCTTTATCTTTTCCTGTAATCACTTTTACAGCGTCGCCTTTTTTAAACTTGTTCATCGTTAGATCCTTATACTACTTCTTCAGCCAATGAAATAATCTTCATGTAATTATCACGAAGTTCTCTAGGAATTGGGCCGAATATCCGTGTTCCTCTAGGGTTACCATCTTTATTAATAATAACCGCAGCATTATCGTCAAAACGTAAGATTGTACCATCTTCACGTTGTACCCGACTTTTCATTCTGACTACAACGGCAGTTACAACTTCACTCTTTTTAACCTGGCCTTGCGGGGAAGCAAGCTTAACTGTACAAATAATCTGGTCACCGATTCTAGCATACTTTCGTCTAGAACCACCTAATATTCTTATACAGAGAAGCTCTTTTGCCCCTGAATTATCTGCTACGTCTAATCTTGATTCAACCTGTACCATTTTACTGCCTCAACTATTTCTCACTGACAACTTGGACAAGTCGCCAGGATTTTGTTTTACTAATTGGCCGGCACGACTGAACCTCAACAACATCACCAAGCTTAGTAATATTGTTCTCGTCGTGGATTTGATAAATTTTTGTAACCTTAAAAACCTTTCCGTATAAAGGATGTCTTTTTAAAGTTCTGACAGCTATCTTTGCTGTTTTGTCGCCGCTCTGTTTTATAACTTTGCCAACAACTTTTGGTCTAGTTCCTCTTTCCATGATTACGCAAGTCTCCTTCTTCTGTTTAGCTCTGTTAGCAATCTTGCTACATTTTTTTTGGACTTACTAAACTTAGAAAGATCTTTATTTTCAGAAATTCCCTTAGTAAATCTTTCATCTGAAATTGAAGATTTAATTTCGGAGAGCTTAGTATCTATTTCTAAGTCTGATAGCACTTGTACATTTATTTTATTTTTCATAAAAATTTCCTCTTAAAAGTCTAGCTTTTTGACGAACTTAGACTTTACGGGCAATTTATGCATCGCTAATCTTAAAGCTTCTCTCGCCATGGCTTCATCCACACCAGCAAGCTCAAATAAAATATTACCTGGTTTAATAACGGCTGCCCAAAACTCAGGAGCCCCCTTACCCTTACCCATCCGCGTTTCAGCTGGTAATTTAGTTACTGATTTATCAGGGAAAACTCTTATCCAAACTTTTCCGCCTCTTTTGATGAAGCGGGTCATTGCACGTCTTGCTGACTCAATCTGTCTATCTGTTAACCATGCTGCTTCTAGCGTTTGTAATCCAAAATCGCCAAATGAGACTTTGTTACCCGAATGAGCAATACCACGATTTCTACCGCGCTGATATTTTCTATATTTTGTTTTTTTTGGCATTAACATTTAACATCTCACCTTTATGCGGCTACTTGAGAAGCTTCATTATTAGAAGCCACATTAGAATAGGCATTCTTTTCAAAAATTTCACCGAAGTATACCCAGACTTTAACACCAATCTTTCCATAGGTAGTCAAGGATTCAGAAAACGCATAGTCTATATCAGCTCTTAGCGTATGTAAAGGCACCTTACCTTCTCTATACCATTCTGACCTAGCGATTTCCACTCCACCGAGACGCCCAGCGCAATTAATTTTAATTCCTAAGGATCCTGACTTCATTGCCTTCTGAACGGCCATTTTCATAGCCCTTCTAAACGGCACTCGTTTTTCTAACTGCTGAGCTATCCATTCGCCAATTAACTTAGCGTTTGTATCTATGTTTTTTTCTTCTAAGACTTGAATCTCAATTGGTTTTTTAATTAGTTTTGATAAAGCCTCTTTTAAGAAATCAATATCCATACCTCTCTTGCCAAAAACCATACCAGTCTTTGCAATAGATAGCTTTACTAAAGTGCTGCTTGCTTTTCTATTAATATTAATTTTAGAAACGCCAGCTTTACTTAATTCTTGGTTCAGAAAGTTTCTAATATCACAATCTTCTTTCACAAGCTCATGATAATTTTTAGTTGCAAACCAGCTACAATCCCAGTCTTTAACGATTTTTAATCTTAACCCTTTCGGATTTACTTTCTGACCCATTAATTCGCTCCCTTAGTATGTTCATCAAGACTTACAAAGATATGCGAAGTCCGTTTGAGAATTTGATAAATCCGTCCCCTTCCTTTTGGTTGGAATCTTTTAATTTGAGGTCCTGCACAAGTTACAATCTCTTTGACTCTTAAAGAAGTCTTTGAATCATGATTGTGAATTGCATTTGCTTTTGCAGAATGAATTACTTTATAAATAATTTCTGCGGATTTGTGTGGAAGCTGTTTTAGAATCTGGAGAGCAACTTCAACATCTTTCCCCTGTACTACCTTGGCTACCCTAGCAAGTTTAATTGGAGAAATACGAACAAATTTAGCATTTGCTCTGTATTCCGATAAACCCTTCTTCTTTGACTCTTTAGGAGAATTAATTGTCGGCGCTGTAATTTCTTTTTTTTGAGTTTTTGCCATCATTGAACCTTAATTATTTATTTCCACCATGAGACTTGAATAACCTAGTAGGTGAGAATTCGCCTAGTTTATGGCCAATCATAGTTTCTTGTACGTATACAGGGATATGTTTCTTCCCATTATAAACAGCAAATGTATGTCCGATCATATCAGGAATAATCATAGATCTTCTTGACCATGTCTTAATCATTACTTTTTTATTTTCGTTATTTAGCTTTTCGACTTTCTCTAATAAGCACTGGTCTACGAAAGGACCCTTTTTTAATGATCTAGCCACTACGCGCCTCCTGATTTCCGAACAATAAATTTATCTGTACGTTTTGAATTCCGTGTCTTTTTAAAAACTTTTTTACCCCAAGGAGTTCTTGGGCTAGAACGTCCAATTGGAGCCTTACCTTCACCGCCGCCATGAGGGTGATCACAAGCGTTCATAACTGAACCTCTGACCTTAGGACGACGCCCGATCCATCTAGTAGCACCGGCCTTACCTAAAGAGGTATTTCTTTTTTCGGAATTAGATACAACTCCTAAAGTTGCTCTGCAATTTACATTAACTAATCTTACTTCACCAGAAGGAAGTTTGACCGTGGCATACTTAACGCCTTTACCCTGAAGCACAGCAGAAGCTCCAGCAGCTCTGACTAACTGTGCACCACGACCCACTTTTAACTCAATATTATGAATCAACGATCCGGCGGGAATATCCTTAATTAATAAGGTATTTCCAACTTTTACTTCTGCGCCTGAGCCAGAAGCGATTTCCATACCAACGAATGCTTTGTTTGGGGTAATGATGTATCGTTTTTCACCATCAACATAGTCAACGAGGGAAATATATGCAGATCTATTAGGATCATATTCAATCGATTTTATAATACCTACAATTCCATCTTTTGAACGAAGAAAATCGATCATACGATATTTTGATTTATTACCGCCACCACGTCTTCGAACTGTAATTCGTCCAGTATTGTTACGCCCACTTTGCTGAGGGCATGGCTTCACTAGACGCTTATTAGGCTCTGAAGTTGTGATAACCGAATAATCGTTAATTTGGCGGGATCTTAAGGATGCTGTAGTTGGTTTGTATGATTTTGTGGACATATATTTTCCTCTAGAACAATCCTTTGATTAAATCTATTGATTGCCCATCTTTCAATTTCACATAGGCCAACTTACGATCTGCTCGTTGCCCCTTAATGAGTCCACGCCTCGTCTTTTTGCCGATCCTATTTAAAATATTAACTCTTTCAACTGAAACACTATATTTTGTTTGTATTTCGTTTTTTACTTGAATTTTATTTACTGAAGGATCTACTTCAAAAGTATATATATTATTTGTTATCGACTTTGAAGATTTCTCTGTTAAAATCGGTTTTCTTAAAATACCCATAATTACTCAAACCTCGCAAAAGAATTAACTGCCGCAGAATCTACTAGCACTAAATCAGAGTTAAATAAATCTTTTAGATCTATTGCGTTTACAGCAAAACACCTGCATGAGCCTAAGTTACGAGCAGCTTTAAAAAGAGGTGATTCAATATTTTCAACAATCACAATCACTCTTTTTGGGCTATTTTTAGTTGCCAAAAGTCTTTCAACTGCATTGGCTTTAATCAAAGTGTCCTGTGCATAATTCACCAAGATAGTTGATGCTTCTTTATTCATAAAAACACTGGCAAATGCATTTTTAACCAGCTTAGTATTCAGCTTATGCTCGAAGGATCTGGGTTGTGGGCCGTGAGCTACAGCACCACCTCTTCTCAAAGGAGAACGATTAGTACCTCTACGGGCACGTCCGGTCCCCTTTTGTTTATAAGGCTTAGCGCCGCCGCCGCTTACGGTTGATCTAGTCTTTGTTGATGCTGTGCCGGCTCTTTTTTTAGCGGCTTGATATTTGGCAACCAAATACACTCCATGATCAGCATTAAATTCAGGATTAAGATCTCCGAATTTAATTTCAACTGGAGTCTCTTCTACTTCTTTAGCAAAATTATACACACTAACTTTCATGATACATCCTTAGGACACAAAAACTTCGACGAGATTGTTTTTCTTTCCAGGTATTGCACCTTTTAGGAAAATACAGGAAGTTTCTAAATCTTTACCAACAACACTGAGATTATGAATCGTTACATACTCATCACCATAATGCCCGGCCATTCGCTTACCTTTAAAAATATGACTAGGAGAAGTTCCCGCGCCAATAGAACCTGGGATACGATGACTTTTTGAACCGTGGCTCATTGGCCCTCTTTTAAAGTTGTGTCTTTTAATCGTACCCGTAAACCCTCTTCCGATCGTTTTTGATCTTACTGAGACCTTCTCATCTTTTTCGAAAATATCTACAGTTAACTCTGTGTTAACAACAAAACCTTCAATACTGTCGGGTCTAAATTCTTTTAGCAATTTATACCCTTCTTGATTATTCTTTACAAAATAACCACGCTTAGGCTTAGTTAGCTTTTCAAGAGCTATCTTTCCGTATCCAAGAACGATGGCATCATAGCCAACCTTCTCTTTTTCTCTCTTATCGACAATCTGACAAGGGCCAAGCTGGACAACAGTAACGGGAACAACATCCCCGTTTTCTACCATGAGCTGTGTCATTCCGATTTTCTTACCAATTAAAAACTTCTTCATCTGTATCTCCGAAAAAAACTAAAGCTCAGTTAAGCTTGATCTCTACATTCACGCCGGCTGGCAGATCAAGTTGCATTAAAGCATCAACCGTTGAGGTTGGAGGGTCCAGGATATCAATCAACCTTTTGTATATCCGTACCTCATAATGCTCCCCACCTCTTTTATCGATATGAGGAGACTTTAGAACGCACCACACCTTTTTCTGGGTAGGCAGTGGGATAGGGCCCACTACCTTTGCGCCAGATCTCTCTGCGGTTGATACAATTCGCTCAGCAGATTGATCAATAACAGCATGATCAAATGCTTTTAGACGAATTCTTATTTTTTGCTGACTTTTCTTTTCTGCCACAACGAACCTTCTCTGTTACTTAATAATTTTAGTTACAACGCCCGCGCCAACAGTTCTGCCACCCTCACGGATCGCAAACCTTAGTCCCTCTTCACATGCTACAGGAACAATCAATTCAACTTTCATTGTAATGTTGTCACCAGGCATTACCATCTCAACACCTTCAGGTAGGTCAATTGAACCTGTCACGTCAGTTGTTCGAATATAAAACTGAGGTCTGTATCCCTTGAAAAATGGGGTGTGTCTTCCACCCTCTTCTTTTTTCAATACATAAACTTCAGCATCAAAAATATGGTGAGGCTTAATTGATCCTGGAGCTGCCAAAACCTGACCTCTCTTCAAATCTTCTTTCTCGATTCCTCTCAAAAGAACACCAACGTTGTCTCCAGCTTGACCTTCATCCAGTAATTTCCTGAACATCTCTACGCCAGTTACAGTTGTCTTTTTAGTTTCCTCACTAATTCCGATCACAGCAATTTCGTCACCGACACGAACGATACCTCTATCGATTCGCCCAGTAGCTACCGTTCCACGACCAGTAATGCTAAACACGTCCTCTACAGGCATCAAGAAAGGCTTATCGACTTGTCTTAGAGGAACAGGAATGTAGCTATCAACCGCATCCATTAATTCCCAAATACATTTCGCTGGACCATTTTCACTTTTATCTTGAGCCTCTAAAGCTTTCAAAGCTGAGCCTTTAACAAAAGGAATATCATCACCTGGGAAGTCATACTTACATAGCAACTCTCTTAATTCCATCTCAACTAGATCGATCAATTCAAGATCATCTACCTGATCTACTTTATTAAGAAATACAACGATATAAGGGACGTTAACCTGTCGCGCTAATAGGATATGCTCTCTAGTTTGAGGCATAGGGCCATCCGCCGCACTTACTACAAGGATTGCTCCATCCATCTGAGCCGCACCAGTGATCATATTTTTAACATAATCAGCGTGACCAGGACAGTCTACGTGAGCATAGTGTCGAGCAACTGTTTCATACTCAACGTGTGCCGTTGCAATTGTAATCCCGCGCTCTTTTTCTTCTGGAGCTGCGTCGATTTCGTCATACTTTTTAGCGATCGCCCAACCTTTAGAGGCGAGGGTACTTGTAATCGCAGCCGTCAAAGTAGTCTTTCCGTGGTCAACGTGACCGATTGTACCTATGTTGACGTGTGGTTTTTTACGCTCAAACTTTTCTTTAGCCATTACAAAATACTCCTTTATTTTACCTTGGAAACAAGGGACTCAAAAATTGATTTAGGGCACTCACTATACATAAGAAACTGCATCGTGTAAATACCTCTTCCCTGTGTTAATGACCGTAAACTCGTTGAGTACCCAAACATTTCCGATAATGGGACATGGGATACGATTTTTTGGATATTTCCTTCTAGAGGTTCGATTTGTTCAATCTTGCCTCGTCGTCCATTCAGATCGGAAATAATGTCACCCATATGAGCTTCAGGTATTTCCACCTCAACCTTCATAAGTGGCTCCAATACTACTCCGCCGGCTTTCTTTACGGCATCCTTTACTGCATAAGATGCTGCGATTTGGAACGCGATGTCAGAAGAGTCAACCGGGTGGAAGGATCCATCCAAAGCGACTACTTTTATATCGATCATTGGGTAGCCAGCTAAGATACCTGTTGTAAAGGCCTCTTTGGCACCTTTCTCTACCGATGAGATGTATTCTTTAGGAATTCTTCCTCCGACAACCTTACTTTCGAAAGTGAAGCCAGTGCCTCTCTCCTGAGGCTCGATAGTTAGGACGACGTGTCCGTACTGACCTCGACCACCGGTTTGACGAATAAACTTACCTTCCGCTTCTGCTTTTTTAGTAATTGATTCTTTGTAGGCGACTTGAGGTTGACCGATGTTGGCCTGAACAGCAAATTCCCTCAGCATTCGGTCTGTAATAATTTCAAGATGTAATTCTCCCATTCCTGAAATAATGACCTGACCTGTTTCTTGGTCTGTTCTGTAATGGAAAGTTGGATCTTCGTCACCCAATTTTTCCAACGCTTGAGACATTTTCTCTTGATCTGGTTTAGATTTTGGTTCAATTGCAACAAAAATAACTGGATCTGGAAAATCAATACTTTCTAATACAATAGGTTTATCTTCTGAACATAATGTATGTCCTGTTTTTGTATCTTTTAGACCAATTACACCAATAATATCTCCAGATCTTGCCTCTTGCATCTCTTCACGAGTATTAGCATGCATTTGTAGAATTCGACCTACACGCTCTCTTTTTCCTGTTGTTGCATTTAGGACATAAGTCCCTGGCTTCAAGACTCCAGAATAAACACGCGCATATGTCAAACGACCTACATATGGGTCTGTTTGAATTTTGAAGGCTAAGGCTGAAAAGGATTCATCAGGGATCAACTTTCTTTCTTCTGGTTCGCCAGTTCTTGGGTTTAAGCCCTTTACATTTGGCAAATCCATAGGAGATGGGAGGTAATCTGCTATTGCATCTAATAAAGGTTGAATACCTTTATTTTTAAATGCAGTCCCACATAATACTGGGATAATAGCTCCAGAAATCGTCAGGATTCTAAGACCATCCTTCACTTCTTCGATCGTTAACTCGCCAGTTTCTAGAAATTTTTCCAGATACTCGTCTTTAGCTTCTGTTACTTTTTCAAGGATAATATTTCTGAGCTCTTCATATTTCTCTTGATTTTCAGGTTGGATATTTTGAGTTTTAAAAGAAATTCCTTTGTCATCTTCATAGACATACTCGAGGCCTGAAACAAGATCAATTACACCTTTAAAATCTGACTCTGCTCCAATTGGATACTGAAGCATCAGAGGTTTTGCGTTAAGGTTTTTAATCATAGTTTGGATTGCTCGGTCAAAATTAGCACCGACTCTATCCATTTTATTAATAAAGGCAATTCGTGGAACACCGTATTTTACAGCCTGTCTCCATACGGTCTCGCTTTGAGGCTGAACCCCTGCAACTCCACAGAATACAGCGACCATTCCATCTAATACTCTTAAAGACCGCTCTACCTCGACCGTGAAGTCGACGTGACCTGGTGTATCAATAATATTAATTTGAATCTCTTTCCAAAAACAAGTAGTTGCAGCGGAAGTAATTGTAATCCCACGCTCTTGCTCTTGAACCATCCAGTCCATGGTGGCGTTACCATCATGAACTTCTCCGATTTTGTGGGATTTTCCTGTATAAAATAAAACACGTTCAGTTAACGTGGTTTTACCAGCGTCAATATGTGCTGCAATCCCAATATTACGGATATATTTTAGATCAACTAACTTCTTTGACATATTTATTTCCTAATTACCATCTAAAGTGGGCAAATGCCTTGTTCGCTTCTGCCATTTTATGAGTGTCTTCACGTTTTTTTACGGAAGCACCGTTATTATGGTGAGCATCGATCAATTCGCCGGCCAATTTATCGATCATGGTTTTTCCGGATCTAGATCTTGCGCTTGCGACGATCCATCTTAATGCCAATGAAAGCGCCCTGTCGTTTTTAACTTCCATAGGGACTTGGTAGGTTGACCCCCCAACACGTCTTGATCTTACTTCCATTACCGGAGCAACATTTTTGACGACTTTTTGGAATGCCTCTAGAGGCGACTCGTTAACTTTAGTTGACAGGTTCTCCAATGAGTCATATACGATTCTTGTAGCGATACTTTTCTTGCCGCCTCTCATTATTCTATTGATTAGGCGGGTTACTAAGTCACTTCCGTATCTTGAATCTGGAGTAACTTCCTTATTAAATTGTTTTGCTCTTCGTGACATTCCTATTATCCCTTTTCAATTATGATTTCTTTTTCTCGATTTTCGTACCATATCTGGACCTAGATTGCTTACGTCCGGATACACCTTGCAAATCACCTCGACCTCTTTCAGTGTGATATCGTACGCCTGGCAAGTCTTTTACTCTACCGCCTCGGATATAAATAACCGAGTGTTCTTGTAAATTGTGACCCTCTCCAGGAATATAAGTAGAAACTTCCATTCCGTTAGATAGTCTTACCCGTGCTACTTTACGTAGAGCAGAGTTTGGTTTTTTTGGTGTTGTTGTATAAACCCTGGTACAAATTCCACGTTTTTGTGGACACTTATCTAATGCAGGAGATTTTCCCTTCACGTTCTTAGGTTTTCGTTTTTGTTTCATTAACTGATTTGCTGTAGGCAATTGCTTTCTCCTTTACACAGATGGCGGACCATCGTATCTAAGTTGGGTTGGGTTGTCAAACCACAGCCTCTACTTCCTGTTCGACTTTTTCTTCTACTAAATTATAGTTTTTTGGTAATTCTAGGCCGACACGGCTGTAGTATCCTAAGCCTGTTCCTGCTGGAATTAATTTACCTATAATTACGTTTTCTTTTAAACCAAACATCGGGTCAACTTGACCTTCAATTGCGGCTTTCGTTAATACGCTCGCAGTTTGTTGGAATGATGATGCCGATATAAAGCTTTCTGTACTAAGAGATGCTCTCGTTACCCCTAACAACTCTCTTTGACCCGTTGCTAATTCGCTTCCTTTAGCACCAAAGATTACATTCTCTTTTTCAAACTGGCGCATATCGACCAAGTCGTTTGGTAATAAAGAAGTATCTCCGGAACTGATGACATTCACTTTACGTGTCATCTGTCTCACAATAACCTCAATGTGTTTACTGTTAATTTGAACACCTTGAGATCGGTAAACACGTTGGACTTCTTCAGTTAGATAAAGCTGAGTCGCCTCTACCCCCTGAGTGGCTAGGATATCATGTGGATTGATAACGCCATCAGTAAGCTGTTCACCTTTTTTAACTTGTTTTCCTGAATATACTTTTAATCTCATGTCGTATGAAATTTTATTTTCGAATTTCTGACCTGATTCGCTGATAACACTGATTAGGCGATACCCTTCTTGGTCAGACACGTCCACAACTCCATCAACTTCGCTAAGTACAGCTGAGTCTTTTGGTTTTCTAGCTTCGAACAATTCTTCAACTCTTGGCAACCCTTGTACGATGTCTTTTGTTTTGCTGGAGTCGGCGCTATCAATGCGCTCCCTTGCAATTACTTGGCCACGTTTTATTTTTTCGCCATCTTGTACATATAGACGAGCTCCAGGAAGAAGGGCATATGATTCGCCAGGGAAAACCGTGACTGAAAAGGCTTGTTCTTTACTTCCTTTAATTTTCTTATCTAGCTTTTCGATTTTCTCAATCAATCCGCTTCTATTTTGTCCAGCTCCAACCTCGTCAAGTATTCTCATACGTGTTCCGATTTGGAGTTGTCTTGCTTTACTTTCAACTACTTGGAGTTCAAGTTTTTCTTTTGGATTATAGATAAAGCACTCACAGTTGGATTCTGCAAATACTTCGAGTACGTTGCCGGCTCCACCTTTTCTTTGTTTAAGATCTCCACCAATAATTTTTATTTGGCCTTCACTATGAGATACCACGATTTCATAGGTAGGGTCATACTGGGCAATGACATGGTTTACTTTTATAGAAGCCCCTTCTGCGACTTGGAGCGCAGCACCTTTTGGTAAAGAATAAGGTACTTTTACTCCTGCTGGAGTCTCTACAACTAAGTCACTGTCTTGTGTAATTACCTGAATCATTGTTCCGTCGAGCTCTTTAAACTGCCCAACCATCAATGTATCGGAGAAGCTGACTTTACCTGCAGTTTTAGTAACGATATCAACGTTGGCTGCTCGACGAAGGTCGACCCCGCCAGTGTGGAACGTTCTCATTGTTAACTGTGTACCAGGCTCACCAATTGACTGTGCTGCGATAATCCCGATGGCTTCACCGACGCTGATTACTTGACCAGACGCTAGATCGACACCAAAACATTTTTGGCAAATCCCTCTTTCAGCTTTACATTTGTAGATGCTTCGGGTGGTCACGACACGAATACCAGCTTGTTGAATCGCTTCTGCTAATTCGTCGGTAATTAATGTATCTGCTCCAACGATTATTTTACCGGTTGAAGGATCTTTGACATCTTCGATTGCAAATCGACCAGCAACCATTTCTTCAATAGATACGACTTCATTTAAGCCATCTTTTACTGGGTGTAATGGAACCCCTTCTGTTGCGCCACAATCTTCAATACTAATCATGACATCTTGTGCAACGTCTACAAGTCTTCTTGTTAAGTATCCAGAGTCAGCAGTACGAAGTGCCGTGTCAACTAGCCCTTTTCTTGCTCCGTATGAAGAGATGAAATACTCTGTTAATGATAGGCCTTCTTTAAAGTTAGACTTAATTGGAATACTTACTGTACGTCCCTGTGCGTCGGACATTAATCCTCGCATTCCAGCTAGCTGACGTACCTGGTCCATATTTCCTCTAGCTCCGGAGTTGGCCATAATAAACAGGTTATTGAGTCGACCCAAGTTGCTTTCTAACTCGTTTGCAATTCTTTGAGAAGCGCTTCGCCATAGCTCGTTGCTTCTCATCTGCTTTTCTTCTTGATTGATGTGACCATCTTTTTGAAGTTTTGCTAATTTTTCAACTTCGACCTCTACTTCTTTTACGATGATCTTTTTTTGCTCAGGTATTTTGAGGTCATCAATTGAAATTGAAATTCCAGATAGTGTGGAATATTTAAATCCAATTCGTTTCATTTCATTGGCGAGTGACGCAGTCACTTCGTTTCCATACTTTTTGAACCATTTTTCAATTAAATTGCCTAATTCTTTTTTACCAATAACTTCATTGACATAAGGTTCATTTTCAATTGAAAACTGTTTTAATGTATCCCGAATTGATTGGTTAAATAAAATTCGACCCACTGTTGTATCGATTCTTTTACCGTCTATACGAGCTTTAATTTGAGAATGGAATCCGATGTATTTAGACTCCCAAGCTCGTTTGGCTTCATGAATATCGCTAAACACTTTACCTCTTCCAAGTTCAAGCTCAGGATCTTCCACTGTCAAGAAGTAGCAGCCAAGAACCATATCTTGAGATGGGGTAATAATGGCCCTTCCACTAGATGGAGAGAGGATATTATTAGTAGACATAATTAATAGTCTAGCCTCAGCTTGCGCCTCAACAGATAACGGAACGTGTACAGCCATTTGATCGCCGTCGAAGTCAGCATTGAATGCTGTACAAACAAGTGGGTGAACCTGAATTGCAGAGCCTTCAACCAAAATCGGCTCAAAGGCTTGAATCCCGAGCCTGTGGAGTGTCGGTGCACGGTTTAGGAGGACTAGCTGCCCTGTTATGACCGCCTCCAATGCATCCCATACCATGACGTCTTTTCTCTCTATTTTCTTTTTAGCACTTTTGACGTTGGATACCATACCATCTTTTACTAGTTTATGAATGACAAATGGCTTGAATAATTCAAGGGCCATTTCTTTTGGAAGTCCACATTGGTGGAACTTAAGGTGAGGTCCAACGACGATAACTGACCTGGCTGAATAGTCTACTCTTTTACCAAGAAGGTTTTGTCTAAATCGGCCTTGTTTACCTTCGATGATATTTCCAAGAGATTTAAGAGGTCTCCCGTTTGTACCTGTTACTGAGCGTCCTCTTTTACCATTTGAAATTAAGACGTCGACAGATTCTTGAAGCATCCGTTTCTCGTTTCGCACGATCATTTCAGGAGCTCCAATATCCATTAGACGTTTTAGTCGATTATTTCGGTTAACAACCCTTCTGTATAAGTCGTTAAGGTCAGATGTTGCAAATCGGCCCCCTTCTAGCTGTACCATTGGACGTAAGTCTGGTGGCATTACTGGAATAACATCTAAAATCATCCATGATGGACTGTTTTTTGATTTTTGAATGGCTTCAAATAATCGAAGTCTTTTTGTGATTTTGATTCTTTTTTGGCCTTTTGAGTCTTCCATTTCGGTACGGAGTTGAACCATTGTTTTTTCAACATCAATTTCAGATAGGATTGCTTTTACTGCACTCGCACCCATATCGGCTGTGAATTTATTACCAAACTTCTCTTTATATTGTTGATACTCACCTTGAGAAAGTACTTGTTGTACTTTTAGCACGTCGTCCAGAGCTGCATCAACACGAGTAACAATATATGAGTCATAGTAGATTACTTCTTCAAGCTGTCTACTAGACATATCCATTAGAAGCCCCATGAAGCTAGGGATCCCCTTCAAGAACCAGATGTGAGAAACCGGAGAGGCAAGTTCAATATGCCCCATCCGTTCACGACGCACTTTTGAGTGCGTGACTTCAACGCCACAACGCTCACAAACAATCCCTCTATATCTTACCCGTCTATATTTTCCGCATGAACATTCCCAATCTTTGACTGGACCAAATATTTTTTCACAGAATAAGCCTCTGCGTTCTGGCTTAAATGTTCGGTAGTTAATCGTTTCTGGTTTCTCAACTTCTCCATAGGACCAGTATCTGATCCGATCTGGAGAGGCTAAGCCAATTTGCAGCATATTAAAATCGTCTGGACTATTTACTAACATTAATTTGCTCCTCCGTGAGTCATATCTGTAGCCTTAGGGTTACCGAGTATCAATTTCACTGCCATCGGATGACAATACTTTGATGTCTAGTGCGATTGATCGTAGCTCCCGAAGCAATACACGGAAGGACTCAGGGGTTCCGGGATTCGACAGGGGTTTTCCTTTGATAATCGACTCATACGCTTTTGCACGACCGGTTAAGTCGTCCGATTTAACTGTTAACATTTCTTGTAGAGTATGAGCAGCGCCGTACGCTTCTAATGCCCAAACTTCCATCTCTCCAAATCGTTGTCCACCATACTGGGCTTTACCACCAAGAGGCTGTTGAGTAACGAGAGAGTAAGGTCCTGTTGATCTGGCATGTATCTTATCTTCGACTAAGTGAATTAGTTTAAGCATGTACATGTATCCGACAGTTACTTCACGCTCAAAAGGCTCGCCTGTTCGTCCATCTCGCAGTTTTACTTTACCGCTAGATTGAACCCATTCGTATCCTTTTACAGCTGAGGCTTCGAGTAGTTTTTCTTGTACTTTTTTTACAGAGGCTTGTTCTTCGAGAACCTCGTCAAATAATTGCACTTCAAAGTTTTTACCCAGAATATGGGAAGCCATTCCGATTAATGTTTCGAATAGCTGTCCGACGTTCATCCTTGAAGGAACCCCTAATGGATTCAAAATAACATCGATTGGTTGTCCATTGGGTAGGAACGGCATATCTTCCTCAGGTAAAACGGTTGAAATAACCCCTTTATTCCCGTGGCGTCCGGCCATTTTATCCCCAATTGAAATTTTTCGAAGTTGGGCGACATAGACTCTGACGATGCAATTAACACCAGGAGGTAAATTGTCATTGGTATCTTTTGAGAAAACACGAACGCCAATTACTTTTCCTGTGACTCCAGAAGACACACGCAGTGACGTATCTCTCATGTCTCTGGCTTTGTCACCAAAGATTGCCCTTAAAAGCTTTTCCTCTGCAGGTGGCTCAGTTTCGCCTTTCGGAGTTACTTTGCCAACTAGGATATCTCCAGAATTTACTTCAGCACCGATTCGAATAATCCCTTGCTCGTCGAGACTTTTTAAGGAATCTTCTGAGACATTTGGAACCTCTCGGGTAATTTCTTCTGGCCCTAATTTAGTTGTACGAATATCAATTTCATATTTATGGATATGGATTGAAGAAAATACATCATCTTTAATTAGACGTTCAGAAATGATGATCGCATCTTCAAAGTTATATCCTTCCCATGGAATTAACGCGATAGATACGTTTCGTCCTAATGCAAGCTCTCCATTGCAAGTTGAAGCGCCATCCGCAAGGATAGCCCCAACCTCAATTTGATCGCCCACTCTGACGATTGGCTTTTGGTTTTTACAAGTATTTTGGTTTGATCTTGTGTATTTATGAAGAATATACACATCGTCTTTCCCTTTTCCTTTTGCTTTGGAATCTGTAGAAACAACAATTTCTTCGCCTGTTACTCTTGTAACAACACCGGCTCTACGTGCTCGGATTAAACTGTGCGAATCTCTTGCAACAATTTTCTCTAAACCTGTACCGATATAAGGCTCTTCAGTAAATAGAAGAGGAACAGCTTGACGTTGCATGTTTGCACCCATTAAAGCTCGGTTCGCGTCATCATGCTCTAAGAATGGAATTAATCCACAAGAAATTCCGACTAGCTGACCAGGAGAAACGCCAATAAATTGGATTTTATCTGCTGGTGATAGTGAAAACTCTCGATTGTGTCTAGCAATAACAAAGTTTCCAGTAAATTTCCCATCTTTATTGGGAGTGTCCCAAGGAGCGATGTAATATTTATCTTCAACGTCTGCAGCGAGATATTCAATTTTGCCAGTAATTTTTGTATTTTCAATCTTGACATATGGCGTTTCAATAAATCCATATTCATTAATACGGGCATAAGTGGCAAGTGGCCCGATTAGACCCGCGTTTGGTCCCTCTGGAGTTTCGATAGGACAAATTCGACCGTAGTGTGAGGGATGAATATCACGAACTTCAAATCCAGCTCTCTCTTTCGTTAACCCGCCGGGCCCCAAGGCGCTGAGACGTCTTTTGTGGACAATTTCTGCCAATGGGTTTGTTTGGTCCATAAACTGAGACAGCTGTGAACTTCCGAAGAACTCTCTCATTACTGCCACTAAAGGTCGGATATTAATCAATTGTTGAGGATTGATTTTCTCATTTCCCTTAATTGACATTTGCTCACGGATTAAACGCTCTAGTCTCGCAAGTCCAACACGAAACTGCTTTTGAAGCTGTTCGCCTACTGTTCGGATACGTCTGTTTCCAAGGTGATCGATATCATCGGTAATCCCTTGCTCTCTTACTAGGTCTAAAACGTAGTTAAGGATTCCAAAAATATCTTCGTGACTTAGAACTGTTAATTTTTTGTCTACTTTAATTTCTAGACGTTCGTTGATTCTGTATCGTCCAACTGTACTTAAGTCATATTTATTTTCATCAAAAAACATTCCATTAAGAAGTAACTTGGCTCCGTCTAAAGTAACAGGGTCGCCAGGTCTTAATTTTTTGTGAAGTTCAATTAGCGACTCTTCTAAGCTTGCAACTGGAGATTTTTCGATTGTTTTTTGGAAAAGCTCTCTGTTTTCATCTTTTTTGATTCGTTTTAAAATTTCTTGTTCAGAATAGCCTAATGCACCCAGAAACATAGTCATGGGGACTTTTTTCATTTTATTGATATTTGCAAATAGCACCTGATTGGAATCAGTTTCAATTTCTAACCAAGATCCTCGGTTAGGAATAATTGTGGCGAGGTAGCTAATCTTACCAGGAGAAGTCCCTTCTCTTCTTCTGAAGTAAACGCCTGGAGATCTTACGAACTGACTAACAACAACTCTTTCTGCACCATTCACTAGGAATGTTCCCATTTCAGACATGACGGGAATATCGCTCATAAATACTTCTTGCTCGATAACTTCGCCGGTTTCTTTACTGGTTAAACGGACAGGCACTCTCAATGAGGCTGAATAGGTGATTTCACGGTGTTTGCACTCTTCGAAGGAATATTCCGGTTCTTCGAAACGGTAGTTCTCTAAGAATTCTAATTCAAGCTTTCCACCATATGCAACAATTGGGGAAACATTTTTAAATTCTTCTTTTAAGCCTTCTTCAATAAATTGTTTGAAAGAATTAACTTGGATTTCAATAAGATTGGGAATTGCCACGTCTGCGAAGGATATTTTTTCTTGCAGCCGTTCGCGCTGTCTAACCGGAGTTTGTTTACCTAACACTGAGCCACCTCATGACAAAAAACTAAACCTGAGCCACTACTGTGGCTCAGGTTGATCACGCCTTATATAATGAAATTACTTAATTTCAACTTTAGCACCTTGTTCTTCAAGTGCTTTTTTAATTTTCTCAGCTTCTTCTCTATCGATGTTTTCTTTAACTGGTTTTGGAGCTGCGTCAACTAGGTCTTTTGCTTCTTTAAGTCCTAGACCTGTAACTTCTCTAACTGCTTTCAAAACTTGGATCTTTTTATCTCCACAATCAACTAGTGTGACCGTGACAGTTGAGCTTACTTCTTCAACTTCAGCTGCTGCTGTAGCTGCTGCTGCCATCATAGGTGCTGCGGCGACAACGCCAAATTTATCTTCTAGAGCTTTAACTAACTCTGATAATTCTAATACTGACATTTTTTCGATTACTTCAATTACTGCTTGTGACACGATGGCCTCCTAATTTATCTTTACTTCTACGACACTTTATTAAATTACTTTTACTCGCTTCCTCCTACACTGTATCGGCCTTGACAAATTCTGCCAAGTCTTAGGCGTTTTCTTTTTTATCTTTAATGGCTTGCAATGTATATACCAACCCTCTTAATGGGCCAGACAATGCCATTACCAATCCTGTAATTGGTGACTTGATACCACCGATTACTCTTGCGATAAGCTCTTCTCTGCTTGGTAGCTCTGCAAGCTCTCTCACTGTACCATCAGTGAGCATCTTGTTTTCCATGACAGCCGCTTTTAGAACAAGCTTATCGTTTTCTTTAGCAAATTTCACGAGCACCTTAGAAACTCTGCTAACATCTCCGACAGATGTAATAAATGCGCTTGGCCCTTCAAACAAGGTTTTATCATAAGCCACGCCTATTTCGTCTAATGCGAGGCGCACCAATGTGTTTTTGTATATTTTAAGTTCTGCACTTTCTTCTTTAAGTTGACGCCTTAGCCGAGTTAAAGCTCCGACAGTCAATCCCCTGTATTCAGTAACAATCGCAATATTTGATTGCTCAAATTTTTCTCTAATGAGTTGAACTTGAACTTCTTTGTCTTTCAGAATTTGTTGGTTGGCCATCTTAGTTTTCCTTCCATTTTAACTTTTGGGTTTCAATTGATACGCCTGGGCTCATTGCCGCACACAACGTCACTGATTTTAAATAAATCCCTTTCGACTTTGACGGCTTTATTTTTACGATTGTTTCGTAAATGCTATCGAAGTTTTCTAAGATTTGTTGCTCTGAAAATGATTGCTTTCCGATACCAATGTGGAGATTTCCAAATTTATCGTTTCTGTATTCCAATTTACCCGCTTTAAACTCTTGAACCGCTTTCTCGATATCTGGAGTAACAGTTCCTGCTTTTGGGTTGGGCATTAAGCCTTTGGCCCCAAGCGTTCTTCCCAGCTTACCTACCTTGCTCATCATTTCTGGACTTGCAATCAATAAGTCGAAGTCTAGCCACCCGCCAGCGATTTTCTCGATGAGATCATCACCGCCAACATGGTCTGCGCCAGCCTTGGTTGCTTTCTGAAGATTTTCACCTTGAGAGATAACTGCAATCGTAATTGCTTTACCTGTCCCATGAGGAAGAGAAGTTGTGCCTCTCAGTTGTTGATCCGCATGACGTGGATCAATCCCTAAAGAAAAGTGGACTTCAATAGATTCATCAAACTGAGCAGGTTTAAATTGTTTTAATAATCTTACTGCTTCTGATGGAGCATATGCCTTTTCGGCCTCCACTAATGTGATGTTTTCGCGATGTCTTTTACTGCGGTTCATTTCACTTTAACTCCCATGTTTCGAGCCGTGCCTTCGATAATTCTTTTAGCAGCTTCCATGTCGTAGCAATTGAGGTCTTGCATTTTTTCTTTTGCAATGGACTCTAGCTGATCTTGAGTTAAAGTTCCGACCGTTACCGTATTAGATGTTGGAGACCCGCTTTTGAGCCCTAGTATGTTTTTAATTAATACAGATGCCGGAGGAGTTTTGAGAATGAAGTCAAATGTCCGGTCGGCGTAGATAGTAATTTCTACTGGAACTACAGTACCCTTTTTCTCTTTAGTAGCTTCATTATAAGCTTTACAAAACTCCATAATGTTAACGCCGTGCTGCCCCAGAGCAGGCCCAATTGGAGGCGCTGGGTTTGCAGCTCCACCAGTAATTTGGAGCTTAACTTTAGTGACAACAATTTTTTTACCTTTCTTTCCAGCCATGACTTACCTCGTTTACTTGACTACCTTTTCGACTTGATCAAAGTCTAATTCTACTGGGGTTTCTCTTCCGAAAATTAATATTAATGATTTTAGTTTTCCACGCTCAGCGTTAATTTCTGATATTGGACCAGAATAACCTCTGAATGGACCCGCGATCACCTTTACGATTTCGCCGACTTCAAAATCAATATCAATCTTTTTAGTCTTGTCGCCTACTTTTCTCAGTACTTTCAGAATTTCATCTTCAGTAACTGCGGTTGGAGCTGTCTTAGATCCAATAAATTTGGCCACACCCGATAACTGTCTAATTTTATAGAACATCTCGTTATCCATTAGCATGCGAACAAAAATATAACCGGGATAAATCCTGTTTGTTTTTTCTAGTCGCTTATTATTTTTAATTTCGATTGTTTCTTCTTCAGGAACAAGAACTCTGAAGATGTACTCTTCTAGTTTTTCTATCGCTACTATTTCAAGTATACGATCACGGACTCGGTATTCTTTACCGGTTAAACATTGAACAATGTACCACTGGCCTCTTTCGTCAGGTTGATCTTCCTGGACTTCAGGGGCTGCTTCGTTTGTTTCTTCTATTACTAGATTTTCTTGTTCGTTCATCAGTTTTGATCCTGTTTGATTATCCAATTTTTTTCAGACTTAAAAATATTTCAGCAAAAGCGAGGTCAAATGTGAAAATAACTATCGTTGACACTGTCATGATAAGAAAAATCAGTATTGCTGCTTTTACCACGTTTTTTCGACTCGGCCAGACAATTCTTTTAAGCTCCATTTTAAACTCTTCAGAAAATGCAGACGTTGATCCCGTTTTTTTTCGTCGCTGGATCATTCGTGTTGCAAGCGCCTTTCTTGAATCGCTTTTTACTTTTGCTTCTGACTTTACTTCCACTTCTTTGCTCATTTTTGCCCACTTATTTCTGGCAGGCCCGGCCGGATTCGAACCGACAACGCTCGGTTTTGGAGACCGACGCTCTACCAGTTGGAGCTACGGGCCTAATACTTTATTTGCGTAACACCCTCAGGTATTGCTGCGTCATGCCCTACTATAAAAAAGCCAATAGGTGCAAAAAATGCAGGTTCGCAAATTTATCATAATGATTTTTTAGTGTCAACAATGTTCATGAGTCATTTTAGTTTACACATTTTTCCACTATATCTTTATTTAATTTACTGTTATCTTATGTGTCGTTAAGTGGATCTATGTATCAGCCGAACCCCCTGTATGTTTGATTGACATGTTCTTTTTTTGGTGGTATTTTCTGCCAGCTTGACTTTTGTAGAATATTTGATTGCAGGTTATTTTTGTCTGGAGGATTTTAAGATGTTTGCTGTTATAGAAACTGGAAATCAACAGTTTATTGTGTCTGAGGGCATGACACTCGCGGTTGAAAAATTGGATCAAGAATCAGGATCCGTTGAATTTAATAATGTATTGCTAGTCTCTGGCAACGGTAAGACAGAAGTGGGTCAGCCCCTTCTATCTACATTTAAGGTAAAAGCGAATATCGTGAAACACTTTAGAGATACCAAAGTGATTGCGTTTAAATTTAAACCTAAAACAGGTAAACAACTTAAACAAGGTCATAGACAACACAAAACTTTGATTAAGATTGAGTCAATTGACTCTGTGAAGTAAGGAGCACTTAAGATGGCACACAAGAAAGGGAAAGGTAGTACGAAGAACGGCCGCGACAGTCAATCAAAACGATTGGGAATTAAACGATTTGGAGATCAAGTTGTTTCTGCCGGCAGTATTTTAGTAAGACAACGTGGAACTGAGTTTATGCCTGGCAACAATGTCGGCATGGGCAGAGATTTCACTCTGTTTGCTAAAATCGATGGTGCTGTTAAATTTGAATATGTTAAAAGAGGAAAGCAGAAGATTTCTGTTTATACCGCTTAAGATAAAACCTGTAGAATCATTCTACAGAAATTGAATCGTATTTATGGTTATGGCCCACGTTTGAATGATGACGTGGGCCATTTTTTTTGGATTATTTAAAATATGAAGTTTGTTGATGTTGCGAAGATTAAAATAGTTTCTGGGAATGGCGGCGCTGGAGCTGTTAGTTTTAGACGTGAAAAATATGTTCCGATGGGTGGGCCTGATGGTGGCCGAGGCGGAGATGGCGGAGATGTCTATTTTAGGGCAAAGACGTCACTTCAGACCTTGATGGATCTTCATTTTAAGCGTGTCTATAAGGCGCAGAATGGAACTGCTGGCGGTAGGCGTAATTGCTCTGGGCCGCGCGGGAGCGATATTACCATTGATATCCCTTGCGGTACCCAGATTTATGATGATGAAGATGTATTATTGGCAGATCTTTGTGAAGACGAGCAAGTATTTTTAATCGCTAAGGGCGGTCGTGGCGGTGCTGGCAATGATGCATTTGCGACGTCAGTGAATAGAGCCCCACGGTATGCTCAGCCGGGACTCCCTGGGGAGGAAAAGTTTATTCGACTTGAGCTTAAATTACTTGCGGATGTGGGATTGATTGGGCTTCCTAATGCAGGTAAATCAACACTACTTAAGGCTGTGACCAATGCATCCCCTAAGATTGCGAGTTATCCATTTACGACCTTATTTCCAAATTTAGGTGTTTTAAAATTTATTGACCGCGAGATTATTATTGCGGATATCCCAGGACTAATTGAAGGCGCATCTGAAGGCGTTGGGTTGGGTCATGATTTTTTACGTCATATCTCTAGGACGAAAGCCTTGATTCATTTAGTTTCAGGAGAAAGTGGTGATGCGCAAGAATGTCTTGATAACTATAAAGTAATTGTCTCTGAATTAACGAAAAGTTTCCCTGAAATACTGACCCATCCTACAATTGTGGCACTCACTAAAGCTGATATAATGTTTCCTGATCAAAATGAGACAATTACTGAATTCTTTAACTCACAAGGGATTGAAGTGGTCTCTATTTCTGCAGTCACCGGACATCAGATTGATATCTTAATTCAAAAGCTTGTTGAACTTTTAAAATAGAGGATTCTTTATGGGCCTAGTATTACCCATTACGATTGTTAAAATTGGAACTAATTTACTAACAACGCCTGAGGGACTGCCTGATTTAGTGGCGATGAAGGCCTATGTTGAGGCGATTTCTACTTCGTTTTTAAAACAACACTCCAGAATTATTATGGTGACGTCAGGCTCGATTACCTGTGGGTCTTATCCATTGGGAATCAAGCCGGTAACGATCCCTGAAAGACAGGCGGCTGCGGCGGTTGGTCAGATTTTATTGATGAGAGAATATTGCGGATTTTTTTCTGAATTTGGGATTTCTGTTGGACAGATTTTATTGACTAAAGATGGCATTGAAGATGAGTTGAGAAAGCATCATGCCAAAAATACGATTATGACATTGCTTGATCATGGAATTATCCCAATTATCAATGAGAATGATACCGTGGCTACGGATGAAATTGACCAGAAATTTGGGGATAATGACCAGTTGTCAGCATTGGTTGCCCAATTTTTGGGGGCATCTCGACTTATTTTATTGACCGATACGGATGGCGTTTACACCAAAAACCCTAAACTACATAAGGATGCGGTGTTGATTGACCGAATTGACGCTGTTACTCACGATATCATGGAAATGGTTGAGGATGTGGATACTGGCCGAAGCCGTGGCGGAATGGCCTCCAAGCTATCTGCTGCCAAACTTGCGAGTGATCGTGGGGTGGATGTTTATATCGCGAATGGGCGCACCCCAGGCGTGCTTTCTGGGCTTTTGAATGGAGAGTCCCACGGGACTCATATCGTAAAACGATAGGAGATAAAAATGAGATCAATAGAATCCCAATGTCAGGCAGTTCGTGAGGCGTTTGATGATACCCCTGCCCTTTCTACAAAAATAAAAAATCAGATTTTATTAGGAATTGCGGATGCACTTATTGAGTGTACTCCATTTATTTTAAGTGAGAATCTAAAGGATATTCAGCGAGGCCAAGCTGCTGGACTAGATGTGGCGATGATTGATCGTCTGACATTGACGGCTGAGCGTATCATCGGGATTGCGGATGGCGTTAGAATTGTGGCGGGTCTTGAGGATCCGATTGGTGAAGAGATGTCCGCCTGGACTGTGGAGAAAAGCGGATTATCCCTCCAAAAGATAAGAGTGCCGATTGGTGTTATTGGCATGATTTATGAGGCGAGGCCTAATGTGACGGTGGATGCCGCGACATTATGCTTTAAAACAGGCAATGCGGTGGTGCTGAGAGGTAGTTCATCTGCGTTTGAATCGAATCGCGCCTTGGTGGAAGTCATGCATGATGTCATGCAAGCCCATGATGTCACTAGAGATTTAATCCAGTTATTGGATAATACGTCCAGGGAAGGGGTGGATACTTTTGTAAAACTGAATCAGTATTTGCACTTGGTTATTCCTCGTGGTGGGGCTTCCTTGATTAAGCATGTGATTCAGACGGCGACTGTCCCTTCGATTGAAACGGGGGCAGGTAATTGCCATATTTATGTGGATCGTGAAGCTAATTTGAAGAAAGCGATACCGATTATTGTGAATGCGAAAATCCAGAGACCGTCAGTGTGTAATGCGCTTGAGACTGTGATTATTCATGAGAAAATTGCGGGAGATTTCTTACCTGCTTTGGCGAAAGAACTTGAATCTAAGGGTGTCACACTGAAAGGTGATGATGCCGCCAGAGCGATTGTGCCAACAATTTTTCCAGCGGTTGAAGACGACTGGGCGCTTGAATTTTTAAATTTAACTTTAGCCGTTAAGATTGTGTCTTCTTTGGGAGAGGCAGAGGCTCATATCCATCGTTATGGGACTAAGCATACAGAAGTGATTTTGACTGAAGATGCAAGACGGGCTGATCATTTTGTGAAGACGGTGGATGCAGCGGCCGTTGGGGTTAATGTATCGACCCGATTTACCGATGGTGGTGAATTTGGATTTGGTGCAGAGATTGGAATTTCGACTCAGATGTTACATGCGCGTGGACCGATGGGACTGCCGGAACTGACCAGTTATAAATATATAATGAAGGGTGATTATCTAGTTAGGAAGTAACATTCATGCGAGGGTGCTGAAGTCGGAGTCGAAGGGGGCTTTTGGCTTTTTTCGTTCGTATTTGGGTTTGCCGTCGACTAAGTTGTTGATTTGCTCGGAGAGTTGGCCGGCTTCTTCTTCAAAGGTGATTGGGCGGTCGAATAAGGGGATGTTTTCGGTGGCGCCTTTTCCGTGGATGTCGACAACCTTTATTTTGGAGTTGGGTATGATTTGGACGGGGATGGCGATTGGTTTGCGATTGATGATTTCGTAGGCTCTAAAGACGGTTGAGGCCTGGTTGTTATTGGGGACACCGATGATGAAGTGGAAACGATGACCGGTGTCGATGTCGGTTTTGGAGGGGTATGGGATGCCGCTTGGATGCGTGTGGTAGAGGCCGTAGTATGTGAGGCCATGTTTTTTGAAAAAAAGCTGAGCACGCTCGATGTCTTCGGCAATAAAAGAAAATGTATCTGTTTGGTTGCCGATATGACCATTAAAAATTGGTAAAATGGCCTTAACTGTAAAATCTGTGCTTCCACCTAAAAAACCGCCGGCTTCCCTTGGGAAATTGTCGGCGGCTTGCTTGGTGATGATGTCATAATGTCGCTCGGATATTTCAAAGCGCGACGGGCTAGACATTATGCACCTTTAACAGTTGTAATAATGCTTTGAATTGCGTCTTTGGAAAGGCTAAGCATTTCTGCGAGTTGCTCGTTGCTGAAGGGTTTTGACTCTGCGGTGCCTTGGACTTCGACGAATTGGCCGGACTCGGTCATCACGATGTTCATGTCCACTTCGGCTTTGAAGTCTTCGTCGTAGCAGAGGTCTACCATGACTTGTCCGCCGACGATACCGACGCTGACTGCGCCAATGAATTCTCGTAGGGGGTTTTGTCTGATTCTTTTGGTTTGGATGAGGTGATCGATTGCGTCTCGTAATGCGATCATTCCACCGGTGACGGCTGCGGTTCGCGTGCCTCCGTCGGCCTGGATGACGTCGGTGTCGATGTAGATCGTTTTTTCGCCGAGGATGGTCAGATCGATGGCTTGTCTGAGGGACCTGCCAATGAGGCGTTGGATTTCGTTAGTACGTCCACTTTGCTTGCCTTTATTGACTTCTCGTGACGCTCTTGGGCTTGTGGATGATGGGAGAAGGGAGTATTCAGCCGTTAGCCAGCCTTCGCCGCTGTCCTTGAGGAATCTAGGCACGCCATCTTCAATTGTGGCGGTGCAGAGGACTTTGGTGTCTCCATATGAAATCAGAACCGATCCTGGCGCATGCTTGGTGAAGTTGCGTTGAACGGTTAGTGGACGGTGGGCGGCGTGACTGCGATTAAAGTCCCTCATCTGTAGCTCCTATGATGCGATGGTGTCTATCCCCTTTTTTCTTCTGGTCATCAATTGTTTTTCGTCCGCCGGTGATATTGCGTTCGATTTTTACTAAGTTAGTTTGCATTTTGGTAATGAGTAATTGTAAGTTGGCTAATACATAGTCGGCGTATTCGTTGGCACCCGCTTTTATTTTCTCGCTATCGTCTTCTGCTTTTTTAATGAGTTCGGAGACATGATCTCTAATATGCTTTGGAGGTTCAAATTCTGTAGGATCAGCTTGTTGTTGAGTATGAACTTGAACTGGTTTTGTCTGCACTTGAGAGTGTGTTGGGGGTGATCCTAATGCAGATCGGACTGAGCCTCCATCACTCTTAATCGCAAATCTCATCCGGTCCAAAATAGTAAGGACTAAACGTTCGTTGATGACGACCTTATCTGAAAATGGGACCTTTTTTCCGTCTAGGATACTGGCTTCTAGGGTATCTAATAATCCGAGTAATTCATCCATCATTTAACTCCTTTAACTTAGTTTTAATTTTTTCTCGATGGCATCAGCCACATTATGGGGAACAAATTCCCTAATATTGCCCTTAAGCTTCGCGATTTCTCGGACAGCACTTGAGCTTAAATAAGAGTATTTTTCGTCTGTCATTAGGAATACAGTGTCGATATTGGTTTCGATCCCTAATTTTCGATTAATGAGCGCCATTTGGAACTCAAATTCGAAGTCGGTTAGGGCGCGAAGACCTCGAATGATTGTATACACTTTTTTGGCGTTTGCATAATCGACTAAGAGTCCGTCAAAACCTTCTACTTTAATTTTGGGATTATCTTTAAAAATCTCTCTGATCAGCGTAATTCTCTCTTCAATTTTAAAAAACGGGCTTTTGGCTTTATTTTGAATGACAGCGATATAAATCGTATCAAATACTCGTGATGCTCTTTCGATGATGTCGATGTGGCCGAGGGTGATGGGATCGAAACTTCCGGGGTAAATTGCGCTTTTCATTGACGGGTATTTTAGCGTATATCTGTTGGGATGGGCAGGGGTTACGATCCTCGCCCTTTCGGCACCCCTCCCTGGAGGGGATTTTAGTACCGAAGATAACACTCACCCTAACTCCCTCTCTGTTCCAAAGAGGGAGTTTTATAGGCCCCTTTATTGATTTTATGGGTAATTTTGGGTAGGGATGATAATTCCAAGTATTTTTAAAAAGGAGTCATTAGGCGTCGTTACCGCATCACAGTGACAGGAGTAAGTTTCCCAAGTGCGATCGTAGGCATTCCAAATGACATGGTTTCCGTGAGGGGATTGCGAGGTGGTATTGGAGGTAGTGAGCATGGTTTCTGGCATGTTGAGGAGAGTGATTGCAATTAGAGTGAGGGTGATTTTTTTCAAGTCACTAACACCCCGTCACTTCGTGCCACCCCTCTCTGAGAGGGGAATTAGTAAGGCGACATCTATCCACTGCTGGGGCTTGGGTGAGATTGGGGCCAACGAAGGATTGATCAGAGGCCATGGGTTAGGTGATTTCGACGGCGACGATGGTCATGTCATCGCTGGCTGGGAGGCAGAGGGTATTGAGAGTATTGCCTAGGGATTCTGCGAAGGAGTTGTCTTTGGGGAGGTTTGTGAGGATGAATTCGAATTTAGTGTAATCGAGATAGATCTCGGGATATTCACCGGCATCTTCGTCGTAGTCGCCTTCGGCTTCTATTGGAGTAAAGAGGTGGCTTCCGTCTTTGAGTTTTCTGTCCATTAATCCGTCTGTGCAGACGAGGATGCGATCGCCGGATTGGATGGAGAGCATCACTGATATAAATTTACTATATTCATCCATTCTTAAGGATTCATTGCTGTTTTTAATTGCGATTATTTTATTATCTCTCAAAATCACTACTGTTTCGGCACCGGCACAGCACACATAAATCATCTTATTGACGGTATCAATCACCGCATAAACCCCAGCTACAAATTTATCCAGACGGCGTTCGGCATATAGGATTTTATTGAGGAATTCCATTGTTTTGCCCGTATCCATAAGAAGTTGTGGATCGGAGGTTTCAAAGAGATCATCGACGATTTTGGAGAGAACGCCAGTCATCATTGCGGCGGGGGCCCCGTGGCCGGTGACGTCTAAAGCCATGATGGCGCTGGTGTGGGGGTTGATTTGGAAGACATAGCGGTAATCGCCGGTGATATGGTGGGAAGCGCTACCGAAAACTGTGATTTTTTGGCCTTGAGGTTGTGGGATCTCTTCATTGTCTTGGAATAGGATGACTTGATAGTTTGCGGCTTGTTTTAGGAGCCTTTCTTGGGCTTTTTTCTTTTCAATTTCAATTGCATCGGCTTTAATTTTTTGAGATTGAGTTTTGATTGTTTTAGCCTTTTTTTGCTCACGGATTAGCGCGGCTTCTTTTTCTTGGGTTTCTTGGGTGAGTTTGGTGATGGTGTTGTCTAATTTTAAATTAGTCTTTCCAAGTCTATGGAGAGATAAGTTTGATTTTATCTTATAAAATTCATTAGATATCAAATAACTCACAAGTCCTGAAAGAAGGATGAAAAAAGTCATAATTCCAGTTAGGACTTTAATTCCGTCTAAGTAAATATTAGGAAAGTGGCCAAAAGAAGTTAATGGTTGATATTGAGAAAATATCCATAAAATCACAGAAAAGCTGACCGCAAGCTTAATCCATTTAAGCTCTCTAAAATGAAAAATAACAAACGGGATACCAACTAGTGCAAAGAAAAATATTGATATTCCTGATTCATCACCTAAAACTACCGAATAAAACAATACTGCAATGTTTGTAATTGCAATAATCCCAAGCTTTGAGACAAGATGATGCCCTTTTTTATGCGCAAGAAAACAACCTAGCAATCCAGTGGAAATGCACCATCCTAATCCAGATAGAAGTGGCTGATTTAATAATAAAAAAACAATGGAATAAAATATACCTGTGATAAGTACAATAAGGTTAATTTTATATGTGAGATCAGATATTCGCTTATCTTCGGAAGATTTAGACCCATATTTCACATAAAAGTTACTAATGCTTTGACTGAGTTTTCTCATATACCCCTCTAAGGAATCTTATTTATGCAAATGACAACTCAGAAATCTCAACGTTTAATTTAGGATTCTCCGTGTCAAAATACCGACTACTTACCTTTGTGCACTGGTTTCCAGAGGTAAATAGATTTTCCCTAATTTGACATCTTTTTTTAAAATCTTCAAGAGCTGAACGTATAACTCTTTGATGACTTGTCCTATGAGGGTTTAAGGGGCCTGATTTTTCATTTTCAAAAATCTTTCCAGATGTAATTGCGACAATAACCTCGGCCTTGTGATTAAGCCATTTTTTATGTCTAGTATTAATATAATCTATTAGCTCTTCAAAAGATAATTTAAACAACTTTTGAACAACTTCAATCGTTTGAACTCCCCCTCCTTCTAAATATGATCTTAATTTTTCTCTCATTTTTGTTTTGAGAAAATTTGGTTCATGCCCAGTCATCTCTTTGGCTCCACCAAGATCATTTACCGCCCATATGCAGTCGTCATATTCTTTTTCAAGCTCAAGAAATGCATGACAGGTGTTTAAATAATTTGGTGTATCTGGCATCTCTGATTCTGCCAATGCTACAACTGGAGGTACTGCACCGCTTACTCTTCGCGCATCAATATAATGCTCTGTTTTTGTATTCATCCCATCATTCATCTCTTCAATAGACGAATCAAAATATTTTGTTGCTTCGACAATAAATCTATTTGGTAATTTAAATTTTCTTAACTGATCAATCCATAATAAAGCCTCTTTAATCAATTTTTGATCAATATCACTTCCCGCCATCTTTGAATTCCATTTTTGAATTAAACTACGACTATCACTACGCTTATTAAGCAAATCATTTAGATCACGCGTAAATTCTTTTAATGATTCTTTATCTTTATGAAGCAAAGATAAGGGCTCGTCGATTAAATTGTCATACGCAAACAATGAAAATATCCAAAGTACTAACTTTTTCATCAAGGGTTCACTTTTTGTATCTGGAACTGAATTTAGAGCTAATTGTGCAAAATAAGATTTCTTAATTTTTTCTGTTAATTTACTTCTATTCACATCCTTAGGGTAGATTCCAGCTGTAATTGCTTCGTCAAGAATAGGCCCTAAAACTTTATCTAAATTAGGATTTTCTCTAAGAGGAAAATCACATTCAAACTCTGCTACTAGCCGAGTTCCATTTACTAAAAACCCAGTGGTTATAGAAAAAGTTGAAATATCTCTTTCA
>CAMCZW010000016.1 GCA_945888435.1 bacterium UBP8_UBA817
CAGTATCCGCTGACCGACCCTTCTGCCATGATGGGGATTCTTAATAACCTATTTTTTAAAGAGCCGCGCATTCAAAAAATGATTACTGGAACTTACATGGTGATTAACCTTAAAACGCGACAGCTGATGGTTTCTAGTGCAGGTGGAGAAGCGCCCCTTATTCGCCATTTGGATGGGACTATTACGCGCTTAAATAACGACGGTAGCCCGTTACAGATGGATGAAGATGAGATTTATACCTGTACTGAATTTCAATTAGCGCCGGGGGATATTGTGCTTTGTTATACGGATGGCCTTTTTGATCATGAGCTTTTGGATGGCACTCCTTTGATTCCCTTTGATGAAGTGACGGATGAGAACGAGATGACGACTTATACTTACCATTATGATCATATTGAGAAGTGGCTTAAAGCGAGACCTAAAAGCAAAAAAGATATTGCCGACTATCTGGCGGGTAAAGTAAGTGGGAGCTGTCTGCCAGGGAAGGACGATATGACGATTTTAGCGGTTGAAATGGTGTAGATATGAAAGTTAAATCTTAATTCCGCTTGGTTTTTTACTGTGTAAAATGATGTCTATATGCAATTTTATACTAAAGGTGTAAAATTGCATTTGTGAGCCAATCCATTAAGATTAAACGCTTCTATTTCGACAAGCTGGTTGAAGAACGCTATCGGTATGAAGCGTCGATTTTGATTGGACCTCGTCAGGTTGGTAAAACCACGTTGTTATTCGATTTAAAACGACGATTTGAATCTGAGAATCAATCTGTTTTGTATTTAAATCTTGAAAACCCTTTAGATTTTCAAAAACTCCCTTCTGATGAAGCCAGCCTTATTCGCTTTCTTATGGAATATCAGGTTATTTTGATTGATGAATTATATTATATTGAGAATATTTCTCGGATTTTTAAAATTATCGTCGATACCGCCAAACAAAACAGTCCAGACGGTCCTTACATCAAAATTTATGCCTCAGGGTCATCTGCAATTGATATCCATACGCATCTCCACGAAAGCTTGGCTGGGCGTCGACTGATTACACAAATTTTTCCTCTCACCTTTTCTGAATTTCAACTTGCTTTTCCTCAAAAAAGCAATGCAGTTTTACTTGAGGACTTCTTAACGTATGGAGGACTACCGGGGTTACTCTCGGTTCCCTCAACGGAAAAAACCCGATTATTGCAAGAAATGCTCGAAACCTATATTCAAAAAGATGTTAAATCACTTGTGAGAGAAGAAAATATTCGTGCCTATAACCACTTATTAGTCTTGCTGGCCCAGCAACAGGGACAACTTATCTCTATCCATAGTTTAAGCAAAGAAATTGGACTTAATTCAGGGACTACTGAAAAATATTTGAGTATTCTTGAAAAAACATTTGTGATTTATCGCCTGCATTCTTATGCCAAAAATCTTGCTAATGAACTTAAAAAATCTCAAAAAATTTATTTTTATGATTTGGGAATTCGAAATATTATCTTACAAAACTTTCAAAGTGCATCTAAGCGAGATGATTATGGACTTGTGCTTGAGTCTTTTGTGCTGACGGAAATGATGTCTACACGCCTCCCCGAAGTTCAAATTCGATTTTGGAGAACTCGAAATCAGCAAGAAATTGATTTTATTGTTGTCAAAAACCAAATTCCCCACCCTATTGAGGTTAAAAAACAATATCGAAATCACCTTTCCAATATCAAAAAAACCTTTACCGCCTTTTTTACACATTACCCAGAAGCACCATACGGGACAATTGTGTCATTTAAAGATAATGAGATATCCACTCTACTTGAAGATCGCCTTAGAGTATGTGATTTTTGTGAGGGTCATTGCCATAACCTTGCAAACTCATAGTCTGACTATCAATTTGCAAGGATTCTCAGTGAATGGTCTCGCAAAATGCGATTTTCTTAACAACGTCTAAATCCAACCTCGTGGCCAAATGCTGATACGCATTGACCTTATGCCCTGCGACTAGATCGCTTTGGAGGCTATCCCATGTGAGGGGTTGGATATTCAAAAAGGTTTCAACACCTTGTGCGATGTTGGGGATAACCGGTTTTAAGTAGGTGGTTAAGTGCTTGAGTGCGGTGAGACCTGCGCTGGCTGTTTGGGCGGCGGCGAGGGGGTCGGTTTTGACTTGGTCCCAGGGCGCTTTAGTGTCGATAAATTGATTGGTTTGGTCGGCGAGTTCCATGATGACGCGCATGGCTTTGTGGGTTTCTAGTGAGGTGTAGAGAGATTTGATGGTGTCGCTTTGGGCTTTGATATTGGAGATGAGGGCCTCGCCTTCTGGAGTGAGGGTGGCGATGGTGGCGTCGCATTTTTTGACGAGGATGCTTGCGAGGCGGCTGCCGATATTGATGAGTTTGTTGACGACATCAGCGTTAACGCGATTAACGAAATCAGTGAGGTTGAGATCCACGTCCTCGACGGTGTCGCTGAGTTTGGCAGCGTAATAATATCTGAGGAATTCTGGATTCAAGTGCTCAAGATAGGCTTTTGCTGTGATAAATGTGCCGCGGCTTTTGGACATTTTTTCGCCATTAATCGTTAAAAATCCGTGGACATGAATGTAATCTGGCAATTTAAATTGAGAGACTTTGAGCATAGCTGGCCAGAATAAGGCGTGGAAATATAAAATGTCTTTTCCGATAAAATGATGGATTTCGTAGTCCCCATTCCAGAGTTCATCGATGGTGATGTTATTTTGTTTTCCCCAAGCTTGGGCGTTTGCGATGTAGCCAACTGGGGCATCTAGCCAGACATAAAAATATTTATCTTGAGTGCCGGGGATTTTAAATCCAAAATACGGCGCGTCCCTAGAGATATCCCAGTCTTTTAGGCCGGCGTCGAACCATTCCCTGAGTTTATTTTTGAGTTCGGGTTTTAATTTTCCGTTGGTAATAAAGTCTTTTAAAAAGGATTCGAAATCTGACAATTTAAAAAAGTAATGCTCAGATGGTTTGATAATTGGGGTTTGGCCACTGACCGCAGATACAGGATTAATGAGATCTTTAGGAGAATAAGTACTTCCGCATTTTTCGCACGAATCACCATATTGGTCGACGGCTTTGCAGGTGGGGCAAGTCCCTTTGACGAAGCGATCCGGCAAAAACATATTGGCTTCGGGATCATAGAGCTGCTCGATTTCTTTGGCGTAAATGGCGCCGGCATCTTTGGCACGGGTGTAAATGAGCTCGGAGAGGACTCTGTTTTCGTCGATATTAGTGGAGCCATAATGGCTAAATTCGATGCCAAAGGCTTTGAAGTCGTCGATGTGCTCCTGATGGATTTGGGTGATGAGTTCTTCGGGAGTTATTCCTCGGGCCTTTGCGGAGAGCATGATGGGCGTGCCATGAGTGTCGTCTGCGCAAATGTAGACGCAGGTGTTTCCAATGAGTTTTTGAAATCGGACAAAAATATCGGTTTGGATATATTCGACCAAATGGCCTAGGTGGATTTGTCCGTTGGCATAGGGCAATGCGCTAGTAACGAGTACTTTTTTGGGAGATGTCATGAGGGGATCACTTTTAACCATCGCCGTTTTCCGGCCTTAATAATCGATTCGGCTTTGGGATCAATAAGAGTAAATGGATCAGTTACTTTTTCCTGATTTACAGAGACTCCCCCTTGGCTGATGAGGCGTTGAGCTTCTTTTTTTGAGACGGCCATTTGGTGAGTAGTGAGAAGATCATCGAGGCGGGTTGGCGCTTGGAGTGTGGTTTCTGGCATGTCGCTTGGGATTTCTTGATCTGAAAATACTCGGCCAAATTCGGTTTCTGCGTCATTGGCCGCTTGCTCGGAATGCAGCATCGTGACCATTGTTTTGGCTAATTTGAGTTTAAATTGTTTTGGATTTTCTCCTGTAGTCATGGCGGATTCCATTGCTTTAATTTCGTCATTACTCACCTGGGTCAGTAGTGAAAAATATCGGGTAATGAGGTGATCTGGAATGGACATCAATTTACCGAACATGTCTTTGGGGACATCTAAAATGGCGATGTGATTGGCGAGAGATTTACTCATTTTTTGATGACCGTCTAAGCCTTCTAAAATTGGAAGGGTGATGACGCCTTGAGGCTTTTGGCCAAATTCTTTTTGGAGATGGCGTCCCATGAGAAGGTTAAAAGTTTGATCCGTGCCTCCGATTTCGACATCGTTTTTGAGATGGACAGAATCATAGCCTTGAAGCAATGGATATAAAAACTCATGAATAGAAATTGGCTGATTGTTTGAAAAGCGCTTAGTAAAATCGTCTCGTTCTAACATTCTGGCGACAGTGACTCTTGCGGATAACTGGACCATTTCTTTGGCGCTCAATTTACCTAGCCAATCGCTGTTGTAAACGACGGTGGTTTTGGTTTTATCTAAAATTTTAAATAATTGAACTTGATATGTTTTGGCATTTTCGATGATTTGAGCCTCATCCAATGGTTTTCTGGTTTCGGATTTTCCGGTGGGATCTCCAATCATAGCGGTAAAGTCGCCAATGATAAAAATGACTTGGTGCCCCATTTCTTGTAGAACTCGTAATTTATTGAGGATAACCATATGGCCTAAGTGTAAATCCGGCGCAGAGGGATCTGCCCCAAATTTAATGGTCATTTTTTTTTCGGTAAGTTTGCTTAAAAGATCATCTGGAAAGCAAGTCTCTATACCTCTTGAGAGGGGGTCATTGATCATATTATTTTCATTGGGGGGCATGTTTTTGGATAAGTTGTGTCATACTTCTATTTTTCCTGTTCAATTGTTACAATGAACAGCCCAAAAAAGCATATCAAGGTTAGGAGGCTGGTTCAAGCTGATTTTTAGAAGTCGCCATTCGATTGGAAAGGTATCAAAACGGTCTCCGAGAGCCGCCGGATCTGTGGGTTATGCTCGTCATAAATCCAAGAAAAAGATGACTCATTTTTTTAGAACGCTCCTTACCTATGGCCTTGGGCTTGGTATTGCTGGCGGCTTAGTTTTATGGGGAACAGTGCTTTATCTTGGGACAACCCTCCCTGATATCGATAGCATTAATACATACATCCCCGCAGAAACGACTAAAATCATGTCCCAAGATGGGGTGATTTTGGCGGAACTTCATCGAGAAGAAAATCGGATTTCAATTCCGATTGATAAAATTTCTCCAATCCTTCAAAAGACAGTTGTGGCCATGGAAGATTCTAGTTTTTATGATCATAACGGACTCGATTATTTTGGAATTTTAAGGGCTATTTATAAAGATGTGTTGGCGGGTAGTTTTGTGGAAGGCGGTAGCACGCTGACTCAACAGCTCGCGAAAAACCTCTTTTTTACCCGTCAAAAAAAGATTACTCGTAAGATCTCTGAAGCCATTATGGCGATCAGAATTGAAAACCATTACACCAAAACCGAAATTTTGGAGATGTACCTTAATCAAGTGTATTGGGGGCATAATGCGTATGGAATTGAATCGGCTTCCCGATATTATTTTGGAAAAACCGCTCAGGAGTTGTCGCTATCCGAGTCGGCCGTTCTGGTGGGAATGCTCAGTGGACCTGAACTTTATAGCCCGTATCGTAATTTTAAAGCCTCAAAAAATCGTCAGCGATTAGTCCTTAACCGGATGGTTGAAACCGGCCTCATTACACGGGAACAGGCGGATGATGCGTATCTGCAAGAGCTTAAGCTTCGTGAGAGGACTAAATTAAGATACAAAGCACCCTATTTCACATCTTATATCGTTAAGCAATTAGTCGCGATGTATGGTGAAGAGGCGATCTACACCTCCGGAATGAAGGTGTACACGACCCTTCGATATGATTATCAAAAAGTCGCGGAAGCAGTGGTTGAAAAGTATGTGGCAGAAGCCCATGGGCCTCTTGAACTAGGCAGCACCGCTAGCCCTAATTTTAGCCAAGCGGCAATTTTAGCGATTGATCCAACCAATGGATATATTGTCACGATGCACGGCGGTGCCGACTTTTTGGGTAATATGTTTAACCGGACGACTCAAGCCATGCGTCAGCCGGGATCGGTATTTAAGCCTTTTGTCTACTTAGCTGCTCTTGCTAAAGGATACACACCTAATTCTCATATCGAGGACAGCCCTGTTACGTTTAGTACATTTCAAGGACCTTATTCTCCAAAAAACTATACCAATGATTACTCTGGGTCCATTACCTTACGACGTGCGCTTGAAAAATCGGTCAATACTGTTGCCATTAAATTAAATCATTCGATTGGCCCAGAAACTGTTGTGGCCACCGCGAGAAAATTAGGCATTACCTCTAAAATTCGCCCTGTATTGTCATTACCGCTCGGCGCCAATGAAGTTACGATGCTTGAATTGGTATCCGCTTATGGCGTACTGGCCAATGAAGGGTATCGCGTTGAGCCTTTTGGAATCATCCGAATTGAAGACCGAGATGGCGTTGAACTTTACCGTCATCACCCCGCCCAAGCCCAAGTCTATGATGCCAACTTGATTTCAACCCTTGTCGATATGATGAAAGGGGTCGTCATTAATGGTACCGGACAAAATGCCAGACTTCCCCGTCCGATGGCGGGTAAGACAGGGACAACCTCCGATTACCGAGATGCCTGGTTTATTGGATTTATTCCTCAGCTAGTTGCTGGAACCTGGGTTGGCAACGATGACAACTCACCAATGAATAAAATTACTGGCGGTGGCATCCCAGCCTTAATGTGGCGCGATTTTATGAAAGAAGCCGTATCTGACATCCCCCCTCGGGACTTTAGGCCTCCACGCGGACTGAGGCCTGTGATTGTGGATAAGACGCGAAAAGAGTCTGAGGCCTCAGAAGCGCCTAAAAAATCAACCGACAAAGTTATTGAATTTTTTGGAGAGTAATTCTTATGAAACCGATTGAATCAGTTGTTATTATCGGATCTGGACCGGCTGGTCATGCGGCTGCGATTTATGCAGGACGCGCCCGACTCTCCCCTCTTATGTTTGAAGGTGAAATGGCGGGTGGAGTTGCGGCTGGCGGTCAATTAACCACAACAACGGATGTTGAAAACTATCCTGGGTTTCCAAAGGGGATTTCGGGGCCTGAATTGATGATGCTTATGAGAGAGCAATCCGAGCATTCGGATACACGTATTCTTACCAAAACAGTTGATCGGGTTAATTTTTCAGTAAGTCCGTTTGAGATCGTTGTTGGCGACGACATTGTTTTGGCCAAAACAATCATTGTGGCTACCGGCGCTACCGCAAAACGACTTGGGGTTAAAGGGGAAGATCTCTTTTGGCAAAAAGGGGTTTCCGCCTGCGCAGTGTGTGATGGAGGACTTCCTTTATTTCGCAATAAACCTTTAATTGTGGTTGGCGGCGGAGATACTGCATGTGAAGAAGCCCATTATCTTACTAAGTTTGCGTCTCATGTCACGATGTTGGTTCGTAAAGACGAGTTACGTGCATCCAAGACCATGCAGCACCGTGTATTATCAGACCCTAAAATTACCGTTCTTTGGAATACGGAGTTATTAGAAATTATTGGCACAGGATTAATGACTCATGCGAAAGTCATTAATAATATTACCCAAGAAGATTCTATTTTGGATGCGAGTGGATTATTTTACGCCATTGGTCACACGCCAAACACTGCATTTTTAGAGGGTCAGCTAGATCTTGATCCAGCAGGATATATTAAGACAATCCCAGGGTCTACGATGACAAATGTTGACGGCGTTTTTGCGGCTGGCGATGTTCAGGATCATGTTTACCGACAAGCGATTACATCTGCAGGTACCGGCTGCATGGCGGCCTTAGATGCGGAACGGTTTTTATCGAATAAAGCTCACTCGAGCTGAACTCTTTTATGGATTAGGATTGCTACCCCACATCCAATCATAACGATTGAGAGTAATTGCCCCATTGTCATCAGATTATCCAAAATGAGTCCGAGTTGCGGGTCTGGCTGCCTGAAAAACTCTAATATCACTCGACAAGTGCCATACCCAATCAAATAATGTCCAAATAAGTCGCCTGGCCTCAGCGACTTTCTTTTTTTGAGCGTGTTTAAGATTAAAAATAGGACAAGCCCTTCAAAAAAAGCCTCATATAACTGAGAGGGGTGTCGTGGAAAGAGGTCTTGGTGAGGAAAGATCATTGCCCATGGAACATTGGTAATTTTCCCGACTAATTCTCCGTTGATAAAATTGGCCAACCGTCCAAAAAAAATCCCAAATGTAGATCCAAGGCCCAATTGATCCAGGAGTACCCATGCTGGTTTTTTGTGTTGCCTCGCAAATAATATAGTTCCTATCAACGCACCAAGTGCGCCTCCATGATAAGACATCCCGCCCTTCCATACGGCGACCATATCGCCTAGATTTTGGAGGTAATAGGCTAATCCATAAAATACGATATACCCAACTCGCCCACCTAGAATAACGCCCATCATAATCCAGGTCATCCAATTGACGATGTCATCTTGGGTAAATCCGATTCCTTTTAGCGTCTTTGACACCCAATGAGTTCCCAAGAGAGCTCCGGCCAAATACGCGAGTCCGTACCAGCGAATAGAGACTGGTCCGACGGTAGCTAAAATAGGATCAAATTTTGGATAGGGCAACATAGTATAGGTATTGTATAATGGCGGTATGGTTCTGTTCAAAGGTTCGTATTCTAAAGTCATACGCGGGCAGTCGTCGTCTCGTAGAAAAGTCTATTTAACGCCACTTCAGGATTTCACCCCACCGCCACCTCCCGTTGAATTATTTCCTTCGTTTCCAGATACTCCTGTGTCTATTTCAGATGCTAACCCAACCTATACGCCACCGACGCCATCGCCAACGCAGCATTTACCTAACTTTGATCAAGAACGGTCCCGCCTTCATTCGGAGTTATCCGACTATCGCCAAAATGTTCTCCACCAAGTGGATACTGAATTAGCCCAGCGCCGTGCCCAGTTTCAAGTACAACTGGATGCCGAGTATGCCTCTCAAATGCAAGCAGGCTATAACGAAGGATTACAACGGGCTCAGCAAGAAACTCAGGCGCAGCTCTCCTCATACGCCGCATCTTTCATGACGACATTTAAAGACTTGAAGGCTCAAAGTGCCGCCCTCGAAGAATCTGCGAAAGAAGATATTATCGCCCTTTCTGTCCATGCCGCCGAGCGGATGATTACGTCTCAGCTCACTCTGTCTCCAGCGATTATTCGGGATATTGTGGATGATGCGATGCGCCGTATTACAGATAAAAATAAAGTCATTATCCGGGTTAATCCCCACGATAGCGTGTGGCTCAAAGATCACCGTGAATGGCTAGATCACTATTCTCAAGATGTGAAAGAAATGATTATTCAAGAAGACGACAAAGTTGAGCAAGGAGGTTGCATTATTGAAACCAAGTTGGGATACATTGATTCGTCGATTAAATCTAAAGTTGCAAGCATTGAGCTTGCCCTTCGTGCCGCCCATGAAGAAGAAACTCATCATCTTCGCCCTGCGGCTGGACCTTCGGTTTTGGTTCCTTTCATCCCGATCCCATCTCCTCTAGAGCCGATTGCAGAAGAGGAAGAGGAAGAGGAAGAGGAAGATTTCGACGATGATTTAGAAGAAGATCTCGAAGAAATTGAAGATGACCCTGAATCTGATTCTGATGAAGAAGAAAATAATAAAGAAGAAGAAGAAGAAGAAGAAGAAGAAGAAGAAGAAGAAAAAGATGATGATGATTTCTCATTTGATGGGATTTAGGATATGTCCATCCTTCATATCCCCCCTTACTTAAAAGCAATTGATAAAGCCGACTTATTACGGATAGTAGGTAAAGTTGTTCGTGTCGTCGGATTGGTCATTGAAGCTCAACTTCAGGGAGTTTGTATTGGGGAACTTTGTCGAATTGAGATGAAGGACCGCTCTATTTTTTCTGAAGTGGTTGGATTTAAAGAGGAGCAAGTATTACTGATGCCCTTGGGCGGCTTGGCCGGAATTCAACCTGGAAGCAAAGTATATGCCACCGGAATGCCTTTACGTGTCAAAGTTGGCCCGAAACTATTAGGCCGTATTTTGGATGGTCTTGGCAACCCGATTGATGGAAAAGGTGAGATTGAGTGGGAAGCCCTTTACGATATCGATCAAAATCCTCCCGATCCGATTAAGCGTCCACGTATCTCTAAAGTGCTTAAGACCGGAGTTAAAGCTATTGATGGCCTTCTGACGATGGGCCGCGGCCAACGTATTGGTATTTTTGCGGGATCAGGCGTGGGTAAAAGCACATTAATGGGGATGTTAGCCCGAAATTGCGAAGCGCAAGTCAACGTGATTAGCCTTGTTGGAGAACGTGGCAGAGAAGTTAAAGATTTTATTGAGGAATCTTTGGGCGAAGAAGGCCTAAAAAAATCGGTTGTGATTGCAGCGACATCGGATAACCCACCGGTTGTTCGGTTAAAAGGTGCGATGGTAGGAACTGCTGTTGCGGAATATTTTCGAGATCAGGGTAAAGATGTCCTTTTTATGATGGACTCAGTGACCCGATTTGCCATGGCTCAGCGGGAAATTGGACTAGCCACCGGAGAACCTCCGACGACCAAGGGATATACCCCTTCTGTATTTGCGATGCTTCCACGATTAATGGAAAGGGCTGGAACCTCTGACAAGGGAACAATTACCGCTATTTATACCGTATTGGTTGAAGGCGGTGACATGGACGAGCCCGTCGCCGACGCCGCAAGAGGCATTTTAGATGGCCATATGGTACTGTCTCGAGATTTAGCGGCACGTAACCATTACCCCTGTATCGACATTAGCCAAAGTATTAGTCGATTAATGAGCGTTGTGGCGGAATCTCCTCATAAAAAAGCAGCCGGCAAATTAAGAGAAGTATTGGCCCAGTACTCTGAAGCCGAAGATTTGATTAATATTGGGGCCTACGTCAAGGGAAGTAACCCCAAAATTGATTTTTCGATTGATAAGATTGATGGGGTTAATCATTTTTTACAACAAACTACCGATGAAAACCCTTCTTTTGAGTCATCCATTCAAAATTTATCAGGAATGTTTTAATTTAAATGGCTCACAAAGCTAAAAAATCCAAACGCTTTAAATATAATCTTCAAACACTCCTTAAAGTAAGAGAAATCCGTAAAAAACAAGCAGAAGAAGTCTATAACGAAGCTAAGAGACAACTTGAAATTGAACGTAAAAAAGAAGAGGAGCTTCGTCAAAAAGAGATTTTAGCGTATGCCGAATTTAGAGAGTTTATGACGAGCGGCGACCTGGGTGATGTTGGCGAAATAAATCGCCATAAAGTCCATGTGGAAAAGGCAAAGCAAGCGATATTAAAACAGCTAGAAATTATTCAACAAGCGATTGAAAAAGTAGAAGAAGCTCGGCTTGAGCTCGTAAAATGTCTTAAAGATCAAAAGATTATTGAAAAAGATAAAGAACATAAACGAGAAGCATGGCGAAAATTAATGGATAAAGAAGCTGGTAAATTTTTGGATGACATTGCAAGTGTCGGCTTCGTAAAAAAAACAAGAGAGTGATCCGAAGACCACTCTCTCATGTTTGAAGTTTATTATTTTAATTAGATTTCTAGGTCAGAAGAGTCAAAAAAGAATTCGTCTCTTAGCTCTGGATATGTGTCAAATAATTCGCCATCTAATTGAAGTTCGTACATTTTATTATTTCCCCCGTATTGTCGTGTCTTGATATTACGGTTATCCCCACATTGAAGCCTCCTAAAACATTTAATTTTTGTGTTTTGTTTTTACCGCTTATGGGCTTATACTGTACTAATCACCTTATATGATGGAGTTGTTATGACATTTCGTTCACACTTTTTAGCTATTCTTGCCTTGCTGTGCATTACTTCCGTACCTAGTATTGCGAAAACAACCTATGACCTGGCTGAATTTACATCGGCTAGAACCAATGTATTTGCGGGCCCAGTGGTGATCGATGACGAGACTTTTTTCAAAGTATCACTTAGCCCCGACTTTAAAATTGGCGGACTTGAGCTTGGTTTTGACTTAAATATTTATACGGCTGAAGATCTTCCAAATGATTTAAATACAGTTGTTTTAAGACGAATTAAATATGATTACGAAGAAGCTGCAGGCATTGAAGCTGGGCGACTACAACATGTGACATTAGGTCATGGGCTTTTGATGGATAATTATGACTCTGGCAGTTTTGGATCTTATGAATACAGTAATGAAAAAGCTGGAGTTAGAGGCTATATCGACTACTCACCGCTTCGTGTTGAAGCTCTTTATACAGCTAGTGAAGTATTAGGAACCCGGTTAGTTTATACCGTTGAAGATAGTATCTTACTTGGAGCGCCACTTGCATTTGGAGCCACGTTTATCCAAGATAATAATGGGATTAACGCAATCAGTGATGGTATCAGGGTGTCAAGGCCAGAGAAAAAATCATGGTCAGCCGATGTCTCTGTCCCTATTGCAGGCAAGTTTTTAACAGCCTATACCGAGTATGCGGAATTACTTAATAATGAAGAGGCATCGGGTGACCCCACAGGCAAAGGCGCTTCATTAGGATTACGTGGTCAAATTTTTGATATCTTTAGATACCGCACAGAATATCGATCTTTAGGAGCTGGATTTATCCCTGCCTATTTTGATCAAAATTATGAGGCCACATCAGTTACAAATGATCCTATTCAAGATAAAGAAATTCAAGGCTATTTACTTGGCGCCGGAGTTGATTTAGGTAGCCAATTTAAAATTAATGCAACTTACGAAGACTACGAAGATGCAGACCCAATTGTCTCTGCTGGAGTTGGCTGGAAAGCTATTGCAGGGGTTACTGGGGTTGTTAATTACGCAGAGTCATTTGGCGGCAATGACAGTGCAGTTTTATCAAGTGATTTATTGATTAACTCATCTGGCACACTCTCATATCTAGTTCACTTTAAGCGTGTCTATCATCCAACTGGCGAAGAAACTGATTCTTATAACGTTGGTGTCCAAGCTAATTTAAATAATTTTTTCAAACTCCCATTTTTTGGTAACTAATTAACACTCACTCCCAGCGCCTCTCTGTTCTAAAGAAAGGCGCTGATCTAGGTTTTACAATGCCCATTAATACCGTTATTATCTTTTGCCTATGATAAGCGAAATAGTGTTTGATGTGGTTGTTGTTGGCGGTGGCCACTCTGGGATTGAAGCGGCGTTAGCGGCGGCCCGTATGGGATGCAAGACCGCCATGGTCACCCTTGAAATTGATAAGATTGGCGTGATGTCATGTAACCCTTCCATTGGGGGGCCTGCGAAAGGTCAGATTGTTGGTGAGCTGGATGCTTTGGGCGGCGAAATGGGTCGCGCGGCCGATGAAACCTTTATGCAGATGAGGGTTCTTAACCGATCTCGAGGTCCTGCAGTTCAATGTCTTCGAGCTCAAAATGATAAGTATCAATATAATGCATATATGCGGACTAAATTACTTAACACCCCAAACCTGACGGTTATTGAAGGTGTGGTAGATGAGCTATTAGTGGATGACGCCAGAATTGTCGGACTTCGGCTTGGTGATGGAGCTACCTACGATTGCAAAACACTGGTCATTACCACTGGCACTTTTTTGAAAGGCTTAATGCATACCGGAATGACGAATACAGCCGGTGGCAGAGTTGGTGAAAAGAGCGCATTATTTTTATCAGACTCTTTAAAAAAGCTTGGATTCAAGCTCGGTCGACTCAAAACGGGCACTCCTCCACGCCTTCACCATGCGTCGATTGATTACTCTAGAATGTCAGAACAGCCTGGTGACCCAGAATTGCTCAGATTCTCATTTAGAACCCCAGTTCATACTCGACATCTCAATCAGGCGCCTTGTTATTTGACCCATACCAACCCAGCAACTCATGAGCTTATTTTGGGGAATCTGGATAAGAGCCCAATGTTTACTAAAGTGATTAAAGGCGTAGGTCCCAGGTACTGTCCATCGATTGAAGATAAAGTATTTCGATTTAAAGACAAAACCTCCCATCAGATTTTTATTGAGCCAGAAGGATGGGATACGCCCGAGAGATATCCTCAAGGATTAAATACGTCGATGCCAGCGGATATTCAAGAACAATTTTTAAAAAGTATTGTTGGCCTTGAAAATGTTGAGATCATTAAAATGGGATATGCGGTGGAATATGATTTTGTTTACCCTAGTCAATTACTCCCTACTCTAGAAACTCGCCTTATTAAAAATCTCTATTTGGCAGGTCAATTAAATGGAACTTCTGGCTACGAAGAGGCTGCTGGACAAGGAGTTTTAGCAGGGATAAATGCCGGCGCACGTGCTCTTGGAAAGCCCGATTTTATTTTAAAAAGAGAAGACTCCTATATCGGAACAATGGCCGATGACTTAATTACTAAGGATATTACCGAACCATACCGAATGCTTACTTCGCGGTCTGAATATCGATTATTACTTAGGCAAGATAATGCGATTTTTAGATTAGGCGAACGAGCGCATGAGTATGGATTAATTACGGATGCGGATATTGCAACAATACGTCATCAAAAATCTCAGATTGATTCGCTAGTTCATCAATGGAAAAAGCAATTTACCAAAGCCCCCCTACTGGAAATATTTTCGCTTCAATACCCGCAGAGTTTGGCGAGCGTTTTTCGCCGTCCAGAAGTGACCATTGATACACTAATCCAGCTTGGATTTGTAAATGAAGCCGACCGAATGATCAGCCAGCAGGCTTTGGTTGAAGTAAAATATGAAGGCTACATTGATAAGCAATCCAAGGAAGTTCAAAAAATTGAGAGATATGAATCTAAATTAATTCCTGTAGATTTTGATTTTTCTGCGCTTAAGGGACTTAGAAAAGAATCTCTTGAGCAATTTCAACGACACCGGCCCAAGACGATTTTTGATGCGAAGCGGATTGCAGGGATTAATCCTGCTGACATCATGATATTAATTACATACTTTGAAAAATACCGCATGAAAAATCCATAGGAGTGATGTTTCACATGAAACCAATAGTTTATTCTGATGCGATTAATCGCTATATTGAATTATTAAAAGAATACAATGAGACGACGAATATTTATTCGAAATCGGCGTATGATAAATTGGATTTTCATATCCAGGACTGCATTACACTGGCCTCGTTAATTGGTAACCCCACCACCCTAGTAGACATGGGGTCGGGGTCGGGATTGCCGTCCGCTATCTTGGCGATTATGCATCCTAAGTGCAAAGTGATTGCAGTGGAATCTAAGGGGCGGAAAGCGGCCTTTTTGAATTTAGTTAAATCAGATTTGGACTTATCTAACTATGAAGTGGCACAAGAAGATATTAATCAATTGATGAGAATGAGGCCTTTGAAACCTCATATTATTACTGCGAAGGCATTTGCGCCTTATGATAAAGCCATTGAAATTGCCTCTAAAATAGCGGCGCCTGGATGTGAGCTTTGGATACCAATTAGTCAGGTCCAGCATGAAGCGCTTTCGGCGATTCCGAAACCTGGATTTAAGCTTGTTAAGGTTGATGGCACTGGATTTTTTTATTTGAAGAAGAAGTGGGTTTAAGGGCTTAACTCTTATTTAGGATCCGTTCGGGCCCTTCGATACATCCGCCGCCGCTGACGCTGTGGCGGACACTCAGGGACCTTTTGGATTGACCTCTCTTGGATTGTATTCAGTAGAAAGGTTGGGATTTCGGGGACATTTGATGACTTTGTTTGAGCTCACTGATTTTCTGCCAGGCAGTAGACTGAGTAGACCCCTGAGTGTCCGCCATAGCTTTAGCGACGGGGGATGTATCGAAGGGCCTTAACCGGTTGAGAGTTTAGGATCGTAGAAATTGCTATCCGGATCTTGTTTGGATTTCATTTAAAGTGGGTATCTATCCTATATGGGTATCTACCATATAATTGTACTTAATTAATTTCTTAGGAGCCTCTTTATGACTATCAGACAAATACCCTCCATACAGAGCCATGCCAAATTTTTTCCATCTAGAGAGAATCGAAGATTAAATCAGGCGATTGATGCCTACAATTCCGCTACCCCCCCCCAGAAGACGTCCACCTATCGGCGTCTTCTACAACAGATAATTTCCTACAAAAATAGTCATCCTGGCAGAGCTGAAGAGCTTGATGCCTTAGTTATCCAGCTTAATGCTAAGCACCCCTCATCGCCATCGCTTCAAATAGGCGACTCGCTTGATTATCCCACTTATCCAAAGCCTGTATGGGATCTTGCCTTGAATACAAGTCAGGCTATGCCATTGACCGGTATAGAATTAGAGAATTTTAAAAAAATTATTCCCCCTCGCCCCACACCACCCAAGCCTCTACCGCAACCCCCTGATTTTGATAAGGATATTCACAGGGGAAGGTCAAATTTTTTTGCTAAATCACTTGGTATCCGCCCTGATCATCACATATTAGATGTTGGATGCCGCACAGGACATGGGGCTTATGCATTTTCTAATCAGGCTGAATTTGTATTAGGGGTTGAAATTGATCTTTCTGAATTAGAGAAGGCAAGAAAAACCTTTCCAGAAACGGATCGCCTACAGTTTACGTCTCAACGTCTTGAGGATCTGGCAGCTGTTACAGAAAATAAAGGCCGCTTTGATGTGATTACTATATTTTTATGTGATAGCGAATTATGTAACAATAAGTCCGCTGCCAAGGCTATTTTTGAGCTTTTAAAAAATGGGGGCAGAGTCGTTTTGACTTCTGAATTTACGCTCCCAAAAATCGAAAGTCCAATGTCTAACGTTTTTTCCAACCATATTATGAGTAACGGAGCCTTCAAGAAAGAGGCCAGCATAGTAGAATGCGTTAATACCTATGAGACCTTTATGCAGTACACATTAACAAAATCCCCTAACTATGCTTCGTAATTGTAAATAAAAAATAAAAGGGGTCGGAGCAAATAAAAGGGGTCGGAGCAAAGGTACCGGAGCCATGTTAGCCTTTTACACCTCATTTCTTAAAAATTTACTGTATATACGTGGTTATTTTTGGCTTGGCTCCGTTCGGGCCCTTCGATACATCCGCCGCCGCTGACGCTGTGGCGGCCACTCAGGGACCTTTTGGATTGACCTCTCTTGGATTGTATTCAGTAGGCATGTTGGGATTTCGGGGGCATTTGATGACTTTGTTTGAGCTCACTGATTTTCTGCTAGGCAGTAGACTGAATAGGGCCCTGAGTACCCACCATAGCCTTGGCGACGGTGGGCGTATCGAAGAGCCCTACACCTTTAGCGTTTCACATGAAACACTAACTTAGGTTGAGGGCGTGACAAATTTTTTCGAATTGAGCGGGGGTGGTATATCGGATTTCGATCTTACCCTTATTGGGAGTACCCTTGATTTTGAAGCGGGCGTCGTAGTGATGAGATAGGACGTCTTCAAGCTCTTTGAAGAGCGCGAGCTGGGTGCCCGCGTCGCCTTTTTGCTGCTTGTGATCGGCGACGGCTTGCTCGAGCTCTCGGACATTGAGACCTTGAGTTTTGATTTGTTCGAGCTGATTAATCATATCTTCTTCATTATCGAAGGAGAGGAGAGAGCGCGCATGACCCTCGCTGATTTCGCCACGCTCTAGGGAATCCTGTATGGATTTTGGGAGCTTGAGGAGACGCAGAGTATTAGTGACTGCGGAACGGCTTTTGCTGAACATATCACCGAGCTCTTGATGGTTGATTTCGAATTCATCGATGAGGCGCTGATAGCCCTTTGCTTCTTCGATGGGATTGAGGTCTTCACGATCTAAGTTTTCGATGAGGGCGATTTTGAGGGAATCGCGGTCGGTCATCTCTCGGACGATAGCAGGGACTTTATCCATACCTGCGATTTGACAGGCGCGGTAGCGACGCTCGCCAGCAATGAGCTCATAGCCATTTTTGACTCTGCGAACGATGACGGGCTGGGCGAGGCCGTGATTTTTAATTGATTTGGCGAGATGCTCTAAGGCTTCTTGGTCGAAGTGGCCTCGGGGCTGATATGGATTTGGGCAGATTTCGGCCACGGGAATATTGATGACCGTTTTTCCTGATGCGAAGTAATTTTTGGGAATTAAGGCCTCTAGACCCCTTCCTAATTTAGGCATCTCTTTTTTTACTGATACTTCACTCACGATTCATGACCTCCATGGCTAATTGATAATAGGCTTCCGCACCCGCTGACTCTGGACTGTAGAGTGCAATTGGGAGCCCGTGGCTAGGCGCTTCTGATAATCGGATATTTCTTGGGATTACGGTTTCGAAAACCAAATCCTTAAAAAATCGCCTTGTATTATCCACTACCTGACGATTAAGAGTGGTTCTTTGATCATACATGGTTAGGACAATGCCTGAAATTTCTAAATCAGGATTATGGTAGTTCTTGATCATAGTTAGAGTGCCTACCAATCCGGCGATTCCTTCTAATGCGAAGTATTCACACTGGACGGGGATTAATGCTTTATCTGAGGCGACCAAGGCATTAAGCGTTAACAATCCCAGGGACGGGGGGCAATCAATAATAATGTAATCATAAAACTCTTTGAGAGGAGACAGGATATTTCGCATGCGGCTTTCGCGACCCTCTAATGCGACCAGCTCGACTTCGGCACCGGCCAGATCTCGATTGGAAGGGAGAATGTGCAAACGCTCAAAAGGAGTTGGACATAGGACCTGATCTAGTTCTGCGTCGCCCATTAATAGATGGTAGACCGACGTGTGAATCTCATCCGGCTTTAACCCAATACCTGAGGTAGCGTTGGCCTGAGGGTCAAAATCAACGAGCAGCACGTGCTTACCCGCCTCACTTAAAAATGCGGCAAGGTTGATTGTGGTCGTGGTTTTACCCACCCCACCCTTCTGATTAACAATTGAGAAAATTCGACATTCCATAAATTGAAATATATCATTTTGCGACCCCGAAAGATAACCAATTTTTTGTGTTCAAAAGTTTCATGTGAAACATTTTAATCCATTCATATAATCACCATTTGTTTGCTGTTTTTTGTTTGCTATACTTTTTTTACATGATTAAAATTCCAAGCGGCGTTGAAGGACTAGATAAATTACTTTCGGGAGGATTTCCGAAAGGCCGTGGCTATTTGATTGCAGGGGAACCTGGAACCGGAAAAACCATTTTAACGCTTCAGTTTTTGCTTGCCGGCGTCCAGCAGGGAGAGCGAGTCCTTTTTGTATCCATCGATGAAAAGCCTGAACATATCATTATGGATATGGAATCGTTGGGGTGGAATATCAGACCCCACCTTGAATCTGGCGCATTTCAAATTTTAGATGTCACCTCTTACTTTGGAACCTCTGCTCAACGACCAGACTCTATTATCCCTAATGAAAAAGTGGTTGAAGATATTATTGGATTCATTAAAAAGTCTGGCGCTACCCGCATCGGAATTGACCCTGTATCCCCTTTGGTATTTGCAGAACGCAAAGTACCTGAAGTCACGGACTATATCCGGAAACTAATCTCTTCATTAGAAGACTTACCAAATTGCACGACATTATTAACGTCATATGTTCCGGTTGGATCTGACAAAGTTAGCCAACATGGGATTGAGGAATTTGCAGCCTCTGGAATTATCTTATTAAGATTTGCTCGAGTTCATAATAAAAATATTCGGACCATTTGGGTGCGAAAAATGAGAGGAACTCGTATTGACCTCTCTGAATACAGCTTTGAGATCCTGCCAGAACGGGGCGTTGTGCTGAGACAGCCAATTTAGGCCCATGGCGACGATTTTAGTAGTCGATGACGATGCTCATATTAGAACATTAGCGGAAGCCATTTTTAAGTCGGCTGGGTATGATGTTGTTTTGGCCGCAGATGGTGTTGAGGGAGTCGACCAAGCTTTCAAGTTTTTACCTGATTTGATTTTAACGGATATCAACATGCCCAATAAAAATGGGTTTGAACTTTGCAAACAAATTCGGCAATCAGATGAACTTAAACACACACCCCTCATCATGGTGTCGGCGATGGGCGATGATTACAATAAACTCACCGGATTTGATGAAGGGGCCGATGACTATGTCACCAAGCCATTTAATATTGAGGAATTAAAAGCACGCGCGAAATCTTTGCTGGCACGGCACCGTCGTACGGAACCGGCTCCGAGGATTATTGTCGACCCAATTCTTGAACCCGAAATCGTTTCTCATCTTGATTTTATCCCGACGGGAATCCCTAGTCTGGATGATTGCTTGTCCGGAGGATTGCCTCGTGGATCTAATATTTTGCTAGTTGGCCCAATTGGAAGCGGAAAATCGAGCTTTTCGAGACAGTTTATGATTAACGGTCTTTTGGCCAACGATCCATGCTTGTTTGTGGCGCTGGATGACTCTCCTCAATTAATCCAGAAGCAATTTTCACAAGCCCTCCCCCACTCTATGACGGATTATGAGAACTCCTCTAATTTTAGACTGGTGGATGCCTATTCGTGGTCTACGATGCTACCTTCTCAGGATCATGAGCGGTTTTCGCTGACGGGGACTTTGGACTTGAATCAATTGTCTGGGGCAATTTCGGATGCGGGTAATGAACTGGGGCAGTCTGTTCAGAAAAAACGAGGCGGACGACGTGTGATTGATTCGATTTCCAGCTTATTGGTTCATTTTGAATTACCGGCGGTGCAGCGCTTTATTTCTCAGATTGCGAGGACTTCGCTGGCGTTTGGAGATGTGACGACTTTGTTTGTTTTGGAACAAGGGACAGCGTCAGATCAGGTGTTGAATAATATTAAGTATTTGATGGATGGCGTGATTGAATTTGATCAGCAGGAAGGACGGAGAGCCGTGCGCGTTGCCTCCATGAAATGGGTACGCTCTAATCCTGAATGGCAGTGGATGTAAGCTCTTCAAATGCCTCCATCACTAACCCCCTCAACCACTGGTGAGCCGGACTTGCGTCCGTCCGTCGATGCCAAAGACACTTCACTGGCATTGCTTTCAATGGAAAAGGCGCTTTAAACACCCGCAACGGAAAGTGTGCGGCAAAGATATCTGCTGTGCGACTAGTCGTGGTCGCTATGAGGTCTGTCTGAGACACCGCAATCGGCATCGATAAATAATACGGAACCTTCAGAACGATATTTCGCATCACCCCCAAGTCAGCCAACCCTTGATTAACCGATCCATTTGCCCCATCCTCCACCCGAACCGCCACATGCCGCTCCTTGAGATACATTTTAGTCGTTAGTCGATTTTTAATTCTGGGATGATGAGCACTCACCAAAACAACGCAACGATCATCAAATAGTACCGCCTCGTGAAAATGTTCCGGGGTTTGATCCATATAAAACCCCAGGATCAAATCAACTTGGTCTATCTGTGATGGATCATTAAGCGTCGACCAAGGCAATATCTCAAATGTGATGCCAGAGCAACCCACTGGCATCCTTCTCATAATTTCAGGCAAGAGCACCGCGCTAGAATAGTCCGACATAATCACTTTAAATATAATGGCATCGCATTTGGGATCAAAGACCAAAGGGCAAGCGAGTATCGACCCCAGCTCTTTCAAAATGGGACGAATCTGCTCTGCCAGTTTCAACGCAACAGGGGTCGGAACCAGCCCCTTTTCCCCAGGAACCAGCAACGGGTCTGAAAATAATTTCCGCAACGATTTAAGCGCCACACTCATCGCAGGTTGAGTTACACCAACCTTCTTTGCGGCATGAGACACATGACGCTCCTCAATCAAGGCCCTGAAATAAACGAGCAAATTAAGGTTAACCGACTGAAGTGGAAATGTCATTTTAATAAAAAAATCATATAATAATTATACTTTCTATTAATTTTTAATATTAGTCAATTAAAAATAAAATGATCCTAAGTTTATCCTAGGAGAGTTTATTCATGAGTGCTTCAGTTCCCACAATCAGTTCTATTCGATATCAAGCTCAGCTATTGGAGCTTCCCAGTTCAGCAGTAAGACAAGCTTCACCCACCCCAATTCTACAATTCCCCACAATCTCTCCGCCATTCAATATACTTACTTCACATTTCCAAACCGCCAGAACCGATGCTGAAACCATCATGTCCATGACCCCCGTTCCACAGAATTTATTTTTAACTGAAGGGAAAACCCCTCTAGAAGCCCGCCTTCTCACCGTCGGAAAAGAAATCCATGATGCAGCTAAAGACGCCTATACCCGAATTGCCCAAATGATCCTATTAATCAAGAATCCACAGTCGACACTTCTGGGGATATCAGAGATCGCGATCCAGGAGGCAAAAACAGTGGTTTTTAAAGCCATCGACTCGATCGGACCTACTCATGGTGGAGTGGTGGCTCGACTGTCGATCACGATGATCGGGATCATTCATCGAAGCATTAATGACGCTACACTCTCCGATGACATATCAGGCCCTGCCCTTAAGGCTATTCAAAGTTACCTCAAAATTCTAATGAGCGAATTCCCACCAAAAGGAAAAGAGATCATGATGACATTTACTGATGTTTACGAGGATACCTTAAGCAACGTGAGCAAGTCTGACGCCATGAAAGCCTCTGAAAAATTTGAGATGATCAAAATATTGTGGGAAGATCCCCTCTATTTTTCAGGAGATCTCACCCATATTATGAAACTAAATGAACATCTGCAAACGGCAGCGGCTCTACTTGGAGTTAAAGAAGTAAGTGAAAGCCCACGAAATCCACACCATATCACTCCTCATATCTGTCTGTTGAACGAGGCCCTAACACAACTCAAATTGGCAGTTGGAGCCTCCGATACGGAAGCACCTCCCGCTCATATTCGAGGCATCGAGGGAAATTCCCAGATCATCACATCAGCGGTTGCCGTCCTCAAATCCCATGGACAACCCGCCATTTCAGAAACGGATCGAATACGGAGTTTGGCTGGTACTGAGATATGGGAGCTCACCGCTAATTTTAGAACGGCCTTTTTATCAGGATTAATTGTTGCCAGCGGAGGCCCTACGAAAATAAAAAGACCAGCCCCTGTTTATTCCCGTCCATGTCATCGGAGAAATATGCCACAACGAAGAGGCTCATGACGCAAATCAAAGCATTAACTTCAAAAATCTAGAGGAAGAAAGCACCTATATCGAGGGCATTATGGCAGTCCGAAATAGTCTACTGCCATTTTACAGCGAGTTAAGAGCCACCATGACCTTAGCCCTTTCAACACTGACCCTGCGGTCACTATCTACATCTTAATACCTCTATAGGTATATGCTCTACGGGCGATTAATGGGCCTGGAGTAGATGGATGGTTTGGTCGCGCTTGGAGCCGACGGATACCATGCCGATTCGGACGCCGCTTACGAGTTCGATGTGGCGGACGTAGTCTTTGGCGTTTTCGGGTAGCGCGTCGAAATCGGTGAGGCTGGAAATATCTTCTGTCCATCCTGGATGCTCTTCGTAAATTGGTTTTGCGGATGTGAAATCATCGACATCTAAGGGGAACTCGGTGATAAGTTGGCCTTCGATTTCGTAGCCGACACAGATTTTGATGCTTGGAAGTCCGTCGAGGACATCGAGTTTAGTGAGACAAATTTCGGTCATTCCGTTAACTCGGATGGCGTATCTGAGCGCGACCATGTCGAGCCAGCCGCAGCGTCTTGGACGTCCGGTGGTGGTGCCGTATTCACAGCCTTTTTCTCTGAGACGAAGACCTGTTTCGCAGTGAAGCTCTGTTGGGAATGGGCCTTCTCCAACGCGGGAGACATAGGCTTTTACAACGCCTAGGACTTCATCGATTTTGTGAGGGCCGATACCTGCGCCAACACATGCGCCGCCGGATACGGGGTTAGATGATGTGACGAAGGGATAAGTGCCATGGTCTACGTCGAGCATGGTGCCTTGTGCGCCTTCGAGGATAATATTTTTATTTTGGTCGATCGCTTGGTTAATGAAGAGCGATGTGTCGATGACAAAGGGGGCTAGTTTTTTGCCTAATTCATGACATTGATCAATGATCCCTTCGATATCAAGCTCATGATCTGGAAGCAAAAGCTCCCATTGGTGTTTTCTAATTTTTTTAGCCAGACGCTCTCTGCACATTAAGTCCATGATTCGGACGCCGGATCTGGCGACTTTATCGGTGTATGTTGGTCCGATACCGCGACCAGTGGTGCCGATTTTTTCTTCGTGGCGCTTGGACTCTTGGCGATTATCGAGAAGTTTATGGAATGGGAGAATAACGTGAGCGATACTGGATACTTTGAGTTGGTCGGAAGTGACGTAGACACCTTGTTTTTTGAGGGTTTCGATTTCCCCAAAAAAGACTTCAGGGTCAATAACGACGCCGTTTGCGATAACGCAGCAGCATTCTTTGTAAAGGACGCCTGATGGAATGAGGTGGAGTTTAAATGTTTTGTCGCCTACAACGACAGTGTGACCTGCGTTGTTGCCGCCTTGGTACCGGACAACTAAGTCCATGTGCTCGGCTAGAATATCCGTGATTTTGCCTTTACCTTCGTCTCCCCATTGGGATCCGACAATTACCTTTACCGCCATCTAGTACTCGCTTTATGTAATCTAATTTTTACCCGTCATATTAAGAAGACGCGCGGTTTTGGATGCTAGCATGATTTTATTTTTTTTAAAAGTAAGGGGATGTCTTCATAAGCCCTGATGAGTCCAATTATCGGGGGATTAAAGGGAATGAGCTGGTCAATATTACTCAGATTTACACCGCCGATTGCGACATAGGGGATGCGGAGTTGGGAGGCTGCGGCTTTGAGATAATCGAAGCCGATGGCATCTCGGTTGGGCTTGGATGGCGTTTTCCAGAGAGGGCCGACGCTGACGTAATCTGCGCCTTGGGATTGAGCGGTGAGACCTTGATCTAGTGTGTGGGTAGTTTTGCCGATGAGTTTGTGAGGGCCAAGTAATTGGCGTTGAAGTTGGATGGGTAAATCATCTTGGCCTGTGTGGAGACCGTCGGCATCGACGGCGAGCATGATGTCGATGTGATCGTTGATGAGGAAGGGGATTTGGGCTGCTTGGGGGAGTTCTTTTAATTTTGATTTTAGGGCGATAGCCTTTTCATAGATCACTTGCTTTGAATTTTGCTTGTCTCTTAATTGAATTATGGCTGCGCCTAATTGGATGCTATCCATTAAGTGACCGATGTCGTCGGAGATGGCATAAATTCCGCTTGGGACGGGCTTTTGGTAGAGGGGAAGGAGTATCTCCTTTTCTAGGGTGTAGAGATCGTATCTCATGCGATTAAAGGCGGAATCGCCGGTGTATTCTTCCATGACGCGGAGGGCTTGGGTGATGCGCTTGAAATTAGCGGTGAGGATATCGATGAGAGACTGGCGTTTGGCGGGGATTTCGTAGGCCCGCATGTCTTGGGCGACATCGCGAACGTTGAGGAGTTGGTGGGGCTCTGTTATTTTGAGTGCGATTTGTTTTCGGAGTTGGGAGAGGGCCTCAGTTTGGGGTTTATTTTGACTGATAAACCGAGTGTATTCTTCGATGACTCTTAAGCCCTCTGAAATTCTATTGAGGTTCGCATCGATAATACTATAGGGAAAGGACGCATTGATCATTGCTTTACGGTAAAATTGATGAGCTCTACAGTCAAGTAAGGAATTAGAGGAAATATGTCAGTTAGCTTCAATCGAAATACATCCACATCATCGCTACAACGCCCTGGATCTAATAAATCCGCGGGGGCCGAGGATAGTTTAGGCAAGCCAATCGGTGGCCTAATGCGCTTTGGTGAAAACTATAAAGAAGCAGGATACCCTGGCGAAGACGGCAGCCCTAAAGATCCCTTTTATAACCAACGCAATCAAGTTGATATCCGCGAACTGAATGATGAAGCCATTATGTGGGCCAAGCATGCCCTAGGTGAGCTTCCATTACGGACTTATGCACATGCCTTTGATTCTGGTTATCTTCTTCAAGATATTTTAAAAACATTAAGACGTTATAAAATCGTTTATGAATGGTGGGTGGTTCAGGTGCCCAGGTTGGATGTGTTACAGCATCTTTTGGAGAAACACGTGCCAATGGCCATGAAATCTAACCCTGAGGTTGCGGCGTCGGATGTGACGCTAACGGTGTTTAGAATGTTGCTTAATCGTAGGCATTTATTGCCAGGTGGTGTTATTGGAATGGTGGATCCTCGAATTTGGGGATATGACATGCCTGCCATTAACATGAAAGTGGTTATCCCGAAATTGATTCGAGAAAAGATTTTGAATGACTCTCTCGAAATTATCGAAATCCCTCCTCGCGAATGGTTTGAAAGCCAGTTTGGCAAGGAAGGCGGATCTAAAATTAGACTTTATTTGTGGTCCAGACGGAACCATGTGGTGGTAGGAGCTGCGGCTCAATCTGGGAATAAGAAAGGGTTTCTTTGGTTTGGGAAGGGGTAGGCAACTCTCTCTAAGTGGGGATGAAGAAGTAATCCTGGTAAGACTTCGTTAAAAGGAGAATAATGACGTCATGAACCGCCGGTTGTTTATTTTTGGATGTTTGCTCGTATTAGGGTTGGCGCTTATTTGCCCAAGCCTTTGCATGGGTAGTGCTTTGGCAAATGCAGATGCTCATTCATGCTGTTCGACATCGTCACCGTCTGCCAATGAAACGGGATGTACTACACTTTGTAGTTTGCATCAGGATCTTTTGGTACCTGGTTATGTCGATGTCCCACAACTGGATGTTTATTGTTTTGCAGTAATTCCGTTTTCGCTACTTTCTCGGACTTCAGAGTTTTATTTTTCTGCTTGGGTGTCCGATGTTATCCATCCGCCTGGGCATTTGGTTTTTTTAAGGACTATTCGACTCCTCTGTTGATTTTTTTTAGGCTTTTCTAAAGTCTATTTTTAATTTATAGGAGGCGTTTATTATGCGATTTTTAATGTCCTTGTTTGCCTTGCTTTCATGGACGAGCTTGGTTGTCGCAAATCCAGTGATCTACCAAGGGGGTCGGATGATTGATACTGTGGTGGATTCAAACTCTACAGATATCCAGTGGTTTTATAGCTTAACTTCCCGGCAGGCGGTGGGGTATCGGCACATGCAATTTGCTTCAGCACCTAAGCCTCTCCATTTGGCTCAGGTGAACTTGCTTGCAAAACGATGGAATAAGCCAGACTCCCAGGCCAATATCTATGTAATGACGGGGATTGGGGTGCAGGACGAGACGTTATCGCCTTATTTAGGGGCTGAAACGGATTGGGAAAGTCGTCGGTTTTATATTGCGGGGATTGCTGAGCAGTTTTGGACGGATACCCCCTCTACTAAACTTAAGTTAAGGGCTGGTGTTGCACCTTATGTGGCTGAGCTTGATTCCTTGCATACCTGGTTTATTTTGCAAGCAACGCAAATGTCTGCAGGAGAAGAGTCCGAGCAATGGGTATTGCCGATGATTCGGTTATTTAAAGGGAATGTTTTGACTGAGTTTGGATCGAATGGGAATGTGCATTTTATGTCTTTTAGAGTTCATTTTTAAGGAGAGTTATTATGAAAAAATTAGCAGTTATTTTGAGTATGGTTATTGGGTTTAGTTTTCCGATTATTGGTATTGTGGCTGAAGTTAAGGAGGTCCAGCCTGCGGTATCTCAAAAGCTCACACGTCCGATTACGGTTCAGGTCAATGGGCTTGTCTGTTCGTTTTGTGCACAAGGGATTAAAAAACGGTTTATGACTTTGGCCCCGGTACAGTCTGTTCTAGTGAGTTTGGAAAAGAAGACGGTCCTGATTACACTTAAGCCTAATACGGTTTTGTCCGATCAGATGATTCAATCGACGGTGAAAGAGGCCGGGTATGTCACAGTGAGAATTGAAAGATGAAAAAAATTATCCATCAAAGCAGTGTCATCGTAACCCTTTTGAGTTCTGGGACTACGCTGATTTGCTGTGCGATTCCGGCGATTTTGGTGCTGTTGGGCGCGGGGTCAACGGTGGCAGCATTGGTTGGGGTGTTTCCTCAATTGGTGTGGTTATCCGAGCATAAAGCCTGGTTGTTTGGATTTGGCGGTGTGATGTTGGTCACCTCTCGTTATTTGAGCCTTCGTCCGGCGTCTTGTCCGATTGATCCGGTTTTGTCTGAAAATTGTCGGCAGACTCAGCGCTGGTCGGGGGTTTTGTGGTGGATTAGCGCGGTCCTTTATCTTATTGGGCTTGGAGTCGCTTATGTGCTTCCGGTTTTAATCTCATAATTTTCGGATCAAGGAAGTCGGCGCTTTATTTTTTAAACTGGGGATTATCTCTTTTGGCGGACCGGTTGCTCATATTGCCATTATGGAAAACGAAGTGGTGGCCAAACGCCAGTGGATGAGCCGTGAGCATTTTTTAGATTTAGTGGGGGCTACCAATCTCATTCCAGGGCCCAACTCAACCGAGATGGCAATTCATTGTGGTTACCATCGTGCTGGCAAGTCGGGGCTGTGGATTGCTGGATTGGCGTTTATTTTGCCATCTGTGCTGATTACTCTGGTGATTGCATGGTTCTATCAAGCATATGGACAGCTGCCTGCGGTGGCGCCTTTTTTGGCAGGCATTAAGCCGGTTATATTTGTGATTATTTTGGATGCGGTATTTAAATTTGGGGAAAAGGCCCTGAAAAAGTGGGAGATGGGATTTATTGGAGTAGGTGTCGTCCTGGGAGTTCATGTTGGGATTAATGACATTATTCACTCAAAAGAAATCATCACTACATAGCGTTTCACCGGTTGCTTTGCACTTATTTTGGGTGTTTTTAAAGGTCGGTTCAGTGTTATTTGGAAGCGGGTATGTGTTGTTTGCCTACTTAGATACCGAATTCGTCCAAAATTTAGGCTGGCTTACTCGATATCAATTAATGGACGCCATTGCCGTTGGTCAGTTTACTCCGGGGCCGGTGTTATCTTCCGCGACATTTATTGGATATCAGATTCATGGGCTATGGGGAGCTTTGGTGGCGACAGCGGGTATTTTTTTACCTTCTTTTATTTTTGTTTTGATTCTTAATCCCTGGATACCCAAATTGAGAAAATCTCCACGGGCCTCTGCATTTTTGGATAGCGTGACGATGGCGTCTGTCGCGTTAATGGCCTGTGTCGCCGTATCGTTGGGGGGTGCCGTGGTTGGGCTTGTATTAGAAAGTCACCACTTTATCGCTTTCTTTAACAAGGTCGTACATATCTTTCATAGTTGAGAGTGGACACATTTCGGATTCGGATTGATCTATCGTGTGCCCCTTATTTTTGAAATAATAGTCCGTAATGATAAGGCTTTAAATCGGTTTGAGCTAATTGATTAAATCCTGCTTGCGTGGCCCAGTTGATGCATTGCTCAGGTTTTGGGCGAATCGCTATTGATGGGCCTCTTGGCGTACTGGGGTCATAGTTCCAGTGAATGATGCCTAATTTCCCACCAACTTTTAATATGCGATAGGTTTCTTGAAGTAAAGCAACTGGGCTTTCGATATGCAAGAGATTGAAGGCCATGACATAGTCTGCACTTGAGTCTTGCAGTTTCATTCCATGATCTACAAAATCTCGCAATTCCGCTTGGATATTGGATAAATTATCTTGCTGCGCACGTTGCTTAAGTTGAGTGATTAGATCTCGTTCGATATCAAACGCGATAATATTACCGGATATCCGTTTGGCTACCGGAATTGTAAATGTTCCATAGCCCGCGCCTAATTCAACTACAGTCATCAATGAAGACGTGATTTCAAGACTTTCCAAAATTTTGGGGATATCAAAAAATGTCTCCCACATATGTTGCTCTGGCATCCCACTTTCACGGCCTTTCATTGTTTTGACTCAATCTTCCAAACGCCTCTTTCTCTGAAGGCGGGAATTGTTTGTCTACGGGCGGCGTTAAGTAACTTAGTAGGGTTTTCATTTTGAGATCTTGCAAAGTCGGTTAGGGGTTGGATAGCGCCGCCTTTTAAATAGGCAATGCGTTTATGAAGGGATTCCATCAAGGCAAGAGCAAAGATGTGGGCCATTGTTTTGGATGTTTTTTGATTTCTATATTCAGAAAAAGCACTGTAGTAGAGCTTTTTTTCTTTATTTCGAATAATGATTGGTGGCAAATTAAGCCGTAATAATTGAAAATTAATCAAAATCCGTCCTATGCGGCCATTTCCGTCATTAAAAGGATGAATGGTTTCGAAATCAAGATGGAATAAGGCGATTTTTTCAAGATAGTGGGATTCTAAATCATTTGAATAATCATAAATCAAATTTTCGATAAGCCGAGTGATTTGCTCTGGTGCGGGTGTGTTTTTATTAATATTGGTCAGCAGCATGAGGTGGAGTACATTGATAAATTCTGAAGACAGCCTGGTTTCTTGAGCTTTTGGTCGCAGGTATTCCATGACTGTTGCTAAATTTTTAGCCTCGAATACTTCTCTTAAATCCAAATTTCGAGACACTTCCATATCCAGAAGGATTTTCTCTGTTTCATTAAGTGTCAGAGTGGAATTTTCGATGGCGTTGGAGTTATAGACGGACTCTGTGATTTCGGCTTCATCAATGAGTTGAAGTAAGGAGTATTTCCCTTCTTTTAATTGATCAAAGAGTTGCTTTAACTCCTGTAGGCGTTTTCTTGTTTGCAAAGTGACAATCATAGTTTAAATTATACTTAATTCACGATAATTTATCAAAAAAACGTGAATTTAGTTTAATTTTCGATTAGATTCACGGATTATTTTGCAGATTTCCTCTGCAGGAGAGTTTGCTTTTTGAGGGGGGGGCTGTTGCTTGGCTAACGCTGTAATGGCTTGGGCGATAGTCTCCCAGGTGAGCTGGGTGTCGGTGATGATTTGGGAGGGATACTCAGCGCTGTGTGCGATGGCGTTGGCGGTTTGGTGGTCGTCTTTGGCGTGGGGGAATGGAATGAGGATGGCCTTTTTTTGGAAGTGGGCGAGCTCGGCGGTGGTGGTGGCCCCGGATCTGGCGATGACGATACCTGAAATATGGTAGAGCATGTCCATGGCTTCGCAGTAGGGGAGGATGACTTGCTGACCGGTTTTGGATATCCACATATCCAGATGCGACTCCTTTTCCCAATAAGGGGAGGGGATGAGTTGGGTGACGAGCTGCGGATATCCGGTTTGGCCTACGATATGGATGAAGGGAATATCCTGATCGATGAGATGAGCATAATTGGCGCTGATGACATGATTGATGTGGCGTGCGCCTTGGCTGCCCCCAAATATTAATAACGGCGGCTTTTCAAATTTAATGCTTGAAATGAATTGGCCGGTCTTGTCTTTGGCGAATTGGGTACGGATAGGGTTACCCACATGAGTTGTTTTTTTCTGAGGAAATAGGGGCCGAGTGTCTTTGAATGCTGTAAAAATATGCGTAGCGAATCTTGCGAAAAGCAGATTGGTTCGGCCAGCGATGGCGTTTTGCTCAAGAAGATAGAGCGGAATCCCTTTGATGATGGCAGCGATGGAAGCAGGAATCGTACTAAACCCGCCAGTAGAAATCACACAGGATGGCTTTAGTTTTATGAGGAGAAGAAAGGCTTTAATGATGGCTGGGATGAGTGCTAATTTGTTTTTATCGCTCACCATAATTGCGGTAAATGGATAGTGGTATTTGGGAATGATTTTGGCGTCTTCTCGTGTAGAAGTGCCGATGAAGTGGATTTTTTGGCCGCTGGCTTGGGTGATGGTTTGGGCCAGCGCGATTGCGGGGTAGATATGCCCGCCCGTACCGCCACAGGTCATGACGATAGGCTTGAGGTTATCCATGGAGGCCACGGTGAAGTGGGTGCGCTATTGGAGCTTCAGCCTCTGGTTTTGTGTGGAGATAACTTGTGTTTTGAGAAATATTTAAGATAACGCCCGCATAAAACATGGAGACGACGAAGGCCGTGCCCCCAAAACTGATAAAGGTTAGGGGGATTCCGGTGACGGGGAGGAGGCCAATGACGCATCCGATATTGATGACCCCTTGCAACACCAGTGTTAAGGTGAGTCCCGCTGCGAGGGTTTGGAGATACATGTCGGTTTGGCGTTTGGCGATTTCCATACCGCGCTTAAACATCAGCCAAAATAAAAAGATGGTTAAACTGGCAAAGATTAAGCCCCCTTCTTCGCAGACAATTGAAAAAATAAAATCTGCATAATGGAGAGGCAGGTAGGCGTATTTTAGCTTGCTTTCGCCTAATCCTTGTCCAAAAATACCCCCAGATCCGATGGCAATGAACGACTGGATAATGTGGTAACTGATTCCCAAAGGATCATCCCATGGAGAGAGAAAGGTTTTGACTCGTTTCAATTGGTAAGGATTGGCCAAAATACTTAAAGTGGCCATCCCAATACCCCCGCCCACTAGCGTTATGATTTGCTTATGAGGAATCATATTGATGTACATGAGCAGGATGAAAATTCCTCCAATCAAGACGGTATTCCCCAAGTCCGGCTGCTGAGCCAAGAAAAAGACGGGTATCGCTAAAATGAGCATGGCGGGTAAAAATCCGCTTTTAAACTTTTTGAGCTGGCTGAGCTTTTTATTGCTAAAAAAGACGCCGGCATACACGATAATCCAAAATTTAAGGATTTCAGTCGGCTGAAATTGGATTCCCAAATTTAACCACCGTCTTGCCCCGGCAATCGACACCCCTAAGCCCGGAATCATCGTCATGGCCATTAAAATAACCGACAAAATATATCCATGAAGGGCCCATTTTTTATAGAATTTAGTAGGGAGTTTGATAGCGACGGCCATGGCAATGATCCCTAAAATGGTAAATATCATGTGTCGTTTAATGAAATAATAGCCGTCCTTATAACTCATCAGTCCGATGGTCGGGCTAGTGGAGAAAATCATGATGATTCCGATTGAAATCAACCCAATTACCGCAAGAAGAAATACGATATCAACGGGTTGTTTTTTCATTTCTTGAGCTCCAGACATTTTTTAATTTGATTTTGGACTTCTTGCTTAAATTGTCGTCCCCGATCTTCATAATTTTGAAATTGATCAAAACTGGAGCATGAGGGAGAAAATAGGATGATTTCTGATTTTCTAGCTACTTTTAATGAGTGTTGAATCGCTTCACGGAGTGTATCACATTGATGAATTGGGATGCCTGAAGTTTGAGAATCTGAGTTAAATACGGTGATAAATCTATTTTTAATTTCTCCAAAAACGATGACCGATTTCACATGGGCCACAATAGGATTGATTAATGGCTCTAGAGGGAGCTGCTTGTCGTATCCACATAAAATGAGATGAATGGGGGCGGTGAAGGACTGAATGGCCATGATGGTAGAGTCTGGATTGGTAGCCTTGGAGTCGTTGTAGATTTCAATCCCTAACGGATTTGGAATGGGCTCTATTCGGTGTTCGACACCTGAAAATGTCGCGAGGCGCGTGTCGATGATATCGGTAGGGAGGCCATAAATTTGGGCGGCCAAGTATGAGGCGATGGCGTTTTCCTGGTTATGCTTTCCTTTGAGTTGAATGGTCGTTGTTTTTTGAGCGAGAGGATGGGAGACAGAGTAAGGGACTTTTTGTGTGGGATAGTCTGCAATATAGCGTTGGATATAGGGATCATTCTCTAGGTAAATGACATGGTTTTTGGCAGTGGTGTTTTGGAGGAGCCTTGCTTTTTGGGTGGCGTATTCGTCCATGGTTCCGTGGCGCTCCAGGTGATCGGGCGTGATGTTGAGCATGACGGAGATATCGGGTGTGAAATAGTGGGATTGCTCGATTTGATAGCTGCTGACTTCGACGACGACGGCAGGGTATTTTGTTGAGGGATCCACGGCAGAGATGAGGGGGATGCCGATATTTCCAAATGCGGGGGCCTGGATGAGGTGAGATATCCAAGAGGTGACGGTGGTTTTTCCGTTGGTACCGGTCACCGCAATGAGTGTAGGAAGAAGGTTGAAGTGGCGAAGCAAAAGAACGGCTAAATCGATTTCGGATATCCACTCGACATCATGATTTGGGAACTGGCTTGGCGGAATCCCCGGGCTGGTGACGATTACCGTGGCCTCGTTTAAATCAAAAATGGGGATAGCGAGTCGGACTAAGGTTTCTTTGACCGCTTTAGCCGTCACGCCTTCTCCCAAGATACCTATTTTTTCGCTGAGAATATTTGTTATTGGAGACACAGAACAACTCCAATGACGAGGGCTTGAATGGCTGCAAATAAACTGACAATTTGGACTTCGGTTAGGCCTAACAATTCAAAATGGTGATGAAGAGGACTCATTAAAAAGACTCTCTTGCTGGTTTTTTTATACCAGGTGACCTGGATGATGACGGAGAGGGCTTCGATAATGTAAATCGCGCCCACCCACATGACCATCATGACATTGGTTGTCATCGCGATGGACGTCATTAGTGCGCCCAAGGCGAGAGATCCTGTATCTCCCATAAAAATCTTGGCGGGACTCCAGTTCACGACTAAAAACCCGAGGAGAGCGGCGATCGTCACCTTAATTAATGGCCAGTAAAAGGGAAGCACATGGGCTTGCTCCAAAAAAATCGCCATCCCGAGAAGCGAAATAATCGTGAGGGTCGATAGTAGCCCGTCCAACCCATCGGTTAAATTGGTAGCATTGGTGGCCCCTACAAAAATAATGACATAAAAGACGCCCTGCCATATCGAGTGAAGCGGGGTGATAAATAGGTGCAAGGTGAGTACCAATGCCGCGCTGACTACCCCCTGTAATACTAGCTTTTCCGTGACACTTAACCCTTTATTTACTTTTTTGGTGAGGGATTTGAAATCATCTGCAACCCCAATCAGGGCAAAAACTAATGTGCTGATCATGCACCATGCAATCGTGGGGGAGGGTTTTCCGTAAGCCATCACACCAATGACAATAGCCGTGATAATCCCTAATCCACCAAAGCTGGGCACCCATTTTTTTTGCTGATGGCTATCGGGGCTCAAGGTGTAAATAGGCTGAAAGAGTTGATATCTTTGAAAAAGATGTATGAGCATATTTTGTAAGACAACAGATAAAACTAGGACTAAGTAAAAAATATAATCAGACATGGTTGAAAATACTCCAATAAACAGAAGGGGATTATTTAATATTGTACCCTAATCATTGCTTCAATTTGGGCTATTTTTATTTTATCTTGATACCGATACGACTGACTACGGGCCGTTATCGTCGGCTCTTGGTAAGAATATCTTATCCCATAACTCACCTTTTGTTGACTTTTTGGTGCGGCAACTTGAACTCCAATCAGTATAAATGGAGATGACGAGATCTGCTCATCAGCATTGAGATATCCAAGCTGGTCTAAGCGACTTGAGGCTTTTATATCAATGTCGTTGTGGTTAATGGAATATCCGCCGCCCAGTTCTAGGGTTAGCCACTTTGATACCGGCGTATTCCAAATGCCATAGATTGGGAGTGAGGTGTATCTGCCAGCGCTCACTACATCAACCTGATTTTGCCCACTGAAATATCCAAGCCCAACGGTCCCTCGATTAGAGTGCAGCTCTATAAGAGGCCCTGTGGCAGCTTTCCAGTGATTAAGCGGAACTCGATGGTCTAGCGCAATAATGGGGGTTATCTTAGGACTGCTCTCCTGAATCATCAAATCACTCTCTGGGGTGTTAGAGGTTGCCCTCTTAAACTGATAGGTCATCCCCATTGTTAGTGCCCAATGCTCGCTCAAGCTTCTTTGGTCCAGCTCGGCAATCGGACCCTTTGGTCCTTCGGAAGTATCTTGGTAACGTGATTGGGATTGCCGACCGGTGGCCGTCATATTTTGATAGACATAGCTTAGGTTTCCTGAGAGATTTTCGCTTAGAGGGTATGTTAGCCCAAATTTCCACTGATAACTCTGGCCGATTAGGCTTCCGGTAGCCAGTTTTGATCGGAGCAGATGATCATCCCTGTCGGATACCCACACATAGGGACTGTATCCGTACTCTATTTGCATGCTTAGCTTGTCTTTGAGAGGCTGGTCGATGCCAAATTCCCAAAATGGAGTTAGTTGCGAATGGCTGTATGTAATTACTTTTCCGCTTTTGGTAATTGGGGGCTTACTTGGATCATTGGGGTAAATCTGAGTGACATTTGATGCGGCAAAGGCTCGTTGGCTTGCCATTAATCCGATGCCGGTCCAGTAATTTTTAGTGAGACGATACTGCGACTTTACATTAATCTCCCACAGATCCACAGTGGCATCGCTTTTAGAAAAAATATCAGGATTTTTTGAATTTGAGGATAGCCAGTCTGAGTCCTCTAAAAACCCCGAATTGCGATTAAGGTTATGAATTGCTGACAATTTAAAATTTATTTTCTCATAAATCAGCATATCTACGTCAACTTTTGCAACAATCACATCCATCGGAAATCTAAGCTCACTGACTGGAAAATGGAATGGGATACTGAGATCGTTTGCATCTATCCTTCCGCCAATTTGGTAGGTAGTTTCGCCGTGATAAGGCCCTAACTGCAGCTGAATAGAGGAGGCTGCCACCGATCCTGACATCAGAAATAGAATTAGCACCTCCTTTAATCTCACCCTAACGCTCCTAAGCAACTCTCTTTATACGTCACATTTTTAATATAAAATATGATATCAACAAGTTATTCATCATGAAATAATAATTTTATTTTTTAGTTAACAATGGTATCTTTTGTAAGAGACTGTAAATTGGAGGCGTTGGGAATGTTAAATTTTAAATCGGGCATCATGAGTTTAGTGGGGATCTCTTGTGTCGCGCTTGCCTTAACCGGCTGCGGCAAAGCCAATCCATCTAATAATCATGCCGAAACCGGTAGCCTGTCCCCATCCCATCAAAATGCGGAGGGCGGCGCACTGTATCAACAGTATCAACGTCAGTTTCCAGCTAATCTTGAGTCCATCACTGCCGAGGAATTAATGGCAAAGTGGCCTAATGCAGGATTTATTGTCCAATCTGCTGACGGCACTAAAGAAACTGTTTTTGCTACAGTGGAGGTATATACTGAAGTTGTTAATCGGGTTGA
>CAMCZW010000017.1 GCA_945888435.1 bacterium UBP8_UBA817
GAATTTGTGGAACAGGAAGCCAACAAAATCGTCATGTCCCAACGCCTAGCCAACAATATGAGTATTGCAAGTGAAGATGTTAGAACTACCGCAGACTTGGGGATTAGCGAAGAAGAGTTGGCCACACAGATTCAGGAAAAACTTGAAAAAAAGTATCAGCGGATTGAAGCTGAAAAACGATTTATGACCTTTGGTGAATTGACCAAGCCTGAGGTGCAAAATCAGATTGCGGCGGGGATTGCGGGGATTCAGCAGTCCATGGTGGATCAGGTTGGGCAATTTGTGGATATTGGAAGTGATGAAAAAATGCTTCTTTCTTCGGAGCAAGTTACATTATTGTTAATCTATCCATTTTTTGCGGTTCACACATTATGGACCTGTGCGGAAGCCCCCATTATTGCCCGTTTATTGTATGGGAAGGATCATGACAAAGATGGCCCTCCCAACTCATTTCAGCATTCCTATTGGGCAGCGCTGGTAGCATGTGCAGGTGTGGGCATTCCATTTATTCATCCATCTGTAGGCCAAAGCTGGGGCGAAAAATTTACGAACGCAAGGGAAAAAGATAGATCGTCAGCATCCTTAATGGATATCCACAACGACAAAGTGGGCGCTAAAGTATTTAGAGATTGCGCGGACTATAAATGGAAATATAAAAAAGTCAGGATCGGCTGGTTTAAGGTTAAAATTCCAGTTTATATTACGACCTTTGTGAGTAGGGAGGAGATCATTTTGAAATTGAGAGAGAAGGTGGGGGATGGGGCTTATGTTTGGCGGGACGAGCTTAGAAATCGATGGGTGGATGGGCAGGCGGCCGCCGACGTAGGGCATCGTGAGGGAGATGTCGTAAAACTACTACCTGTTTCTCCTGATAAACGAGCACTTGTTTATATCTCCAAATGAGGATCAAAAATAGAACTCTTACTAGATTGCTGATATGGCCCCTTCTAATTACCCTGACAGGGTGTGGGTCCCAGAAAAAAGACTCAGAGGGATATTATGCTCTAGGCTGGACAAGTGATCAGAAGATTATTACTTCATATCGTCACAATCAAATTCAAGGGTCAGATAACTCCGAAGCCGTTTTTGCAAATCAATGGATCTCAGAAATTGATCCTAAAGATTTAACAGAAGAAAAGATAGCCAATATCCCATGGGATGATGGCCCAGGTTACTTTTTCGGAAAAAAGGGTGAATTTGTTGGCTATATTGGAGTATCAAGACTCAGTCGAAGTTATGTCATTAAAAAAATTATTTTTCCTGATCAAGCAGAGGAAGCAAGCGTTGCAACTGAGTCATCTTTTGCATCTCTATTTCTTAATCCAGCAAAGACCCTCATGGTGATCAACGAAGAAAATCGATTTCGAATATACGGTACAGAGCTTAATTTTATAAAAGAAAGAGAGTTAGGCATAAATGCAGTTTGGAAAAATGATACTGAATTATTTTTTTATGATCAATCAAGTGACAAATTGGCACTTTATAATATGACTACAGAATCGGTTTCCTTGTTTGCATTTTCTTTTAAGCCCGAATTCTTTAGCCCGACTCAAAACCTGCTCTCCAGTGTAGAAAATGGGATATTGTATCAATATAATCTTTCCACAGAAACAATTACGTCTAGAAATCTTTCTTATGACTATCAAAAGCTAGGAGTTCACTATTTTTCGCCAGATGGAAAAAAACTGTTACTTTCCAGCTGGGGAGGGTTTTATATCTCCCCCCCAGATATAGAATTACAATCAGCCCTCGCAATTTATCTCTACGACCTAGAAACCGATGTGTTGACCAAGGTGCGCGATTGAGAAGGCTAGCTCTTTTATTTCTTTTTCTCTCCGTGCTTTCAGGCTGTGGGCAGTTTCAATCCGTTAAACGGGAGTATGTCGGATACTACCAGGTTAATTGGACAGCTGATGGCGACCTTATTGCAAGTAAAAGACAAAGTAGGATTGATTATGGATCGTCAATCAGCTTTGATGGCGAGTCTCGAAAAGAGACGCATCAGATTGTGAAAATTAACCCTGAAAGTCTAATCGAAACTGTTATTTTAGATGTCCCCTGGTACGATGAAATCTCTTCTTTTAGCGGGTTTGGAGTCTCTACCCTATTTGGTTATTTGATCGACAATGGTTACCAAGAGGCTTACCTCAAAATAGTTAAAAATGGGGAGTTTAGCTATCCACGTCGGATTTCGCTCTCTTTTTTATTCCCCCGTATCGTTTGGAGTCCTGATCGACAGCATTTTGGCATTAGCATTAACGATGAAAAGTTTTTTATTTATGATTTGAATGGCGCTTTAATTAAGGAGCGCAATGATGGCGGACATATTGTGTGGAAAAACAACCAAGAACTATTTTTTTACAGCCATGGCTCACAGAAGGCGGCACTCTACAGCCTCAATTCGGATACGGTTACGGTTTTAAATCATAATATTAGGCCGGGGTTTTATGATGCCGCTCAAAATCGGCTTCTCTCGGTGAAAGACGGTGTTATGTTTACTTATAATTTAGATTTAGACTCTGTGACGACTAAGACTCTTTCGTATGATTTTTTAACACTTGATTCCTACTCCTTTTCACCTAATGGTCAAAAGCTTGCTTTATCAAAAAAGAAGGTATACCAGGCAAGCGGGTACACTTTATCGCAGGCGGACCAACCGTCTTTTGGGATTCACCTGTATGATCTTGACCGAGACGAGCTTACTAAAGTGAGGGATTAAATGAGTAAATTTATCGCGTCTTGGTTTTTGTTTGGGTTATTAATATGGACTCCGATTTTTGCCAAAAGTTATCCATTTGTACTTGAAAGAGGGCTTTTTCACTCTGATTTATTTGATATTGGCGGACAGTATAATGAAATTGGGTTTGTGTTTCAAAACCCTGCTCGTATTTTGGGGGCGACCCCTAATGATCAGATTTCAACCGCTTATTCTACTAAGCCTGATGTTTCTGGCTATTTTCAAGATACGCTTATGGCTTACTTGTCGCTGGATAATATTGCATTTGCGGCTGGAGGACTTTTATTTTTTAACCCTGATGTTTTAAGTACAAGCCCCCGTCCCTATACAGATGAGTTAACCCGACTTAGCGGCGCGGTTGCGATTAGGTGTTCGCCAAAACTTCGAGTTGGCCTACGAGGAACGCAATTTAATCGCCAGCTTAATACGGATGAGGTCTCTTATTCGGCTGTTGATGCGGGGGTTTATTATGATACCCAATACAAAGGGCTAAGTGTGGGGGCTTATACTCATAATGCGATCCATTCAGACTATGAGTGGCAGAGTGCCGATTCTCCTGAAGAGCTTCGGCGGCAGGTTGTTTTAGAAGCGGATTATCGCTTTGATCATTTTAATTCTCGATTAAGTACTGATTTTGATGAATCAAGGTGGTTAATTCAATATTTGCCATCTCTTCCCCAATCTCTCACTCCAATCCACTTGGGATTTCATGGTGATATTGTGGCGGACGATGACTTTTCTGTGTCAAGATATGGAGTTGGAGCTTCATTTGGAGGGTATCCGTTTTCAGATCTCTCTCTAATATTTATTCCGGGTTCAGATGTCAATGTACAAGTGGTCTATTGGTTTCATGTAATTCAAGTTGATCAGGTAGAAACCGCCCATGAATTGGGACTTCGCTTTTCTATTTAAGAGCCAGAGCACCCATTACTGTGTGATATCGCCAGTACTGGATCGCTTGGATTGTTATTGAAGTTCTACTTTTGAAATTTCTCCAATAAGAACTGAACAGTTTCTTCCATCTTCATTCCCCGTGATCCTTTAACTAGGATGACATCGCCAGGCTTGATTTCTTGGAGTAATTCTTGATGCAATTTGGCCTTATCCAGATAATTCATGATGGAGATTTCATCGGATTGCATTTGGCTTGAGTGGGGGCCCATTGTAAAGATGCACGAGACTTCGTTTTCAATCGCTTCTGGGATGAGGGAATTGTGAAGCTCGTCTGCTTTGTCGCCTAACTCGAGCATATCGCCCAAAACGACCATTTTTCGGCCACGGATTCGCTTGATGTGCTGCATGGCGTAGACGACTCCATCGGGATTGGCGTTGTAGCTGTCATCAATAATCGTTACGGTGGGTCGTTTGTGGATGGTCATGCGGTGCTTAGAGGGTTGGTATTGTTTGAGTCCAGCTTCGATTTCGGCATCGCTTAGTCCAAAGTGATGACCTACTTCGTAACAAAGGTTGAGGGTTTGATCAACTTTGGTACTGCCTTTGAAGGGTAGTAATTTAAATCCATGGGTCTCGACTTTAGTTTTGAGGAGTCCGTAATAGGGCGTATTAAAGTTGATAAAGGCAAAGCGATTCTCACGCTCACCTTTGATGGGGTGTTGAAAAATTTCGGCTTTGGCCAAGGCGATGTTGCGCTGGGTTTTGAGGATCTCGATATGCGCGTTGCCGATGATTGTGATCACGGTGTGGGTGGGCCTGACCATGCGGGTGAGTTGAGCTATTTCGCCGCGCTTACGCATACCCATTTCGACGATGAGGATGTCGGTGCTCGAGTCCGCCTTAAGGATGGTGAGCGGGACGCCAATTTCATTGTTTTGATTTTCTTCGGTACGGATGACATTGAATTTTTGGGAGAGGACATAGTAGAGCATGTCTTTGGCGGTGGTTTTTCCTGCGGAACCGGTGATGCCGATGACATGACATTTGAGTTTTTTTCTGTACTTTTTAGCGTAGTCTTCTAAATTGACATCGAGTATTTGAGCGCCTTTTCGGACGGCTTCATCAATAAACTTTCGCCCATCAAAATTGGGGCCTTGAATGGGGATAAAAATTTGCCCAGGCTTGATTTGTCGCGAATCAGTACAGATATCCATAGTTATGCCCTTTTGAGTTGATTTTTGATGGCCTGACTGGCCGTATCCTGATCGCTAAATGGGAGGGAAATCCCTCTACTTATTTGGGTTTTCTCGTGTCCTTTACCCGCGATGACGATGACATCATGGGGAGCGGCCATAGAGATGGCGTGGTTGATGGCGTCCTTTCGGTCTTCGATGACGATGGCATTCAGCTTGGATTGAATGCCGTTCAAAATATCAGCGATGATGTCTTGAGGATTTTCGTCCCGGGGATTGTCGGAGGTGATGATGGTGGTGTGTGACCATTTTTCCGAAATTGCTCCCATTTTTGGGCGTTTTCCAGTATCTCTGTTTCCGCCGCATCCAAAGACGCTGATGACCTTTCCGCCGTCATGATCCGCCATCAGTTTGGCTTCGGTAAGAATGTTCTCTAATGCATCGGGTGTGTGGGCAAAATCTACTATGACGGTATAGGGCTGCCCCAGTGACAGCGTTTCAAATCGACCGGGTGGCGGTGGAGATGTGGATAAGTGAGTGATGATCTCTTCTTGAGACATTCCTAGAGCAAGGAGAATCGCTTTAGACGCTTTGAGATTATCTAGGTTAAATCGCCCTTTGAGATGCGGAGTAAATCCTAAGTCTATTTTTTGAAAGTCTTCTGGCATGATTGAAATTGTCTCAGGGGTGTTGGCCATAAAGGATAATTTAACGGCTTGATAGGCCTCGAAAGTCCCATGATAGTCCAAATGATCCTGAGTGATATTAGTGAGTAATTTCACTTTGAAGTGGATTTCTTTAATGCGGTCTTGATGGATGCCGTGGGAAGAGACTTCCATGACATAGTGGGTTCCGCCATTTTGGAGATGAGTGGTCATGGCTTTCGCGGTATCGAGAGATTCTGGCGTGGTGAGTTGGTGGGTGATCGTGCCTTGGACGCAGGACTTAAATCCGACTTTATTTAGGACATCATTAACTAACTGAGTAACAGTGGTTTTTCCGTTAGTGCCCGTCACCCCAATTACAGTGAGGGTTTTGGAGGGGTTGCCATAGGCCGAATGTGCGATTTTAGCCATTTCGGATCGGGTGACGCTAAGTACCTCGGATGCTCCGTTTTTGAGTGCGGTTTGAATGTGAATTTCTCCTCCGGGTAAACAGAGAAAGACATCGCCTTTTTGAATTGTTCTGGAATCGTAGCTGTACATTATTTGAAAGTATATCAGCAGGTGTGATAAGCTGAAAATCAACTCTCTTTTTAATTGGTGGTTCATTGGGCGATAAAGATTCTGTAGTGTTAGAGTATGTGTCCACGCGCCGTCCAGAACTGCGTGAAGAGATCGTCGTTAAGTATCAAAATCTCGTTGATTTTATTGCTCGCAAATTTTCCTATAATAAAAGCGACACAGATGACCTCTGCCAAGTGGGTATGATTGGTCTATTGCGTTCTCTGGATCGCTTTGATCCATCGATGGATGTGGATTTTTCAACGTTTGCAACACCCAATATTATTGGCGAAATCAAGCATTACTTCAGAGATAAAAACCGACTCGTCAAAGCCCCCCGTAAATTACAGGAATTGTCCTCCAAAGTACGATCCATGGTTCAACAAGCCGCCTATAATGGACACTCCTTAACTGTACCCCAAATTGCAGATGCCATGGGTGAAACTGAAGAGCGTATTTTAGAGGCAATGGAATGCTCTCAAAATGCGACCGTAATTTCACTTGATGCTCCGTCGATTAAAGGTGATTTTTCATCTGGAATGGAAAATAATTCTCCGACATTGCTAGATACGATTGGTGTGGATGGCAATGAGGATGCCCTTTTGAATAAAGAAACCCTCAGGGAAGTTATTTCTAATCTCCCAGAGCGTAATCAGGAAATTATTTATTTACGGTTTTATTGTGGGTTTTCACAGTTGGAGATCGCCACTCGTGTGGGATTATCTCAAATGCATGTCTCCCGAATTTTAACGAAGTCTTTAGAAGAACTTCGGTCATTACTTAGTCGGGATTAATCAGATGGCGTCTCATTTAGATCGTTACGCGATTGAATCTCAACTTCCTCATCGATTTGAGAATATGCTTTTAGATACAGTCACGATTAGTGATGAATCTGCCGCAAAAGGCTCCTTTTCTTTAACCGTTACAGAGTCTGATGAATTAAATCGGTCCTTGTTTTATCGCCGCACTTTAGAAGGGCATTCTGTCATTATTTCACCTGTGCTTATGGAAATATTAGCCTTGGCTTCTATTGTGTCTGGTGGCGGGGTTAAGGATGATGAGATTTTATTTTATGCCGGAATTCGTAATTTTGTGATGACCCAGCTATCTCTTTTAGGGGATGAAATGATAGGAAGTGTCCAAAAAGAAGCACAAAAAGGGCCATTTATTCAGTTTTCAGGTTGTGTGAAGTCGGGTGGCCAGGATATCGCGTCTGGAGCAATGACGGCATTCGTGGCAAAGCAATCGTCGGTTTCAGGTGAAAAGGCCCCGCAAAGTACCGCTATTTTTGAGTATCCTAAAACGGTTCATCTTGAGAAAGACTTAGTATCGTTTCCAAAATCCCCAGATATGATTGCGATTGATCGATTGGTTCATATGGATTTAGAAGCTCAGTATGCGATTGGAGAGTATGAATATCCTCTGTCTCACCCGTTAATTCGGGGACATTTCCCAGGGTTGCCGGTAATGATGGGTGTGATGCAAATGATTGCGGTTGAAGATTTATGTATGCTTGTTTTAAGACATATACCCCCTACGGATTACACTCAAATTACTTGTGATGCCGAAATTAAAGGTAAAGATGGCCGTCTTATTGCCGATATGAAAGGGTTAATCCTGCATATTGAACATGATGCTTATGCAGCTCCTTTTTATGTGGTGATGACGAGCGCTAAAAAAGTGACCTTTAAAAATCGAGTGTCTCCGTCAGATTTTATTTCTATTCATCTTAATTCATTGTCTTTTTCATGATTTTTTTGGGAATTGATCCCGGACTCGCAACCACAGGCTATGGAGTAATACGCGCGGAGGGTAATCGGTTGTCATTGGTCGATTATGGGGTGATTAAAACTCCAGCCAAGACACCTCTGCCTGATCGGTTATTAATGTTATCTCAGTCTTTTTTTGCGGTTCTTACTCAATTTAAACCGACGGCGGTCTCTGTTGAAGAATTATTTTTTAATACTAATACAAGTACTGCAATGGCCGTTGCCCAATGCCGTGGGGTTATTTTACTAAAGTCTAAAGAATATGGATTACCCGTGTCTGGATATACGCCTTTACAGGTTAAACAGGCCGTCTGCGGGTATGGTCGTGCCGAAAAACAGCAGGTGCAGTATATGGTTAAACAACTTCTGGGGATGACGGCAATTCCTCGACCTGATGACGCAGCTGATGCGCTTGCGATTGCAATTTGTCACAGTCATTCTCATCTTATACAATCGCTTTCATGATCATTTCTTTATCTGGAACATTGTCTTTATTACTTGAAAAATCGGCGATTATTGATGTGAATGGAGTTGGTTATGAAGTATTCATCCCAGACTCGATGGTTGGGTCATTAAATAATGTCGGTGGGCCTTTAACCCTTTACATTTATCACCATATTAAGGAAGATTCACAGGTACTCTATGGATTTCCATCTTTGGAAGACCGTCATGTGTTTATGATTTTAACGTCCATTTCGGGGATTGGCCCTAAAGTGGGGATTAAATTTTTATCGACATTTTCAAGCCATGATTTAGTCTCAATTATTGCGAATCAGGATTTTCATGCTCTTACCGCGGTATCGGGTGTGGGTAAAAAATTAGCAGAACGTGTTGTTGTTGAATTAAAAGATAAAATGTCTGAAATTAAACTAACTCAATCTGCAGTGTCGCCTGCCAATTCGACGTACAAAACTGTCGATAAATCCTATCGTGATGATTTGACTTCTGCCTTGAAAATTTTAGGATACTCGCAGGATGAGATTCGCCGTGGGGTAGAATCATCGTCGGCTCTTTTACACTCGGATATGTCTGTTGAAGACGCGATTCGGGTTGTCTTGAAGTCTCTTTAGATGACTGTTGAAAACATTGTGGATAACTTGTTAATAACAATGCCTTATTTTGTGGATAGGAATAGAAAATATCATGAAAAATCGTTTAATTGCCTTTTTTTTCTGTGTAAAGAGCCTAAAACAAGGCTGGGGGATAAATTGTGGATAACTTGTTGATAAACCAAAACCCAGCGAAGTCTTACCAGGAGATTTGGGACGTCATTACTGGATGTTTGCGGAATCATTTATCAGAGTCGGGGTATCAGACTTTTATTTCATCTGCGACACCTCGCACATATTTTCCTCCGGTTTTAACATTAGATGTTCCCAATATGTTTTCTAGAAATTGGATTAAGGAAAATTGTGAATCTATTTTGAGATATCATTTTCATGAAAATGGATTAGATGCCGTAATTATTGATTATAGTGTGGTGCCCGGTGATGGGGCTGAAGCTCAACTTAATATTTTTTCCACACCTTCTCATAGTGAAAAATCATCGATTGGACCAATGACTGTGGATATATTTAATCCTAAATATAACTTTGATAATTTTATTGTTGGTCATAATAATCGGTTTGCTCATGCGGCATCTGAGGCGGTGTCTAAGGCCCCAGCGAAGGCGTATAATCCTTTATTTATTTATGGGTCAGTTGGACTTGGGAAAACCCACTTACTTCATGCCATTGGAAATCGGATTTCACAGTTATTTGTGGGGTCTGTTTTAAAGCTGGTATCTTCTGAAAAATTTACCAATGACATGATTAATGCCATTAAAGATAAGCAACTTAATTCATTTAGAGAAAAATATCGGCAATGTGATGTATTAATGATTGATGATATTCAATTTTTAGCGGGTAAAGAGCAAACTCAGGAAGAGTTTTTTCATACTTTTAATGAACTTCATGGGCGTAACCGTCAGATTATTATTACGTCAGATCGTCCTCCTAAGGAGATCCCGACATTAGAAGATCGTCTGCGAACACGATTTGAGTGGGGATTGATTGCGGATATTCAACCCCCTGAGTTTGAAACGCGAATTGCGATTTTGAGAAAAAAGACGGAATTAAACCAATTGGTGATTTCGGATGAAATTTTACACTTTATTGCCACTCAAATCCCCACAAACGTGCGTGAGATGGAAGGTGCCCTTACTCGGATTGTCGCATATGCGTCTCTATTGAATACTGAGGTAACTTTGTCGATTGCGAGTAATGTCATCCAGGATATTATTGGAATTCGTCAGGAGACGCCGATTAGTATCTCTTTGATTAAGCGAAAAGTATGTGATTACTTTCAAATTTCTGATGTGGAGCTGTGTTCTAAAAATAGAACTAAGGAACTGGCCTATGCAAGGCAGATTGGAATGTATCTTGCTCGTGAATTAACCAATGTATCCTTGCCTAAGATTGGAGAAAATTTTGGGAAGAGAGATCATTCTACTGTGATGCATGCCTGTGACAAAATTAAGGTGATGATGGCATCGGATAGTGCGACTAAATCGATTATCCAGGTATTACTTTCTAATATTAGGAATGATGAATAATCATCTTGTTTAGCCTGTTGATAAAGTGTTGGTATGGTTGTTGATAAAATGTGTATAATCGTGGGATTGCTAAAGTTGTTAGAGGTTGTTAGTGAGATATCCATATGGGGTTGGGGTTTAAAATGGATTATCAGAACAAGACAAATGGGTAGGATATCCACATATCCACAGCCCTATACTATTACTAATACTATATATATTTAATACTTATCTTAAGAAAGGAGGCTTATAAAAATGAAATTTACTTGTAAGGGTAGTGTTCTATTTTCAGGATTAAGTATAGTTGAGAAAGCAGTTTCGATTAGGACGTCGTTGCCAGTGTTGGAGAATATTTATTTGTCTCTGAGTGGGAATGTGTTGACGCTTAGAGGAAATGATTTGGAACTTGGGATTGAAACTCAAGTGGTCGTTGATGGGTTGGAGGATGGTGCGGTATTGCTGAAGGCTAAGACGCTGAGCAGTATTGTGTCTAAGCTTCAGAATCAGCAGCTAGTGATTACGATGGATGATCGGTTTAATGTGACAATTCAGGCAGATAATCGCGTTGATTTTCATATTATGGGTCTTTCGGCGGATGAGTATCCGATATTTCCGATTATTGAGCATGGGACTGCACTTCAGCTTAAGGTTGAGGATATGCAGCAGTTGATTAAGTATACGATTTTTGCGGTTTCGTTTGATGAGACCAAGCAGTTTTTGAATGGGATTTTAGTGAAGAGTGAAGGTGATCAATTGTCTTTTGTGGCGACAGATGGATATCGGTTGTCGATTAAGAATCATCGCTTATCGTCGTTGCCGGACCCTCAGTTTTCTGTGATTGTCCCGTTTAAGGTGATGAATGAGTTTGGACGTATTATTGCCCAAGCCAAGCCTGATACTCAATTTGAGTTAAATATCTCTAAGCATCAAGTGTCATTTGTGATTGGTAAGACGATTTGTATGTCACGGGTGATTCAAGGTCAATTTCCGGATTATAAGCAGGTATTACCTCAGCGAGCAGGTAATGCGTTTTCTATTTCGAGACGAGCTTTTTTGGAGGCTTGTGAACGGGCATCGATTATTGCCTTTGCGTCGAACAATGTGATTCGCTTATTGTTTAGGGATAATGTGCTTGAAATTCATGCCAACGCCCAGGGGATGGGAGAGTTTAGAGAAGAACTTCAGATTTCTAGGATTTCTGGAGAAGGGGATGCGAAGATTGCCTTTAATGTCCGCTTGATTTTAGATTCGATTAAGAATTTGGAAATGGATGATTTACGCGTTGAATTTGATAATGAATTGAGTCCATGTTTGGTGAAACCAGTGTCTGACCAGGATTATAAATATATTATTATGCCGATTAGAACGAGTGATTTTCAACAGGCGCCATCCCAACAAGCAGAGACCGTTTCGGTTTAAATTAAAGGGCACCCACTAGGGGCGCCCCTACATGGATTATGGTCAATAAGGTATGGATAAAGGGATTTCGGAATCTGGTTGAGCAGGTGGTGACGCTTCATCCTCGTGTGACGGTGGTATTGGGTCCGAATAATCAGGGGAAGACGAATTTTTTGGAGGCCGTTTATTTCTTGATGACGGGCAAATCTCCGGCCAAGGCCCAATCGGATATGATGGTTAGTATTTTACTGCCTAAGGCGCAATTAGGGCTGTCTGTGGTGGGTTTTGGTGAGGATAAGAAGCTTTATATCGACCTTTTGAGAGATGGGACGAAACGGATTCAGTGGGATGGAGAGTTTGTGAAGACTCATCGGACTGTAATGGGTGTGTTGGCTGTTCAGTATTGGTCGGCGGATGTGTTGTGGTTATTTCAAGAATCTCCGTCGTTTCGGCGCGATTTTTTGGATTTATTTTGTGAACGATATTTTGCTGAGTTTAGTGGATTTGATCGGAGATATCAGTCGATTTTGAAGCAGAAAAATTCTCTTTTGGGGATGATGTCTGTGGATATGAAGATGCTTGAATTACTTAATCAGCAATTGGCTCAGGTGGGATCGGAGCTGGTTCGGTTTAGGAATTTGGCGATTGGGATGATGATGGAGAAAGTGACGCCTTATTTGGCGTCTTATTTTCCCAATCAGGGGGATGATATCTGTGTAGAATATGCATTTAGCGGGTTTTTGAATGGGGTTTCTGTGGATGAGTATGGGGCTAAATTATTGCAATTATTAACGGAGAAACGCAGTAAGGAAGTAATGGTTAGACAGTCGCTTTATGGGCCGCATCGGGATGATTTTGTGGTGAAAGTGGGCGATATGCCGATGGTGGGATATTATTCTCGTGGAATGACCCGGATATTTGCATTGTTGATGACTTTTTCTCAATTGTTGCTATTGGGGTCGGACCAAAAACGGGTGTCGGTATTATTATTGGATGATGCCTTTGCGGAGTTGGATTTGGCTAAGAAAAAAGCATTGATGTCTGATTTTTCTGAGTATGCTCAGGTGGTGTATACCACAGTGCTTGAAGAAGATCGGGAATTGTCGGATGACCTGTCCCTTTATCGAGTGGCGGCGGGAAGGATTGAGCTCTGTGGATAACTTATCGTCGATTCTAGCGGATCAAAAGGGGTATCAGGACTTTTTTATCGCGCACCGTATTACGCGATTTATTCAGGCACATTGGGCGGAGATGGCGGGAAAGTTGGCGCTGGAATTGAGGGTAGCTTATTTTAAAAATGGGATTTTAGTACTCGAGTCTTCTAACCAAATGTGGGTTAGTGAAGTGGCTTTTTATCAACAGGATGTCTTGAATCGGATTAATGAAGTCACGAAAGCCCATGGTCGGAAGTTTAAGATTTTTAGATTGAAAGTAGTATTCAGGCCTGAAGATTCGGCCGATCGCCCCATAGCTGGCCTGGGAGAGGGGTTGCCGGATTTGAGGGAGTCTCCTGAGAAATTACGCGTGATGAATGAGATGAAGATGAAACAGGGGATGGCCTTTTGTAGGTGTTGTTTTGCGGTTTTGACGGATGGCGGAATTTGTTCGTTTTGTCGGGTTGAGGGGAAGTTCGGGGCGTGATATAGTACGGCTTCCTTGTTGTGTCCCTAGTATTGAGGCAACATTTATTTAACGGAGGCTTGCGTTGGGTAGTTTAATCAAAAAACGCCGTAAAAAAATGCGGAAACATAAGTATAAAAAATACGGAAAACGCATGAAGGCAAAGAAAAAATAGATTTACGTAGAGACGCCCTAGTCGGGCGTCTGTACATTATCAGGCGAGTGTAAGGTGATTCTTAGGAGTCACCTTTTTTTTGCGTTTTTTTTACCCTACCTATGTTTCACGTGGAACGGTACAATTAAGTGATGACACATTTTGGTTTATTTGATTCTGGGATTGGCGGATTAACCGTGCTTAGGCGGGTTGTGACGGCGTTTCCGGGGTGTGAGTATAGTTATGTTGGGGATAGCGCCCGTGCGCCTTATGGAGGCCGTCCTTATGAGGAATTGTGGCAGATTAATAAGGGCATTATTGAGTTTTTGATTTCCCGTGGGGTGAATCACTTGATTATGGCTTGTAATACGTCGTGTAGTCAGTTTTTGGATGTGATTCGAAAGGAATATGATCTGCCGGTGACGGGGATAGTGACGTCGATACCCGAGCTGGTGGATGAGGCGTTTAAGCGTGTGGTGGTGATGGCGACACAGGCGACAGTGAATACTCATGCGTATCGGTCAATGATTATGGCGAAGGATCCGAGCATTGAGGTGATTGAGCTCGCTTGCCCGACGTTGGTGCCGATAATTGAGCGTGGTGAATTTAATCTAGATGATCTTGCTGAAGTGAACCGTGCTTTGAATGAGGCGATTATCTTTGATCCTAGTCATATTGTGATGGGGTGTACGCATTATCCGTTTTTGGAAGAGATTTGGAGAGAGACTTGTCCCAAGGGGGTTACTTTGGTGAATCCTGCGGATGGCATTGTGAAGGCCTTGTCTGGAATTGAGATTAAGGGCGGCGAAAAGCAGGGGAAAATTGAATATTATGTATCGGGAAATGAAACCCGATTTCAAGATATTATTGAATCAGATTTAGTATTGGGATCTAGCCCAACACGGTTTTGGTTAACCTGCGCGCTTTGAAGCGTGGTCCCTCGCGATCTTAAAAATTTCTAAACAATGCCCCTTTAAAAAGTGAGTTAGGATTTTTTTGCTTTGAAGTAATTAGAAATTCCGTCCACGATGGAGTTGGCCAGGGTTTCTTTAAACGCCTCTTTTTGGATTTTTTTGAAGTCACCGCTATTGGTGAGGTAGAGCGGCTCGAGGAGGGTGGCGGGCATTTCGCTGTGATTGAGGACATAGAGCTGGGATTTTTTGACGCCGTTGTCTTTGGTTTTGAGGGCGTTGGTCATGCTTTCATGAAGGTGGTTGGCGAGCTCTCGGTCTTTGGGTTTGTAGTAATAGGTTTCGGTGCCTTCGATTTCTGGTTTGTACATGGAGTTGAAGTGGATGCTGACGAATATGTCGGCTTTGTTTTGGTTGGCCATTTCGGTACGGGTGGAGAGGTTGGTATTGGTGTCGTCGGTGCGGGTCATGATGACATAGGCGCCTTTTTTAGTGAGCTTTTTTTCGACGCGTTTGGCGATTTCGAGGGTGAGGTTTTTTTCGAAAAATTCTCGTGAATGGATGGCCCCGGGGTCTCTACCGCCATGGCCAGCGTCGATGATAATGATTTTGGCCTGGAGAGGGCTTGGGATGGGTTTGATTTTAATTTGTTGTTCTCTGGGGCCGACTATCTTGAAATTAAGTTCGATATTGGATCCTTGAAGTTTATGGGTATCTAGCTCGACGTTTTTTTCGAGGTCGATGACGATGCGGGTTTGGAGAGGGAGCTCGGTGAATTGGGAGGTGCGGATTTGGCTATAGAGGATTGGGCTTTCGGACCGGATTAATTGAGGGAGTTTGCAGATGGTGTCGGGGATATCAATAATGAGTTTATTTTCGGCTTTGTATTTGCTTATGGAGTATTGGACGTTGCCTTTGGACTTGATGATTACTTTTAAGGGCTCTTGGATGACCTCTGTGGTGCTTTTGTGGAAGCTGATTCGGAATCCATAATCTGTGAGGATTAGATTGGGATAGTCGGCATTCTGAGCTGCGGTGATTTCCATGTAGGACGTATTGGTTTTGGTGGTGGTGGTTTTAATGGATTCGATGATGGCGACGGGGTCATATAAGTTTTTTGCGAGAACTGATTTGGTGTCAGGGAGTTGGATCGTATAGATCTTGGTTAAGTCATCGGATTGGATGGAGGGCCTTTCGATGGGGTAGGACGTGATGACCTGGATTTCGGGGCGATTGTCTTCGGTTTGGACGATGTTGATTTGTTTGATTTTGATGAGGACTTTGATGATGCGTTTTTCTCTGTCCCAGAAAGAGGCTAAATCGAGGGCATTTAATGTGGATTTAATGGGGAAAAATAACTGGCCATTTTTGGAGATAATGGGATGCTCGATTTCCTTTTTGGTTTTGGAATTGGGGCCGGTAATGGTGACGGAGGCAGTCTTTTTTGAGAATTCGATAATTTTATTGGCTTTGGTCAGGATGTAGCTGGTATCGGTTTCCTGGATGCTGATGTTTTCTTTTTGGAAGACTTCTTTCAGATCAATGAATAGAACATCACCTTGATAGAAAAAATGGTCGGTAATGTCGTGAAGGGTTCTTCCAAATGAAATATAAAGCGGCTTGTCTGGAAGAAGTTTTGGGATTACATGATCATCCAGGGTGCTTGAGATTTCGGTGCCAGTGGAGGCAAGTAGGATGTTGGGGTGGTCCTGGGTGCCGATAGTTTGTTCTGCACGGATGCGTTTGGATGGGCTGATGGTGTAGCCATTTTCGGTGGGGCTGATGCTATAGCCGAGCATGCTAAGGGAAGTATCTAGGGGGACATAGAGGCTGTTTTCAAAAAATAAAGGCGGTTTATTGAAAAAGAAGGTGTCGCCATTGACCAGAACTTCGCGCATATACGGGGTGATGAGAAGGGTGATGCCTGATTTTTTTTGGGTGAGGGTGAATTTATTGTCTTTATTGTTGATTTGAATCGACATGGGCGTAATTTGCTTGAGGGTATTTACGGAGATATAGGAAATGCCATATTCGGTCATGAGAGACGGATAGGGGGTGATGGATTTTCCTTGTACGTCGAGTGTCACCGAGAACGGGACCGGCTTCGCGTAGGTGGATGTGGCCAAGCAGATGGCGATGAAGAGGGTTAAAATTTTGTGCATGATTTTAATCTGTCATTGATGGCATGATGCGTTTTATGAATTCTCCAAACAAGGGTACGGTAAATTGATTGTCACCATGAGCTTGGCTAAAAATCATTCCTTTTTTGATTAATGTTGCTCTTACGGGGGCCACTTTTTGGACGTCTTTACTTAAGAGTGTTGCAATATCTCCAGATCGATGGGGCCCTGGATCGAGTTCGGCCATTGCGCGGAGATATTTTTTTTCGTTGGCGGTTAGCCTGTCAAATCGAACACGGAAAAAACTGGCGTCTAATTCGGAAATGGCGAGAGCGGTTGCATGGTCGACATCTTCTTCTGTGATGGGAGATTTTGCTGCGGATTCCCAACTATGTTTCCCCCATTCTTGGAGAAAATATGGATAAGATTGTGTGTAATATAGAATTTTTGAGAGCGCTTCATTGGTATATTGGACATCTAGTTTGGCGGCCGGAGCGATTAATGCTTTCTTTGCTTCGGGGGTGGTGAGCGGGCCGATTTCGGGATATTCGAATAATCTTTCGGCATAGGATTTGGCTCGGCCAGCTTGACCGACTAATTGGGGAAGCCCTGCACCGATTAAAATGACAGGGAGTTGCTGTTGCGTGCATTTATGAATGGCCATGATTAACGCTCCGAACTGATCTTCGTCAATGTATTGAACCTCATCGATGAAGAGTACCAATGCTGTTTTGTGGTTTTTTGCGGCTTTTCCGATTTCGATTAATAGCGTGGCTAGGTCATATTCTAAATCTCCAGTGTCTGCTAATCCGGCTTCCTTTTCCAGATCTAATCCAAATTCGATGTCATGGTAGGTGAGTTTCATTCCTGCGATAAAACTCCCTAAAATGCGGAGCATTCGCTTGACGGTTTCTTCAACATCTTTTGCTCGACTTAATTTTAGTAGGGCGGTTCTGAGTGCTGGAATTAAGAGTGCGGGTAATGATCTTTTTTCTGGGGTTTCTACGAATAAGGTCATGAATCCTTTAGTGTCTGCTTCTTGGGACATTCTTGTCAGTAATACTGTTTTTCCGACGCCGCGTAACCCCACGCATAAAAATCCTCGTGAAGATAGCCCGTTTCGACATCGATCTAGTGCAATGCTGACCTTTTCGATAATGTCGCTTCTTCCGGCAAGTTCGGGTGGAATTGTTCCGGCTCCGGGGGCATAAGGGTTGATTCTTGGGTCCATGTATATTGAGTTTACTATAGTTTATTAAAAAATACTAAACTGTAGTAACCTTGTTATACTTAGGCTGCTTTTTATTAAAAATTGAGAACTCCTTTGAGAATTATACCGGTAATATCGTAGCTATTTTCTTCGTGGATATTATCTTTGATTGATTTGATGTGACCTTCTGCGGTAATCGTGAAGTTGTCGATGTAGGGGCTGTTGGTGAGGGGGAAGACGATATTGGCGCTGATACTGCCCGTTTGGGTGGAATAATCTTGCTCGGACACTTGGCTTTGGATGATTTCGCCAGTACCACTTTCCTGGATGTTTCTGGCCAGTGTGTTTAAGTCGACCCCTTTGGTTTGGGAGAGGGTATGCTCGACTTTGACATTGAAGTTTTTGGAGCGGAAAAGGTCATATTTAGTGACGGCGGTGACAGATGTGCTTTTGCCTTTGGAGCCATTTTTTTGTTCAGTTTGTCTGAACTCTGAATCTATTGCTAGTGAGAGGGATGTGAATGGGCGGTATTTTACCCCGACGAGTGCGCCGGTTTGGGTGATGGTATTAACGATGCTGTTTGAGGTGGTGATCAGTTCTAGAATTGAAGTGGATCTGCCGCCGATGGAGAGGTCTATTCTTGCGAATGTTTTAAATGTGAATCGGGCATTAACGGTTTCTTCGAGGCTATAGAGTTTGGATGCGCTTAGTGGCGTGGTGGGCAACCCTAATTGGCTTTCGATGTCGTCGATGCCGACATTGATGCTGGGGGATTTGAACTGAGCGACGCGGTTTCGTTGGTAACTGGTGTCGATGTCTAGGATTTTGATGGGGCTAAATCCGAGGCCAACTCCACCGTTTAAAATTGATTTGAGAATTGTCCCTGATGCTGAGCTGGCAATGTTTTTTCTGGAATAGACTTCGTTACCTGAGGTGACGGTTCCGGTGAGTCTGAATAAATTGAATGGGGTGTAGTCTCCGTTAACTGTGATGTAATGCCTTTCGCTAGAATCCTCTGTAAATACGGGAGCCTTGGTGATGAGATTAGTATAGTCGGTTGATGTCCTTGATCTAATGGTGCGGTCTAATTTTTCTTCGATAGACAAATTGAATATCCCCACATCTCTACCGGCCCAACGATTGAGGTTGGTGCGGATATGGCGGGGTTTAAGGGTTAGTTTTTGATAACGTTTACTGATGGGATTGCCTTCGATGACGACGTTGGATGTGGCGAAATTGGAGACGAGCCGATCTTCTCTTTCTTCTGTATATTCTTCGAGGCTTAAGACATAGGTGAGGTGTTTTAAAATGGGCCACTCGCTATCGACGACTACGTCTCCCCCATACTTAGCGGTTTCTCGAGAGTTAACGTTTTTGGACGTGGTGGTGGAGTTGATAATGCTTTCTCCGCTTGAATTGGTGGCGTCATAGAATGTTCGCTTGAGAGCGATGCCCAGGAGTGGTTCGAAATTGTTAAAACTGATTTTGGTGTCGTCGAATTCGGTGCTGGAAGTCTTGTTGTTTTTTTCGATGGTGTTGATGCGGGTGCTGTAGGTGAAAAAGCTGTTGTTAAGCGTTTTACTGATGATGTTTTTTTGGCTCATTCCATACTGAAGAAGCAGTCCTTTTGGACTAAATCTGCTGATTTCAAATAAATTGGTTTGGTTGAGTTCTCCGCTTTGGCTTGAAATCGGGCTTTGTTCTTCTTTTCGGTTGAATTGATAGTGAGTATTTAACCAAGATGTAGGGTCGAATTTGAGGTCGTAAAGTAAGTTTTTGACTTCATTGGCGGTTTTGGTATTACTGGTGCCGACTCGGGTTTCTGTTTCGATAGTGTCTAGGCTGTACTGCAATTGATTTTTGAATAGCGAGTTGGGAATGACCCAGATACTGGCTGCATATCCGGTATTGGTTCTGATGGATTCTCGTTGTTGTTGATCTGTTGTTCTTGCCGTATTGAGGTAGAGAGACGGATCCAAGGATATATTTCCTAAATATTTCATTTTTTTGAATCGAATCGAACTGTTGTAGCCAAAGTTATTGATATCGGTTTCGGTGAGATTGATTTTGTCTAAATAGTCGGATTGAGAATTGGACATTTTGTAGCTTAGGGTATTCCTGAAAAAATTGGGGCCGAAGTGAGTGCTTAAGTCAAACTCCGTAGTTTGATTGTCGATTGAGTGGGTGGCTTCATCGGCTTTTCGGTCTTGAACTTGAGTGAATAGTCTGGCGCTGACAGCGTTGTCGAATGTATCAAATAGTGAAAACCGGGCGCCGGCCTTGATGTCTTCGTCATTGAGATAAATGTTTTCATCAAGCCCTGAACTTTTGAGGGTTTTTTGGTTGAGGTAATCAAGCCTGTAGGACTCGTTTTGGGTGGGCATGAATTTTATGGATCCGTTGAGGATGGTTGTTCCTTTGGCCTCCTGGATTTCGCCAATGGGGACGAAGTCTTTGTCGATGGTTTTGTAGTTGGCATTGGCTTCTATCTTTTCGCTTTTATAAGCGGTGGCCACTTTTGTTGCGAGTTTATATCCTGAATTTTGACCGGCTTGGGTTCCTCCCGTTGTGAAAAACTCATAGCTGGTGCGGATGATATGGTTTTTACTTGGATTAATGTCTTTAAATCTGATCGTCCCGTTGCGATAGTTGATGAAATAGTTTTTATCTTTGGTGAGGATATTGCTAATAAAGCCGTCTTCGATGGTGACTGTTTCGGAGTTTTCAACCAGATTTTGCCGACCAATGACATAGTTGTGATTGAGGATGCCGTTACCCACAAACACAGAGCTGGTCGCGACACGGGGTTTTGAAAAATTATGGTCGGCAGCGGCGATTTCTGCGGAGACTTCCCAGTTTTTGTTGATTTTGCTTCCGGCGGTGACACCGATCATGCTCTGCTCGATATTTCCTTCGTCGGGGGTGGTTTGAGGCGTGTATTCATAAAAAATGGTGGCGCGGTTATCCTCATCGGGATATTGGGTTAATTGGGATTGAAAGTTGCCACTATCATTTTGGGTTAAAAATTTGAGCTGAATTTGGACTCCAGGGTTATCACTTAGCTCATCGTATTTGATGACATAATCGATGTTTTGGACGAGTCTGATGAAGCTGTTTCCGGCATTTTCAATGCCATTGATGGGGCCGTAGAGTCTGATTTCAGAAATACTATTATTTTTGATGGGGGTGTCTCTGAGGTTTAATTCGGCTTCGGTGTACCATGCTCCATTTTTACCTTGAAGGGTGCTGAAGGTGTAGTTGGTGCTATAGCTTTTAATGAATGAATACGTGACGCTGAGCGTTGGGCTGGTAGGCGGAGCGACGCCTAGGATTCTAATTTGTCCTTTATAGGCGTTTTCGATGGTGACTGGGATGTTTGTGGTTCCGGCCATCACAATGACATCTTTGGACGGGACAATGGGGTAGTTGATGAGGGTGATGATGTTGGTGGTGGTGGGTTTGGGAATATTGGTTTGGGTGATGGTGGTGAGGACCGTTTGTTCATCTGATTTTACGGATTCGCTTAAGTACGAGATCCCGACTGTGAATGGGGATTCTTTCACGTCTTTTAAGATCGTGGTGCTTTCGATGGATTGATAGTCGATACTGATAATAGTGGGGTATTGGATTTTATACCTAAAAATAATGCGGCCACCCACATAATCCATGTCATAGTCGATGCTGTTTTTCATCAGGATATCGTTGGCATAAACGACTTCAGTACCCTCTAGAAGTTGGGTTTTGGCTAAGGTGTAAGGGCCTACGGAATTATTGCCGATGAGAGTTTCTAAATGATTAGTTGTTTTGTAATAGTCATAGACGATGCTGAGTTTGTCGGATTCTGAGAGATCGGTGGAAGTGAGGACGAGTTTCCCTTTTTGGTTTTTGATGACGTAGTGCTTGTTTCGAGTGAGTTCTCGGCCGTTTAGCAGGACTTTCTCTGAACTGGGTTTGATGGATTGGAAGGCTAAGTCAAATTCTGTCGGGTTTTCATTTGCAGATGGCGACATGGGTCTTGGCCATAATATTTCTGCTTTAGTAATACTTAATAACTTAACTTCATCGGGGCTGTCATGAGTCCATTTAAATTGTGCGCCGCTAAAGTTTTTTCTAGAGAGCGCGGGGATAAAGTCTTCGATGGGATTGGTGAACTCGTAGATGATTTTGATGAAGTCTGTGGTTTGAGGTGTGATGGCGATGAATTTGATGATTCCTTCATAGTAATTGACGGTAAAATCGCTTCCTTCGTTTAATCGTCTGTTATTAAAATACAGGCGAATCGACCCTTCCAAAATCGATCTGTTTTGAAGGCGTAATTCTTTTTGACCACTACCGAAGGTTTCCATTTTTTGGGGATCTGACCGTTGGCGACCGGTGGCGACGATGGCCTCCCAGTTATCGCTATACGATGTGGCCTTGACCCCATTTAATGATTTATTTACGTTGATGAATTCACCGTTTCTAAATTGAGCGTCTAACTGATGAAAGGTGAGCTCTGATTTATCGTATTTAACCTTAATATCATATAGTCCTGGGAAATCGGGTTCTTGTTGGACGTCGTAGTGAACGGATAGTTTTTCGTTAATTTGGCCATCAATCCCAATTTGGTACCTAATATTCAGCCTTGGGGCGCCGATGAGGACGTCGTTAGGGAGTTTACGGAAAATAGGGTCGTTTCGGATAGTATCCCAGCGTTTGTCGGAGACGGTTTTTGGGCTGTAATCCCGCATGCTGAGTTTGGTTTCATAAAATCCATTGATGTCTAAGTTGAAGTTTTTTGGGAGTTCAGGATATTCGTATTCTGGCTTGTCCTGTTTCATTAGGCTGAAGAGTTTTTTACTGTAAGACTCGGGTACCGTGACTGTGGATGCGGTTGGGAGCGAGAGGTCCTTGGATATACCGACTTCGTCGATACTCTGGGAGCTTGTTGGGATGGGGGTGGTGAAGGTCATTGCCGGGTTTACGACGCCGGTTTTAAATGGCGGTGGAGGGGTGTCGCTTTCGTATTCGGTGACGGTGTCTTTGTGGACCCAACCCATTGGTCCTTCTAGGGTATTTATTTGGATGTAGTTGTCTTTTTCGTCGATGACATTAAAGTAAATGCCTTGATAGGTGGTGTAGATTAATTTGGCGTTTTCGGTGGGCGCCTCGACGATTTTAATGAAGGGTTTAATTACTCGGACGTATTTCGGGGTGGCCCATGTAGGAAAGGCGACGACGAGTAACGCCAATAGGATGACTGAAAAATAATTATTTTGACGCACTTTTGAGGGCTGCTTCGGTAGCTTTTATGAGGAGTGCTTTTCCTTTGTCTGTGAGCCAGGGATAAGACTTGGTTTTAAGTGTACTGAGGGCTTCTTTTGGATTGGCTCTAAATAAGTCGTAGAGAGTCAGTAATTGAACTTCCTGGGGGCTGCTAAAGACAAAGCTTGGGAGGTCATATTTGAATTTTGGCGTTTTATTGTCTGGCAGTGTGAGTTTGAGTGCGTAGAAAGTGTCTAGTGAATAAAACTGTGAGAGCTCTGAGAAGTAATTGGGGATGTCGATGACGGCTTTGTCGAGAGTAAGGGATGCGCTGAAGAGGGTTGCTAAAAAGGTGTCATAGTCGGTAATTTCTCCAACGGTGACGAGGGCATTTTTGGAGACGGTTTTGTCATCGATGATTTTGAGTTTGTAGGAGGACGCATCTGTAAATGCGCTGATGCGATAAAAAGGTGATCCGCGTTTAATTTTTTTGCTGTCGATGCTCCAGAGTTGGGATTTGGCATCGAAGCTGGCTTTGCTCCATTTAAAATCGGAGGCTCCGGTGAGCGTGACTCCATCTGGCCTAAATGCCGTTGAGATATATTCACCGATTGAGACGGTAGGAGTTTTGGCGGTTTTTTGGAGAGGCTCTCTCTTTTTTAAGATCGCTTTGCCTGAGGATTCTTGATTGGCTCTTCCGCTTGCATCAATTTGGGAAACATCAATAAAAATCGTCATTTCCTGGAGGGTCCAAGGTGGTGCTGTTTTGCCTGTGGGGTCCGTGAGCTTGACGGTATAGACGATGTCAAAGGTGGGGGATTCTGAAGATTTAGGGGCTTCTTGGATGACTTTTCCGCAGCCGGTTAAGCCAAAGCTTATGCACAGGATGGTGATAAAAAGAGGGCGTGTGCGATACGCCCCGACGGGGTTTTTGGACATCTTAAATAACAATCCCTTCATCGTCATCTTCTGCTTCGGCAATAGGCGTGAGATCAATGATTCTATCTGCTTGGTGATCTAATTGGCCTCTTAAAAATTTGGTGATTTCGTCAAATAATTTACCGGCAATGGTATCAATTTGAGTTTCAAGAAGGGCTTCTGCTTCTCGTTTAATTTCGCTGATGAGACGTTGACGGTCTCGTTCCTGGTCGCTTCCAGAGTCCTGGGAGAAGCCGGATTTTGATGCTTTTTTGCTGGCGTCGGTGGCGTTAATCCCTGTGGTGGCGGTTAGTTCATCCGATTTTTTATCTGATTTGGAACTTGCTGTGGTGACGGTGGTGACCTGCGCTGCAACGGGTTTGGATTTTTTATCTGACGGTTGCTCGTGAGAGATGGATGTGATGGTTTTTCTTCCATCTTTATCGACTTCTTCGTCTTTTTTTGTCGAAGGGGCGGGTGTGATTTGAAGTTGGTTTTGGAAATGTCTACTTTCCATGTCATTTTCGTCGACTAATGGTGCGCCAAGTTCACTGCTGCTCATGGATTTGATAAGATTGAGGAGGCTCATAAAGTCTTCCATACTATGTTTGGAACCGGCTTCGCCGTCGATGAATTCTTTGAGTGAGATTTTAATGTCCTGGAGGATGCCAGGGCTGATACTGAATCCAAGTGCACCGACTAGCATGAGGATGTTTCTTAATTCTGTAAGGTTTTCGATTCCATTTTCAAGAAAACCTTTGATAAGCGATTCTAATTCTTTTTTGAGGCCGTCTGTCATGGTGGCAGAGCCTGTGAAGTGAACGTTTTTAACTTGTGCGGCCAAGCCAGTCGTTAGGCCTGCTCTTTTTTGGAGTGTTGAAAGTTGGGCGGTCATGGATTGGCCCGTGGCAGACGTGGCTTTGAGAAGTGCGGTGGGGGGGAGTTCTTTAACAAATTGAGGATCTTCTTGGGCGATATCCTGACTTAGCCCTTGCCATGCTTTTAAGCTGGTTAATAGGGCGGAGGCTCTGTTGCCGGTGGATTGCTCAGGATTGAGAGCCGTTTGAAGGGCTTCTGTGGAGGCAATAAGTTGGTTTTTGATGCGAGGATTGTCTTCAAATGTGGGGCCAATCACACTTTTGAGGCTGGCGATTTCTTTGCGCCATTCTTGGTAAACTTTGGCTCGATTTGATGTTCCTGCATCCATGGATGCGCTTAATTGAATTCCTTGCATTGGTTCCACCTAGGTTTTTTGGGCTGCGGAGTTTGCCCCTTGTTCAGTCTATCGATAGTTTACCTCAAAAAACTTGCATCGCCCTATTGTAAAATACCGTGATGCGGCCAAATAAAAAGCCTTAACTACGCCGCTACGGCTGAGGCCTCCGCTCTTCGGTAGTCTGCGGCTTTTCATTTGACCACCTGACGGAATTTTACAACAGGGCTTGGTGTGGGATGGGATGTTGGGTATTATTTGTGGATATGAAAAAATTGATGACGCCGGCTTTGTTTTTGGATCGGGATGGCACTTTAATAGTTGAAAAACATTATTTGCGGACGCCTGAAGGGGTGGAGTTGGTTCCCGGTGTGTCGGATGCACTTCGATTGGCGAAAGAGCATGGCTTTTTGTTGGTGGTGGTGACGAATCAAGCAGGGATTGGCCGTGGGATTTATACACTTGAAGATTATCTGGCAGTTGAAGCCCGTGTGAATGAGTTATTTGAAGCGGATGGGATTGTGATGGATGGGACTTATTATTGTCCGCATCATCCTGATCATGGCTGCTGGTGCCGTAAACCTGCCCCTGGAATGCTTGAGCAAGCTGTGGCTGAGTTAGGAATTGATATTGCAAATAGCGTGATGATTGGGGATCGTGAGACCGATATTTTGGCGGGTAAAAATGCTGGGGTTGGCCGTACGGTGTTGGTTAAGACGGGGCATGGAGAGAATGAAGCGGCTACGACTTCGGCTGATTTTGTGGCTTGCGATATTTTAGAAGCCGCTCTTAATGTTATAAAATAATTTATTTGATTGTTTTCTTCCATTTACTTATAATTACTTTTATTTTACTTATAATTTCCCTTTAAATACTTATAAATTACTTATAAATTACTTATAAATTGAGGTTTTGGTGAGCGTTTCTACAATAAGTTCTTTGGTAGTCTCTGGTGAAAGTCAGATATTGGAATGGAAAGAATCAGTTTCTGATTCTAAAGATATTTCAGTTACCATTACTGCATTTGCTAATACGGATGGAGGTACTCTGATATTGGGTGTTTCTAAGCAGGGTGAAATGAAAGGGTTGAGTAAAAATCTTGATGAAGTTCAGCAGAAAATTTCATCCTGTATTCAAAATATTTCTCCTAGGCCCAATGTGTCTGTAGAAGTCGTTAATAACGATGAAAAATCATTTATTTTATTACAAATTCCGCCTTCTTCTGATCATGTTTACTTTACATGTAAGGGGGCGATTTATGTTCGCGTTCGGAGTACTAATTCGAGATTAGATGGGACTGCACAACTCGAGTTTTTGCGGATAAGGCAGTTTTTGCCATTTGATGACTCTGTGAATAATGAGGCTAGCATTGCTGATATTAGTCTTGAGAAAGTTCGTGCTTTTCTAGAAAGAAGAGGTCAGAGTGACTATTTATCTACTAACTCCATCGAGCACTTTTTAATCAGTCAGCGTTTAGCAAGATTTGGAAATCCAATAGGCATTAAAAATGTCGCTTTGGTTTTATTTGCTAAAAATCCTACTTATTTTTTTCCTCAAATTGAGCTTAAGCTGGTTAAATTTATTGGAGAAGAGGCTGTTGTGATTGCTGCTCACCGGCTTTTGCAAACAGATTTAATTACCTCTATTAATGAGGCTGAGCAGTTTATTAAAGATCATTGTGAAAAATCGATTGAAGTTGGGGATGCTCTGATTCGAAAAGAAACATTTGAGTATCCCATAAGTGCCATTCGGGAAGTTTTGGTTAATGCGGTGGCTCATCGTGATTATTTTTCTCATGATTCTATACAAATTAGCATATTTAGTAATCGCTTAGAGATCATAAGTCCTGGCGGATTACCTCGAGGGATGACAATGGATGATTTTGGATTAATTTCTATTCGAAGAAATCCTATTATTTATCAATTACTAAGAGATGTTGGCTATGTCGAAGGCATGGGGACGGGTATCCCTCGTATTAAAAATGAAGTTAGAAGAGCCGGTTTAGTTGATCCGATATTTATGTCCCATCAATTATTTTTTAGGGTTACTTTTTATAATCGGAAAGGAAGTAAAAAAGCGATAGAGAAATATGAGGATTTAAATCAGAGGCAAAAAAATGCCTTGGAATATCTTCAGGATAATCTATCCATTAAGGCGGCAATTTATGCTGAGTTGAATCAGATTTCTTATCCCACCGCGGTTAATGATATTAACGAAATGGTCTCCTATGGATATTTAGTTAAAAAAGGTACTTATCGCGGGGCTTGTTATGTTCGAGCTTAATCACTCATGAAAATCCACATTATCTCTAACGGCTATGGCGAGGATTTAATTGCGGCGCATCTTGCGGTGGCGATTAGAGAGTTGAAACCTGATGTGACTTTGATTGTGACTCCTCTTGTGGGAGATGGTCATCGATTTGTGGCGGTGGGGCTTCAGCCATCTCTTTATAATGCGATGATGCCGAGCGGTGGGTTTTTGAGGCGGTTTACATCCTTTTTTCAAGATGTGATGAGTGGAATGTTAGGGCAACTTGTCGGGCAATGGCGGCATATCAAGCAATTGTCAGATGGCCTTGAGTTGCGAATTTGCGTGGGCGATGTGTTTTGTTTGGTGATGGGGAGCAGGGGTGTTAAAACCCGTACTGTGTTTTTACCGACGGCTAAAAGTGAAAAATTTATGCCGCATTCAAAAATTGAATACCGCTTAGTGAAGCGATTGGCGGATTTAGTGATTACCAGAGATGAAGAAACGGCTGTGGCATTTAAAGCGCAGGGAATTAAATCAGAATTTTTGGGTAATCCGATGATGGATGGCCTTGTTGCAAAGTCGTCTAATGGCTGGCTATTTGAGGGTGAAGATCTTAAAAACCCTGCGATTATGACGATTTTACCGGGCTCTCGGGATGAGGCATATGACAATATGGCCTATTTATTTAGATTGCTTGCACGATGGAAGCCTCCTGTGACGCCGATTGTGGCATTGGTGGCGAAAGCGCCTAGTTTGTCGGCTGATTTTTTAATTCAAAGTGCAGTTAATTTAGGGTGGGAAGTGATATCGGATGCGATGATTCGCTGCCCACGAAATGGGGTGATGATTGAATTTACCTCTCGGTTTGTGGATGCGCTTTCGGTATCGCGTGTGGTGATTGGACTTGCGGGGACGGCAAATGAGCAAGCCGTGTTTTTAAATCGACCGGTGATTTGTTTTGAAGGATTTGGTCCTCAATCGACGTTGAAGCGATTTGAGGAACAGAATAAACTGATGGGGGAGTTAATTCATGTGGTGCGTCGTGGAGAGAAGTCGATTTTTGGGGTGCTTAATCGGTTGATTTTGGTTGAGGACTTGGGGGCGTTTCCGCCGGTTCAGACTGCGGCTAGGGAGATTGCGGATCGGATTATTTGAACTTGTGCAAAATTTGCACGGGTTTATTCATACTATTAGAGATGTTTGATAGAATCTTTCTATCAGTCTGAAAGGGGTTCAAGATGCATATTACGAATAGCGATATGGCAAAGCATTGTCATGTTTGAACAAACCTTTAAAAATATTGATGACATCCTTCATAAAGATGCAGGTTGCGGTAGTGAATTAGACTATGTAGAGCAAACCTCTTGGGTATTATTCCTCAAATATTTAGACGACTTAGAAAAAGACAAAGCCACCGCTGCCGAACTTTCTGGAAAGATATATTCCACCATCATTGCGCCAGAATACCAATGGAGCGCTTGGGCTGTGCCAAAAAATAAAGATGGGAAACTTGACCACCACCACGCATTAACCGGTGATGACCTCGCAGATTTTGTAAACATCAAACTTTTTCCGTATCTCAAAAAATTTAAAGCCAATGCCGAAAGCGCAAATACGATCGAGTATAAAATTGGTGAAATATTTTCTGAATTAAAAAACAGAATCCAGAGTGGCTATAATCTAAGGGAAGTCATTAACCGAATTAATGAACTTCGCTTCAGAACCCATGCCGAAAAACATGAGATGAGTCACCTCTATGAAGGAAAGATTCAAAACATGGGCAATGCAGGACGTAATGGGGGCGAGTACTACACACCACGCCCATTAATTAAAACAATTATAAAAGTCATTGACCCAGAAATTGGGCAAACCATTTATGATGGAGCCGTAGGGAGTGCAGGCTTCCTATGCGAAGCATTTGAGTATTTAAAAAACAGCAAAGAATTATCGACAACAGATGTAGTCACCTTACAGAAAAAAACTTTCTACGGTAAAGAAAAAAAGTCCCTCGCCTACATCATCGGCATCATGAACATGATATTACATGGAGTAGAAGCACCTAATATTATTCATACCAATACCCTCTCAGAAAATCTCGCAGATATCCAAGAAAAAGACCGTTACGATATCGTATTAGCCAATCCCCCATTTGGCGCAAAAGAAAGAGCAGAGGTACAACAAAATTTCCCAATTAAAACAGGTGATACAGCTTCACTCTTTTTGCAACATTTTATTAAAATTCTAAAAGCAGGTGGCAAAGCCGGAATCGTCATTAAAAATACGTTTTTAAGCAATACAGACAATGCGTCAATAAGCCTACGAAAGCACCTCTTAGAAACATGTAACCTACATACAATATTAGATTTACCGGGAGGCACCTTTACTGGTGCGGGTGTAAAAACAGTAGTGCTATTTTTTGAAAAAGGTAAACCCACACAAAAAACTTGGTTTTACTCGCTAAATCTTAACCGCAATTTGGGTAAAACCAATCCGCTCAACGAAAATGATTTGGCAGAATTTGTAGCACTCCAAAAAACCTTTGCCGACAGCGAAAACTCTTGGACGGTAAATGTAAAAGATATTGACCAAAACAGTTTTGATTTAAGCGTAAAAAACCCAAACAAAAAAGAAGAAGCCACTCTCCGCCAACCACAAGCTATTTTAGAAGAAATAAAAGCTCTGGATGAAGAAAGTGCACAAATTTTAAACTCAATTTTGGAATTGGTATGAAACAGGGTTGGGAAATAAAGAAGTTGGGGGAGGTGTGCAAGTTACTAACTCGTGGCATTTCTCCAAAATATATCGAAAAAAATGGCATCTGTGTCCTAAATCAAAAATGTATAAGAGATCATCAAGTTAGTCTCATCCCATCTCGAAGGCATAATTCAACTGCTAAATTAGTTAATCCTGACAGATATATTCAGATTGGCGATATCTTAATAAACTCAACTGGCACAGGAACACTTGGTCGCATAGCTCAGGTTCGTCAAAACCCTCAAGAACCTACAACTGTAGATTCCCATGTAACAATAGTTCGACCTCAAGAAGGACTCTTTTATTTAAATTTTTTTGGCTACATGCTTATGCTTATTGAGGAAGAGTTAAAGTCTTCTGGTGAAGGCTGCGGTGGTCAAACAGAATTATCTCGGTCTGCTTTAGCTGAAAAATTTATTGTTAAGTTTCCAAAATCCCTCTCCGAACAACAACACATCGTATCCATCTTAGACAAAGCCTTTGCCGCCATAGACAAAGCAAAAGCCAATGCCGAGCAAAACCTCAAAAACGCCAAAGAACTTTTTGAAAGCTATTTGCAGGGGGTGTTTGAGAAAAAAGGTGATGGTTGGGAAGAGAAAACATTGCAAGAAGTCTGTGCAAAAATTACAGATGGAACACACCAAACCCCAAAATACTTTGATAAAGGTGTAATTTTTCTATCTTCCAAAAACGTTACCAGTGGGAAAATTGATTGGGAAAATATTAAGTTCATAGATAAAAAGCAACACCTTGAAATGCACAAACGTGTAGCTCCACAAGTTGGTGATATTCTTTTAGCAAAGAATGGAACAACTGGTGTTGCAGCTATAGTAGACAGGGAGGTTATATTCGACATTTATGTAAGGCTTGCTCACATAAGAGTTTTGAATGAAGTTACTCCTGAATTCATGTTGTATTTCATAAATTCTCCTGTAGCAAAAAAGCAGTTCAATAAAAGGTTAAAAGGCTCAGGGGTTCCAAACCTACATTTAGAAGAAATTAGGCAAGTCGTAATTTCATTCCCTAAATCAAAAAAAGAACAACAAACCATCGTCCGCCAATTAGATGTACTACGAGCCGAAACGCAAAGGCTGGAAGTCATTTATCAAAAGAAACTCAATGATTTAGAAGAACTAAAAAAATCAATTCTACAAAAAGCATTTAGTGGGGAATTAACTAAAGACTTCCATGCAGGCATCATCGCTGTTAAAGACCTATGCCTAGAGGGAAAGGTCATGAAAGCAGAAGAGAAACTACTAAAATCAAAAAGCAAGGCAATGGCATGAATACACAAGAACTTATCAATTTAGTAAATCACTTGATTAATCGCTCTGAAGAATGCGAATGGATTGAATTTAAGCATAATTTTCATTCTCCAGAGGAAATTGGAGAGAATATCTCTGCTTTAGCAAATAGCGCTTGCTTGCAAAATCAGCCTTATGGCTATCTTGTATTTGGGATTCAAGATAAGACCCATCACATTGTAGGGACTACATTTAAAGCCAAGTCCATGAAAGAACAAAAAGAAAATTTAGAGAATTGGCTAATCAATCGACTTAGTCCAAAAATTGATTTTTCAGTATATGAATTTGATTGTGATGAGGATAAGCATATCTCCTTATATATGATTCCAGCCGCAAAAACACATCCCGTAACTTTTTCGCGTGTGGCTTATATAAGGGTGGGAAGTCACACCAGAAAATTAGCCGATTTCCCTGAAAAAGAAGCTAAAATTTGGCGTAATGACAGTGCCGCCTTCGAAGATGAAATAGCCAAAGAAAACCTGACAGCTTCAGATATCATCAGCCTATTAAGCACACAAACTTATTTTGAATTATTGAAATTGCCTTATCCTTCAAACCAAGAAGGTGTTATTGAAAAATTTATCTCCGAAAAACTGATTATGAAAGAAAAAGCGGGTTATTCCATTACCAAACTGGGTGCTATTTTATTTGCGAAAAATCTTGATGACTTTTCTTTGATACAGAGAAAGTCTGTTCGAGTGATTGTTTATAAAGGCGTCAATAAAGTTGAAACTATTCGGGAACAGATGGAAACCAAGGGCTATGCCGTTGGATTTGAAGGATTGGTAGACTGGATAAATAGCCAGCTACCTGCCAATGAGGAAATAGGCAAAGCCTTTAGAACCGACTCTAGAATGTACCCAGAGATAGCCATTCGAGAAATTGTTGCCAATGCGTTGATTCATCAAGATTTTTCGGAGAAAGGATGTCCTATGATCGAAATTTTTTCCGATAGAATTGAAATTTCCAATCCCGGAATTCCCCTTATTACCCCTGAGAGATTTATCGATGAATACATCTCCAGGAATGAATCCTTGGCAGATTTAATGAGACGAATGGGATTTTGCGAGGAAAAGGGTAGTGGATTAGACAAAGTCATTCATTATAACGAGCTATATCAACTACCCGCTATAAATGTCATGGTGACCGAGAAACGGACACGGATCATTTTATATAGCTATAAAACGCTAAATGATACTGATAAAAAAGAAAAGATTAGAGCTTGCTATCAGCACGCTTGTCTCAAGTATGTTTCAAATCAAAAAATGACTAATCAGTCACTGAGAGACAGGTTTAAAATTAGCGAACAGAATGCGGCAGTTGCTTCGAGAATTATTAGAGATACTCTTGAGGAAAAACTAATCAAGGAAGATGACCCAACAAACAAATCTAGGAAATATGCCAGCTATGTTCCTTTTTGGGCGTAAATCTTATTTGATGGTTATTTGATGAACAGGGCTAAAAGGGGGCGTGACACATTGTATTACACAGACTTTTTATTTGATGGTCATTTGATTGGCACCTATTTTATAAAGCGAGAATTAAGATGACCGAAGACGAAACAAGAGCTGAACTTATCGACCCAAAGCTACAAGCGTGTGGCTGGGGCGTTGTTGAAGGCTCTAAAATCTTCAGGAATCACCCTATAACTGCAGGAAAAATAGGCATAGGCGGTGTCAGAGGCAAGCTGCTGCGAGCTGATTATGTATTAGCTTATAAAGGGGTCAAGTTAGCTGTCATAGAAGCTAAGCTTGAGAGAATTGCAGTAAATGAAGGCGTCGCACAAGCAAAGCTTTATGCTCAAAAACTAAACCTAGAAACCACATATTCTACTAACGGAAAAGAAATATATAGCATCTGTATGAAAACAGGCGTAGAAGGCCTAGTCGCAAATTATCTTACCCCAGATGAATTATGGAAGAAAACATTTACAGTCCAAAACGAATGGAGAGAAAAGTTTTCAGAAATCCCCTTTGAAGATAAAAGTGGAACTTGGCAATTACGCTACTATCAAGAAATAGCCGTTAAAAACACACTGGAAGCATTAACAAACAATCAAGACCGTATTTTATTGACTTTAGCCACGGGCACTGGAAAAACTGCAATTGCATTTCAAATTGCCTGGAAGTTATTTCAGTCACGATGGAATTTAAAGCGAGATGGTAGTCGTCGGCCACGGATTTTATTTTTAGCAGATCGAAATATATTGGCTGATCAAGCTTATAACTCCTTCACTTCATTTCCTGAGGATGCGCTTGTAAGAATTAAGCCTAATGAAATAAAAAAATCTGGAAATGTCCCCACCAACGGCAGTATCTTTTTTACCATTTTCCAAACATTTATGAGTGGCACTGAGATTGTGCAACAATTTTTCTGTAAAAGAGCTTCCATAGGGCGTTCAAATTAGACCATAGGCAAGACCCTCCTGCCGTCGAGCCAGTCCTCATGAACCTCAAGTAAAAGAGCAGACATCAATCTGAGACAGGAGGCTTCATTGGGGAAGA
>CAMCZW010000018.1 GCA_945888435.1 bacterium UBP8_UBA817
GTGCCCGTCTGATAGGCCAAATTAATGAAAATCTTACCATTTTTATGCGCTCCCATCGTCCCATCATCTGCCCTGTAAAACTCAATATCAACACTTCCATCCACACCACTAATTTTAGCCGCTTTGTTTAATACTTTTTCAAGCTCTGCCTCAGCAAGCTCTGGGTTTTTGGATAATGTCTTAATCGCTTAACCTTGTCTCCTTTAAAAATCTTTCATATTTTTTTTGAGACTCTCTACCCTTACCTTTTAACTTCTCTACTTCTGCTTCTTTTTTAAGGACATATCCTTCGATATACATTAATGAATTATAATAACTCATCCAAAATTCAGAATTTCGAATTATCGTATTTTTATCTTTCAACTCTCTCAGCTGCTTGGGCAAATCTATTTTGATGTTCTTTATTGACTCTTCATATTGCTTCACGTTTAAATCTTCGCTAGGTATCTTTAAATACTCATCATCGATATCAGATGAATATAGCAACGTATTGATACTCAAGATAAAAATTATCAATATTATTTTTCTAACTCTCATTATCTTCTCTTTGGTAAATTCATATGGGTATGTCCATCTGCATAGTCATCCTTAACTACGACTTTTTAAGCCCAAGTAAAAACAAACCATGTCTTTCTACATACCCCTTAAACGCATCCTTACCTTTATCACTTTGAAAGACAACACATTCCTCTAAGTCATACGATCCAAATATCATTAACTCCAAATCAGGAATAAAAAGATGCATAAATTCTTTCTCTCTTAAGCTATCAGTACAAACATCAATAAACTCTTCCTTAGACTCAAAAGTTTTCCAGATCAGAGGCTCCATTGAATCATCAAAATTATAGGGATCACCAGAGTCATTAGAATATTCTGGATCATGTTTAGAAATATAGATCGAGAAAGAATTAAATAAATCTTGATATAAAGATAAAAATTTAGCTTCTTCCCGATAATAGTCTTGAAGCCTTTCAACTGATCTAATTTCAACTGCAAAACTTAGAAAACGCTCCCCGAATTCCTCTTGTGATAGGATTTTTTCAAAGATAGATATACCAGCAACATCAGTCTCTTCTTTATCAGTTAGTTCATAGGTATCACCCCAAGTTTGCAACTTAAAAAGTTTTTTAAGTCTTAATGAAACCTCATCATTCACATCTTTCATACAACCACCTACTTTAACTCCCTAATCACTCAAACTAAATTTTCACGCTACACTTCTCTCAATTAAAAAAAGCCCATACTTTTCGATATACGCCTTCAGAATATCCTTACCCTGATCACTTTGAAAGATGACAAAATTTTGCAATGCCGAGGTTCCAAATATCATTAATTCCAAATCAGGGATAAAAAGATGCATTAACCTCTTTTCTCTTAAACTATCCTTGCAAACATCAATAAACTCTTCCCTAGACTCAAAAGAGTCCCAAGTAATAGGTTCAACAGAAGCATCCAGCTTATAAGCTGGATAAAGGGCAATATATACAGAAAAGGCATCAAATAAACCTTGGTATAAAGCCAAGAACTTAACTTCTTCTTGATAGTACTCCTGGAGTCTTTCGATAGTTCTTATTTCAACTGGAAAACTTAGAAAGTGATCACTCGCTACCCTTTCTGGAAAATCAATTTTAAACCTAGATATTAAAGCCCTATTTCTTTCATTACTTCTTTTTAATTCATCAACCTCGTCCAAGGTACTCAATTTAAAAATTTTCTTTAATTTAGAACTTAATTTTTTATTAACTTCTTCCATATAATTATTTTGGCCTACCCTCCCTACTAGGGTTTTAAATAACAATCTAGATGATAATCATACTTATCCAGATCAAATTTGATATCCAAAATCCTCTCTAACCTATCTTTATTTTCATTAGCAATACGATATACAAAAAGCATATCCTCATCGTCTCCATAGTCAAAAATTTCCTTTAATTGACCTAGAGTAATATTTTTATCAATAATTATTTCATCAATCAGCCTATCGCTAGATTTCTCATAAATAACAATTAATCTTTCTAAATTTTCTATCATTATTTCTCTACTCGATTTGCTGGCTTTGTTTGCCTTCCTGTTTTAGGACCAAACTCACCTTAACTACAACTTTTAAGCCCAAGCAAAAACAAGCCATGCTTTTCTACATACCCCTTAAAAACATGCTTACCTTTATCACTTTGAAAAACAACACATTCCTCTAAGTCATAAGATCCCAATATCATTAACTCTAAGTCAGGAATAAATAAATGCATAAACCGCTTCTCTCTTAAACTATCGGTACAAATATCTAGAAATTCTTCTGTAGACTCAAAAATTTTCCACCTCAGAGGCTCCATTGAAGTATCATAGGGATTATCAGATTCACTAGAGTATTCTGGATCATGAGCGGTACTATAGATCGGAAAAGAATCAAATAAATCTTGATACAAAGACAAAAATTTAGCTTCTTCCCGATAATACTCTTGGAGCCTTTCAACTGATCTAATTTCAACTGGAAAACTTAGAAAACGTTCCCCAAACTCCTCTTGCGATAGGATTTTTTCAAAGATAGAAATACCCGCAACATCAGCCTCATCTTTATCAGTCAGGTCATCAAGCTCGCCCCAAGTTTTCAACTTAAAAATTTCTTGAAGCCTCAATGAGACCTCACTGTTAACTTCTTTCATATAACCACCTCAGCTACCACAACCCGCAACTAAAAAAAGACCTTGCTTTTCTACACATTCTTTCAAAATGTCCTTACCCCGATCACTTTGAAAAATTACAATATTCTGCAATCCAGGCGCTCCAAATATCATTAATTCCAAGTCAGGGATAAAAAGATATATCCACTCCTTCTCTCTTAAGTTATCTGTGCAAATATCAATAAATTCTTCCTTGGATTCAAAAAAATTCCAAATAATAGGCTGAATAGAATCATCAAATTTATCAAATGGCCTATATGCAAGATATATCGAAAAGGAATCAAATAAATCTTGATATAAAGCCAAAAATTTAGCCTCTTCTTGATAATATTCCCGAAGTCTTTCAACCGCTCTTATTTCAATTGGAAAGCTTAGAAAAGAAGCAACCCCTTCTTTTTTAAAAAATTCTTTTTTAAATCTAGATATATAAGCAACATCTACCCCACTACGCCTTTTTAACTCGTCAAGCTCTTCTAAGGTACGCAATTTAAAAAGCGTCTTTAATTTAGCAGTCATTTTTCTATTAACTTCTTTCATATTACTCCCTTAGCACTTTCCCAGTTTTAAGATCTATAGTAGCCACACGCTTTCTATCACGATTCTTTAATTTAGCCGTATTATCCCCATGAGACTGCCCCTTATTCTTATCAATATATTCTTTGGTTTTAGGATTCTCCCCAAGCTTATGCTTATCTTTCTTGGTAAATTTATCTAAATCAACAACATCCCCAGGCTTATATGTTTTAGAAAAATAAGCCCCATCATAAGCATCCGTAGCCGTCTCAGTAAATAAATATCCACCAATCATAATCGCAGTAGAATCTATTAACGCCTGCCCTAAAAGATATCCGCCAATAACTAGAGGGACCGCAGATACAAATTGATCTGGATGTAATTTCATCGCAACTGAAAGATTACTGCGAAGCTGATCTACTTTAGGATCATAAGGATTACCTCTAATCACCGCATCCCGATACGCCCGATTGTCAGCTTCCCACTTCCGTCCAGTTACCCCATCCCAGACCTTCTCATACCTAATCTTGCCTTCAGCATAAACATTATTTTTAGCTTTCTCTAAATTTTCAGGCAATAGTGTCAGCGGCTTAAAATAAGCACCAGGATTCGTAATCGCCTCATTATCTATCGTAAGGTCGATACTAAGGCCTCCCGTCTTTTGATTCTTTGTCATCACTTGGCTCAATTTAATGTCCCGATTAAGTTTAGAAATGTCACTCTGAGTTACTATAGTACCATTACCAATCGTCGCGTTAGTGTCCTGCTTTTGGTTAACTCCGCTATTGGAGAGTTGGATACTCGTAGATCCGCGGCTTGGGTCTGCACCGGCTGTACCCGCCTTTGCATCATAACTTCCATTTACATTCATCCCCAATCCGATATTGTAACTATACTCTTTATAGCTATCTTTAAGTGTACTAAATAATATCTGATCAGCAACTATTGTGAGATTACCCTTATCTACACCATCTTTAGTCGCATTCGCAATTAATGCCCCATCGTTTTGGAGGGTTTTTGCACGGATATCAACAGAATCAGTCCCAATAATCGTTGTCTGACCATTGACCCACTTACCTTGCTTTTCAGCTTCACTCACTCTAAAGCCCATGGTATTACCTAAAGATAATCCTTCTCCATTTTGCTTATAGCTAACCGTGTCCTGTAATGATTTAACCGTGATTTTGCCTTTTAATGCCGACATCTCGATATTTTTGCCAAGAACGCTTACACCCTCCAAGCTTAAATTGCCGCCATCCGCTGTCATAATCACAGATCCGTTTTCTGCACTAATATTGCTCATCAAATTAACAGCCTGAGCATTAGTAACTTTGTTTTTGTCATAGCTTAAAGTAGGTAATTGGACAGCCACTTGAGAAACCGAACTTGACGCCATTGTGACTGCAACCGAATATTTGTTTTGAGAATTAGACTCACTCATAGACCCCTTACCCGCAGTCACTGAAATATCTTTTCCGCTTAATGAAAGATTTCCATTTTTAGAATTAAGTGAACTCCCATTAATTTCCAGCTGGTTTTTAGCCGATAAACTTAAGTTACCGCCACTCGATAAACTACTCCCCTTACCAGTGACGCTATTACTCTCTGATTTAGATTCATCATAAGAGGTAGTCCCTGTAAGCGATCCATAAAATCCAAAGAATTGGGCAGAATCCGCAGAACTTCCTACAGACTGCACCGCTTTAGCCACTTGGGCCGCCGCGAGTGTCGCCTGTAATACTTTAGCCGTTGTATTGATGTCCTCATTACGTTTAGCATCTTCACTTGAATTAGGGTCCGACTTACCGCTTGTCTGAGGTTTAGAAGCATTATTGACAGCCCCCGCCGCATCTTTAGCCTGATACGCAGTTTCAACCCATGCATTACCAATCTTCATACTTACTGTCTGCTTAAACTCTGCGCTTCGGTTCATCACCTGACTTACCTCTTCTGTAGTCAGCACCTTAATATTTTGACCAAACAAATTCATATTGCCGCCCGAAGACAAAGTGGATCCAAGAACAAGCGTATCCTCGCCCGATAAAATATTAAGATCCCCACCTGCAAGCACTAATGCGCCTAACTGACTTAATACCAACGATTCACTCTCAGTCTCTTTTCCTGAAAATGAGAGATCAGAGCTGATGCTAGACCGGTCAGATGTATTTTTAAATCCAGTAAGCTGAGCACTTTTTTCAAATAAATACTTATAACTAGTCTCAGCAGCAGAAGCGACAGTGACCTTACCGTTAGCCTGCATATTAATATTACCTTTCGATAAAATATCCGATCCAGAAACAAGGATATCCGAACCACTCTTAAGGATAATATCGCCCTCTGCCTCTAAACTTGATTTTTTCTGAGTCATCTCCATCGTCACTTCTTTGCTTTCTTTATAACTCACAATTTGGTTACTCTGAGATTTAGATACCGTTTTCTTTGATTCTTCTGCCGATGTAATCCCAAGACTACCCTTGGCATCCACCATCAACTCTTCTCCAGCCTTAAGCGAACTACCGTTAATCAGCGTATTCCCTTCAGAAACAATCGAAAGATTACCTGCCATCGTTACATTAGATGCAACCTGCGTACTATCATTAACCGAAACACTCGACTTAGAGTTAGTAATCCCTGTATTACTTTTTTTAGTTACTGAGGAATAAGTGTCCTCTGCAGAAAGAATATTGACATCTTTTTTAGCGTATAAAAGACCATCGCCATCAACATCGATCTTACTGCCCACAATATTTAAATTACCATTTGCGATTACAGCGGATTCATCTCCCAAATTAAGCTGAGATGCGACATTTTCCTTTTTTTGGACAGTCGTAGTCTTCTTTTTCTTTTGAAATAATTCCCGCTTTGTCTTGCTAGTACTAACCTCAGAACTATTTACAGCAGCAATCACATTAATATCACCGCCGGCCTCAATGTGAGTTTGACCTGAAGCATCAAGAGTACTTCCTTCAAGGGTAATATCCTGTTTTGCGCTGATCTGGTTATAATCACCATTTAAAGTAAGCTTTGAACTTTGGTTAGTAATGGTTGTACTTACCTTTTTATTTTGACCATTATTTGTCCGGTAGTCAGTGAACTTCATCTCTTCAGCAGAAAACAACCCAATATCTGCACCAGATGCCAATACCGCATTACCTTCTATCTTTAATTCACTGCCCTCCAACACCAAATCACGCTTGGTGCTAATCCAAGCATCCTCGGCTATCGTTAATATAGAGCCAATTGCATCTGTAGTTTCGTCACTAAAATCATTTCTTGATCCCTTCTGATCTTTATTTTGGGAATCCCAGGACATCCCAGATTCTAAAAAAAAGTCTCTTCCTGTTTCGATCCAAGCCTTCCCCTTAAAATCAGCTTTGCTCCCCAATAATTTAAAATCCTGCCCCGTTGTAATAAAGACGTCGTCTCCAAATTCAGCAGTGGCACCATATACATCTGTCCCACTCTTTCTAACCCTAAAGTCACTGTTTTCAGAATAAACGCTTCTATCACTCAACTTTGCATCTATCCTAAAATCGCGCTTTGCATCTACAAATGTAGACCCCTCAATCTTAAGGTCAGCACCCCTTACAATAAGATCCTGCCCGACATTAAAGTCAGCCATATCCTTAACGGTAACCGTACCTCCTTCATGGATAAAATCAAGGCCAGCAGTCACAAATAACGCACCGCCTGTATTCAAAGTGTTTTGGTTAACAACACTACCCTTCGCATCCAAAATAAAATCATTATTAACAGTGAGTATCGCAGTATTGCGAATATCCGTATCCGATTTAAGTTCAAGACGGCTATTGGTTATAAAATCAGTAGAATTAATAATTTTTTTAGCCAAAATCTCAACCTGATTTTCAGCCGTCATCTTACCGCCAAGTTCATAATCTCCACCCGACGTAAGACGGATAGTGCCGCCAGCTAGCTCACCTAACTTGGTATCCAGTGTTATCCCATTTAAAATCAAATGATCAATCGCCTTAAACTGTCCGCTATTCACAAGGGTCTGTGATTGACTAAGCACATCACTAAGACCACTAATGACCGCATTTTTACCCGTATTTTCAACACGAGTCGCAGTCAAAAGCAACGACTCCCCAGTAGATCCCAACTGAGACTTTGATTGATTTGCCCAATTTTTAATAAGCTCTGCTTGTAACACAATCCCATTACCCGTCATGTCACTATCTGTATTCAAAATTTCTTTTTGGGCAAGTACAACCAATTGCCCATTTGATAATACCGTCCCCGACTTTTGATTTTTAACCGAGCCTAAATCGCTCCCCAAATACACACTCTTATTACCAACAATCATGCCACCATCATTCACTAAGTCCTGGCCGCCAAAGACACTAAGTGTCGATAAACTAGTCAAAATCCCCTGATTAGTGACTACACCAGTTCCATTAAGACTAAGACGTTCAACAGCCGCAATCTGACCGCTATTTTTAAGTCCGCCACTCCCCGATCTAATATTGACATCCGATTGATCACTCGCAATTTGACCTTTATTTTCAAAAATAGTCCCAATGACCTGAACCGTCCCATCAGACCGAACAATACCGTTAATATCGTTTAAAATACCATCTGTAACCTGAATACTTAACTGATCAACCCCATCAATTTGACCGCTATTGACCAGACTTTTACCCTCTAAAACCAGATTTCCTAAACCGCCTACCCACCCAGCATTAACCATATCTTGACCCTGAACCACCAAGTGCCCCATCGAATCAATCATGCTGCTTTGATCGTTATCAAGTTTACCAGTCACACGGACAACCCCATTATCCACCGCCAAAATCGCGCTCCCCTCAAAGTTTTTAAGACTGGTCGCCTGCAAGGCTACAGAAACCCCATCAATCACACTATTTTTTTGAACCACATCTCCATTCGCCAAAATCACCACATCCTGTCCAGAAAACAGGGAGCTATCCTTACTATTTAAATGTTTAGATTGGATTAAAATATCGCCATTATAGGTTTCAAGATAGGTATTATCCTGAGTAAATGTTTCTTGAGTTTTAACCGAAATAGTATCGGCCATCATGTCCGAAGAAAGCGCCTGAATTGACCCTTTACTCTGCACGCTCATTTTATTATCCGCAACCAAAGTCGCATTTTGAATCACGGTCCCTTTTGCAGAAACAAGAGCAATCTCCTTACTTTGGACATAAGTAGATAACGCAGCACCCGTTTTAGGAGTCACATTACCAATAGTAAGCAAGCCATCTTCAGAAACTGCCATCACCGTATCCTGGGCAACAACATCCCCTTTCATTTCAATATCTTTTTTAGCCATCAGTGCAATATTTGCCCCGGCAGCACTCATCCCTTGCCCTTGATAAATACTTCCAGCAGCGGACCTAACCCCAAGATTACCCGCAGCAACCGCTTGCTTATACGACACATTCCCATCAGAGCTAATCATGATGTCATCAAGTAACGCCGTCATCATCCCTTGGGTATTTACCCCAACACCTTTTTCAGTCGATACAATACTAATTCTGCCCGCAAGCATCGCCCCTAACTCACTTCCATCAATCGACAAAGCGGGCGCCTTTTGAGACGTAGAACTCGTTATCGCAGTCACTTCACCAGTCAAATAATTCACCTGATTTCGACCACCCACCACATTCAGAAGTCCGCCCGAAGAAAGACTCCCCTGAATCACTAATGCCCGAGAGAGAATATCCACATACTGGCTCCCAGATCCACTTAATCCCTTGCCTAAAACTTCAATCTTGCCGTCATTGATATCGATAGTCCCAATAGACCCACCGACCATCTTAACCACCCCAGTCGTCAGGGTGACGCGTGGTGCATTAATAAACCCAGCCCCATTCACCTGGATTCCCCAAGGATTCGCCAAAATAAAATCAGCTGACTTACCCACAACCTCAGTTGTCCCTTTCAATTGGCTGGTATTGGCTTTAGTGACTTCAAACAAAACGATATCCGCGGATTTACCAGCAAAATTTCGGTTAGCCGCAACCTGCTCACCCGTTAAAATAGACTTATTTTGGGCGGTTCCATTATTTAAAAGAATCCCTTTTTCATCGACATTGTATTTATTAAATTGATTCTTAGAAACGCCGCCAGTAGAGGGCTTAGAGAGTTGAATTAAGTCAGTGCCGCCGCTTGTTTTTTCAAATTTAGTCTCCGCTTGAACCGGATCTACTTGAATATCCGCAGCAAACGTCATCTGAGGGGGGATTAAAAAATTAATCGCTAAAAAATAGGTTAAGCCTCTCGCAAACAGCTGGCCTTTCGGCATAAGTAAATAGTATCTAATCGTCCGATTAGCCGAATGAAACCCTTTTTTGAACATAATTCCCTCTTTTAACGCAGTTTTGAGAGATTATGCTAAATCAAACATTAGATGTTGTAAAGATAAATAATTTAAAGTTTTATTACGTAATAAAACTAGTGAAAACGACATGTCGGAGGCTAAAGTACCTGAAACGACCCCCTAAAATAGAATTCAGACTCATAATCTCCAGCCTGTTCAGAAGCCGAAATCGGCATCCCAATGGTCAGATCCAAAGAAAGAGCCCCAAATGTCCAAAAAACCCCGACAGAGCTCCCAATAACAGATAAATCCTTACCCCCCCGAGCACGAGCCATCCCAGCATCCAACCCCAAATTAAGCCTAAGATTAGACGAGGCGAAAATCTTAGAAATCGGAATCCCAAGATCCTGCCTTAAATAAGCACCAACATCACCCTGAACAACCCCACCCCTAAACCCTCTAACCGTAAATTCATCACCAATAGCCAGCCGTTCAGATCCGTACAAAGTATGAGGGCTATGCTGAAGCTCCGATACCAAACGATACGTCATTGGAATCTGCCAAACTTTAAATGGCTTATATCCAGAAATCGTGATTTTTTCTTTTTGAAACTGAGCCCTAGGCGCCTCATTATCCAATCCCTCCAAATCATGAGTCGCATCAAAGCCCGTCACCCCCTGATAAAAAGCGGCCTCCAACGACCACATTCCCATTGAAGTCCGCCACTCTTGATCAAGTCCAATCGAGGCCACCGCAAGCGTTCTACTCCCCACATCATTTCGAGTATCCTCAATAAAACTATCCGTACTTTTCACCGTCATCCCCATCGTCAGGGCATACTTACTTATTTGATTTCTAAACAATATCCAATCCAGCTCAAGACCAGTCGATCGTGTTTCGCCCGAAGATGAAAAATTCCCGGACCCCCCCTGAATTAAATTAGAATATTCAAAATGACTATAACTAGAAGAAATTGTTGCCCATCTCAAAGGAAAAGAGATATTAAGCCCCAAACTCTTATTTTGATTACCCAAGTCTCCTGCATCCTGAGACAAAGAAAGTTGCCATACATCGTTTATCTTAAGTAAATGATCCCGACCAATAATTAATTGACGAGGATACACCTGAGTGGGCGCTAAATTATCATATTGAAATCGAATACTATACGGATTACCCACTTCAGAATTAATCTGAACCACAGTCGCGCCAGAAATTTCAGGATCAGGCAACAATGTCATCACCGACCTTCGAGATCCCACTCGATTTAACTGATCAAGCCCCTGTTCAATCCGTCGAATATTCAAGATTTTTCCACGCATTTCTGGAAATGCTGTCCACAGCGCAACGTTCTGGGATTGAGAGCCTGAAAACTCAACCCGAGACACCTTACCCTCTAATACCGAAACTTTAAGTTCACCACTCTTTAAATTCTGAACGGGGAGATAAGCGCGACTCGTAATATAGCCCTTATCCAAATAAAGAGACGTAATCGACCTAATTAATAATGAAATATCATTTTGGTTGAGTAATCGATGCTCATACGGTTTTTTTAATCGATTAATTTTACGAGCAGAAAAAAGAGTCACCCCCTCCACAACAATATGATCAATATTAAATTGAGGAACATCTCCGTCAACGACATCACCAGACTCAGACTCAACCTTAATTCTAGCCTTAGCCCGCTCACGATCCGCCCGCTCACGATCCTGAAGCGTCCGATCCAGAAGCTTCCGCTGAAAAATCAAAGATTGCTCCTGGGCCTCAGTCGCACGCTGCCGATCCTCTTCCAAAACCACATCAGAAAACCCAAGTGTTGAAAAAAGAACCATGAAAAATAAAACGACAAAAAAACGAGAACGCATCCCCATAGTCAATAAAAAATCCTCATCCCAAAAATAAAAATTAGGGAATCTTAATTAATATCAACTAAAAAATGAAACGTCAATTCTTGTAGAGACAGGTTTCAAACCTGTCTCCTATTATTTTTGTAAGTGCCGGAGCTTACGAATTAGTATGGCACTTCTGCACACATAAGGGTCTGACCCCTTCACCTTCACCCTTAAACCTGTCTCCTATTATTTTTGTGTTTTCATTTTTTTACTTGGCTTAACCGGCCCCTTCAAAGTCCTCAACTCCCGCTGAGTCAACTTAGAAAATTTACCCACTGCAAGCGTACCCAATTGCACATCGCCAATCGCCAATCGTTTTAATTTAGTCACCTCATACCCAAGCACTTCAAACAAGCGTCGGATTAATCGGTTACGCCCTTCATGGATTTCCAAATCCCATGAAAAATCAGAAATAGGAACCAAAGAATCACCTTTCGCAGGCCCATCCTCTAACATGACACCAGATAAAATACGGCTAAAATCAGCCTTAGTGAGACGCTTATCCAAAGTCACTCGATATAATTTACTTGTATGCCGGCTAGGATGCATTAATTCATTAGAAAAATGCCCATCATTGGTAAAAATCATCAGTCCCGATGTATCTCGGTCCAACCGTCCCACAGGCTTCATCGATGCGGGAAGTCCACCCATAAAATCTCGTAATGTTTTTCGGCCCTGAGGGTCATCCAATGTCGAAAGCACATTCGTCGGTTTATTAAATTTATAATAAAAATACCGAACGTCCTCTCCAAGTTTCATGCCATCAATTTTGACAATATCAATGCCAATCTTAATGTCTTTCACCATGGACTTTGCAGGATTTCCGTTCAAAACCACGCGGCCAGACGTAATCAAATCCAAGACATCCCGCCTTGAATACGATGTTTGCGCCAATATAAATGCATCTAATTTCATTGTGTAATCCTCGCAGAGCTATTTGCCGATACTATTAATAATTGCTTTTGAATATCTACTAAAAAATAACTTCCTAGCAATTGAATTCCATCCGATTGAATTCGGACATGACCGCGTCCTTCCAATTGAGACATGTCAGACTTCCAGTTAATCACATCTGCATTCAAAGTCACAGGACGTCCCTGACCAGTAAATACCAACTCCGCCTTCTCCAAAGCCATATCCGACCGAGTCATATTAAGCTTACCCATTGGAGATTTCAAAGCCGCAACCACTCGGTCATTTCGGTAAAAACGCCCGCGGACATCATAAAGCTCTGTCAGTTCATCATTAACCACAACGGATTTACTAGAATCCATTTCCCAATTCACTTCGCCCTGATCCAGTAAACTCAATCTCACGTTTTCAAACACAAAATCAGGCTGATTGAGTGGTTTTTTAATCGGCGGTGGCAATTGAGGTTCAATCAAAGCCAAATAGACAATACCCGAAAAAAGTCCAATAACGGTAAGCCCCCCCACTAAAGGAGATGTCAAAAACTGTTTCAATCGATTGTTCATCGTTTAGATATCAAAATCATACCCAGAAGTCGCATATTCTGTTTTAAGACGCCCCACAATTAACGCATGTCCCAAGGATTTCATGATTCCTCCCTCTTTTTGGTATCCCAATGCTAACAATGCATGAATCGCCATCGCGTCAGGTTCAATTTTAATCGCTTTTTGGCACCATTTAATAGCCGATTTATGACGACCATTCAGCCCTTCAATCAATGCAATAAAGCCCATCACCCACACATGGTCAGGCTTAATGTCCAACACTCGCTTAAAGGCGGCCAAAGATCGAGTATAATCCTTTTTTTTATGATCTAAAAAATAATAGGCAAACCCCAATTTGAAAGGGTATTCCCAAAGGTCAGGATTGGCTTTTTGAAGTGGCTCTACCGTCTTAACAACTTCTGCAGCATAGGTTGGAGAAATATCTTTGAGTACGTTCCAGCCCTCTTCAATAAATCCATAAGATGCAAATTTAATCGCAAGTTCAAATGCAACTTTCGAGTCATCAGGCTTAGCCTTATGGGCCACTAACAACCGGTTAATCGCAGCCAACTCAGCCTTAGGTACCTCTGGAATCTTTGCAAAGACAGCTTGTCCAAAAAAAAGCGCCATCATCAGCACAATCATCCATACTCGCATCAAACCTCTCCCCCTTTCGGCTTCACACGTTCCAAATAAATATCATTAATGAGCGTAATCCGAAACACCTCAAGATAACCAAAAAACAATGCTTTTTCAGTTGCATTCCAAATCCCATAAATCGCTTTAGTCAAGATGGACGGAATTAAAATTAACAATAAAATTAACCGATAAACAAGTCCAGCGATACAGCCATAATGCTTATACGCCAAATAAATTCCACCACGGTACCCCTCAATTAAAGACCCTACCTTACGGTAATTCGTCGATAATCCGCCATAGTGGACCACATGCGCTTGCGGAAAATACACAATCGGGTGCCGATGAATCCGCAAATATCGGGACATATCCACATCATCATTATAAAAAAATAAATTTTCATCCATCCCATTCATGGCGTCCATCATAGATTTACGAATTAAGACCGCAGCCCCTGCAATAAAAGGCACCGTGCACCGACGATTACGTTTAAACCGAAAGTGCCCAAACGAGCTACCCGGACACTGCAACGACCCATCACCATTGAGCAATTTAGGCGCAATCGCACCAATATCTGGAAACCGCTCATGCTCATCCATCATGAGTTGAATTGCATCTGGAGAGACCACCGCATCCGTATTCAATAAAAAGAGATATTTCCCTTTAGCTACCTTAAACCCCTGATTGTTGGCAAAGGCAAATCCCGTATTTTCAGTATTTTTAATGATGGTCATGCGATGTAAGTACGGCTCCATGACTTCAAAGGATCGATCTGTGGAAGCATTATCTACTAAAATAACTTCGTATGTATAAGTCAGTCGACTATTAAAAAGAGCATCCAAGCACTCCATAATGAAGGCCGCCCCATTAAAGTTAACAATAACAACACTAATATCCAGCGGTCCCAACTGAGGCATACCTAGACCGTTACAACTCCATCAGCATAAACCGCAGAAAAATCCTGCCAATTAAATGTTTCATAAATCGGATTAACCAGTAATCCACACTCATACGATGTGGTATCCACAATGCGTTGTCTCAGTTCCGCTTTCAAAGCGTCATCATTAAGCTGATGAGCATCTACCAAAAACTCCCATACAATCGATAAAGAAATGTCCTTCAAACGACCGGAAAAAGCCGGTTCAACAACCCGCTTAAGCAATTGTGCCTCAGCATCCAAATCCGCAGAAGTAATACTCCCCACAAAAACAGAAGTGCATCGAGACAGGTCAGGCTTAACTAAATGAGAGATATAAAATGCTTCCTTATTAGGGTTAAGTAATTGAAAGCTATTTCGGTTAAATTCAGCGACTAATTTCACAGCATCGTCATAATTAACCGTATCCAAAGTAAGAGTAATTTGGCGATATCGCTTAAGCCCCATTAAATACGGGTACTTCAAAACAGATTTCACCGTTTCAAACGCAGACATTGCATGTAAATCGGTATTTTTAGTGTAAATAAATAAGGATACTTTAGGCATGTTGCGCACCCATTAACACCGCTGATTTCATGGCTTTAAATAAAGTTAAACAAGGCCCTTCAAAATCACCAGGCACCTTTAACGCACGTCTTTTTTCCTCAGCCCAATAAGACCCAATCCAAAGAGGGATTTGACGGAGCAAACTTGCTCTTTCAGGATGAGGCATTAACGCAAATACATTACCCTTGTGATTGCAAATCCCAGCAATTCCTTGAGCAGACCCATTAGGTGTCACCGGATATTTATCTGACACCGTCCCAAATTCATCGGTATACACAGCCACGGTACATTGGCTTAAATCCACTTGAGGAGGAATAACAAATCGCCCCTCTCCATGATTAACGGGGATTGGAAACACCATATCAGTATCAATAAATGACGAAAACAAGCTATTTTCAGGACGGACAAATCGAATATAAGTCCAATCACAGACAAACCCATGAGGGGTGTCTCCACGCATATTACGGGCCAAGGCCACTTCAACCTGATGAGTCCCCCCTAAATTAGGGATTAGCCCAGCCTCAGCCAAAATCTGACATCCATTACAAATTCCCAAAATCGGTTTTCCAAGATTATCGGCTTCCTTTAAAAATTGAATCACAGGCAACTTCGCCGAAATCGCGCCAGATCGAATTCGATCCTGATACGAAAATCCGCCAGGTAATACATAGGCATCATACTGATGAAAATCTGCTTCAGAAATCGTCCAGCGGACAATATCCGCATCAAAACCAGCATACCCAGCGGCTCTTGCCGTTTCATATTCACAATTACTTCCAGGAAACTGGATGACCGCCAAACGGGGCATTATCTCGCTCCAGTACTACTGATATCACGACCGGCATTCACTGCCGCAATCATTCCATCAGCTACGGCCGTCGCAATTTGTCTAATTTGCTTTGACCGAGCATCCCCCGCCGCATAAATCCCCGGTAAACTTGTTCTCATATATTCATCCGTAATAATGTATCCATCTTCATCTAACTGGAGATTAAGATTTAAAATTTCTTTTGGAGGCATTCGTCCGACATAGACAAATATACATTTCACATCCAGCCAAATAGATTGACCAGTGACCGTGTTATACACTTTAATTTTTTCTATTTTATCCACACCGAAAGCATCTTCAACCTCAGAATTCCATATCGGTTGAATCTTAGGATTGCTCAATACTTTGTCATGAAGTGACTTCACCGCTTTAATATGACCTGACCTATGAATCAAATACAAACGATCCACATGCTCTGCCAAATACTCAGCCGCATAACACGCACAATTACCGCCACCAATCACAGCCACATGCTGTCCTTGGTAAGACCGGCCATCCCCTTGCGCATAATAAGAAACCCCTCGGCCAAAAAATCGTTTTTCAAATTCTCGGCCCAACGGTTTCGGCTCAAGACCAACCGATAAAATCACAGCCTTGGTCAAAAAAGTACGCCCCATATCGGTCGACACTTTCTGATCAAGAGGCCCCATACTGCGGACATCATCCACAGTGGCGCATACAAAATCAATATTAAACGTCCGCATGTGTTCTTCCATTTGGCGAGCCAGGTCTAACCCCATAACTCCACCCGGAAATCCTAAATAATTATCCACACGGTACGCAGTTGAGGCCTCGCCTCCAGGAATCGCTTTATCCAACACCAACACTTTGAGTTGAGCGCGAGCAGCACAAATAGCCGCAGACATGCCGGAAGGACCAGCCCCAACGACAATAATGTCATAATCATGGGTATGGCCTAAAGAACTGGATTTTTCAATTTGAAGCTGAGTTTCCCTCTGCATATGGCTATTGTACCGAATTTCCTTTCTTTTGTAAGCTTTGTTTTGAGAGACTTAAGCGACTTGAACCCGAAGATCTAATAAACTGTTTCTTAAAATCAATAATCACTTTATCCCCTGTCGCCAAATCCCGTAAGGTCTTCACTTCAGGCCTATCCCACAGCACCACATAATCGTCATCCAAAAAGTAATCCGCGCCCCCGGATGTCCCGATAATTTCCCCAGATTGGACTCTTACATCCCCTTTGGCAACCACTCGATTTTCAACACCAAAAACCTCGATTTGAGTGCATGTCATCACGGTTTTACCCTGAGTAAGGACAACACGGCCGGTCAGATGCACTTTATCCGCCGCCCGGTCATAAAGGGCAGAATCCCCTTTTACCACCACATTTCTTTGCTTCACCACCACATGGCCTTTCGCGACCACCTGATTGGTGTTGGCATCCAAGCTAAACACATCTGCAGCAACATCGATCGTCAAATCCGGCCGACGACTTGCAAACAAGGATGTTCCCACTAAAAAAAGAAATATCCATACCCAAAAAGGTTTCATACTCATTAAAAATAGAAGGGGGGGCTAAAATGTGCAAGGAGAACTAATCGTCATGAGGTTTCCAGCAGGGGTAAAAACCGGTAAACTGGCAACCCATGATTATCGACCAGCACTTACACCTCCCTCTCGCTCAAGGAATCTCCGATCATCGCATCGCGATTTCGGACCAATTCGCAGCAACCTGGAATAATGGCCCACAAAACGATAGTCAGACTGAACTTGCATACTGTCTTAAAATATTAGGCGAAACATTTGGCTATATGGCCAAACATCATCAAAGCAACTTAACCGTATCCACCAAAGGCGATGATCTCGATCATGTCACCAATGTGGATATCGGTATCGAACTTCTATTTAGAGATTGGTTAGGCCGGTTTTACCCTCACCATAAAGTCATCGGGGAAGAAGGCCAAAAAAGCCAGCTCACTGAGGATGATTACATTTGGTACGTCGATCCCATCGATGGGACAACCAATTATATGAATCAAAAAAAAGAAGTCACCATGCATTTTGGATGTGTCAAAAATGGCCGCCCTTATGTCAGCTTTGTAGGGAAACCCATCCTTGATACCTATTATTGGACAGATGGGACCACTGTATTTGAAAAAGAAACACCAATCCCTCAAATCTCACCTATCCCCAATACCACGCTAACGATTGGAACCGAATATTTATGGGGCAGAGAAGAGCAGAAAGTTCTGTACATGAACCTCTCTCAACTTTTCCAAGCCAATACATTCAGGGCCAGGTCCATCGGATATTCTCTAACTGAAACATTAATTGGAAATGTTGATTTATTTTATAAACCCGCCGCCAAATTATGGGATGTCATCGCCCCAATCTGCCTCATCAAGGTATTACGACCAGATCTCATCACAGAACTCACCTATGCCTCTACCAATGCACCTCTCTCCAAAGAAAATGCAGTCACTGAAGACGTCCTTTCAAATAGCAGTCAATTAATCAGCCACCTCAATCATCGTCATGAAACCAGTTTTAGGGCAGGATTCGTCGCGATCTATCCACAGAGGCTCAAAGAAGTCCGAGACCACATTTTTGATGCACTATATCCCGAGTTTTTTGAGACAGAACCTTAATGCATCGCCCAGTTTTATTAGCAGAAACCATCTCCTCCTTAGCCATCGCCCCTACAGACTGCGTTATCGACGCCACGATGGGATATGGCGGCCATAGCCAAAAAATTATAGAAGAACTCATAGACCCAAGCGGTCGCCTGATTGGCATAGACCAGGATTTAACTTCCATCGCACATTGCCAGGAAAAATTTAAAGACACCTCCAACATGACAATTGTTCATGGCAATTTTTCAAATATCGACACCCTCATTCAACCCCTTACTTCCAAACCTGTTAATAAAATAATGGCGGACTTAGGGATGTCCTCCGTCCACCTCGACACCTCAAAACGGGGATTTAGTTTTCAAAAATCAGAACCGCTCGACATGAGGATGAACGAATTAAATCCCCATACCGCCGCAGATTTACTTAATCATGGCAGTGCAGAAAAATTGCTCAAAATACTAAAAGAATATGGCGAACTCAATCGCCCTGACCGTTTCGTTGAAATCATCATTTCCACCCGAAAAGCCCATCCTTATCTCATCACGGATGACTTAATTGTGGCTATTAAAAAAGGGTTTTATTTTAGAAATAGCCGGTCACTATATATGAGAACCTGCGCCCAGGTATTTCAAGCCATTCGCATGGCCGTTAACAATGAAGTCGGAGTACTCACCTCTTTTCTAGAAAAATCATCAGAGTTACTCGCTCCAGAAGGCCGCATTGCCATTATTACCTTTCATTCAATCGAAGACCGCATTGTCAAAAACCACTTCGCCTCACTCCCCAACTTTAAAATGGCCACCAAAAAAGTCGTCAAACCAAATCAAACCGAAGTAAAACACAATTCAAGATGCAGAAGCGCCAAGCTGCGCACCTACATTAAAATGACAGATGAGCCAACAGCTTGAGTCTGAGTTACTAAAACTCTACCAGCAGCAGCTTGAGGTTGGTGTCATTTCTCAGGACATCCACAACGACATCCACAAACTCACCCCCATTACCCAAGACAAGGCCTTAAAATTTTACATCCAACATAACCCTCACCGCGTCCTTCGAGGAATTGCAGATATCCCTAACCCCACACCCAAACACATCATTAAGTACAAAGGCGGCATCCCCTGCTTTTTATGCATGGACAATATCCAGGTCCAATGGCCCAACGAACAAGGTCATCACTGCACCATCGACGACATCCCCCTTGTTTTCCTGCCCAACCTCTATCCCATTTTCCCACTCCACTTCACCGTGGCCGCAGGCACTCACCTCCCTCAAATCATGAATATACCAACCCTAATCACCCTCGCAAAAACACTCCCCACCCACTGGATCATCCAAAACGGACCAGACGCAGGGGCCACCAACCCTGAGCATTTTCATTACCAGACATTTCTCCCAAGCAATCTGCCAACTAATCTACCCATCACCCATTACCCAACCACGCCCATTATCCAAAAAAACTCACTCCAAATCGATCGCCTCACTCACCCCGCAAGCATTTATCGATTTCAATTTAAAACACGTGAGGAAAGCCAATCCGTCACCACAATTCTCATGGACTATCTAGATCGCAACCCAAATCACCGGCTCAATATCTTGGCCACCTACTGTCCAAACAAAGCCCAATGGCAACTAATGGCCCTATTACGCCACACAGAGCGCCGCACAGACCTCTATCGCTCCGGCCAGCCCGGTTATGCAGAAGCCGCAGGCATTATCTCCACCACCACCGAAAGTCACGATCGCTGGATCCAAAACAACCTCACCCTCTACACCCAACTCATGACCGACATCGCCGCCCCGAAAGAAAGTGAAACTGACTTTCAAACCATAATCAGCCAGATCTGCAGTTAACTTTTAAGAGCCACATTCAATATTGATGTTTGAATTAAGCCAAGGGTCGTTCCAACTCAAAGAGGCGCAAAATTTTGCGCCTCTTTGAGCCACCGTGTATTATAGATAAATCATGCAAAATCAAAATGAAAAAAACGTCCTAGGACACCATCTCTCTCCATGCTGTACAAAACCCCTTACCGGCTTTTACCGCACAGGCACTTGCTCTGTTGGCCCCGATGATTTGGGAGTCCACGCAGTCTGTATCGAAGCCACCGAAGATTTTCTAGTCTTTTCCAAAAAAGCAGGAAACGATTTATCAACCCCAGTCCCAGACTACGCCTTCCCAGGACTTAAACCCGGCGATCGCTGGTGCCTATGCGCCCCACGCTGGCAAGAAGCCTTCGAAGCTGGATGCGCACCCATGGTCCTGCTCGCAAGCACCCATGAAGCCGCTCTAGAGCATTGTTTCCTCGAAGACCTCAAAAATCATGCCCTGGATGCCGATTTAGACGAAGCCTGGCAAGCTCTCCAACATCACACTAAATAAGTCTAGTAATCCGCCGACAGTCGCCATCCAAGACTTCAATAGATAATTTAATCCATCGATCAGACAATCGCTGACCCAACTGATCCGGCCACTCGATCACGATAACGCCTTGAGGAAAATCCAAATAGCGATCGATATCCATCAACCCAAGTTCAGATCCCTGCAATCGGTATAAATCCAAATGCCTCACCGGCAAGCGCCCCTGATATTCTTGAACAAGAGAAAACGTTGGAGACGACACCCAATCTTCGCTCCCAAGTCCCGCCACCAATGAAGAAACAAATGTTGTTTTACCCGCCCCCATCTCTCCAAATAAACAAATCACATCACCAGCCTTCAAATCAGCTGAAAACGCCACCGCCACCTGATGAGTATCTTCTAGAGAGTCAATCGTCCATTGAGTCATCACAACCCCATACGAGCATCTAATAAATCATCAATCGATGTATGAAGAAGGGGATGAATCACCTGAGGCGCAATTTCGGCCAAAGGTTTTAGGACAAAATATCGCTCATGCATCATCGGATGCGGAATCATCAAGTCGTCCGTGCAAATAATCTGATCGTTATAAAGCAAAATATCGATATCCAAAGTTCTGGGATCATTGGTCCCTTTCGATAATCGCCCAGCATCCTTTTCTAATTGTTGAAAAATCACCAGTAATTCCTGAGGGGTCAGTACCGTTTTAAGCTCGGCCACCGCATTAATAAACTCAGGTTGAGGATAAGACGCAACCGCAGGATTAGACAAAAGTGACGACACCTGAGACACCTCAATATCCGCATGGGCATCCAACGCCTCTAGTGCAGTCATCAAAAACCGCTCGCGGTCCCCCACATTTGAGCCTAAACCAATATATACTGTTGAAATCATTATCCTTTCAGTATAGCAAACGCCACATCCAAAGCATGTCGAGTTTCAGCAACATCATGAACACGAAACATCGACGCCCCTTTCGTAAGCCCCATCACCGCAGCAGCCAATGATCCCGACAAGCGATTTTCGAGAGTTGCCCCTGTTAACGCCCCAATCATGGATTTACGAGATACTCCCAACATCACAGGACACCCTAACTGAGCCACTTGATCAAGATGCACCATTAATTGCACTTGATGCTCGATCGTTTTACCAAACCCCATTCCAGGGTCCACCACAATATCTGTAATTCCGGCCGCTTTTGCTGTAGCGATACGCTCAGTCAAAAACATACACACATCACTCACTACCTCATCATAATAAGGTGCGATCTGCATCGTCTGAGGAAGACCTTGCATATGCATCAGAATCACACCCTTGTGATGAGACGCAATCACCGACGCCATCTTGGCATCCATCCGCATCGCAGACACATCATTAATATATTGAGCCCCACAATGAAGCGCAAAATCCGCCACCCTAGCCTTCATCGTATCTACAGAAATGGGGATATCAAATCGGGATCTAATTCCGCTTAAAATAGGATCTAGCCGCCTTAACTCTTCGTCTACACCCACCAGTTCTGCACCAGGACGAGTGGATTCTGCACCGATATCAATCATATCCGCACCATCGGCCACCATCGCTTCAATCTGGCGAAACGCGGCATCCGCAGTCATAAACTGTCCCCCATCGGAAAACGAATCGGGAGTCACATTTAAAATTCCAACCACATATGGACGAGAAAAAATCATAGAGACTTTAAGTTTTTACGCCTGAGTTTTTGCCTCATATGAATGATAGTCAATACATAAATATTTTTTGAACCGAGTTGGTAAATAAGCCGATATGAATAAATCATAAGTTCTCGAATTTTAGGATTATTTAACTCTGGAACAATCCGACCTTGATCTGGGAATAGCTGTAAATGAAGTGTTAACTCAATTAATCTCTCTGCAACCTCAGAGGCATAATACTTAGAATCACCAGCAATAAACTGATAAATACGCCTTAAATCTTCTTTTGCAGGGACAGTCCAAACTACCACTTAGAAATCTCTTCCTTTAACTGCTCCACAGTCAAAGTCTCTCCATTTTTGACAGCTTCCTGTCCTTTTCTGATCTTATCAAGAACATATAGTCGATACATAATATCATCCAAATTTGCTGTTTTTGGCAAACTGGATATTGCAGTAATCGCATCTTCTTTAAAGGGTGTCATAAGTTCACCTCCTACAAAGCATCATTCTATCAAGAGTATAAGCCTCTGTCACAAACCCTATTGCGAAATGCAAAAAGATATCATATTCTCAACAATCTATGCCGAGGTGGTGGAACTGGTAGACACGCTAGCTTGAGGTGTTAGAGATCGCAAGATCGTGCAGGTTCAAGTCCTGTCCTCGGTACCATATAAAATTAGAGGAATTCAGTAATGCCCTCTCAATATCCCATAATATTCGGAACATCCGGCCACCGTGGCATCATCGGAACATCCTTTACCATTGACCATATCAAAGCAATTTCAATCGCGATTGCAACACTCCTAAATAATTCGGGAACAATCGCCATCGGCTATGACCCTCGTGAGGGAAATGACCCCCAATTAACTCCAAACAGCTTTACCAAAATTTGCGTCGACACACTGCGGAGTTATGGAATCAACGTTGTCTTTTTAACACCCTTCACACCAACACCCGCTGTTTCCTGGTATGTCACCCAAAATCACTTACAAGGCGGTCTCATTTTAACTGCATCCCATAATCCCCCTGAGTACAACGGCATTAAATTTAATACTCCCGATGGCGCACCCGCTGACACTAAAACCACCACTCAAATCGAAATGCTCGCCAATCAATATCTGCAAACCACACCACCCCCAGCCAAAAAACCAGGTACTTTAATCATCGAAACCGCAATCCCCGCCTTCAGCGCCGCACTTCATAAAACTCTCACTCAATTATTGGGGCATTCGCTCACGATTCAATTTCCAATCGTTATCGACGCCAAACATGGCACCGCAGGCTATTGCTGGGAAACTCTGCTTAAATCGACCCAGTCTAAACTAGACATTATTCATAAAACCCCCGATAGCCAATTTGGAAATATCAACCCAAATCCAACCAAAATTGACACCCTAACCCAGCTCCAACATCTCCAAAAAACACTTAACACCCCGATAGCAATCGCAAACGATCCGGACAGCGATCGCCATGTTATCCTGGATGAAACAGGCTCTCCCCTCACCCCCGAAGAAACCACTGTGATTATCGGACGTTATTTACTTTCAAAAAACATTCCACTCACAGAAATCATTTCAACCGTCGCGTCATCTCGGTTACTAAAAAAATTCTGCGTAGCCCATCAACTCACCTACACCGAAACCTCAGTCGGATTCAAATACATCGCGACTCACCTCAAAAAAGCCAAAGAAACCGCCAAAATCGCCCTGGGCGTCGAATCTTCTGGTGGATTTAGCGCCTCATTCCACACGCTAGAAAAATGCGGTTTTTTACCCGGAATGATCCTATTTTATCTACTATCTGAAACATCAACGCCGCTCTCTCAACTCAAAGCAGAGTTATCCGGACACTACGGGCACCACAATTTCCAAGAAATCGAATTCTACTTTGATCCCAGTCAAAAACAACAAATCAAAGATCTCATCTCACAAAGCACAATTCAAAATCTCACCCAAAAAACAAAACTAGAAATCGCCACCCTCAATCAAGAAGATGGTCTCAAAATCATCCTCACCAACGACGATTGGCTTCTTATCCGACTGTCCGGCACCGAACCCATCGCCAGAATCTACGCCGAGTCTAATTCTCAGGCTAGCACTCAAAAACTATTGGAAATTGGGAAATGGTTTTTAACCCTGTAATGGCGCCAAAAGCATCTTCTCATCCCGATCTTCCAACAAGAAAAAAGTGCTGAACCGATCTCGATCGGCCAAATAGTACATTTTAAGCCAAGGATACTCATCTAAATCATGAGAATGTGCAGAAACCCACGCTTGCAGCTGAGACTTCATTTTCTTACGACGAACCATCTCAGTGAAGGCATCATCATATAATCGCTGCTGAGCTTCAAAAAAGGCCTGATAATCGGACAATCTCTCATGGACAAAGGCCGTCTTAACCGGAGTGAGAGGGTCTTTCTCTCCAAAGCATTCTTCAATATGTCTGCAAATTAAGGATTCCTGTGTGGCTAGATCTTTTAATGTTTCTAAATAAGTTTTCCAAAATGAGGCCCGTCTCTGATTAAAATCAGCCTCAGTTTTAGCTAAAGATAACAGCGTATACTCCGACATGCCGCCGGCAATATACTTCCATACCCATTCTTCGCTTCCGTCCCAAAATAAAAAGGACACATCAATCGGGTATAAAATCCCATCCCTGACCAAATAATTTTCAAAATGTCGGTCCCCTCGTCCAAGGATATCCCCCAAGGCCGCATGTCTCGCAAGTTGCGTTTCAATGTAAGGCAATTCATCATGAGAATCCGGGTCCATCACCGCATCATAAATCGTGGTATGTCCTAAATAATCTAAAACCTGCCATCCACCATAATTATCTTTAATATGAGAAGACCGATAATAAGGCCAGCCCAAGTCCAATAAAAGCCGTGAGAAAAACGATTGGGCATCCCACTCTTCCTGCTTCACCACAACATCCATCGCCTGACCATTATCCAGACGAAGCGTCACGCGATACACCGAATTCCCCATCCCAATATCGATAATATCCTCAATCGTAAACGAAATCGGATCTCTCACCATTAAATGAAGTTTTTCTGCAATCCTAAAAAACCGAAACTTATCGCCCAATATCTTGAGTCGTTCAGCTTGGGGGCGACCATTCACTAATTGGCATCTTAAATCTGTATGACACTTGCCATACAAAATCCCTTTTCCCCGTTCTTTTTTAAGCCCAAAGCTCCATATGGACGGGTCAGTTAAAAATAAATCCAAATCCGCCTGAGTAAAGGAATCAAATCCAAATGGCTTGGGAAACGCTAAATCATCAAATTGATGGAGTAGCTCAGTTGAAGTCATGAGGATGCATTCCCCCCAAATCACCATCATCGTGGTCATCATGATCTTCATCTTCATCGGACAAATATAACAAGGCCTCAGGCAATAATTCGATAATATCCGACGCGATTAAACCCACACCACATTCATCAAATGCCAAATCACCGGCAACTCCATGTAAGTAAACACCAAGTACTGCAGAATCAAGAACCCCAACTCCCTGCGCCAACAAAGATGCAATCACGCCAGTCAGCACATCTCCAGCGCCAGCAGTCGCCATACCCGCATTACCACTGACATTGACATAAACACTTTTGCCATCGGACACAGTCGTATTATGCCCCTTTAAGACCACCACTTTTCCTGTCACATTTGCGGCAGCTACAACCGCAGTCTCTCTCGATTTTTGGTCTGCCCCAGAAGGCACTCCAAATAACCGCTCAAACTCACCCAAATGCGGGGTTAAAATCATATCTGAAGGACATCGTTTAATGTCGGCCACCGATACAGCGTTAATCCCATCGGCATCCAAAACCACTTTCGTAATGCCATTCATCGACGCCAATATTTTGCGTACAGCTTCTTTAGTACCCTTCTCTTCCCCTAATCCAGGTCCGATGGCCACCACATCCAACCGATGCGCTAACACTTTATCCAAAACCACTTTAGACGAAGCCGCCGTTGCAACTCCATTTTGAGACTCCACAGGCAAAACAATCACTTCAGGATACATAATATTAAAGGAGGGAAGAGCCTCCGGAACCGTCATTAAATAAACAAGTCCAGCCCCCATTCTAAATGCCGACATCGTCGAAAATACCGCCGCCCCCATCATGGACAACGACCCAGCAAACACGCCAACACGGCCGCATTCACCCTTATGGACATCTTCCCTACGATGCGGGACTAACTCTGAAAATTCAGGATCATAATATGAATAGGACATCTAAAACCTTTTTAACCTCTCAAGCAAACAATCTCTGCCTAAAAGTGACAATACACGAGAAAGTAATGGCCCCGACGCACGTCCTGTACACGCCATTCGGATCGGCCTCATCACTTTACCTTTACCCAATTTGGTTTCAACTAAAATCTCATCAATCACCGCATCAATATCAATTTCATAGATTTCAGCGCTAATCTGGGTCACCCAGTCTCTAAACTTTCGGATGACTTCCATCGGTAAATGACCTGGCTCCAAGCCATTATATTGCTCAAGATACTCATCATAAGAATCGGTAAATATGCTAACTTCACGGTTAATATCAGGTAAAACAGTCAAACTGTCCTTCACTAATTCCAAAATGGTCAACTGGGTTTCCTGAGTATATTTCGACTCGAAAACTGCTTTTTGTTTGTCATTTAAAAAAGGCCTGACTAAGTCTAAAAGAACAAAAGGAGACAATGGGCGAATATAATGGGCATTCATCCAATTTAATTTTTCGATATCAAAAATAGCCCCAGATTTTGAAATTTGATGAATCTCAAAAATCGCAACCAATTCATCTTTGCTCAGTAATTCACGCGTATCTTTAGGCGACCACCCCAAAAGTGACAGATAATTCACCAAGGCATCAGGCAAATACCCTTGATCACGATACTCTGACACTGACTGCGCCCCATGACGCTTGGATAATTTGGATCGATCAGGACCTAAGATAATCGGTAAATGCGCAAATTCTGGCGCCTTCGCTCCAATGGCTTCGTATAACAATTCCTGACGAGGTGTATTTGAAATATGATCTTCGCCTCGGATGACATGCGTAATTTCCATGGCAATATCATCCACCACGACTGCAAAATTATAAGTGGGTGTTCCATCAGATTTTAAAATGACAAAATCGCCCAATAAATCAGCCTCAAAAGACACAGGTCCTCTGATTAAATCATTGGTTACTACCGCGCCACGGCCATCGGGGATTCTAAACCGAATCACATACGGCATGCCCGACGCTAATTTCTCAGAAACTTCAGCCTCAGTCAGTTTTAAGCTATTTCGAGAATACACATAAGGCAAGCTTTTCGCTTCTGCATCCAAGCGTTCCTTATCTAATTCTTCAGAAGTTTCAAAGGCATAATAAGCCAACTTTTTAGCAAGAAACTCATCCGCAACACGTTGATATACCCCAAGTCCAATCCGCTCGGATTGTCGGTATGGACCATAATTTCCACCCACATGAGGCCCTTCGTCAAAATCAAGACCTAGCCAATGTAAGCCTTCTAAAATATTCGCTTCAAATTCTGGTTTAGACCGTTCTAAATCAGTATCTTCAATTCGCAATACCAATGTACCCTTGGATTTTTTTGCAAATACCCAATTAAACAAAGCAGTACGGACACTGCCAATATGCAAATTACCTGTAGGCGACGGTGCAAACCGAACACGAGTCATCATTAATGAAACACCTCAACCAAAAAAAAGAAAAACAAAGACGCCTAAGCTTAGCATCCGACAAGAAGACGTTCCATCATTTGATGAGATCATCACTATAATCCCCGAAAAACAAATTCCAGGGCTTACATTTTTTTTTGAAAAGTAGAAGTAAAGGATCTAAAGAGGACTAAATTAGGATCAGAGTTAATCTTTATTTCGTTTTTATCTAGGCTTTTTTTATAACTTTCTGTTAATTTGGAGTCCCATTTTTTGTAGTCAGGATTTACAAATTTTTCTGGCGTCTCTGTTACTAGTTCATTCAGGAAGTGGAGTAAACATCCTCTTGCTGTATCGAGCCATTCTGGAAAAACGCGGCAATTATTTTTAAGCGCTATTAAAGCGTATTTTAGTGGGGTATCTTCTGTGATTATACTCACTGCTTGGGTGTAAGCATCAAGGGAATTTATACTGATATAATTTCGTAATTTTATGGCTACTATTTTTTCTGAAGAGATTATTCCTGAAAAAATTTTATGATTTACATTCATTTCAGCACTCCGTTTCCGTCATTAATGGGTTTGCTATATTTGTGAAGATATCATGCATAACTGTAAAATAACTAGGTACAAGAGCCATTACCTCTTTGCACTGTTTTTCATGCTTACCTTCTAAATATTTTGTTTGGATGGTCTCGACTGATTCGCTTAGTTTTTTTGGTGTTAAGGTTTCGGATACTTGTCTGACCCCATCCATGAATCCTAATTTAATTTCCTGTTTTTGTTCGTCAGAAAATTTGATTTTAAAATATTTTTCTAGAGGTACAATGACGAGATCTTGAAACGGAGCTGGATCTTCAGAGTGTAATACGGGTAGCAGTTTTTCTATTTTTTCTATATAGCTGGATGGATTACCTACGAATGGGACTATATTGGAATCGATTACAATTAAACTACCGGCTTCTAGGCTACCTCCTTCACTGGACACCATAAGGTTTCCTTTGTTGCCATAACCATGAGGATTGGAGGCTTCTCCTATTTCATTCATAACCGGAAATCTGTCTGTATTATGAAAAAATATGTCAAAAGCAAGTAAACGGCCTGTATCGTATAGCAATTTAGTTTTTGGGTTTTGAGCATGACCGGTTAAGTCTGCAGGGCTAATGTCATGAAGGTTTCTGCCATATATACGTTCCATTACCATTACAATTGGTGCGGATGTATCGGTAAATAGTAATTGAAAGTGAAAAACAGCTTGATCATGCTCTAATGTCTCGGCTTTAATTTGGCCACCTACTGAACGAGCATCTTGTTCGCTGAGTATTATAAACGCTGGAACATTAAAGTGGGGAGCTAAGAGGCCTGTTGGAAATACTTCTGCTACAGGGTCTTGAGATCCTCCGAATTTCTTTAGGACGACGCTTTCTGCAGCCCCACAGATTGGGGATCCTGTATTTACGAATAAAACACCATTGACTCCTTCAGTAGACCCGGTTGCTGTTGCAGGGGATGAGAACGGAAAACTTTTTAAATATTGTACTGCACCACTTCCTTCTTGTACGAGATCGCCTCCCACAAGAGGGCTAGTAAGATTTCGCACTATTCTGCATGGAGATGTCATTATTTGGCTCTGCCTAATTTCTGAAAATTGGGCACTTTCTGCTTGGCGGAATCTTGATTGCACCGAGGGCAGAGGGGGGGGGCGGTTCGCCGCTTCCTTGAGAAGGAGGAGGAGGAGGCCTTCTTGGGATCTGTGGTGGTGAACTACTTGAAATTGATGATTCTGCCATAGGTAGTAAATACCCAATAATGTCAGATTTTAAACTTTGCTGTTATTTTCTTATCGGTTTTTTGACTCTGTATACTCTATTTAGGAATTGAGATCATCTCCCATATGCAATAAATCTTTATAAAAACCCGATAAGGAAATAAGATACTTAAAAAATAAGAGCATATAAGTTTAAAAAACAGGGGATCTAGTCACTATGGTACAACCACTCGCACGCGTAGCTTCAATCGTAACAGCTCCTCTCCAAGGTCCAGTTATGATGAAACATGATCCAAAACCGCACCCTCAAGCGCTAAAAAACGCTGCTCCCCCTAGCCAAACCCCACAAGCTCCCAATAAAGGGACTTACCCCTCTATCCCAATTGATAATGTATCCTTACCAACAGAAGTGGTAGCCGCCGAATTTGCGTCAGAAATCATTGGCACAGAAGTAGAAACCCTAGACCCCAAGAAAAAGCTAAAAAAAGCAGAGCACTCACATACGGCTCCATCTAACCAGTCCAAACAACCCTCAGATCAGCCGCAGTCGCAATCATCCATCAATCCATCTTCTACAAAACTTAGAAATATCTACCAAAAAATAAGCCGTTATGACCATCAATGGAATCAAGCCTCAGAAACCACCTTAAGAAGAGAAAGTTGGGAGTTTCTCACTAAAAAATTAGGAATCGAAGATCTCACCCCTAAAACCAATATTTCAAACTCCAATCAAGGGGGGTATCGCTCTCTCAAACTAAGTAATATTGAACTTATAAAATTAGCTAAATTTAAAGAAATAGAACAAGCTCAATTTGCTGAAAATCCCAATAAAACCAACTACAGAGTTCACATCACTCCTGAAATAGCCAAAATCCTTAAACACGCCATCCGAGAAGTTGATTTTTATGGGGTAGCCACCGCTCAAGATTTATCAAAACATGCCGTCAGAGCGACTGCTAATCTTGCCGGAAAAGCTCTCTCCGCCATTCCACTTTTAAATGTACTAGACGGCGTTCCAAGACATGCCGTTAGCTTTATATTTGGAGCCAATGCCTTCATCAGACAATTCATTCAGTCTGCAGTTAGAGATCATTCAGTAACTTCAGCCTTCAAAAGCTCAGGAAATTGGGCAAAAGAAAAACTATATGATGAAGTAGACAGCATAAAACGACCAATCAAAGCAGTTAAGGAAGCCATCAATCATGTTCGACATTCATCTGTCACAAAGCCTGGCGAAAGCGAGGTATAATGAGTTAAAAAGGATCGCATTTGGATATTTATCAAATCAAAACATCTCCTAATAAATCATTCAAACACCCAACCCCGATCACTTGGCTCTACATTACCTACCTAGACTCCTTCCAAGCCACGCTCCAACATCTCCCCAAAGACGCCAAAAGAAAATGGATTTGGAAAGTAAATAAATCGCTTTACACCCCCATCCTCCAAAGCCCAACCGACACCCAAGCTCTAAATCATCTCAAAGCCTGCATCCCAGAAGAAGAATGGACCTATAACCCAGAAACCCACCTCATTACCCCACACAAACCCTCCTCCACCATCACCGTAGAGACGCAACATCTTGCGTCTCCACTTGCGCCCCCCCAGCAACCACAAACCCCCACCCCCATCCAAATCAACCCCCTAGAAACCCAAGTTAAAACCCTCTGCACAGATCCCATCTACGAAGTCCCCATCAACAAAGCGATCATCACTCCCTACGGAAACACATTCGATGAATCCGCCCTACTCCAAGCACTCCAAACAACCCAAATAGATCCCATCGCAAAACTCCCGCTATCCCCCCAAGACTTGATCGACAACCTCACCGTCTCCTCTGCCCAGTCCAAAAACTGCCATTCGAAGACCCCGTCATTATTAACCACAATAGTCAGAAAGGTCAGGTTCTACTGGCCCTCATCGATCCGGACACCCAATTTGGCATCTTCGGCGAAGGGATTAGTTACAACCGAGACTGCTTCGAAATCCCCGAAATCCAGGCATTAATTCCAGACACTCTCGCAATCCAAAACAAAGACGTCCTGATCCCCAATAAACTGCTTCAGGAATTCGTATTGTTATTTGCAGCTCATTAAGCGCGGGCTTTATCGTAAGCGATCCACAAACCCCATACTCCCGCATACAGTAACCCCCGACTATCCTTAATAAAAAAGGAAGTCGAGGTGTAGAAATGAAGGAAAGAAAAAGCAGGGAAGAGTGGATTAGGCTCTGCACGGGGTTTGAGGTTAGCGGAATGAGTGAAAAGGCGTACGCCGAGAAGGAAGGGGTAAATGGATGGACGTTAAAGTACCACCTGAGTAGGTTGCGAAAAAGTGGAGTGATTGGCCCTGGGAATGGATTTTCACAAGTGAAGATTATGTGTGAGAAGTCAAGTCAAGCAAAACCCTACTGCAAGATCGAATTTGAAGGGGTTGGTCGAATCGTCATAGAGAGTGAGTCGGGGCTTATGATGCT
>CAMCZW010000019.1 GCA_945888435.1 bacterium UBP8_UBA817
ATATGAACAAATTCTGGGAGCCCATTGTCGTGGTTGAGCATCAGGTGCATTTTAATGGCACCTTTTCGCTTCCTATACCGTGCCCAGGGAAACAGGCTGTGGCACAGATTGATCGTCGTTGCATCCATCGAGGAAATGGGATTGTGAAATCCAAACTTGGACTGATCTCGATGCAAGGACTGGCATCTTCCAAGCAACAGATGGAACGCCTCCTCGTAAATTCGACTATCCCGCTTGTTGTTCGCATCCGATAACGTCGATCGCTTTACCGGCTGGATTCCAAGATGAGTCAACTTTGAAAGCTGGGCTTCTAGCCCTGTTTCAATATCTCGCAAGCTGTCTCGTTGTCGCAATTGAGCGTACGCCAAACTCACAAATTGCGTCCAACAGCTCATCTTGTGAACCTTGAAGTCGCCTTTATATTGATCTACGATCCTCTGAAATTGATCTCGCGGTAGAAAATGGAGTAGTTGACTAAAAACGGTGCTTTGGTATTTCATGAATCTGGCCTTCTTTCTGATGTCTGTTTGATACCAACATCTTACTTGAAGGCCACTTCTCTTACCTACCCAAATTCAGAGCCTACCTGCCTTTTTCTTGTGCTCAGTTTATACTTAACTTTTTTTGAAAAGACCGGACACTAGTGAAGTGTCTGACCTCAGTTTTTCTGCAATTTCATCGGGGGTTAAAGTAGCAATAAGCTGCTCCTTCGGAAGCACTTGGCGAGCAGTTTCTAATGTTCGAGCCAATGGAGAGATATTGACTTGATGAATATCATCTTTTAAGAAAGTCAAAATAGCCTTAAGCTCATTTGTTGGACCAAGGCTATCCAAGGTATGACTGAAATTAGCAAAAGGAGTCGGGTGCTTACCTCCTTTCGAATGCCCATGACGACAAACAAAAAGAAGTGAATCGCCTTTTTCCAGCAGCCGATGGACGGTCTCTAGCGGAAATTGTCGCGTCCCGACAAAGGTAGGACATCGTTCAGTAGATAATGATGATCCATTCAAGTCAACTTCATGATTATTTTTTTAAAAGTTTGATACAAAACATTATCGAAATCCAGCTCACAAAATTTCACTCTATGTGATACACTCAACCCAAATCCATTACAATAAGGAAACCGACATGTCCCAACCCTCCAATTATGGTGCCGATGAGATCAAGGTTTTAGAAGGTCTCGAAGCGGTCCGAAAACGACCTGGTATGTATGTAGGAACTACCGCAAAGCCTGGACTAAACCACCTCATTTTCGAGGTTGTCGATAATAGCGTCGACGAAGCAATGGCTGGCTATTGTAACGAAATTAATGTCACGATCGCCGATGGCAATATCGTTACCGTTGTAGATAACGGCCGCGGTATCCCCATCGATATGCACAAAGAGAAAAAACTCCCCGCAGTTGAAGTGGTCATGACCACCCTCCACGCCGGCGGTAAGTTTGAAGGTAAAGGGTATAAAATTTCCGGCGGACTCCATGGTGTGGGCGTATCCGTCGTAAACGCACTATCTGAATGGCTCGAAATCGAAGTCCATAGAGATGGGAAGTGCTATAAGCAGCACTATGATCGCGGCGCACCTAAAAAGCCAGTGGGAGATACCACTCCACTTGAAGGCCCTACCGGAACAACTGTCGTATTTAAACCCGATGATACAATTTTTGATGACATCGAATTCACATCCGAAATCATCGAGCACCGTCTTAAAGAGTTGGCTTACCTCAACCAAGGTATCAAAATCACATTTCAAGACACTCGGTTTGAACCCTTTATCGAAAGAGATTTTCGTTTTGAAGGCGGGATTAAATCCTATGTGGAATCCCTAAATGCCAACAAAAAACCGCTCTTCGAAACCCCGATGTACATCAAAAAAACAAGAGATGACCACGAAATCGAAGTCTCTCTTCAATACGTCGAAGACTACTACGATGAGCACCTCGTCTCATTCGCCAACAATATCCGAACCAGAGAAGGTGGCACTCACGTTTCTGGGTTCAGATCTGCATTAACTCGGGTAATGAATAGTTTTGCAAGAAAATATGACCTGATTAAGGACAAAAAATCCAACCTAGCTGGGGCTGACTTACAAGAAGGCCTAACCGCAGTCATCAGTGTCAAACTTCCAAACCCTCAGTTTGAAGGCCAAACCAAAACAAAACTTGGCAACTCCGAAATTAAAGGGATCGTCGACTCTATGGTTGATGAAGGCCTCACCGATTTCGTTGAAACCAATCCAAAGTTTGGACGTCTCATCGTCAACAAAGCCATGATCGCCCAGCGTGTCCGTGATGCAACTAGAAAAGCTCAGGACTTGGCCCGACGAAAAACAGCTCTGGAAAGCACAACGCTTCCAGGTAAACTCGCCGACTGTTCTAACCGAAACCCTGCCAACTGCGAAGTATTTTTGGTGGAAGGGGATTCCGCCGGTGGATCAGCCAAGCAAGGCCGTGACCGAAATTTCCAAGCGATTATGCCTCTCAGAGGAAAAGTCTTAAACGTTGAAAAGGCCAGACTCGATAAAATTCTCGCCAACGAAGAGATTAAATCCTTAATCACCGCAATCGGCCCAGAGGCCATCTCGGGATTATCATTTGATCGTGACGAAAATGATACCGAAGACAAGCCAAAATTTGATGAAAATGGCGAAGCCCTCATTCTTAAAAAATTGAGATACCACAAAATTATCATCATGACCGATGCGGACGTCGACGGAGCCCATATCCGAACACTGTTGCTGACATTTTTCTTTAGATACGCAAAAGAAGTCATTGAAGCGGGTGCATTATATATCGCTCAGCCACCTCTCTTCCTTGTTAAAAAAGGCAGTGCCAAACACTATGCTTACAACGAGAAGGAGCTTGAAACAGTTCTAGAAAAGGTAGGCCGCGATAAAAGCGTCATCCAGCGATATAAAGGGCTAGGAGAAATGAATCCTGACCAATTATGGGAAACAACACTAGACCCTGCCGAACGAAGTCTAATGAGAGTCACTCTAGATGATGGCGAAAGCGCCGACGAGATATTCACAATCCTCATGGGTAGTGAAGTTGATCCTAGAAAAGCATTTATTGAAAAATACGCAAAAACCGTCCGCTGGATCGACGTTTAAGGAGATAGCCAAATGATGGACCAGGAACACTTAATTCAGAATTCTAATATTAGTCCCATCAACATCGACGATGAGATGAAATCTTCTTACCTCGAGTATGCAATGTCGGTCATTGTTGGCCGTGCATTACCCGATGTGAGAGATGGACTAAAACCAGTTCACCGCCGGATTTTATATTCAATGTATGAATCGGGATATACCGCTGGCCGACCGTATAAAAAGTGCGCACGTATCGTTGGGGACGTTTTAGGGCGTTACCACCCGCACGGCGACACTGCGGTATACGACTCCTTAGTCCGTATGGCTCAGGATTTCTCAATGCGATACCGTCTGATCGATGGCCAAGGAAACTATGGATCCGTCGACGGAGATAACGCAGCTGCAATGCGATATACCGAAGCCAGAATGGCGCAAATCAGTATGACGCTTCTAGAAGACATCGACAAAGAAACGGTTAATTTTCACCCTAACTTTGACGAATCCTTAGAAGAGCCAACTGTACTTCCATCCAAACTTCCAACACTACTTTTAAACGGAACGGCAGGGATTGCAGTCGGTATGGCCACCAATATCCCTCCTCATAACCTCACTGAAGTTATTGATGGAGTGTGTGCATTAATCGACAATCCGGATATCGAAATCGTCGAATTGATGACACACATTAAAGGTCCAGACTTCCCAACCGCCGCCATGATTTGCGGAACAGAAGGGATTTACAACGCCTACCACACCGGTCGTGGCAGTGTCAGAATGCGCGCTAAAACATCCCTTGAAGAAGTGGATAAAAAAAGCGGAAAACTCGCAATTATCGTTCATGAAATTCCATACCAGGTCAACAAAGCCAATCTGATTATCAAAATCGCAGAATTGGTCCAAGAGAAAAAGATTACAGGGATTTCCGACTTAAGAGACGAATCCGACCGAAAAGGAATGCGGATTTACATCGAGCTAAAACGAGATGCAATTCCAGAAATTATCCTCAACCAACTCTTTAAGCACACCTCCTTGCAATCCTCCTTCGGGATGAATATGGTGGCTTTGGTAGGGGGGCTTCCACAAACTCTCAATCTTAAACAAATCTTGACGCATTATGTGACACACAGAAAAGAGATCGTCACACGCAGAACTCAATTTGATTTAAGAAAAGCCAAAGAACGTCAACATATTTTAGAAGGCTTACGAATTGCCCTTCAGCATATCGACGAAGTCATTGCCCTCATCAAAAGATCGGCCAATGCGGACGAAGCGCGACAAGGATTAATCGCCACATTTGGATTGTCCGAGAAACAAGCCAACGCCATTTTGGAAATGAGACTACAACGATTAACGGGTCTTGAGCGAGACAAAATCGAGCATGAATACCATGAGTTAACCATCAAAATTCAGGATCTAGAAGACATTTTGGTCAATGAGCCCCGTATCTACCAGATTATCAAAACGGAACTTTTAGAGATTAAAGATAAATTTGGAGACGAGCGCCGAACATTTATCGGAGAAGCCGTTGATCAAATGGATATGGAAGACCTCATTCCAAACGAACAAGTTGCAGTGTTATTCTCCAAAAAAGGCTTCGTCAAACGGATGAAAATCGACATGTTCCGAAGTCAGCTTCGTGGCGGACGTGGGGTCAACAGCATGACCACTCGTGAAGAGGACGTCATCGAAAGCCTGTTTGTTACAAGCACGCATGATTACTTACTATGCTTCGCATCTTCAGGACGCGTATTCAAAACCAAGATTTACAATATTCCTGAAGCCTCCAGACAAGGAAAAGGGATTTCAATTGCCCACTTCCTTCAGTTTGAGCAAGGCGAAACTGTGAGTGCGATGATCCCTGTATCCAATTTTGATACAGAGGAATATCTATTTATGACCACCAAAAAAGGTGTTATTAAAAAGACCTCACTAAAAGACTTTATCCACTTTAAAAACCGGCCGATTATTGCCATTACTCTAGACGAAGGCGACCTCCTCAAATGGGTAGCCAAAACCAATGGTAAGAAAGATATCGTCCTCGTCACAACGGCAGGGATGGTCATCCGGTTTGAAGAAAAACAAGCTAGACCAATGGGCCGAGTTTCAAGAGGCGTTAGAGGAATTAAAATTAAGCCAGAAGACACTCTTGTCAGCATGGCGGTTATCGAACCTGAAAGTAAATCCAACCTCTTGATTATCACCACTAATGGATTTGGTAAAAATGTCCTCATCGACGAATTTAAATGCCAAAACCGAGGCGGAATTGGGGTCAAAGGCTTAAAGTTTAGAAAAACGATTAAAGGTGAGCAAGTCACCGACGCCATCGTCGCACAAAAAGAAAATGAAATCATGATCGTCACCAAAAGCGGAACCATGTGCAGGCAAAAAATTGCAGCAATCTCAACCCAAAGAAGAGAAGCTATGGGTGTAAAAATCCTAAAACTGGACGCTGGCGATCAAGTTATGGCAATGTCTCAAGTCGATCAAGAAACTGATCCAGGTGATTTAGGAAATGAAATCATCACAGCCTGAAAACGAAACCCGACCTTGGGGCCATTATGATGTGCTATTGCAAGAGACATTTTGCAAAGTAAAGCGCATCGAAGTGGCTCCCAACAGCCGCCTCAGTTACCAAACTCACTCCAAACGTGAGGAGGTCTGGGTCATCGTCACCGGAACGGGCATTATTACCCTCAACGGCAACACTCAGGCTTACGGCCCTGGTGCAATAGTCCATATCCCCACCGGCACGGCCCACCGCATCGCAAACCCCGAAAAAAAACCCTTAGTCTTCATCGAAATCCAACGCGGAGAATACTTCGGCGAAGACGATATCCATCGGATTGAAGACGACTATAATCGCGTTTAATTTGGCTGTGTAATGTAATTCAAAGCTGGCGCGCCAGCCAAAGCACATAAAGATCTCACATAGATGATAAAAAGAAGAAATCCAGCGAAGGCTGGTGGAGGGAGCTGGATTTGAACCAACGTAGGGCGTAGCCCGGCAGATTTACAGTCTGCTGCGATTGACCACTCCGCCATCCCTCCATAAAAAAAGAAAAGCGGACACTCAGAATAACGTCAGCCATCTATGATTGTCAATTAATTACTAAAGCCTATACACTGTCGTGAAATAAATTTCTCAAATATAAAATGGCACAAATAAAAATAACCTACTTAATTGCAAATTATAACTGCGGGCCCTATTTACAAGAGTGTATAGACTCGTTAATAAGCCAAACATCCTCCCATTGGCAGGCATTGATCTGTGACGATATGAGTACAGACAATTCCCGTCAGTTTTTAGCCGCCTTAAATCATCCAAATATTAAAGTAATTTACAACGAAAAAAACCAAGGGTGTACAGCGACTCGCAAACGATTAACCGAGACCGCAGAAACAGAAGTTGTTGCCATTTTGGACCCTGATGATTGTTTATATCCTCATGCCACAGAAGTGCTATTACACGCATTTGAAAAATCGGATGCAGAATTTATCTACTCCCGCTTTCATATCTATGACGCGACACTGACCACTCTAATTGGGGAAGGCGGAACACCCTACCCAGATAAAGGTACTACACTCGAAAGAGGGTTTATTAGCCATCTACAGGCATTTAAACGGGCCCTTTACGATAAAGTCCCAGGATACAACGAAGAAATTTTATATGCCGAAGATCGGGATATCATTTATCAATTCGAAGAAGTGACGACCCCTAAATTTATTGATGAAGTCTTATATCAATACAGAGTATTACTTACTTCTCAAAGTAATTCGCCAACAAAGAAAGCAATAGGACTTAAATCCCATTATATTTCAAGAAATAACGCCTTAGACCGTAGAAGTATTAAGGGGTTTGAACGATTTTTTTATAAGCTGCTATTTAAGCTAGATCAAGTACACTCAAATGATTTTAATCCAAAATGGCTTAAAAAAATGGCATCAAAATCACGCAAAAGATTAGAGAGGTTAGACCGGAGTTTTGGGATCAGAAAGGCGCTAAGATAACGGCTAACGCCACGTAAATCGTTCAACCAAATAATCAGTATAAAAGGACTGCTCATCAAATAAAAAACAGTTTTCTGGTGATTTAATAAAAGAGGTATCTAATTGAACGGAGTCATATTGAATATGCCAACCCTTAGATCGCTCCTCAGGATCCCATCTGGACTTTCGGTCCTGAAACACCTTTTTTCGGCCATGATCATCGGATCGAATCCGATAATGTTTGATGATAAATTGAAACGGAAATACCTTTAAACTAGGAAAACGGACACTATGCCCGCCGAATTGATCAAGATGAACCAGCGAAAATTGATTTTTCCAGGCCTTCACTTGAGGGGAGTCCACCGATTTGCCAAATTCAAAAAATTTAAAGTACGGTTCTGGAGAAATATCAGATGAATAACCGTTATCAATGGGTTGAAAATTAAGTAGGCAATGATCTGCTGCCGTATACCCCAACGAATCAATCATCTGTAAGGAGTCTCTTAAATTGACCTCTGGCCATGGGCCATATCGAATTTCATCCGCATCATGATGAATAATCCAATCATGGGGCATGCTCATCGCTAATGCATCGACTCGTTTTAACAATTCTCCCCAATGATAATACTGAGATGGGCCAGAACTTGGGAATTGTTCAATTCCAATCAGACCTTGATCTAAAAATTGAGACGCTTTTTGATAGGTATCATCAGTGGACCAGTTATCAATCAAATAAACATCAATCCCCTGAGAAATAAGCGCGCGGATCGTGTGTTCGATAATATCGCCTTCATTGTAAGCCGTCATAATGGCAAGTACTCGAATTGGACGACTACTCGCAAGAACTTCAGGAGGGTTAAATGTCCCCATTACCGTAATTTTTGTATCCCCCTCTTGAGTTAAATCTGCAGTTCCTTCAAATAGAGTAAAGCAAGGCTGCCAAGGTAAGGATATTGATACCTCAGGTAAAGAAAGATTAGAAAAATAAATAAAAAAACTGTGGGGATTATTAAACTGTGAAATAAAATAACGTTCAAAATGGCTAAATGGTGCGTGATAAAAGCCAAAATGAATGAAGACAATTGGCAACTGAAGCGCTTTAATTTTGCGAATAAGGACTCTGCTCAAAAAGGGTAGTGGCAACCAGACTAATTTTCGATGAATAGTGATGGCCACTTTAGCCCAATGTCCTCGAATTTGAAAAATCCAAAGCCGATGGGATTTTGGGATAAACTCTAATTCTGAGCGAATTGAATTAGGGATATCCCCAATCACAATGAGAACCCTAAAGCTCCTCTTTTTTTGAAGATTTTTGATGAAATCAACTACTCTAGCCATGGTAAAAAAACTAGGGGGCCTCTTGTGTTACCGGAATCGTAAAATAAAAAGTAGACCCCTTCCCATACGTACTCTCAACCCACACTTTTCCATGATGGAGTTCTACCAATTCGCGTACAATCGATAAGCCAAGGCCAATCCCCTGATATTTGCGGGATGCGCTAGAATCCACTTGTCTAAACTTTTCAAAAATAATATCGGTTTCCTGATCCATAAGCCCGATACCGGTGTCCTGTACTTTAAACAAAACGCTATTGTCCTGTACTTCCGCCGACACCACGATTTCTCCACTCGGAGTAAACTTAATTGCATTAGAAATCAAATTAACCAAAATACGGCGTAATTTGGACATATCCGCATTAACCGAAAGCCCCGGATCTGACACCTTAAATGTCAGCTTGAGAGTCTTGCCTTTAGTTAAAGGACTCAGGGACTCTACTAAATTAGACAATAAATCCTGACAATTAATCGGCGTAAATTCTAAGGTCATCGTGCCGGCTTCCATGCGAGATAAATCCAACAAGTCATTAATTAAATCTTTAAGTCGGATTGATTCATCTAGCGCAATTTCTAAAAACCGACGCTTATCTTCAGATAGAGAATGATCATCTTTAACAAGCTCTAAAAACCCAATAATCGACGTTAGCGGTGTGCGAAGCTCATGAGAAACAGTTCTCAAAAACCCATCGCGTAATGCATCCACTTCACGTTCTCGGGTGACATCCCTAAATACGGTCACAATTCCCGAGTTTTCCCCATTGTCATTGCTTAACGCTGTAGAGGTCATCAAACAAAAAATGGTATTGCCACGATAGGGGAGGCTGACCTCCTGAGTAATCGGATATTCATCAGACTGCATCGCTGCACGCAGTGCCTTTGTGACTGATTTAGGCTTTATCAACGGAAGTACCGGCTCTCCAATCGACTCTGACAACAACACTCCCAATAATAGCTCTGCACTCGCATTGGCCGAAATTAAGTTAAATCCAAGATCCGTTACCAAAATACCCTCAGCAATTGAAGAAACAATGGCTTCAGACTGCATTTTTTCTTGAGTGAGTACCATGGATGATTTTTGGAGGTTTTCAATCATCCGATTAAACATCATCGATAAAGTCCCAATTTCATCTAACGTACTCACAAACACTTGCTGAGTTAAATCTCCTTTTGAGACTTTCAATGCAACATCGGTCAAAATATCAATCGACGTTGTGATTTTTCGGATAATCAACGCATACACCGCAATTAAACAGGCCGATAACACCGCCAAAAATGCAAATGTACCAATGACGATATGGCGAACCACATCTGAAATCGCAATCAGTGGAACCAGTACCACCGAATAAAATGGCAAAGTCAGAGACTCCCTACGAAGGATAATGTTAAATTTTTCTCCATCGACAATAATCCCGCCCACATAATGCGCGGCAGCCCGAGCCTGAGACGTCGCTAGATGTGAAAAGGTCTGATTTTTAAGAGCCGCAGACGCCGCAATCATCTCGCTCGCCGCTACAAAATGCGGGTGAGAATCAGGGGCAATATAAATCAGCCCAATATGTTCAATATAATTGGCATCCAGCCCAGAAGTGAGCGATGAATAGGAGAGTGGTAATTCAATAATAACCGGCCCAGCCGCACGAGAAGACCCTTGAATTACACTCACTAATACAGCTTCATATTTATCCTTATTTAAAAAAACAACCGGAGAAATCTGATAAGTCCCGGGAATCGTCTGAGAAATCAATGAGCGGTAACGTCGTAATTGCTCAGGAGATAAATCCTGAACCCGATAGTAAATCCGAAGATGATCCCGATCGGTCAATAATTTAGGTAAACCCACCATGTTAGATTTAGATGCGGTCATGGCTTTAATAAAAATACGGGAATAAGTGTCTAATAATTCGGATTGCTTAGAAATATGGTCAGAAAAAAACAGACTCTTTTTTTCATATTCAGCCATTAGGCGATCTTCAACAGACTTCGAAATAAACCCCATCGATAAATAAATGGAGGCCACGGCCATAATCAGCATCGCCACAATAAACGGAATTAGGATTTTAATCCTAATGCTGAGGATTCGTTTAACTGGCCGCAATAGCAAGCTCCTGTACTGAGAGTTGATCGGACACTTCATGTAAAATAATACCGCCAGAAACGGACACATTCATCGAATTAAGACGTCCCTTCATCGGGATCATGACATTGGTATCCACAAGATCATTCACGCGTTTAGATTGGCCTTTCGCTTCATTACCCAAAACAATGGCACATGGAAATTGAAATTTCACAGAGGAAAGCGCCACCCCTCCAGAAACATCCGTCCCATAAATCCAATATCCGGCATCCCGGAGCTGGATCAACGATTGACCAACATTGGCCACTCGAAATAAGTCCAAATGATAGACCGCACCAGACGAGGATTGAATCACACCCGACGTAATCGGAGCTTGCCGATCCTTAGGAAATACCACGGTTCTAATCCCAAGACAGTCACAAGTTCTAAGTAAACTCCCAAAATTAAAAGGATCTTCCAAATGATCTAAAACCAACACAATGCGAGGCAAAGGCTCCTGATGAAACAACTCCGACAAACTGCCTGAACACAAAGGGGCGTCCACTTCTGCCGCAATGCCCTGGGCATGGACATCTGAATAAAGCCGTTTAAATTCATGATCCGCGATCATACTCACGCGAATTCCACGATCCCTAGCTTCAGCAATAATATCCGCTAAATCTGCGGACTGAGACAGCGACTGTTTTACATGAATTTGCCGAAGCACAATTCCTGCTTCCAAGGCTTCAATAACCGCGTGTCGACCCTTAACTACGGCACTCATCAAACACCGATACTAAAATCGTTAACCCTTCAGCTAATTCATCATCCGAAATTGTCAGTGGCGGCATAAGTCGTAATACATTGCCATGAATGCCACAGGACACAATTAAAAGTCCTTGTTCTGCCGCTTTAGTCATAATCGTTTGAACCATTTTGGCATCGGGCTCGCGTGTCGTGACATCTTTGACCACTTCCACGCCAATCATCAAGCCTTGTCCTCGGATATCGCCCACATTCGGGTGACCATCCAACTGTAGCCGCAGCTGAGAAAACGCCATATGGGATTTACGAGAAATATCATGTAAACACTGATCCAGCACTTCAATCGTTGCAAGTGCGGCCTGACAGCAAATTGGGTTACCTCCATAGGTCCCGCCATGCGCCCCAGTGCTAAACTTGGCCATCAGCTCAGGAGTAGAGATGCATACGCCTAAAGGAAGTCCAGAGGCGATTCCCTTAGCCAATCCGATGATATCAGGGATTACATCATGATGATGAAAGTTAAACCAGGCACCAGTTCGGCCCATCCCAGTTTGGATTTCATCAAAAATAAGCAGCATTCCCTTTTCAGTACACAACCGCCGGAGTGCTTTTAAAAAGGCACTCGAAGCAGGGACATATCCGCCTTCACCTAAAATCGGTTCGATAATTGCAGCGGCATAATCATCGCCAATCGTCTCAAAAAAAGCTTCAAGCTGAGACACGGCCACATCATCAAATGTATCGGGAGTCGATTCCCAAGGGGATCTGTATTCATAAGGAAATGGGAAAAACGTCACGCCATCCAGCATCGGCCCAAATCCATCTCGGTATTTGTCCTTGGAGCTAGTAACCGAAAGAGACCCCATGGTGCGTCCATGAAATCCACCTGTAAACGCCAAAATCTTGTGCTTACCTGTGACATATTTAGCCATCTTAAGACAGGCTTCCATCGCTTCCGTCCCACTTTGAGTGAAAAAGCAGGAGGTTAAATCATATCCTAAAAGAGAGCCCAGCTTCTCTGCCAGGGTAACATTGGGGCCATAATAAACCACCCCAGCACAGGCATGGATTAAAGTTTCGGCCTGACGTTGAATCGCTTCAACCACATCAGGGTGACAATGCCCTGTACTGGCGACTGCAATTCCAGCAGTAAAATCAAGATAAGCAGTATCATTCACATCAACCAAATACGACCCTTTTCCAGACGCAATATTCAGTCGGGTAAAGTGGGAGAGTACAGGAGATAAAACAGAATCGCCGCGAGCAGCAAAGTTATCTAATTGAGACATAGGCGAAAAGTATACCCTAGTCCTCTAATTTTTTAATAGAGTCTCTAAGATGTTCAACCGACAAATGCGTATAAATTTGCGTCGTCCCAATACTTTCATGACCCAATAAATCCTGAATCACCCGCAAGTCCGCCCCTCCAGAATACAAATCCGTCGCAAAGGAATGCCGCAATGTATGGGGTGTCACCCGATTGGTTAATTCTAGCGGTGCAGAATAATACGCAATCAACCGCTGAATACTCCTAACGGTTAATCTCCCCCCCTTCTGATTTAAAAATAAAGGGTCCGCCGATTGAGGCTGAAGCAAAGGCCTCGAATCCGAAAGATAAATCGTCAGCCAATCGCTGGCCACTTCTCCAAAGAGGGCAATCCGTTCCTTTTGACCTTTACCAATAATCCGGATTTCACACCTGTCAAAATTAATATCCTGACAGTTTATCCCCACTAATTCCGACACCCTAAGCCCCGCACCATACAGCAATTCCGCGATTGTGCGATCTCGTATCCCCGCCGGTGTCGCAGTCGGGATCGACTCAATAAACTCAGCCATGCCTTCACCGGTCAGTACCGTCGGTAAATGACGGGGGATTTTCGGCGATGCCACCAATATCCAAGGCGATTTAGTCACCACCTGACGCCGCATTAAAAACTTCCAAAACGACCTAAATGTCGCCAACTTGCGAGCAATGCTTTTGGCCGAAAATCCGTCATGATCCAGCGTAATTAAATATTGCCGGCACGTAAAATAGGTAAAAGAGTCCAAGTCATCTTGAGACAGTTCAGGAATAAATTGAGAAAAATGAACCAAATCACTCTGATAGGCCGAAATGGTATGAGAAGAATATCGGCGTTCATCCGATAAATGGGCCAAAAATTGGGCCATATGCTTTAAAAAAATCAGGCGAAGTAGGCTAGGCGACGTCACTTTCCAGAGGTGTAATATCAACCGGAGGCCGCGGAATAAGATTGTGTTTCTCGCGAAGGGCAGGGGTTAAATCGATCATCTGAGCATTAGTTTCAACCCAAAGAGAACGTTCAGCTGTTTTGCGAGTATCCACATGGACATGATCTCCATCAATCGAAAGGCCAATTCCTTTAAACTCTGGAACCGATTCAGCCAAAATAAATACTTCTTCATTGGACATCCCATCAACACGGATATCCGCAGCTAATCCAAGTGGATGATAATTGCGTTTCCAATTACCTTCACGTTCAGCCGCTTCAGGCGTGATATAGCCCTTTGTAATCGTAATGCGTTTTTTTACGAGTGATCTTAGTAATTCCAATCCGCCAACAAGGCCCATACTGACCTTTAATTTTTGGTCGCCAGCATCAGTGGTGAAAATAAAATCTTTTTTAGAGAAATGGTCCGAAATCTTATGGGTGAACCGAGTTTTCGGAGCTTGAGGTTGAGGAGTATTTGGATTTGGACGTCGTCGATTTCGATTGCGGCTCATAGGTTAGGTATTATAGAGGCTCTTTGTAAAACGACAAGGCCGATGCCACTTCCAACATATCTTTCCAGGTCAGCCATTTCGGGCTTCCTTTTTCGCGACTTTGTTGTCTAAGTAAATATGAGGGATGAAACAACGTCATAATATACAAAGGTTGCTCCATATAATCGACTTCTGCGGTAACCCATTCGCCTCTCACTTTTGTAATTGGTAGGGATTCTTCCAAAATAGTTCGAAGTGCAGGCGATCCTAATAACAATAAAATCTTAGGCTTCACCAATTGAATTTGACGAAGCAAATAGGGCTTACAGGCTTCAATCTCCGTCGGAAGGGGAGTTCTATTTTGAGGAGGGCGACACTTCACGGTATTCGCAATATACACACTCGTTTCCCGATCGATATTAGCCGCTTCTAAAATCTTAGTCAGTAACTGTCCGGCTTTCCCAATAAAAGGTAATCCCTTTAAATCTTCTTGTTCGCCAGGGCCCTCTCCAATAATCATCAAGTCACATGGCACAGGTCCACTACCCACCACCACATTCGTTCGCGTTGCCGCCAACCCACAGCGCTGACACTCCCGACAAATACCTGCAAGAGTTGGGTAATCTAAACTATCAAATTCTGTTTTCTGGTTAAAATCGATCATGAGGACATTATATCGCGATTCATCGCGATTCAAACACCGTTGCAATATCCTGCCAAGGAAGTGCAATTACCGACTCAGAAAGCTTAACCGGTCGGGGAGTCCTACAAATAACATATCCCTTTGTACAAGGATATTCGGACATAAAAGTGAGTAAATGTTTCGCATCTTTTTTGTCAGGAGCATCAGTCCATTTGACCTCAATCGGTATGTACTGCTGACCCACCTGAAGTACCCAGTCAACTTCAGGTCCAGACGGATCTCTCCAAAAATGAAGATGAAAAGGACGGTCCTTATAAAAAGGAACCAGCTTTAACAATTCAAGTCCAACCCATTGTTCAAACCACTGTCCCTTGGCCATCAATGGAGGATGGGCATCTTCCTTAGAAGCCAGTCGTCGTACACCCAGATCAAAAAATAAATATCTGGGAGACCTCGTCAGTTTTTTTCGTGTTTTGCCAGTCGTAATCGGTTCAATTCGTTTAATAATGAGACAATCTTCTAAAATTTGGAAATAGGATTGAATTGTATATTGCGAAACGCCAATCTCCTTAGACAATTTAGCAAAATTGATAATATTGCCAGATTCCGACGCCGCAAGCTCTAGAAAACGGGCAAAACTCCCTAAATTTCTCACAAGAGCTTCCGCGCGAACTTCTTCCTCCAAATAGGTGACAACATAAGTTCCCAAATCCTCATTCTTTTCCTCCTCAGTCAAAGAGTAAATGCCAGGTAAGCTTCCATAACTAAGAAGTGAATCAAGAGGCGGTGACTGAGGAAATTCCGACAATCCCATCGGAGGCATCATAAAAGCGACTACTCTACCAGGGAGAAGATTAATATCCCGAGAGTGATGTTTAAGTTTTCTTGCAGAAGATGCAGTCAAAATAAATTGAGCTTTCCCTTGGTCAATAACCCATTGAACAACATCCATTAAGTCAGGAACTTTTTGAATTTCATCGATAATGACCAAAGGGAATTCGACACCTAATGCCCCAATTTCATCTGCCAACAATTGAGGATCCTTCTCATATCGAAGTCGATGTCGAGGCTCAATGAGCGAAATAGTCAAATCAGACGGAATATGACGAAGCAAGGTGGTCTTGCCTGTCTGTCGTGGGCCTAATAAGAGAACACTTTTCCCCCGCTCTAAAACAGCTAAGATAAGAGGTGTGATTTTGCGAAAAATATAACTCATTTTGAAATTTTCCAAGAAAAAATTAAGAATACTAAAAAAATTCTATCAAAAAAGAGTCCCTTGAGCAATAAGGTTTAGCCAAATAACAAAGACAAATCCAACGCCGGTACCGAATGCGTCAGCGCCCCCACCGAAATCCGCTGAATCGGTAAATCTCGATAAAGCGCAATGGTCTCCAAGGTCACATTTCCAGATACTTCAATTTGCGCCCTAAAGCCCCTATCCTTACAAATCTGAACGGCAGTCGGGATATCCTCCAAACTAAAATTATCCAGCAAAATAAAATCCACCCGCGACAATTCAAACTGTCTCAATTGGTCCAACGTTTCAATTTCAATTTCAATTGGAATCTCCGGAAAAAACGCCTTAAACGACGAAAACATCACCGGCAGCCGACTCACTTGATTTTTGGACAAAAAACTAGAGAGATGATTTTCCTTAATCAACACCATTTCAGACAGGTTAAGGCGATGATTAAATCCACCTCCAGCCACAACCGCCCGCCGTTCCAAAAACCGAAACAAAGGTGTCGTTTTACGAGTATCCAAAACATGAATTGTTGGCGAATCCAACCGGTCTACAAATGACCGCGTCCTAGTCGCAATCCCCGATAGCCGTTGTGCAAAATTAAGCATCACACGTTCCGCAATGAGCAGCGACGAATCTAGTCCCTTAAACTCTGTAATCACATCATCCTTTTGTACAGGAGATCCATTACCAATATGATGAGTAATCTCAATCTGAGAATCCACAATCCGGCACACTTCATCAATCACTTCAGCACCATAAAAAATCCCGGCTTCCTTACTAATCAACCGAGCGGAAGTTACTGACGGCAGAGACACCATCAAATTGGTCGTCACATCACCATCCGGCATATCTTCACGAAGTGCGGCGTTAATAATATCGGTTAAAGTTAAAAGTGGGGGTTGGCTCATGGTTATTCACTAACTCCAATTTTCCAGGTGTTTTTTTCTAAAAAAGCCTCAATAGTTTGTCGGTTTGCTTTATTTAAAAGGTTAGAATGTGGAAGGCTATAGCGTTTTGAATACTCAGAAAGCGTGACAATCGTTTTACCTTCCAAATAGGCTAATCTTTTGTGGTAACTATTTGTTAAGGCTCTTCCAACTATTTCATCCATAACAGGGGTAATCCCTTTTTCATCAAATTCTTTAAACGCCTGATAATATCTTTTTCGATCCACAAATTTAATATTAATCGGGACAAACCCTTCTCGGATTAATAAGTAGTTATTAATAACCCTTCCAATACGGCCATTTCCATCAACAAATGGGTGGATATATTCAAATGTAAGATGGAACTTTGCAATACGAGTAATAATATTTTTATGACTAGCCGCATTATATTCGGCTAACATCGACTGTAGAAGCTTAACAATCTCTTTGGGCGGAGGAGCAATATGATTTCCGACACGAACATATTCATTTTCTTGTCTAAATCGCCCAGCAACATCATCACGGATATTTGAAAGTAACATTTTATGAAGCAATAAAATAAGCTCAAGAGTAAGATCTTGTTCCTTAGATTTCGTATCAATATAGGAAACCACGCGAGCAAGATTTTTGGCCTCAAAAATTTCTCGTTCATTAATAAATCGGTCTAAATCAATCTGGAGAAGTATTTTTTCAGTTTCCTCAAGAGTAAGAGTGCTGTTTTCAATCGCGTTAGAATGATAGACCTGTTCTGCAACTTCAGTTTCAGAAATAAGGGCAATAAGAGAGTCTTTTCCTATTGCTGATTTATAGTATCTTTCACGAAGAGAATGGATTTTGCTAAAAACATTAAGTGTCTTGGACATCGTTACCGATTCTATAGTTATTCACGGTTTTGTCAATATAATCGTGAATAACTATAGAAAAGCAGCATCTATTCACGATTATAACCCCAAGACTTCCTACGATTTTGCTTAACCTACTCAAGTAAAATAAAGAAGACTAACCTTTCTGAGAAAGCATCTTAAGGATTTCTTTCGCACCACTCCTCGTCATCATATACCTAGGCAAGTCCAGTAGTTCCGCTGAAGAAATCGGCGTGGACAGCGGGGCTTGTCTCAGGGAAAAGGCGTAAGTAAACCCAGCCGCTTTCAAAGTCTCCTTCGCAATCGGGCTCGTCAGTCCAAACGGATATACAATCGATGTCACTGGGACATTTAAGCGAGCCTCAAGTATTTTTTTGGATTTAAAAAACTCGTCTTTAAATCGATCTGGATGTTCTTTATAAAACTTCTCTGTAAAAAATTCATGAAAATACCCATGCGACGCCACTTCACAGCCGTCTTTTTGAAGTTGAATCAGCGATTCCCACTTCATTGCAAAACTCCTGCTGCCTGTAATCCCAGGATATACCGCAAGCATCGGCTTAATTCCTAACGGTTTAAGCACCTGATTATACGCATCCACCGTCGTCCGATGACCATCATCAATAATCAGTAAAATATTCCGGGTTCCGGTAATCTTATTCGCCACCACATCTTTCCACTGCACAAACCGATATCCGCTATCTTTGAGAATTTGGACATGCGATTTAAACTCCGAAATTGAAAAATCCGTATACACCGACGGCTTCCCCAAAAACGTGTGATAACACAAAATAGTCACCTGATTCGCCGATGCCCAACCAGAAGTAGCAAGCACAATAAAATAAACCCATAACACAATTAATTTTCGCATAATCCCTCACAATCGAACTTTTTAAAGACAGATTTTCCAACAAATTGTATAGTATTTCACCTATAAAAATAACATTATGATCTAGTGAGGAATGCCATGGCAAAAATTTCATCAATTCATGCACGACAAGTCATCGATTCAAGAGGTAACCCCACAGTAGAAGCCGACATTACGACGGATACTGGTATCACCGGCTCAGCCATCGTCCCCTCAGGCGCATCCACCGGCTCGCGAGAAGCCCTCGAGTTACGCGACGGAGGCAATGCATTTAACGGTAAAGGTGTTCTAACCGCCGTGCACCATGTTAACACTGCGATCGCCGATGCTCTGAAAGGCCAAGACATTGCCAATCAACAACAAATCGACCAAATCATGTTAGATCTTGATGGCACCGACAATAAAAAAAATCTCGGCGCGAACGCTATTTTAAGCGTTTCGCTTGCAGCTGCAAAAACAGCCGCACTTTCACAAAATATCCCTTTATTCCAATACTTAGGCGGACAAGATGCCGTCACTCTGCCACTCCCAATGATGAATATCATGAATGGCGGCGCCCATGCCAATAACACCATCGACTTCCAAGAATTTATGATCATGCCAGTTGGGGCCGATAATTTTACTCACTCCATCCAAATCGGATGCGAGATTTTTCATGCGCTTAAAAACCAGCTCAACAAAAAAAACATGTCCACCGCAGTAGGCGACGAAGGCGGATTTGCCCCGTCACTAAAATCAAACGAAGACGCCATCAAAGTCATCATGGACGCCTGCCAAACCGCAGGATATGAGCCTGGTAAACAAATCCTGCTCGCTCTAGACGTCGCCGCCTCCGAGCTCTACAAAAAAGGGCAATACCAACTCATTGGAGAAGGCATTGTTAAATCCTCAGAGCAAATGGTTGAGATGTACGCAGACCTCTGCCAAAAATACCCGATTATCTCCATCGAAGACGGTTTAGATGAATCCGATTGGGACGGCTGGGCACTATTAACTAAGGTCCTGGGCAATAATATCCAATTGGTCGGGGATGACTTATTTGTCACTAACGAAGCCATTCTCAAAGAGGGCATCGATAAAAATATCGCCAACTCCATCCTCATCAAAGTAAATCAAATTGGGACTTTAACCGAAACATTAGCCACCATCAATCGTGCTAAAGCTGCTAATTATTCAAGCGTTATTTCTCACCGGTCAGGAGAAAGCGAAGATACGTTTATCGCGGATTTAGCCGTCGCAACCAATGCGGGGCAGATCAAAACCGGCTCGCTATGCCGCACAGACCGAATCGCCAAATACAATCAACTCATCCGCATCGAAGAGCGTCTCGGACAACGGGCTAAATTCCCAGGACGGACTGCATTTCATAACCTAAAGGTAGCCGTTGGAAATTAAAACGGCATGAAAGCAAAGAAGGCTGCGATACTGATTGTCTCTGGCATTGCCCTGATTTATTGCCTTTATGTTGGAATTAGGAATGTTTTTCGTTATAATGCGTTTCGCCTCGAATATAAGAGTACACAAGAGGAATATATGAAAGTGCTCGAAAAGAACCATCACATCAAAAAAGAGCTACAAGAGATGGCCAGTAACGACTACTGGGAAAAAAGAGCGAAACAAGATCTCGGACTGATTAAAAAAGGAGAACGTGTAATTAAATTACATTAATCAATTATGACAAATAACGAACTAATACAAGACGAAGAACAAGATCAAAACGTGCAAGAACCCTCGGAAGATACCCCTCAAGACGACTCCTTAGACCCTAAAGACATCATCGGCCAAGTTGTCGATGGCACGGTCACCCACATCACGACCTTTGGAGCGTTTGTTAAATTAGATAATGGTGAAGAAGGCTTAGTCCACATTTCAGAAATTGCCAACGAATATGTGACCGAAATCACAGCTTTCGTAAATATCGGCGAAAAAATTCAAGTGAAAGTGCTTAATCGAAACGTCAAAGGCAAATTGGACCTCTCGATTAAAAAAGTACATGAAACCGAAAAGCCAGCTCTCTTTTTAAGACGTAAAACACGCAATGACGATTTTGAATCTAAAATCGGCCTATTCTTAAAAAAATCTGAAGAAAAACAAATCGATATCAGACGAAACTTAAAGCAGAAACAAGGGATTATTAAGCGAAAAAAATAAACGTGACAGTCATCAAGTCTGAATATCACTTAAATGAGTGCATTCAAGAAGATGAATTCGCGTACGTATACTTAGCCACATCTCTCAAAACCCATACTCCGTGGCTAGTATGGGAATACAAAAGCAAATGGATGACACCCAGTGTTGTCCATGACATGTTGGTCACCGCCCAAAAGATGATCGACATCCACCATCCTAGTATCCTCAGGTTATCGGACTACCATATTGAAGACGACCGTTTTTTTGCCATTTACCCCTATGAAGAGGGCAGTCGTCCTATCGAAGAGCTCCTCAAAAACCAATCTGTTGGAATCAATATCCAATGGGGTTGGGTTCAACAACTCGTCCTCGCCTGCAAAGAATTAGAAGAAGCGGGTCTCGTCCACGGCAATATCAACTTGAGTACAGTATGGCTGGATAGCCACTACAACATTAAAATGACCTGCGCTGGATTAAGCGCTCAAATTCTCAAGCATCATGCACCAAAAATCCATTCACTAGACGACGGTATTTTTGTTTCGCCAGAAACAATTCAGTGGGGAGAAGTAACCTCAAAATCGGATATGTTTTCAGTGGCGACACTGATGCATGTTCTGTTTTATCAAGAGTGGCCATTTCCTTATAGCGACAAATTAACTAAGTTGCAAAGACAGTGGGGCGAAGGCCGTACCACAGTCGAAAAACCACCGCAGCTTCCAGATAAAGTGGGTGATGCCATGGACATTGCTCTTGAAGTTCTGCCTTCCCGCCGATTTAAATCATGGGCAGAATGGATTGAAATGTTAGATAATCCAGCTGAATTAATCCGACTCAAAGAAAAAAACAATCTCACAAAGGAGACCTATAATATGGGCCGATATTCAAAACGAAAGCTACCCGTCATGGGCGTTATTCCCAGAATTTTTGCAGTCATTTTAGCCATCGGTATTATTGGGCTCACTATTGCCACCTTCAAATTATCCGATAAAACCCAAAAAGAAGGGGCCAATGTCACCGTCCCTGATGTCGTCGGCATGAAAATCAACACTGCTCAGGAAACCCTATCAGACGCCAAACTAGACGGCGTCGTCTCTGTATCCATCTACCACTACAATATTCCAGAAGGATGCGTCATCGAGTCCAAGCCCGCAAAAGGCATGATGGTCAAAGAAAATAGAACCGTCAAACTCATCATCTCCAAAGGAAAAGGCGATGTCACCGTCCCCGACATCACCGGTCGCGATATCCGCACCGCCACCGAAATCAGCAAAAGAATGGGACTCAATGTCGTCGTCCAAGAAGAAGTATTTTCATACGACCATCCCAAAGGCGCCATCATCTCCCAACAAACCACTCCCAATGCAACGGTCAACGAAAGAAGCGACATCATCGTTACCGTCAGCAAAGGTGTCCCTCTAGACGTCCAAATCAAAGACATCACAGCCCGCAATGTCCGGGGTATCACCAAGCAACAGCGAGAAGTCGCCATCTCCTTCGACCTCCTCGAAGAAGCCGGTGAACAATCCGTCATGGTGACTCAAGCCCTCAACGGAGAAACCAAAACAATTTTCCAACGGCAATACAAAACCCAAGGCGAAAACAGTTTCAGCATCTTCGCCGATTTAGGAAGCGACATCCAAATTTATTTCAACAACGACAGTGCATACAAAGCCAAAATCACAGAAGATGCCGCCGCAACCGAATAATCAAACTCGCCATGAACAAATCATGGCCAAAGTCCTCCAAAAGGCCAAACAAGGTCTAGGAAAAACCGTTCCCAATCCGGCCACCGCCGCCTGCATCGTCCAGGACGGCAAAATCATCGCATGGGGCATCCACCAAAAAGCAGGTCTTCCCCATGCCGAACGCCTGGCCCTCACCAAAGCCGGAGACAAAGCCAAGGGCGCGACACTCTACGTCAACCTAGAGCCCTGCACCCACCACGGACGCACGCCACCCTGCGTTGACGCCATCATCCAATCAGGCATCGCGCATGTCGTCTACGCCGCCCACGATCCCAACCCCGCAGTCCGTAAACACCCCGCCACCCAACTCCTCCAAAGCAAAGGCATCCAAGTCACAAATTCCATCCTCACCACCGAGGCTGAAGACCTCAACAAAGTCTTCTACACCAACCACCGCCAAAACCGCCCGTTCATCCGCCTCAAAGCCGCCATGACCCTCGATGGCAAAATCGCCCTCTCAAATGGCAAAAGCAAATACCTCACCGGTCCCGAGTCCCGCCAAAAAGTCCACCAACTTCGCCATCTCACCCAAACCATCCTCATCGGATATAAAACGATCTTGGCGGATGATCCCAAGCTTGATATTCGCTTAGGCAAAAAAGAAAAAAGCCTAAAAACCCTCATCATCATCGACCCGCAAGGAAAAACGCCTCCAAACTCCCAATGTTTCACATCAAACCCTCAAGCCAAAATCTACCTCGTTACTGATGACTCAACGACGCTTTCTACTCAGCTATCCCAAAAAGTAACCCAATGGAAATTCACTCGCAAAAACGGCCAATTCCCATTAGATCAAGTCCTAAAAAAGGCTTATCAAGAAGGTGTTTGCGATATTTTGATTGAAGGTGGGCCTGGGGTTTACAGTAGCTTTATCCAGGCAGGTTTAGTGGATGAGTATCATTTGTTTTATGCCCCGCTATTGATGGGAGGGGTGGGGGATTTTCCTGTTTTGGCCCTCCCAAATTCGTATCAAACGGTGGACGAGGTTCCTAGGTTGAAATTAATGGAGATGACGCGAGTTGGGGATGATGTTTATTTGGTTTTGAAGGCTTGAGCACGAAAGAAGAAAAAGAAAGAAACGAAAAAAAACAATTTTTTGGTTTTTATCAAAATTACTTTGGTTATGAACCAGAGGCGTTAGAAAATATTAGACCCCAAAGTAATGGTGAGCCTGACCTGGAATGTAAGCATAATGAAAAGTAAGTTTATGTAGAGGTTTAAGGGTACCATCAACAATAAAAAAAGGATTAGGTGTCAGAGCACTCACCTTTTGAGCTCACTGATAGGGCTCATTAGGAAGTAGACCGAAAAGGTCCCTGAGTGATGACGTAGTCATTGTATCGAAGGGCCTTACGGTTCCGCCGGTGGCAATATGGTAGTGCCTGCCGAGTAAGTCCTGGACGATGTCGCCTACTTGAGAGGAATAGAGTAAATGGCAGTGACCTTGAACCGATCACCCCCACGGATTTGATGCTCTCATCTATTTTTACATGCACTGACTTGACCATTTCTTTGCTCCTTTTTGGGCTTGTTATGGTCTTGAAAAAGCCAGAAAAAAAAGACAAGTGTCAATATCTAATATATGGATATTTTTTGAATGGATTATTTTTACGGTCGCCGTAAAGTAGAAAAGGATAAGGAAGAAATATAAACTTGAGTCTTGGACTATTTTATTGAAATAAAGATGATATCAAATTGTAATTATT
>CAMCZW010000020.1 GCA_945888435.1 bacterium UBP8_UBA817
TCCGGTCTTTTTCGATAACACTCACCCCAACCCCTCTCTTTTCAAAAGAGGGGCCTTATTTCTTCTTCTTAGCCTCTTTAAGTGTTTAATCTAGTTACCTAGCGAGATGTCAAGAAATCGTAGCCAGCTTGACTCAGAAATCTTTAAAAAGAATCTTTAAAAGTCCCTCTTTGGAACAGAGAGGGATTGAGGGTGAGTGTTATCTTGATTTTTTAAAGACCGGACACTAGTGAAAAAATATAAGTAAAAGACACATAAGTACCTGGTACCTTTTAACCGCCTGGAATCAAGGCTTTTAAAAAGTGATTTACTCAAGTGGCTTCTTTTAGGATTATCCCGACTAATGCTATAGTCAGGTTATGCTTAAAGATGTCCTAACGCACCCGATTCGGGATGAATTACATAAAATGGAAAGTATTATTAGCCAATCTCTTGGTCAAGAGAGTTATGGCCATATTGCTGAAATGATGGCGTATTTGACCAAATCTCGTGGAAAACGCATTAGACCTATTTTACTTTTATTTTCTTTTAAAGCCTTGATGGATGGAGAAAAAGTACCCTCTATTGAAGCTGTAAATCGCCAGGCGGTTACCTTGGCGGCGGCCATTGAATTGATCCATATGGCTTCTCTTGTCCATGACGATATTATTGATCATGCGGATACCAGGCATGAGCGCGCGTCGTTTCATCATAAGTTTGGTACTGAAATTGGGATGACGATGGGCGTATTTTTGTATGCCAAATCGCTATCGTTGATTGCACAAGTGGGTCATCCTAGCGTTTTAAAGGTCATTAGCGATGCGGTTGAAGACTTGTGCCGCGGAGAAATCACCCAACTTACCCATCGAACGGAACCCTCTTTTGAACTGGATGATTATTTACGGATTTTAAAAGAGAAAACCGGTGTTTTATTTGCCGCGTCTTGTCAGTGTGGGGCAATTTTGGCGGGGGCGTCTAAACCGATTCAAGACGCACTTTACCACTATGGTGAATCTTTAGGGATTGTCTTTCAAATCGCAGATGATTTTATGGATGTGATGGGAGATCAAGAAACTTTAGGTAAAGCGACCGGTCAAGATTTTGAACAAGGTGAGATTACTCTCCCCATTTTATATTTAATTGAAGGTCTTTATGGCGAAGACAGAGACGATGTGATTGCCAAGGTATGTTCTAAACGACCTGAACATTTGGCAGAGTTAAAAGAACGGATTATTAATTCTGACGTACCGGATAAATCCAAGGCGTTGGCCAAAGAATATCTCAATAAAGCCAAATTAAGTCTTAAGGATTTGCCTCAAACAAAATTTAAGAAAAGTTTATACAGCTTTGTAGATTTTGTTGAGAAGCGGACGTTTGGTTAGCCGCCCTCCGGCCTAAAACTCCCCGTCCAGGAAGCTACCCATTACCCATAACTCCAGATAACACTCACCCCAACCCCTCTCTTTTCAAAAGAGGGGCCTTATCTCTCCTTTTGCACCCTAGTGCGACGTCAAAAAATCGTAATCAACCTGACTCAGAAACCTTTAAAAGTCCCTCTTTGGTACAGAGAGGGAGGTTGGTGGGTGAGTGTTATGGGAGAGAGGTTAAAGAATTAATCCTCTTCTTCTTCTTCGGTGCTTTCGTCTGTGGCGTCTAGGTATGTTTCGTATTCATCTTCACTCATGAGGTCGTCTACTTCGCGCATGTCGGCGATGTCGAGTTTGAATAACCATCCATCGTCTTGTGGGGACTCGTTGATGATGGCGGCGTTGTCTTCTATTTCGGTGTTGATGGCGATAACTTCACCTGAGAGTGGCGTGAAAATGCTGGATACTGTTTTGACGGATTCTACGGAGCCACATTCATCCGCTTGAGTGATGAGGGCGCCTACTTCAGGCAGTTCGCAAAATACGACTTCGCCTAATTCTTCGGCGGCGTGTCTGGTGATGCCAATAATGGCGGTGTTATCTTCGATTTTGACCCATTCGTGGTCTTCGGTAAAATATAATTTTTCTGCGCTCATGAGTTAGCTCCTTAAGTCGTATTGAGATGGAAGGGTTAATTTGGTTCTATTTTTACAATTGTTTGCAAATATGGTCAACATCCACATATTGGTCAACTAGCTGTTGTATTTTATCAATTTTTTCTCGTTCGTTTGATCTGATTTTTACGAGCATATTATTTATTTTGGTTGCGACTGAAAAAGAGTCATCCTCAACCAGCATTACGGGGATATTGGCGTGAGAAATCATTTCAAATATTTTGTAGTTGGGTCGGATATTTCCCGTAAAAATCATTCCTGAAATATTAAAGTCAAATTTTTGCGGTAATAAGCTGGTATAAAGCGCCGTCATAATGACATCATCCCGATTGCCTGGGACAACGAGAACCGTGTTGGGCTGAAAATGCGAAATCATGTCATGCGGTGCCATGGCCCCAATTAATACTTTTTCGGCCGTATTGGTGAGTCGGTCCGGGTTGGCTAGGACTTCTGCATTGAGACTTTCGGACAGCTCAAGCAATGACGGTTTTACTAAATCCTTTTCGTAGGGGATGGTACCGAGGAGTGGCAGGCCCAGATGTGCAAGCCCTTTGCCTACTTGTTGTTTGATTTTGTCATATTTTTCTGGGTGGACTTTATTGACGATAACGCCCAGAACCTTAGCGCCGTTCGCCTCGAAGCTCACCTTATTGAGCGCTATTTCATCGATAGCGCGCCCTATTCCGCCAGGAGATACCAATACGACCTGAGCATTTAATAAACTAGCTACGCGCCCGTTAGACGTGTCAAAGACCGATCCGACGCCCGCATGACCGGTGCCTTCGATGAGAATAAACTCTTTATCGATGGAGAGACGGTTAAAGCTATCGAGAATGCGCTGATGGATTGAGGCTGGATCTGGGTTTTCAATATATTGCGATGTAAATCCAGAGGGGACAGCGACTGGGCTTAAGTCTTGTAGGTCATCGGTGATGCCGTAGACTTCGCTGAAGAGTGCGGCGTCTTTGTCAATTTTTTGGCCGTTGATGATGCGGTATTGCTGCCCTACCGGCTTGATATAGGACATGGTTTTGAAGTGTTTTTGAAAGGCGTGGTAGAGACCGAGAGAGACCATGGTTTTACCATCGTTCTGTCGGGTTGCGGCGACGAATAATCGTTTTGGGTTTGGCATTTTTTTATTATATCAGGAGAATCCTGGTATCTGGTAAAACTCGGTGCCGATTTCTATTTTTTCGCGGCCGGATTTTTCGCGCCAGGCGTTGGTGTCTCGGAGGGAGAAGACGCAACCGCAGTATTCCTGTTTGTACATGTTTTCGCGTTTGGCGATTTTGTACATGCGTTCGCTACCGCCATTTTTGCGCCAGTTGTAGGTCCAGTACGTGATGTCGGGGTAGTTGGTGGCGGCGCGAATACCGCAATCGTTGATTTGATCCATGTCTTTCCAGCGGGAGATGCCTAGGCTGCTGGTGATGACATTGTAGTTGTTTTCGTGGGCGTACAGGGCTGTGCGTTCGAAGCGCATGTCGAAGCAGGCTGTGCAGCGGATACCACGTTCAGGTTCTTTGCCCATCCCTTTGGTGCGGGCGAACCAGTTGTCGGTGTCGTAGTCGGCATCGATGAAAGGGATAGTGTGTTTTTGGGCGAAATCGATATTTTCCTGCTTACGGATTTCGTATTCTTTTTGGGGATGGATGTTGGGATTGTAGAAAAAGATAGCGAAATCGATTTTGGACTCAACCATTTGTTCAATGAGGTCGCCAGAACAGGGCGCGCAGCAGGAATGCATCAATACTTTAGCGTTTTGCTGAAGCGGGTTTAAGTTAACACTCATCCCCTAGCCCCTTCTCTGTTCCAAAGAAGGGGAACTAAAAGCCCCTCTTTTGAAAAGAGAGGGGTTGGGGTGAGTGTTATGCTGCATTATCGTTTCAATATATTCTTAACAGTAACGCCGATTTCAGATGGGGAATCAACGACGATGATGCCACATTTTTTCATGTAGGCCATTTTGGCGGCAGCGGATTCGTCGGCACCAGAAACGATGGCGCCTGCGTGACCCATTCTGCGTCCTGCGGGGGCCGTTTGTCCGGCGATGAATCCGATAATTGGCTTTTTAATGTGGGTTTTGGCATAATCCGCGGCTTCGATTTCCATAGATCCACCGATTTCTCCGATCATGACGATGGCTTCAGTTTCTGCATCATCTTCGAAAAGTTGAAGAAGGTCTTTCATTTTAGTGCCGATGACAGGGTCGCCGCCGATACCGACACAAGTGGATTGACCTAAGCCTTGTGCCACAAGCTGAGAGACTGCTTCATACGTCAAAGTCCCGGATTTGGAGATGACTCCGATAGTCCCTTTACGAGCGATGAATCCTGGCATAATGCCGACTTTGGCTTCACCTGGAGTAAGGAGTCCTGGGCAGTTAGGCCCGATTAAACGGGAATTTGTTTTTTTGACGAAATCGTATGCATCAATCATGTCGGCCACTGGAATACCTTCTGTGATACAGACGATCACTTCGATACCGGCATCGGCTGCTTCTTTGATGGCGTCTGCTGCAAATGCAGGGGGGACGAAAATCAAGGAGACATTGGCACCGGCTTTTTCTCTGGCGTCATGGCAAGTGTCGAAAACGGGGACTTTGCCATCGAGTGCAGTTTGACCGCCTTTACCTGGGGTAACGCCGCCTACGACGTTGTTTCCGTATTCTAGACACTGCTCTGCGTGGAAGGATCCCTCTTTACCGGTGATTCCTTGGACGATAATACGTGAGTCTTTGTTAATTAAAATAGACATGTTAGTTTTTCGCTCCCTGTGCAGCTGCAACCACTTTTTCGGCGGCATCCGCTAAACCTGAGGCGGGGATAATCGCGACACCCGACTCACTAAGTAATTGCTTGGCGAGTTCAGCATTGGTCCCTTCTAGACGAACCACGACTGGGATCTTGAGATCCAATTCTTTAACCGCTTGGATAATTCCGTTCGCAACACGATCACATCGGACGATACCACCAAAAATATTGATGAGAACGGCTTTGACGTTCGGGTCAGATAGGATAATACGGAATCCGTTTTTAACAGTTTCAACATTGGCACCGCCGCCAACGTCTAAAAAGTTTGCGGGGTCTCCACCTTTTAATTTGATGATGTCCATTGTGGCCATCGCAAGTCCCGCTCCGTTGACCATGCAGCCGACGTTTCCGTCGAGTTTAATGTAGTTGAGATTAAACTTGCTCGCTTCGACTTCGGTTGGGTCTTCTTCGTTGGTATCGCGCATTTCGACGATATCTGGGTGACGGTAGAGTGCGTTGTCGTCAAAATTGAATTTAGCATCGAGAGCAACGACATTGCCTTGCTCGGTGATGACGAGTGGATTTACTTCAACAATGGATGCATCTGTATTGATATAACATTTGTATAAGTTGCTGAGTAATTTAGTAAATTGTTTAAATTGTTCGCCTTCAAATCCTAGTTTAAATGCGATGTATCTGGCTTGGAACCCTTGAAGTCCGTGTGCAGGTTCTACCCATACTCGGATGATTTTTTCTGGGCTGTGTTCGGCCACTTCTTCGATTTCCATACCGCCTTCGGTAGACGCCATGATGACGTTTTTACTTTTGGCACGGTCTAGAGTGATTGCGACATAGTATTCTTTTGCGATGTCTAAGGCTTCGGCCACCATAATTTTTTGGACGAGTTGGCCTTCTGCACTTGTTTGTGGGGTGATTAGTGTCATTCCTAGAATATTTTTAGCATTTTCAATGGCTTTTTCTTTAGAAGACGAGAATTTAACTCCGCCGCCTTTGCCTCGTCCGCCAGCGTGGACTTGGGCTTTAATGACAAATTGAGAGGCATTAAATGTGGTTGAAACTTGATTAATTGCTGATTCGACTGCGTCAGCGTTGTCTACTACTACTCCGTCTTGAATTGGTATTGAGTACTTTTTTAGGATCTCTTTCGCTTGATATTCATGTATTTTCATAATAGCTGAGTATATTCACAATTTTTTTTCGATGCAACATTTTTCTGTTTTTACAGATAACTTACTAAGCCTGGCCAATTTTATAGCCAAATGTGCTGGGGGATTATTTATGTTATCTGGGTCACTAATTACACAATCTAAACATATTTTAAGCTTAATTGACTTATTAGGTATCCCGACAGGTACTCTCCAAGGCGGATTTTACTCTACCCATTTGTCTCGTAGTTTAGTTGAGCCTGGATTAGGCCGATTGACCTTACATCCAACGGAATCATCTGTATTTTCTGTGACTTCTGGAAGCGTTTTTTTGCAGTCCATTAAGCAAACTGAAAAGTCACTTCAAGTGGTTTTATTTGCTTAGCCTTCAAGGTAGCGCCTTACCGATAGTACTACCATTTCACTTGCTCTAAGTTTTCTATTCTCTACTAGCATGGTCAGGACTTCTAATATCCTCTGCTGATTTCTTGTAAAAGCCCCTTCAAAGTGATGTTGATCTAATGCCAGTATCCTGCCTAGGTATAGCATTACGTCATCTTCTGATACTCTCATTATCAGTCTTAGCAATGCCACTTCGTTGCCATAAGCGCGTGTTAATAGTTCTAAAAACCGTTCCTGTTTTTGAGCCATCGTTTTCCCTTCATATCCAGCCATGAGTAATTGCTCAAAATAACCTACCTTTTTATCGATTGGGATGTCGTTGGCCATTACTTTAACTAATTCGTGTAATGCAGTTGTGACTCCAGCACCATCCCCTTCTGGAATTGCGCCATGTTCAATAGCCATGGGGAGTAAACTATCTAATTTGGCGCGATGGGCAACTAGTCTCATGAGAGTGGATATATTATGTTGGTAGTAAGATCGGGCTTCGGTTGAATTAAAATCGACGCCATGACCTGCCATCCATATGAGTAATTCTGCTGAAAATTCTCTGGCATCGATGAGCCCTGGCTCGATGAGTCCCTGAACACATAATTCCTCAATCGGTAATGGGCTGGGCATGGCTCGCTCTAATTTGGTAATGGGCAATCCCTTTTTTAATCTTGAAGTGAGCACCTCTTTCATAATGTCTATACGTCGTAAGTACCAAGCAACTTGCAGGGGTGATGGCCCAGTGTCATCTGCGGCACATACAAGGTCTAATTGGGGGAGGCTTAATAAATAATCCACTGCATCAACTTTTTGCGCTGTCTTTTTCCTTCTCACAATGGCTCTATCGACTGGTAATCGTTGTTCTTTTGCACAACTATCTCTTACATTGACACAGAGATTGGCCTCTTCAACTAAATATCTTAGACTTATGATCTTGTCGAAGTTTGCCGCAGCAGATAGTGCGGTGAGTCCTTTTTGTTCACACCGGCCTAAATCTACACCTCTTTCTGCGAGTACTTTTAATGTTTTAACATCCCCGACTATACTTGCGGTGACTACCCATGAATATCCTTGGTGATCTGATTTTTCTAAATCTTCTTTGGATGTTCTTTCAATTATGATTCTGATCTTTTCTATTAGTTCTGGAGTATTACCGTATTTTATGTCAGCGATACGACCCATGTCGTCTCTGATTAAATGAAGACATGAATGGAGAAGTAGCTCCTGATATTCTCCATTTTTAATCGGTGTTGTGAGTAATTGAGGATGTCGATCAATTGTTAATTGGATCAATTGAGGAGAGTAGGCTCTCATGAGCACGGCAATTAATGAGGTGGTGAAGTTATCATCAATCACCGGAGCGATCCATACTTCGAGAGGGAAAAATGCATGATTTTGAATCAATGCCCGAGATAGCACATCTGGGCTTTTATACTGATCAACGAGCATATTTCTAAGCCACTTGGCCACTTGTGGGGGTTTAGTGAGGACATCGGTGCTCTGTAGCCAGACAGGTAGTCTTACTAGGCAGTTAAAATGTGTCGTGGGTGGAACTTCTTTATTGGCCTTGGTGACAGTTTCTACCAATTTCTGCCGTTCCTCAGGCATAATCGTTACTTTTAGATGAGGGATGTCCTCTTTTAAAAATAAAAGATGGGCATGGTCTTTTATAATTTTGGTTAGAAGTAATCTTGATGCAGGAAATTGTGATTTTTCTGCACAGATTTCTAGAAATCCAACTGCCGCAGATACTACTTTTTCATCTAATTCTGTAGAAAGTACGCGATCTATGGTGGCAATGAGAGTTTGTGTATTTTCCCGTTGAAGCTCGATGAGCCGTATGGCTATTTTGATGATCTTTATTTGATAATCCTGTGGGAGATCGCCATGGGTTATGACGCTATCTAGATACTCGATTAGGAGACTTGCGTTTTCTGCTGTGATTTTGATTTTATTGATTGCATCAATGGCTTTTTTTTGAAGTGCAGGGTCTTCATGTGTTTTTAGATACTCCATTAATAATTGTAGTACGGCGAGATTAATGTGCTCGATCGATACTTTTTTCAGCCGCTCAACAGAGGGGTTTTGCTTGAGATACTCCATAATCACCTTACAGGTCGAGAGTCCTGAAAAATTAAGTTGGTCGGTTGCAATAATCACATCAAGTAGTTCTTGATGTTGGGGGATTGTACATTCTAGAAGGATATTATCGACCATCCATCTTTTGCCAGCTGTTGAGGCTGTTTTAAACCAGGCTAGCGCAGTAGATGGGTCTTTTATTGCTTGGCTTTTAAGTGCACCCAATAAGTCCTGATTGGCTTTTTTTTCATACAGAGACATCATTATTGCCAGGCCATGAAGTCGGATGAGGGTGGCGAGAATAGCTTCCTTTTGAACCAGATCTGGATATTGAGCGCTTAAAAATTCATAAACTCTTACAGTGGGATGACCGGTATGATACCCGTTACAACCCTTTAGATAGGCATGATCGCTATAATTATCTGGTTTTTTGCACATTTCAGTGGCATTTTCTAAAATCCACTGTGTTTTACGCTTTTCTTCAATGCCTCCTAAAAACTGGAGTTCTGCGACTGTTTTAAATTGCTTTTTAGCACTTGCGCTTAGCTTAAGCCACCGATCCTCACTCATCATGACAAGATTAAAAGGGTGCGTCTTGATCTGGTATTTTAATGCGGTCCTAATTAAAGCCGTTAGGGTCTCGATTTCTTTGGGTGAGTTTTCTTTTTGGGATAGTAACTCGATTGCTTTTTCTAGGATGACTTCTTGTAAGACTTTCTTCGCTTCACTGCTAAGAGAATCCGGGCCCACCTGGTTGCACCAAATGATGATTAATTGACCGAGAATGGGGCGCTTTTCGAGGCTAATCTGTTGAAGTCTAATTAATGACTTAATTACGCCTTGTATCGTTGCGTCATCCTGATCTTCTTTTTTTATTTCTTTGGTTATTGTTTGATATTTGTATACAAAAAACGATACATCCACATCTTCAGCCTCTGCATCGACATCTAGGAGCTGATTTAGCTGATGGAGTTGAGTGACTTTTTGAGCAACTTCGGTTAACCAGTCTTTGACTTGATATTTTTTGGTTGGTTTTGTGGCCTCCATATACTCGGTCAGCGGGATTTCAAGATAGTCCGCTACTTTCCAGCTCATTTGTACAAAGGTACGTACGGAGACTTCTGATTTGTGTCCCTTTAGATAGTCGAGGACCGTTTGGAAAAATGCCTGGGCCTTATCCTTACTGACGGTGCATTCGTGAAGTCTTAATTCAATTTCATCCATGTCTAGGCGATCTTGTTTAAAACAGTTGAAAAATTTTAAATCCGGGATAGTGATGCCATGGTCTTCAAGATTAACTACTTTCATGAGTTGGTTATATAGGTCTATCTTTTGATCAATCGTTTTTGGTTGTCTTAGTAAGGACGCTACCACTTTCTTTTCGATGGTACTGACTTTGATGTCGTGATTTTGTAGATAGGTCATCCAGAAGAAAATTATTTCTGGACTACTTTCTTTGAGAGCCAATGCCCGGATGATGTCGTTGCCGCTTTCCATTAGTTGGGCCATCAAATGGGCCTGCATCAACTCATCTTTTTCGGGCATTATCTGGACTGCATCCATCACCATTTGTGTTTTTTGCAGTGGGGTCCATGGTGTTGAGTCTGTAAGATCGGGCAGACTTTTTTTAGCAATTGCTTCAAATATCTTTGTCGCTTTTTCGATGAGATCAAAATTATCACCATGCCATCGTTTTAGTCTGGCTATCCATTTAAGGAGTGCCGTTTCGTGGATTTTTGTATTTGCACTACAGTGATTATTTTTGGCCCATATCCATTTTTGGGTAATCGAGGCTGGAGCCTTTTCAAATAACTCTTTTGTTTTATCGCTGAGTTCCCGATCATGCTCGGGAGTAAGCGGGGTGTATCCTAGCTTGGCCTCTAAAATGGCAGCGCGAATATCAGCATCTACGGTGGTAGGTGTATCCCATGAAAATAATTTTTGATGTGTTTTGAGTGCCTTACAAAGAGTCGCTTTTTGTTCTGACTTTGCTGGGTAACGAGGCGATTGTATTAACGAAATCTCATTGTATGTTCTTAGTGATATGGCCATCGATATTGCGCCACTGTAATAGTGGACAAGCCCGTTATTATCGCCTTCCTGAATTAGGGTAATCCCAATATGAGTATCTGCATTTACTAAGAGTTCAAATGACTTTCCGATGATTTCATTTTTTGGGTTTTTTATTTTACTGGCTACCATTTCTGGGTAATACGTGAATTTCATTACTAAATCGATTTCAGGCCGACTGAGTGCCGCCATCTCATCTGGAAATAGGACTCTTAATTTTTTCTCGATTGCTCTATGAACAGGAAAATCAACATCCTCTGCATTTTGAATGAGTATGTCGATATCTGTTGAGCGTTGAATATTATCAACAGAGCTTCCCGTCAGCCGCAGTTTGGCTTTGGGGTAGGTTTCCTGATAACCATCTAATACTTCTTTTAGTGAGATTGAAAATACGATATTTGCAGCCCCTACTCTCCCCAGTAATTCCACAATTTTTTTATCTTCCATTCTACTGGGGCAGCCGTTAGTAAGCTTTATTTCAAATAAAATTGAGTTAAAACGGGCTAGGATAGCCTCTTTAATTGAATGCGCCTGAAGGCTAAGTAGCTTTTGATAATTCACTAAAATTCCTAAGATTAAAATAAGTACTATGGTATCGAATGTTAAGGAGATTTAATTTCAGGTATACTCCCTTTTGGAGCAATTTTTATTATGAGCGGAAGCAAGATTATTACCGGAGTGATTGGAGATCCAATTTCTCATAGTTTATCCCCCTTTATTCATAATGGGTGGTATCACAAACTCGGCTTAGACTATGAGTATCAAAAATTTCATGTACTCCCGTCTGAATTGGGTGATTTTTTAAGCTCAATGAATGAAAAGGGGATCTCTGGTATTAATGTCACCATCCCCCATAAAGAAACAGTGATCCCCTTTTTAAATTTTGAGGATGAAGGGTTACTCGCTCAAAATATTGGGGCCGCCAATACGATTGTCAATCGAGATGGCCAATTATTTGGGTATTCTACGGATGGCGATGGGTTTTTCAAATCAATTAACTATCAATGGGTTCTCCAGATTTCTGGTAAAAAAATAGTTATTTTGGGGGCCGGAGGCTCTGCCCGTGCAATTGGATTTAGTGCCATGGCTCACAAAGCGTCCTCTATTGTCTTTGCAAATCGAACACTTAACCGCGCAAGTCACCTCGTGCAAGATTTTTCTTACCATGTCCCATCTAATGAGCATAACCCTTTTACTGCAACTACACTGGATGAAAGTCTTATACCGTTATTGAAAGATGCTGATCTTGTGATTAATACGACATCGGTTGGGATGTTTCCCAATAATGAGGATTGCCCTTTGTCGGACATGTCCTGGGTTAAAAAGGGGCAATATGTCTACGATATTATTTATAAACCTCAAAAAACGGTTTTTTTAAAACAAGCTGAAGAGCGAGGGGCCAAGATTTTAAATGGTCTTGGAATGTTGGTTGGGCAAGCGGCCATCGCATTTGCATATTTTACCGGACAGGAAATTTCAGAAGACTTATTTTTAGAGACCCTTAATCACATTGGAGACCAAGCATCATGAGCCTTTTTAGAATCCTAAATCGTAGCGTTGATATTATCCGTAAAGACCCGATTATTTTGGCGCCGGGATTATTTTTGTCCTTTATTGTAACCATTGGACTTCAGTATTTATTTCCAACATTGCCAGCCCCTGAAATGGGGAATCTAAAAACTATTATGCCCGTATTTTTAACGACTTTAGGACTTGAGATTTTCTTTTTGAGCTTTACTCTATTGATGGGTATTCAGCTGATGAAAAGCGATAAAATTGATTTTTCAATCGTCAAAAGCGCTTATTTACCGACTTTATTTAGACTGGGTGGGTTGGCTTTGATTTTGACACTCCCTTTTGTGTTGGCATTTGATTGGTGGCTTTATCCGCAAACATTGCTTCTTTCAAAGGAGTCTCCAGTGATGGACTCTGGGATTTTACTGATTGTACTGTTGGCGTTTTTTACTTTATTTTCTGTGGCAGCGGTATTGTCAGATATTGGGCAAGTGTGGATTGGCGGGCGTGGCGCAACGGTAATTCAAGCACTTAAAGGGGCCTGGAATCTATTTACGACGCATACGCGATCGTCGCTTTTAATTGTGTGCTATTCCATCTTTACTAAATGGATGCTGATTATGCTGGCCATTGGGCTTACTGGAATCCCCGTCATTGGAAAATCAGTGTTGTCTGTTGGGATACAGGGAATTGAACATACTTTGACGGCGATGATCTTGTTGCACTTTTTAACGATTGGGGTGGAGGAAGAGAAAGGGGTTGTGGTTTAAATAAAAGGGCGAAAACATGGTTTCGCCCCTACGGAGACCAATGTAGGGGTGATTCCATGTAATCACCTATTTAGACACAGAATGATACTGGTCGAGTTGTTGGTCTTTTTTGGGATAGTCGGAGCGAAAGTGGCTGCCTCTACTTTCTTTGCGCTTGAGAGCAGATTTTGCGATTTGGGTAGCGACTGCATGGATATTTTGGACTTCGATAATAGTTTCGTCGGTCGTGTCGATATCATGGATCCATTGGCATTTTTTTAGAACCGACACTGCATTTTTAAGAGTAACTTCGGATCGGATAATCCCGACATCCTTCCACATCACTTCTCTAATTTTTTCTTTTACTTCTAGCACTTGTGACTTTTGCTTGAGATCGATGTCGGTACAGTCCCTGTCTGGTAAATCTGCTTTGGCTGGCTTTTTGTACTTGGTAGTGAGGATATGTTCTGAGATCCGATGACCAAAAACCAGGCCATCGAGTAGAGAATTGGATGCAAGGCGGTTTGCGCCATGGACACCGACGCAGGCGACCTCGCCACCGGCATAGAGGCGCTTGAGTTGGGTTTGACCCCAGATATCAGTTTTAATCCCGCCCATTGCGTAGTGAGCTGCGGGCGCGACTGGGATATTGTCTTTGGTGATATCGATACCCGCTTCCAGGCATCGTTTGTAGATGGTGGGAAAGCGTTTGGCGATATCTAATTTAATTTGGCTTAAATCTAAAAATACATGAGAAACACCTTGCTTGAGGCATTCGTTAAAAATGGCTCTGGCAACGATGTCTCTGGGGGCGAGTTCGGCATCGGGATGATAGTTGGCCATAAAGCGGTCGCCGGCATGGTTTCTGAGGACTGCCCCCTCCCCTCTTACCGCTTCGGTGATGAGGAAAATGGAAATCGGCTTTTTATCGCCTAAGTGCAGTGTTGTTGGGTGAAATTGGATAAACTCCATATCCTGGAGTTCGCATCCGGCAGCCAAGGCCAAGGCCATCCCATCACCAGTTGCGACGGATGGGTTGGTATTGTTTTGATAGACCTGCCCGCATCCGCCGGTGGTAAGTACGGTGGCCTTGGCGGTAATCGTAATGATTTGGCGATTATGGATGGCTTCGCAGCCGATGACTTCATCATGATGTCTGATGAGTTGAGTCACGAATGTATTTTGCATTAATTGGACAGTGGGTTGATTGAGTAACGCGTTACCAAGTGTTTTTTCAATTTCGCGACCCGTGGCATCGCCGGCATGGAGAATACGGCGTTTGCTATGCGCGCCTTCTTTTGTGAAATTGAAGGACTCTTTTTCCATATCAAATTTCGCGCCCATTTTGATGAGCTCGGTCACTCGCATTGGGCCTTCTTCCACCAGGATTTTGACCGCTTCGGTATTGCATAATCCATCGCCGGCCTTAATCGTATCTTCAAAGTGAAATGCCGGAGTATCGTCTTTTTGAAGGGCCGCGGCTATCCCGCCCTGGGCATATTGGGTCGCCGATTCTCGGATGGAATTTTTGGTCACGACGACAACCTTACCATGGGCCGCTAACGCATTTGCACAGGATAGTCCGGCAATGCCGCTACCGATGACTAAAAAGTCGGTTGTAAGATTCATTTGGCGGATTATACCGTAAAGGGGGTGTGGGGTATATCTTTGTCGTAAAAGACAATGCCAATTCGATTGATATGATCAACGAGATCTTGATTTTCAATGTGACTGAGGAGTGATAAATCCATTGTGTAGGGCAATAACAATTCATCTAAAGATGAGCTTATTTGATTGAGAAGATGATGGGTTAATTGCGGCCCTTTAAATGTGATATCGATATCGGACCCTTCTTTGAAATTTCCCTTTGCTCGTGATCCATATAAAAGTGCCTGATCAATTTCAGAAAAATTAGAGAAAACCGTTTTTATTTTTTGAATGGTGTTATCTGTGAGTCCAAATTTCATAAAGGAGTCGTCGTAATCAGAGTCTGCATTTTGTTTTTCAGGCCCCAAAATAAGGTCATGTAATGAGTACGCACGGCGGTTGTAATTTCTTTAGCAGTCGCTTCATTATAGGTATGGGATGTCTTATTTCGATCTTTGAACATTTCCATCCATAACTCCCCATGTTCAATGAGTCCCGTCTTAAATGCTTCGGTAATGGCATCTCTGGATCCAAAAATATTTTGGTGGCCCTGAAATTCCAAAAAATCTTTTAATACGGTCCATGCAAGTTCATAGGTATATTCGAAGGCTTGTACCAGCCCTTGTTCTTCAAATTTATTTAATGCGCCTTTATCAATAAACTCTGTAAGCTGATTGAGAGCCTTCACATAATTTGAGAATCGTTGTTGCCATCGGATATCGGTGTGAGTCATTCGGTAAGAATATCAAATTTTGTATTTTGATCCAATGTGTGGGGTTATCCGATACCCGTAGAGACGCAAGATATTGCGTCTCTACATTGTTCGGGTTTTGTTGGATGTATTGGGTTACGCCGGATTTGTATCCTCTTATTACTGCTGCTAAATTTTGTGATTGGGGTCCAAATTCTTGTCGTTTTCGTGTTGATTTTTCATCTGTTTTATCAAATATCAAAATTCCGTGCATGTGATCTGGCATTATTACGTATTCTCCTAATATAACGAAGGGGAAATGGTTTGGAATTTCTGACCAATATTTTTTGGCGATTTCTCCTATTTCTGTATAGGCCATTTTTTGATTTTGGATTTCTCCGAAAAAATTCTCGCGGTTTTTTGTGCATATTGTGATGAAGTAGGCTGCGCTTTGACTGTAATCGTAGCCATTTAATCTTGCGGATGGGATTCTGAATTTGTTTTTGTATTTTTCTTGATTGTCCATTTTTATTTATTTTTATGTTATCTATATTTAATACCACCTTGTATATTACGTTATTATTTTTTATCAATCAATCTATCCCTCCCATTTATCTATAGAGAGACACCCCACCTCAATGTTAAGATACCCATTCAAAAATCAGTTCCTTTTTGGAGGGCATTACCATGAGTAGTTATTCCCCGCAGAGTATTGAGCCGAAATGGCGTAAAGTTTGGGCGGATTCTCAGCAATACAAAACGACATTTGATGCGTCTAAGCCGAGTATTTATGTGCTTGAGATGTTCCCTTACCCTTCTGGGAAATTACATATGGGGCATGTGCGTAATTATGCCTTGGGCGATATTTTAGCCAGATATAAGCGGATGACGGGACATAATGTCCTTTATCCGATGGGGTTTGATAGCTTTGGGTTGCCTGCTGAAAATGCGGCGATTAAGCAGAAAATTGACCCGGAAGCATGGACGATGGGGAATATTGACACCATGGTGGAGCAGCAGCAAGCCCTTGGATTTAGTTATGACTGGTCGCGCAAGATTGCGACGTCGACGCCCGAGTATTATCGCTGGAATCAATGGCTGTTTATTCAAATGTATAACAAGGGCCTTATTTATCGTAAAAAAGGGCTTGTGAATTGGGATCCGGTTGATCAGACCGTTTTGGCCAATGAGCAAGTGATTGACGGTAAAGGCTGGAGATCAGGTGCGGTGGTTGAGCAGCGGGAAATTGTGCAATGGTATATGCGTATTACCGACTATGCCGAAGAACTTTTAAATGACCTAGATACTCTCACCGATTGGCCGGAACCCGTGAAATTGATGCAACGTAACTGGATTGGAAAATCGACGGGTGTGCATATTACATTTAAATTGAAAGACCGGGATGAGGATATTACCGTTTTCACCACGCGACCGGATACCGTGTATGGCATCCAATATATGGTGGTGGCTCCCGAACATCCGCGTGTGAAGAATTGGGTGGCGGGAACCCCTTATGAAAAGGAGGCGTTGGCGTTTATTGACCAAGTGGCCAAAGCCGACAAGATTGACCGTACTAATGATCAAAAACCAAAAACAGGTGTATTTACTGGTCAGTATTTTATTAGTCCTTTTACTGGGGAGACTTTTCCAATTTGGATTTCGGACTATGTCTTGATGGATTATGGGACGGGAGCTGTGATGGCTGTGCCGGCCCATGATGAGCGGGATCTTCAATTTGCCAAGCAGTATGGATTACCGATTAAAAACGTTGTTTGCGATCCTGGTGTGATCGATATAATTGAACAAAATGGATGGGGTAAAAAGACGACGACCTACAAATTACGCGATTGGTTGATTTCTCGTCAGCGCTATTGGGGAACCCCGATACCGATGCTGTATGCGGATGATGGCTCGGTGATCCCAGAAGATCTGGATCAATTACCAGTCAAATTACCTAAAGATGTGTTGTTTACGGGTCAGGGGAATCCGCTAGATAAATCACCATCGTTTTTGCATGTTGAGAAAAATGGCAAGGTATACCGGCGTGAAACGGATACGATGGATACTTTTTTTGACTCATCCTGGTACTTTTTACGATTTACTGACCCCCATAATTCGGCGTTGCCTTTTGATAAAAAAATAGCGGAACAGTGGATGCCGGTTGGCCAATATATTGGCGGGATTGAGCATGCGATTTTGCATTTGCTTTATGCGCGGTTTTTTACCAAAGTACTACGAGATTTAGGGTTAGTGTCTGTCGATGAGCCTTTTCAAAGATTGCTGACACAGGGCATGGTATTAAAAGACGGATCTAAAATGTCCAAGTCTGTGGGCAATACGGTGGATCCGGGCCAGATTATTGAAAAGTATGGGGCCGACACCGCCCGTTTGTTTATTTTGTTTGGGGCACCGGTCGATCGTGATTTGGAGTGGTCGGATACTGCGGTGGAAGGGAGTTATCGATTTTTGACTCGTGTGTTTAGGCTGTGTGCCGAGCAGGACGCTCATGCGTTAAAACCAGGCCAAGAGGCCGCACTTGAGCGTGGAATGCACAAAACCATTAAAGCGGTGACCGAGGATATCGAGCGATTTAGCTATAACACTGCCATCAGCCGATTAATGGAACTCACAAATTTGATGCATACGGTTGGAGTATCAAAACCAGCACTGGATGTATTGGTTCAGCTATTAGCACCATTTGCACCATTTATTACTGAAGAATTATGGCAATTACTGGGCCATCAAAAAAGTGTCCATTTATCGACATGGCCTCAGTTTGAGTTGGCTAAAACCATTGATGATCAAGTAACGATTGTGGCGCAGGTGAATGGGAAAATTAGATCTAAATTTGATGTCCCAATCGATATCACACAAGCGGAAGTGGAAGAAATTGCGTTTAAAGATCCGCATGTCCAAAAGTTTTTGCAAGGGATGGAAATTGTGAAATCGGTGTATGTCCCTAAAAAATTATTTAATATTGTGGCAAAACCAGTGGCAGATCAAAATGGGTGATCGGTATCAAAGAATTATGTCTATTTTGACAGAGACGTTCTCCCCTGCCCTTTTAGAATTGGTGGATGAAAGCCAGCTGCATCGCGGACATCATGGGCATACTGGACGGGATGAGACCCATTTTTTTGTGACCATTGCGTCTGGATTGTTTTCTGGACAGTCGAGTGTTGCCTGTCATCGCATGGTCAATGCCGCCCTCAAGGGTGAATTGGATTCGGGATTACATGCGTTGCGGATTGTGGTTAAACGGGATTAATATTGAGGATTTCGCCGTTTTGGACGATATACGCGACTTTGGCGGGCGTTGTGTCTGTGGGTAATTTTGCGATGATGAAATTTGGTTTTTTAGATAGACCGATACCGTCCTGTTTGATGTGAAAACGTTTTCTGGGATTGGTTGAAATCATTTTGATGACGTCGCCGATACTTAATTTATGCTGGCCAATGAGTATTGTAAGGGCCTCTTCTACAAATTGAGCCAGTGGCATAGGATCTTGGCTGGTTACGATTTGGATTGTTTTGGTTTGTATTGGGGAACAATTTTTAAGATCAGTCAGGGTAATGCAGTCCGACATAGTGGGCTGGACGAAATCTTGAGCATTAACGACATTGGGAAGAACAACATGACCTCTAATATCAATAACGGTAATACCCTTGTCATCTTCGTCGGGGAGGTATCCCATGCCTTTGAGGATTCCATTTTCGATGAGGAGATTGATTTTGGTTTCTTGGCCATTGAGCGTATCAATAACCGTACCATTAATAAAATTTGAAATCATGGCTAAAGAGTATATCATGTCAGTATGAACTCCAATATTGCTCATCTCAAATTAACTATTCAAAATTACAGAAATCAGGTCATTGATCATCCCTTATTTCACCGCCTCAACTCGCTTGAAGCCATGCAATCGTTTATGGAAAGCCATGTGGCCGCGGTATGGGATTTTATGACATTGCTTAAATCGCTACAGAAAGAGTTGACCTGTGTGTCGACACCTTGGCTGCCGACATCGGATGCAGTGTCTCGTAGGTTGATTAACGAGATTGTATTGGCTGAGGAATCTGATGTAGATATGACCGGACGGACGATTAGTCATTATGAATTATATTTGGAAGCGATGACTTCTGCCGGTGCTAATACGGCACCGGTCCAAACTTTGCTGTCTCATTTGAGAGATGGGCTCCCTATTGAAGAGGCGATTAAGCACTCCAATATGCCCGGAAATACGGCAGAGTTTATTTTATTTACCTGGGAATTAGTGACGACTCGGCCAGTGTGGGATCAAGCCGCGGTGTTTGCATTTGGGAGAGAGGATTTAATCCCGGATATGTTTAATGGGATTATGTCCAAACTGACGACGGAATTTCCCAAAGAGTTAGGGATATTTAATTATTATCTGGCCCGCCATATTGAGCTGGATGAAAATGAACATAGTCCGTTAGCCTTACGAATGGTTGAATTGCTTTGCGGTGATGATCAAGAAAAATGGAAAAGCGCGACCGAGATGGTCGTCAAAGCATTAGAATTGCGAATTAAATTATGGGACGGCGTTTAGATCTTTGAGAGTGGAGGTTTATTAAATGCGCGGAGGATTGCCGACATTTTTTTTGCACAAGGATCTTTTGAGGTTAGTAGAGATTCAAGATTTAGTTTTGCTAGAAGCTGATAAAAGCTTAATTTATTATCTTTGAAGTGAGGCTCAAATGAGATAATGCACTCTTTTTTACGCTTAACATCAGGATCATTGGGGTTTAATTCTTTAATCAATCTAAAGAAATTTTCGCCATTAACTACCAATGATAAAATCTTCCTCATACCCTTCCTCTAATTACTCTTTAATTTAACCCTTCTAGCCTAGTTCTCGTATTTTTTAGAAAAATATTTCACTCCCAATTTAATATATGGATTTTGGCTTTAATATTTTCTGATCACGGTGTATCTTTATTGTCTAACCCTTAGGGGTATGTGGAAAGGTGTCCGAGTGGTTTAAGGAGCACGCCTGGAAAGTGTGTGTGAGTGAAAGCTCACCGTGGGTTCGAATCCCACCCTTTCTGCCAGTTTAACCTTTATTTTCAACACGAAATTAGAGATATTGAGTGTAAAAGCGGGTGTTTTTATCGAACACCTGCTTGGATTTTTACTTTGTTTAAATTAGCACTGAGTTAGAGAAAATGGGTAGTGAAGTTAGTTTAAATTCTCGAACTCAGGTTTTGTGCGCATGGTGGACAGGTCCAAAAAAAGGCCATGCTGCGATATACCCTAATTGAGACTATGAGGTATTTTTTGGGACGATTTCTCTTGGGATCTCTACTGGCCATGGCAGTTTTTTAAAATGGAGTTGGATTAGCTCAGGGGTAATGATGAGTTTATCTAAATGGAGATGGAGGGCTGTTTTAAGTTGATCTTGAGATAAGCTTGGATAATCTTCTTTAAAAGTGATGAGGGTCTGTTTAAAGTTTGGCCAGTCCATTTGCTCATAGGTTTTTTGAGTGATGTCGAAATTTAGAGTTGTCATCATGTATTTGAGCTTTCTTTCCTCAGCTTCTAATTCCTCCAATCGCTTGCTAATCGCCTTTCTTTCTAGAGTAGATAAACTGCCTGAGATGAGAGAATCCAGATAGCTATCCTGTCGATGTTTGAGGGTCTCTAATTGCTTTTGAAGTGTCGTCAGTGACGCTGTAATCTCTTGGATTTGAGTGTAAATCCCTTGGTTATACTTGAGGACTTTGTTTTCTAATGATTGAAATAATGTACTTTGAGATAGCGACACCATAGTCTCTAAAATGAGGTCTTCTGTTTTTTGCATGGCCACGTATTTAATGAGGCATTTACTCGTCCCTGTTTCTGCATTGTGGGTACTTGTGCAACGGTAGTAAAAATACTTAATCCGATTTTTATTGAGTGAGTGACTGGGTGTCATCGGATTACCGCAGCAACACCACAATAATTTTTGGAGTAAAGCGCCGGTGGCACTGGTTTTACCTAAGCGATGATTAGCCTTAAAAATGGCCTGTATTTCCTGAAACTGCTTTTGGGAGACCAAGGGCTGATGAAGACCTTGGTAAAGATCATCTCCCCATTTCACTTGCCCGATGTAGATAGGATTAAGCAAAATCTAATGGATTTTACGTTTACCCCATTGTTTTCCTGACCTCGTCCGATGGCCTGTTTCATTGAGATAACGGGCCACTTCGGTTGTCGACTTCATCTCTAAAAACTTAGTCATCATGATCTCGATAACCTGTTTTTCTTTAAGAGATGGGATTAATTCTTTATTGACCGTGGTATACCCATAAGGCCTGATCCCACCATTAAATTGTCCTTGGCTTGCCCGAAACGAAAAGACATCTCTAAGTCTTTCTGAGGTTTGTTCTCGCTCAAGCTGGGCAAATACTAAAGCGATGCGGAGCATGGCTTTACCCATCGCGGTAGTCGTGTCGAAGTTTTCTCTGAGTGAGATAAACTCCACTTCTTTTTCTTGAAGGCTGGTCATGAGGTGCTCAAAGTCTAAAAGAGATCTGGATAGACGATCGAGCTTTTTAACGACAACGGCGTTAATCTTTTGCTCTTCAATATCTGCCACTAGTTTTTTGTACTCTGGGCGATTGGTATTTCCACCGGATTTGCCTCTCTCGATGAGGATCTGGTGGATTTTGAAATTGCGGTAGTCGCAAAACTTTTTGAGTTCGCTTTCCTGCTCTTCTAATGAGTCTCCTTCTTTGGCCTGTCGGTCATGTGTGGGTATCCTTTGCTGAGTATTGGATAGTGCACCGAAGTCCCAACAGTCTTCATTGGCCCAACATTGAGTTGGACCAAGCCGACCAGCCTCATCTCTGTCGTTCAGTCGCTCAGCGCCTTCACTATCCCTCCCTAATCGGTCGGCGTTCTTCGGTTCCGTCACTTCGTT
>CAMCZW010000021.1 GCA_945888435.1 bacterium UBP8_UBA817
ATACCTTATCTTGCCTTTTCAATGAGGCTATTTTTGAGAGAATTCACCTCGTTGAAATTTTGACTATGAACCGCTGGAAGCCTCCGGCTTCCTTAAGCTACACGCAATTGAGCCTCATTTCCCCATGAAAAAAAGACCGGACAGTAGTGGTCAGACACTTATGCTAAGGCTGATGGATTATGGACAGATTTTGGCTCGGATGGCCGATAGAAAATTGGTAGAGCACTTCAAGAAGCTGTGGCAACATCTGTGTCTGGAAAGATCTCTGTTGTGATTGGCCATGGATCGAGGGTTTGTCCTTGATCCTAAATCTGATGACTTTTACCCCGTGTATTGCGGAGTAGTCATCCTTGCCCGTTCTTCTCCACAGACACCTGATGCGCCTGTTAGGATTGTGGGCTATTGGAGATCTACGTCTGAAGCGTAGGGCTGAGATATTTTGCCAATTGCTTTGCATAATAAGTAATAATCAGGTCAGCTCCGGCCCGCTTGATGGCGGCTAAGGACTCGATCATGGCTTTTTCTTCGTCTAGTATCCCTGCTTTGACTGCGGCCTTAAGCATGCTGTACTCGCCGGACACTTGGTAGGCTGCGATGGGATGGTTAAACCGATCTCTTAACTTGCATATGATATCTAGGTAAGTCCCAGCAGGCTTGACCATGATGATGTCGGCCCCTTCTTGGATATCCGCTTCGGCTTCAAGTATGGCCTCTCTGGATTGGGTGATGTTCATTTGGTGATGGTTTCGGTTACCTTTAAAATTGTCACCAGATCCGGCAGCGTCTCTAAATGGCCCATAGAGTCCTGATGCATATTTGACGGAGTAGGACATGATGCTCACGCGGTGATAATGGTGATGATCAAGTGCCTCCCTGATGGCAAGGACCATGCCGTCCATCATGCCGGATGGGGCAATCATATCTGCACCCGCATTGGCGTAGGAGACCGCGATACTGGCCAATCGAGTTAAGGTTTTGGGATTATCCAGATGTCCGTCTTTTTGGATACCGCAGTGACCATGAGAGGTGTATTCGCATAGGCAAGTGTCGGCGATGACTACAAGATGTGGCGCAATGGATTTGATGAGTGTGATCGCCTTTTGGATAATTCCGTTTGGATTGTCTGCTTCAGAGCCGATATCATCTTTTTTGCTTGGAATACCAAATAAAATGACGGCTTTAATTCCTAGGTCTACTGCGGATTTAATTTCGTCACTTAGGTCGGCGAGTGACCATTGAAACATCCCGGGGAGTGATGCAATTTCTTTTTTTTGCGTCAGGGATTCATGAATAAAAATGGGTAAAATAACATCGTTAACGGTGAGGGTTTTTTCCTGAAATAAGTCTCTTAATGATTGAGTATGTCTGTAGCGATGAAATTGCGAATACGTCACTTCTTTTCCTCCCCTGCATGATTTAAAAGAACACTAATTGTAGCCTCGATTGTGGCTTTAGGCGATACGATGATGGGGCCTTGGTAGTGCTGCTTGAGTGTTTCTTCGGTCGATTTTCCAATACAAAATGCGGTGATGGGTTGAGAGTTGTAGAGTTTGCTTTCAAAAAAATGGGTGACGGTGGATGAGCTGGTGAAGATTATCCAATCTCCGTTGTTAATTTCCTGATTGGATATTATGTCTGGCATTTTGGTGTCGTAGAGCTTCCAGACTTCAACTGTAGCCCCTCTTTGGATCAGTTCTTTAGGTAAGGTTTCACGTGCGCCCGCTGCGGTTGCAATGAGAATCGTTTCTCCGGCCATAATGACTGGGAGCGTATCCAACAGACCTTCCTGGCTAAAGTCCTCGGGGAGGATATCCGGGATAATCCCAAACTCTTTGAGTAGCGCTGCCGTCTTGGATCCGATGGCGGCAATTTTTTGCTTGGCCAAAGTTCTTGCGTCGTAGCCATTTTCAAATAAAGTAGTCATCCATTGCTTCACTCCGTTGGGGCTAGTAAAGACAACGAGTGAGAACCGGTCAATTTCCTTGGGGTGTATCTGAGTTAAGATCTGCTGATTGGGCACAATTTCGATCATGGGGAGCTGAATGACCTCGGCACCGAGTTCGGATAGAGGGTTTGCCCACTCCTGCCCCTGCTCTGCGGTCCTGAGGAGGACAATGCGTTTTCCAAATAATGGCAATGTTTCCGTCCAATTAAATTTTCTCGTGAGACCCGCGACCTTACCAACAACCAATATCGCTGGGGGTGTGAGTTGATGCTGATCTTTTAAGGCGACGATGGTACCTAAAGTTCCTAGGATTGTTTTTTGGCTCGCGGTGGTCCCTTTATAAATTAAAGCAGCGGGAGTATCGGTAGAAAAATGGCTAATTTCTTTGATCACACGCTGAGCAATGAGATCTAATTGCGTGACCGGCATTAAAAAGATCAGAGTCTCGGCGTTGGGAATGTGGATATCTCCCACGTCATCACCTTCTTGGGCACTTGCAGTCACAACTGCGAAAGAGCGTGATAATTCTCGCTGAGTGATGGGGATCCCTGCATAGGCAGGTACAGCAATTGCGGATGTGACGCCTGGGATAATTTCAAATGGAATATGATGCTCAGTAAGGCATTCCATCTCCTCGCCAATTCGGCCAAAAACGCAGGGATCCCCCCCTTTTAGGCGGACGACCACTTTTCCTTCGCTTGCGAATTTGACCATGAGGGCGTTGATATTGTTTTGAGTTTGGCTATGGTGGCCCTTTCGCTTTCCGACATTGATGAGTTCTGCAGTTGGCTTGCAATATTTTAATAGATTGGGGTGCGCCAAATAATCGTATAGAACAGTATCGGCTCGCTCGAGCGCGTATTTTGCTTTGAGCGTGATGAGTCCAGGATCACCTGGTCCGGCTCCGGCTAGAATAACTTTTCCGGTCATGATTGTTCTAACACTCTCACGACATCGCCAATGAGTCCTTGAATGTCGTCTTGTGCGGTGGACCTAGGATAGTCGACTTGCCATTGTTTCCAAATATTTCCCGATGTTTCGATGCCTAGCGTAATATGCAGGCGGTTTTCTTTGAGGATCGTATGCATTCCTAGTGGGATACTGCAATTAAAGTTGAGCCCTTTTAAGACTTCATATTCGATTCGGGAGATTTGGGATTGAGCTGGGTCTGAGATGCTCTCACAAATATCGTGACTCCGATCGTCGTTGGCTCTGGTTTCAAGCGCGATGACGCCTTGTCCAGGGGCGGGTAAAAAGGATTCTGGATTAAATCGCTCATGGATATGGTGCTGTAAATTGAGCCTAATGAGTCCGGCTTCGGACAAGAGAATAGCATCGATCTTTTCCGTCTTTAACTTTTCAAGCCGACTGTCTACATTACCTCTGATATCAACTAACTGAATATCCGGTCTTAACCGTCTAATTAATGCCCGCCGTCTCATACTCCCCGTTGCAATGGTCGCGCCCTCAGGAAGTTTTTCGAGTGTGAGTCCATGCTTGCTCACCAATACATCACTTGTACTTTCTGGATCTAAAAATCCGGATAGTCGCAACTCTTCTGGTGGGCGTGAGGTTAAATCTTTCATGGAATGGACGGCGATATCGATAGTATTGGTCAGCAGGGCTTCCTGGATTTCTTTAGCAAAAACCCCTTTTCCACCGATTTTAGCGAGGCTATCAGTTTTATTCTGGTCTCCAGCCGTCGAAATAATGATGATTTGAACGTTTTGGTCTGGATTAGCGGTTGTGATTAATTCTCGGACTTTGGTGGCTTGGGCGATTGCGAGTTTAGAACCCCGGGTTCCTATTCTGATTATTTCTGACATTGAAGCTGAGGTGTTTGGGCACTCCGATTTTGATGCCAATTATTAAGCTTTTCAAATTCATCTTTAAGGATATGATTGACGGCTTCTAACTGTGCTTTTCTATTTTCGATAGTTTCATCTGCAATTTTTTGTAAGCCGTAGATGGTGACTAATTTAATTGTTTCGATTTCTTCGATATCTGGATTTACGTTTCTTGGAATACCAATATCAATCATAATTTGTGGCGGCGTTGCCATCTGGCTCATTTCTTTTTTACTAACGAGATAGGTATCGCTGCTGGTTGCCCAGATGACTGCATCTACTATTTCTAGAGTCTGGTTAAGATCATCCATGTTGACTGCTTTGGCATTATATTTTTCGGCCAATCTTTGTAATCCAGAGTGGCTACGGTTAGCGATCCAAATATTAGCTTGTCCTATGGCGGCAAGTTTTTTTAGAGCTCGCATCCCCATGGTGCCAGTCCCTACAATTAAAATATTTTTGCCGGTGAGTTGGCTATCAAAGTGTTTTTTGATGGCCTCTACTGCAATGGAGCTGACTGAGTAGGCGCCCTTTGCAATATCTGTTTCGGATCTGACGCGCTTTCCGGCCGCAATGGCCGATTGAAATAGCTTGTTAAATGCGGGCTGAGTCATCCCTATTTTGGCACTTGTGTCATAAGCGTTTTTGACTTGCGCTAAAATTTCTCCATCACCAAATACCATGGACTCGATGCCGGATGCGACTCGAAATAAATGCCAGATAATATCTTTTGGGGTATTTGTGTCGCTAGATGCGACTTGAATCACATCATTTGAGATCATTTTTTGGGTGGTCAAAAAGTCTGCCAGCCAATGTTTGGCTTCAGATAAGTTGGGGGCTCGATAATAAAGTTCAACCCGATTGCAGGTGGACAAGACAACCATCTCTGAAATTGTCGAATTTTCTTGTACTTTTTTTAAAAACTCTGGAATTTGCTCTTTTTTAAAGTACAGTTGCTCTAGTTGGTTTAATGCCGCGCTTTTGTAGTCAATGTTAAACAGCCCGATATTCATAGCCCGTCTAGTGTAGCGATTTTATGTGGTGATGACAATCAAACTACTTTTTGGGTTTGATTTCCTTTTCAACTTCATTTAATGCCGTTTGAAGTTGGGTGTCCCATTCATAGGTATATTCCCAGTTTGGTTTTTTGGCGATTTCAATACTTTCTGTTGGGATTTGGGACTCAACATTGACCGTAATTCCCTTGGCACTGATGTCAGTTCCATTAGGGGTGAGGTACTTGGAAATGGTTAATAGCACCGCGGATCTATCCGGCAAATTAATGACGCGTTGAACGGATGCTTTTCCAAATGAATGCATTCCGATCAGTCTTCCTCGGTTATTATCCTTGATGGCGCCGGCTAGGATTTCAGACGCAGAAGCCGAGCCTTCGTTGAGAAGGACGACCATCGGTGGTGTAAATTTTGCTTTGCCGTAAACAGATTCAGTGTCTCGCTTTCCGTCTCGATTGACGGTGTGGACGACATCGCCTCTCGCAATAAATAAGCCTGTAATTTGAATGGCATTTCTTAGTAATCCGCCGCCATTATTTCTTAAGTCTAACACCAAGCCTTGAACTTGCTTTTTGTTTAAATCTTCGATGGCCTTTTCGAGTTCATCCGTCGCTTTTTGGCTTTCAAAAGTATTGAGGCGGATATATCCGATGTTTCCTCTAAAGACTTCGACTTTATCGACGGCTTTAATTTCAATACGGTCTCTTTTAATGGAGACATCAAATGGCATTTTATTGCCTTTTCTAAAAATATTGAGAACAACCGGAGTTCCTTGAGGGCCTCTAATATGGGTAACTGCTTCTTCTAAACTTAAGCCTTCGGTCGTTTTTCCATCAATTTTAATAATGGAATCCATGGCTTTTAGACCGGCTTTGTCGGCAGGGGTCCCTGCGATTGGGGCAATGACAGTGAGCTGATCTTGTTTCATCCCGATATGGATACCAATTCCAAAAAATTCGCCTTTCATCCGTACTTTCATTTCTTCAAAATTTTTGGGCTCTACAAATCGAGTATAAGGATCTCCTAATGCGCTTAACAAGCCTTTAATCGCCCCATATTCCATCTTGGTATCTTCGACATTTTTATTCACAAATTCAGTTTTGACATATTGTTTTACGGTGCCAAGCAAGGCAAACTCTCCGGTTTCTGAAAATCCAGCGAGAACCTGAGAAACCCCTAAAATTGCAAACGCAACAATAATGATTTTAAAACCGATTTTAATACTTTTTTGGAACATGTTTTTCATTTTACGATATCCTTTCTATTTGAACTATTATTTAGATATTAAGAAAATCAGCCGGATCCACAGGGACTCCGTCGACTCTCACTTCAAAGTGTAAGTGGGGTCCAGTGCTATACCCGGTTGAGCCTACAAGACCGATTACAGTTCCCTTTGCAACAAAGTCCCCTTCTTTGACTAATAACCTTGATTGGTGGGCGTATACTGTTGAAATTCGTCGGCCATCTGATTTTCGTCGGCCATGGTCAATGACAGTTACAATACCAAATCCGTTGTACCTGGCTTTTTGACCAGCCACAATGACAACCCCTGAGTCTGCCGCTTTAATTGGGCTTCCTTTTTTGGCCGCCAAATCAATTCCGCGGTGCAAGATCCGTCGTTTAAATATAGGGTGGGTTCGGTATCCAAATCGAGAGGATATCCAGGCTTCCGCAGGCTTCATCATTCGACTGGTTCCAAAATATCCGTCGGACAGATTCCCTCTTGCCAAGATAAAGGACGTCATTTGATTCGACTCTGCCTCTAACTCCTGGTTCTCTCTCTCCATTCTTGAGATTTGCTCTTCGAGTTGAGAAATATATCTATTTTTTTGGTCTTTCTTTTTTTCAAGTGTTTTTTCTTGAACAATGACGGATTTATTGAGGGCGGTTAATTTCTTTTTTTGATTGCTGAGCTGTACTTTTTTGTCATTGAGACGTCGATACTCCTCTCTAATTTCATCTACGAGATTAACGTCTTGTTTTAAAATTCGCTCAAAATAGTACTGAGAATCAAGTACGGACATAATATCTTTGGGAGAGAGTAAAAACTCTAAAAAGCCCATGTGTTCATTTTTATAAATTTGCCTCAGTCGTTTTTGAAACTGGTTTTTTTTCTCGCTAAATTCTTGTTCGGCTTCGGCCAAAGATTGACTAGTTTGATGCTCTCTTGTGGCGACGACATTGATGGCCTGCGCTTGTTTTTCAATGGTGCTTTCGAGTACTTTTAACTCACGATTGATGCTTCCCAAGCTTTGTTGGACTTGGTGTTTTTCTTTTTGTTTTTCTTTAATTTTGCTGCTGTTTTTTTGTAGCCGTTCAGAGATATGACCTAACTCTGCTTTAAGATCATCTAGGGCGCTTGTGCCTTCGGCAACCAATGGCATTTGGCATAGCATGATGACCAGCCAAGTTAGTCCAATACAGCGATAATTATTGTGATTCCATTTCATCTTGAATTAAGTCCATTATTTGCTGTGCGCGGTTTATACCCATATTTCCAACAGTGCTTAGCTCCTTGGCAGAGCTTAGCCGAATTTGATTAAGGCTTTTAAACTTCTCATAGATTTGATTAAGCCGTCTAGGACCAATACCGGGTATTTTTAAGAGTATACTATTTTCTATGCTTTTTTGTCTTTTAGACCTTTGAAAAGTCACTGCGAAGCGATGGGCCTCATCTCGGATACGCTGTAATACCAGTCTTGCCTTCGTATTTTCCAGCTGAATCGGGATCGATTGGCCGATTTGGTAGATCTCCTCTCTCTTTTTGGCCAACGAAATAATATCAACTCTCTCCTGAATTTCCAGCTCCACCAATGCTTGATAGGCAAAGTTTAATTGGCTTACCCCGCCATCAATCACAATTAAGTTGGGAAGTTGCTCAGCCTCAATACTTCGCTTTAATCTCCTTCGGACCACTTCTTTCATTGATAACGGGTCATTACTTTGACCTTCGACTTGGGTAATATTAAATTTCATATAGGCGGACTTGTCGGGCTTTCCATCTTTAAAATCTACACAACTCGCCACAATTCCAGTCCCTTGAAGATGTGAAATATCAAAACACATCATATGTTTTGGATAGGTTTTTAATTTTAATTTTTGTTGAAGGTCATAGAGCGGGTTTTGGGTTTGAATCTTTTCTTCCAAGGGTCTTAGCCTCAACATTGCCACATAAGCGGTTTGTTCAGCAGCCTCAATTAAAGCCTTTTTGGGGCCGATTTTAGGGCTTGTCACTTTGGTTGAGGTATTTAAATTGAGTGAAGTTAATATGTCTACCAGTTCAGTATGGACTGCCTCATTACAACTAATGTCTCGCGCCATCCAGTTTTCCTCTAATGCATTAATGACCATTTTAGAGATCAACCCTTCTTTGGTCGTCTCCTTTCTTTTTTCAAAAAATCCTTTTTGATTCATCATGACACCATCTTGAATCGTTTGGATAAATCCGTAACACAGGTCTTCGGATTCCATATAGATCCATAGCTGGGTATCTTGGTCTTCCAAATCTTTGATTCGCCTATTTCTTTGAATCATTTCGATTTTTTCGATTTGATCTCTTGTGATTGCTGCCCGTTCAAAGTCTAGGGCTTCGGATGCGGCCATCATTTGTTTTTTCAGCGTCGAGATCAATCCCTTATCTTGCCCCTTAATGAGGAGAATCAAATCATTGATTAAAGTATCGTATTGCGGCTTTATTTGCTTATTCACACAAGGTCCTAGGCATTTTCCGATGTCCAGGTTGATGCACTTGCGCTGTTGCTTATCCAAGGTGATGGGCTTGGTACAATCGCGTATCGGAAATAAGTCGGTGAGGGCTCTTTGGAGTAATTTGCTCGATCCAATCAGTGCATACGGCCCAAAATAAAGGGCCCCATCTTTTCTTTTGTCTCTCGTGATAATCACTCTAGGGAATTCTTCTTGAATGGTAATTTTGATATAGGGGTAACTTTTGTCGTCTTTGAGGGCAATATTATACCTAGGTCGATGGTGCTTAATTAGCTTATTTTCTAATGCCAGCGCCTCTTGTTCAGTGGGGGTAACGGTGATTTTAATGTCCGCGATTTGAGAGACTAAAACCTGGGTTTTAATTTCTTTTTTATCAGTGGCTACAAAATAAGAGAGGACTCGGTTTTTGAGGTTTTTTGCTTTACCCACATAAATAACTTCATGTGTGGCGCTCATCATCTGATAGACGCCCGGAAGTTTGGGAAGCGTTGCTAGAATCTGGGGCTGCTGAAAAATATCATGTCTACGATGTATTTCAGCAGCTCCTCAGGGTAGTGGTTATTCTTCGGTGTCGTCGGCTTCAGTGGTTTCTTCAGCCTCGTCTTCTTCTTCTTCTTCCTCATCTTCATCTTCTTCTTGGTATGAACTCTGAGCAGAAGTTTCTCCGATAACGGATACTTTAAATGTGAAGACATGATCAGGATGCAATTCTACTTTTACAGCTAAGTCTCCAACTTCTTTAATTGGTGAAAATAAAAAATATTTACTTTCGATTGGGACATTAAATTGCTCTTGAATTGCTGCAGAAACTTTATCTCGTGTTACCGATCCATAAAGTTTTCCACTTTCTTGAGCTTTTTCTGTAAATGTAATTACCTTTCCATCAAGAAGCTTTTGGATTCGAGTTGCTTCAGCCTTAATTTCTGTCAGGCGTTTTTCTTCTCGTTTTTTAATGGCTTCAAAGCGGTTTAAGTTTGCTTTGTTATTTGGTAGCGCCAACCCTTGTGGGGCTAAGCGATTTCGGTAGTGCCCTAATTTTACTTTCTTTAGGTCGCCCGCTCTTCCTAGGCCTGGTTCTGTTTCTGTTAAGATAATATCTATTGTTTTGGACATTTCCTATTCTCCTTAGTCTGTCGTGTGAGGGATAATTGCCATATATCTTGCACGGCGTACCGCTTCAGCAAGAATTCGTTGGTGTTTGGCACAAAATCCAGTATTTCGTCGTGGGGCAATTTTGCCTCGGTCAGCAATATACCTTTGAAATTTTTCGACGTCCTTATAATCTAATAGATTAATTTTGTCCGCACAAAAATGACAAACTCTACGTCTTTTTACTCTTCTCTTGATTAGTGTTTTTTGCTCTGACATGGTTACTCCTTCTTTCTTGCGTCTATTTAAATTGGGGCTATTTCTTCTGCGTGATCGTGCTGTTCATGGTTTATTTCCATGCCAGTTCCGCGATCTAACATTTGCATATTATCTGCGACAACTTCTGCTGACGCTCGTGTTTCCCCTTCTTTATCATAAGTTTCGATCTGTAAACGGCCTTCAATTGCGATAAGCTTTCCTTTTTTAAGGTATTCTCCACAAATTTCAGCGAGTCGTCTCCAGGCTACTACTCTGATGTAATCGGTGACTCCGTCTTGGCCATTTTTGCCACGCACTCGGTCTACTGCAATTGTAAATCGGGATACCGCGACTCCAGATAGAGTGACTCGCGTTTCAGGATCTTTAGTGAGTCGGCCAATTAAAAAACATTTGTTAAACATTATTAAAACGGAACCTCCTCGTCGTCAGCTTTGGATACGGGTGGGGTAAAATCAAAATCGGATTCTGAAATCTCTTTTACTGACTTGGTCTCTACAACCGCAGAGGTCAGTTCTTTAAATTGGTCTGTGCTTCTTGATTTACCAGAGGGTGCTGACTTAGCTGATGCAGACCCTAACTTCTGGATTACTTTCGCATCCACTTCAGTAAAGTATTTTCTGCGTCCTGCGTCATCTTCTGTTGTTCGCGTTTGGATGCGGCCTTCGACGACAATGGCCTCGCCATTTGTAATGGTCTTTGCGCTTTCCGCCACTTGGCGCCACGCAACAATATCAATTTCGTCGGCTTGGGAAGGCATCCCATCATTTCTTTCAGGCCGATCTACTTTTAATGTAAATTTTGCATAGGCATCCCCTGTTGACGTGACGCGTTCGTCTACTTCGCCAAGGATTGTTCCAATTAAAATAATTCGATTAATACTAGACACGGTTTAAGCCTTTGCTTTTTCTACTACAGCTGGGACTTGAACAGATTCGATTCGAACGATCATGTGTCTTAAGAAAGACTCATCAACTCTCATTTTTTCGTTGAGAAGATCAAGTGTTTTATTGGTTCCGTTAAATTGGCAGTGAAAATAAGCTGCTTGCCTTGCAGGCTTAAATGTTTCTGGCATATCTTGTACGCCCCAATAGTTAAACTCTAAAAGTTCCGCCTCTGTTTTAGTAAGCCAACCTTTAAAAGATTCAAGAGCTTTATCTCTTTCTTCTTCCGTCAAATTCGCTTTAATAATTACTAGACAATCATATCCTTTCATTGATTATATTCTCCTTGAACATCTTCGGCGCTTTGGCCGCGGCTTAAATTGTAGACAAAATATAAGGTGGGTCATTTTATCACGTGCCCTATCTCGTTTCAATCGCTTCTTGCGTCTCTGTATTATACCCTCGTATACTTGTTCATCTAATGGACCATTTAACCCCTCAAAATCCAACTCCCACGCCTGATGACCGCATTGTTTCCTCACAGCCTCAACTGGATGATTTGCGCGAATTTAGTCTTCGTCCTAAGCGATTATCTGATTTTGTAGGTCAAGAAAAACTCAAATATAACCTAAATATTTTTTTAGATGCGGCGAGAACTCGTGGCGAAAGTATTGAACATATCTTGCTTTATGGGCCTCCCGGACTTGGCAAAACCACTCTGGCCAGTATTATCGCTTCTGAAATGCAGGTCAACATCAAGATTTCATCTGGCCCCGCGATTGAGCGCCCTGGTGATCTTGCTGCGATTTTAACTAATTTACAGCCTGGAGATATTCTTTTTATTGATGAGATTCACCGTCTTAACCGATCGGTTGAAGAAGTTCTGTATCCGGCCATGGAAGATTTTGAATTAGATATTGTGATTGGAAAAGGCCCCTCTGCACGGTCGATTCGATTAGACTTACCTCGCTTTACGTTGATTGGAGCAACCACCCGAGCTGGCAACTTATCCGCTCCGCTTCGGGATCGCTTTGGAATTATTGAACGACTTGAATTTTATAACGCCGAGGATTTGTCATCGATTATTTCGAGATCAGCTTCTCTTTTAAAGACTTCTATTGATAATGCAAGCTCATTTGAACTGGGCCGTCGATCACGTGGGACGCCCAGGATTGCCAACCGCATTTTAAAACGAGTACGAGATTGGGCTCAAATTAAGTCGGATGGCCGGATTGATATGGCGGTGGTGTCAGATGCCCTCGATCGTCTTGGGATTGATGAATTGGGGCTTGATGATGTGGACCGAAAATATTTACTGGCAATTATTGAAAAATTTTCTGGCGGGCCCGTTGGACTTGATACTGTGGCCGCGAGTATTTCCGAAGACTCTGTCACGATTGAAGATGTCTATGAACCTTATTTATTACAATTGGGGTTTCTTGACCGCAGTCCTAGGGGCCGGATTGCCTCTGCGTCGGCCTATGCGCACATGAGAATCCCTCACCCTCATTCTGTACGAAGCTCCCAACCAGGACTCTTTTAATTTCTTGGGGTATACTAGCCTTATACTCTATTTGAAGGCAGGGCGGTCATGATTCAGCGATTGGCAACGATTTCTCGTAATACTAAAGAAACTCAGGTTTCTCTTGATTTAAATTTAGACGGCACGGGTATCAGCAGCATCCAAACTGGCATTGGCTTTTTTGATCATATGCTGGACTTATTTACTCACCATGGGCTTTTTGATTTGAAAGTTGTGATGAATGGCGATTTAAATATTGATGGCCACCATTCGGTTGAGGATGTTGGGATTGCGTTAGGCACTGCATTTCGTCAGGCGCTTGGCGATGCCCGCGGGATAGTCCGATATGCATCTGGCCTTACACCGATGGATGAAGCCTTGGCTCAGGTTGCGATTGATGTGTCTAATCGCCCTTATTTATATTTTAATTGCGATCTCCCCAAAACAACTTTGGGTGGATTTGATGTGGAACTGACTCATGAATTTTTTAATGCATTTGTGAATAATGCTCGCATCACTTTGCATATCGATGTCATCCGAGGAACTAATCTTCACCATATTATAGAAGCCTGTTTTAAAGGGTTTGGTCGACTGCTTGGACAATCGGTTCAAATTAATCCACGTCAGTCCGCAGTCCCTTCGACTAAAGGGATTTTGTAATAGTGTATGGCTGATTTTCGCTTAATTTTTTCTGAGTCTCAATTAAAAGAGGCGATTTTAAGGATTTCTCAGGCAATTATTCAAGCGCATCCGGCGCTTGATTCTTTGGTATTCGTAGGTGTTTTGACTCGCGGGTTTCCGATTGCTGAGCGACTTTCTCATCAGATTTTGGAGTTAACCGGAGTCACAATTCCAGTGGGACGATTGGATGTGTCTTTATATCGGGACGATTTACTTCATCGAGAAGCCTTTGTAACCGTGCGACAATCTGATTTACAGTTTGGAATTACCGATAAAACCGTTATTTTAGTGGATGATGTGCTGTTTCGTGGACGGACCATTCGCTCGGCGTTGACTGGGATTTCGGATTTTGGAAGCCCCGATGCGGTTGAACTGGCCGTTCTCATTGATCGCGGTGGTCGCAAGCTCCCGATCTTTGCAACTTATGTTGGCCAGCATGTTTCGACGACACCATCAGATCATATTCAAGTGAAATTATTTGAAATTGATGGGTGCGATGAAATTGTGTTGATTACGGATTGAGGAAAGACCCTCTTTCTAATAGAATGGCACCTATGTCCCAGAAAACAAAATCACCTCAAAAGCCTCCTCAGAAACCTTCACAGCCTTCTGGATGGCGTAATCTTATTTGGTATCTCCTTTTTGCCCTTATTTCCGTTTCTATTTTAACGAGCATCATGTCTCCACCTAAAACGCAGGATCAGATGGATTATTCTGCATTTTTGGCGAAAGTGGACTCTGGCGCAATTACTTCTGTCGAAATCCGACCCAATGAGCAACTGATTACCGGCCATGCGAAAGACGGTAAATTATTTAAAACCTATTTCTTGGATTATCCTGGCCTTATTTCAGATCTTCGGGCTAAAAACGTAACGATTGCGGTTAACCCTAAAAATGACTCTCAGTTGTGGAGTGGGATTTTTCAAGCCTTTTTACCTTTTATTTTAATTGGACTTCTATGGTTTTTTATTTTTAGACAAGCGCAAGGAGCCAATAGCCAAGCGATGTCTTTTGGTAAATCCCGAGCAAGTGCATGGAAAAAAGATAAAAACAATTTAGTAACCTTTAAAGATGTTGCGGGTGTTGATGAGGCGGTTGAAGAACTCAAAGAAATTGTTGATTACCTTAAAACTCCTGCCCGATATAAAGCATTAGGCGCAAAAATTCCAAAAGGTGCACTTTTAATTGGACCTCCAGGAACGGGTAAAACTCTTCTTGCGAAAGCGGTGGCTGGAGAAGCGGAAGTTCCTTTCTTTAGTTTGTCTGGATCTGATTTTGTTGAAATGTTTGTTGGGGTTGGGGCTTCTCGAGTGCGTGATTTATTTGCTCAGGCTAAAAAGAGCCAGCCTTGTATTATTTTTGTGGATGAAATCGATGCCGTCGGAAGACAACGCGGTGCAGGTCTTGGTGGCGGTCATGATGAACGTGAGCAGACTCTTAACCAGCTTTTGGTTGAAATGGACGGCTTTGAGGCAGATCATACGATTATTATTATGGCGGCGACTAACCGCGCGGATATTTTAGATCCGGCACTCTTGAGACCAGGTCGTTTTGATCGCCAAGTTGTAGTTGATAAACCCAGCTTGAAAGGTCGTTTAGATATTTTAAAAATCCATGCCCGTGGTAAAAAGTTTTCTAAAGATGTCGACTTGGACCTTTTGGCTAAACGTACACCTGGATTTACTGGTGCTGATTTAGCCAATTTGATGAATGAAGGCGCATTGTTATCGGCACGTCGCAATCTCAAAACAGTATCGATGGCAGCGCTTGAAGAAGCCATTGATCGGGTAATGGCAGGGCCTCAACGTAAATCTCGTCTTTTATCTGATAAAGAGCGAGAAATTGTGGCTTACCATGAAGTTGGTCATGCCATTATTGCTAAATTAAGTGAAAACGCTGACCCAGTCCACAAGGTTAGCATTCTTCCTCGTGGTCATGCTTTAGGGTATACACTTCAACTTCCGACTGAGGATAAATACCTAATTTCCCGTGATCAAATTAAAGATATGATTCGGATTTTATTAGGCGGCCGCATTGCTGAGGAGTTAATTTTTAATAGCATTACATCCGGGGCTTCTAATGATATCGAACGGGCCACTGCATTGGCACGAGAATATGTGTGTAGGTATGGGATGAGCGAGCACCTGGGCACTCGCCAGTATGGCCGAGCTCAATCTCAGGTCTTTTTAGGTCGTGACTTTTCTGATCACTCTAAAGATTACTCTGATCAAACAGCCCGAGAAGTTGATGAAGAAATCAAATCTCTGATTGATAACTGCTATAAAGACTCTGAAGTATTGCTTAAGGATAATAAAGCATTACTGATCACCATTTCTAAAATTTTAATGGAAAAAGAAGAATTAAATTCTGAAGAGTTTTCGCTTCTGATGAGTGGAAAATCGCTTCCAGATGAAAAGCCGGTGGTGGCTGAACTCCCCACTGAGGATGCTCCGAAAATAACACCTACCTAAGACTGGTCGGGGTGACTGGATTTGAACCAGCGACCACTAGCACCCCATGCTAGTGCGCTACCAGGCTGCGCTACACCCCGCTTGAAAAACATCGGCGATTGTAGCATCCCTGTTGTGATGTGTCAGGGGCTTGAAGTACAATGTCTGGTCCTATGAAGCCGATCTTACATCAACACCGTGACTTTTCATTTGTCATTATCCGTCCTGGAGGCAAAGGCAGTTTTTCCTTTCGAGTCAATTCCTGGATCCTTTATTCTCTTTTTTCGGTGATTGGAGTCGCATTACTGACCATTAGCTTTTCGGTTTATTTTTATACCTCTACGAGCGCCGAATTGGCCCAGTATGATCAGGTCAAAACCCAATATGTCGCCCAGGAAGCTCAATTTCAAGAGCTTGAGTTTAAGGCAGATGAAATTTATAAAACCTTGGACTCTCTATTAGAAAAAGAAGCTCAGATAAAATACATTCTTGAAACTGCAAATCGACCACTCACATCTGATAAAAAAAAAACTGAACTTTCCCCCTCGCTGAGCTTATTTCAGACTGATTATCAGCAATTAAAGTCCAATCCTGCCCCTCAGATTTCTCGAGTTTCTACCCTGTTTTCTTTTTTAGACTCTACGATTGGCCAACTTAATTCTCAATTTGGGACTCACCATTCCTTTCTCAAACAATTGCAGGTCCGCTTTGCATCTACTCCGTCTATTTGGCCGGTTCATGGCCGGATTCGATCGGGATTTGGATCTCGGTTTCATCCATTGATGGGGGCCCAACGCTTCCATGCGGGGATAGATATCCCAGCACCAATTGGCGCGGCCATTAGGGCCAGTGCAGATGGCATTGTGAATTATGCGGGATGGTCGGGGTCTTATGGCTATGTCGTGATCTTGGAGCATGGCTATGGCTATCGCACCGTTTATGCGCATGCCTCTCAGTTATTGGTTCAAAAGGGTGAGGCTGTTAAAAAAGGCCAATCGATTGCTCAGGTGGGGACGACAGGGCTCTCTACAGGACCCCATCTTCACTATGAAGTTCAGCGGTGGAGCAGACCCCTTAGCCCTAGTAATTTCCTCGATGTGGATATGTTTACAGCCAGTGCGCGCTTATGGTAGTTTAATTTTAACATGGGTCAAAAACGTTTTAAAAATGAAGTTGTTAGCACAGTTTTTGGAGAGGATACTCATTTCCAAGGGACACTGCATGCCCAACGCTCTGTCCGAATTGACGGCGTTTTTGAAGGAGAAATCCACTCCCAAGGCCAAGTCATTATTGGTGAAGCCAGTAAAGTTACAGCGACAATTGTGGCCAAACAAGTATTGGTTTCTGGCGAAGTAAATGGCAATATCGAGGCCGTGAGTGGTCTTTATATCACTAAAACAGGCCGTGTTTATGGTGATATTTCTGGCGATCAATTGACGATTGAAGAGGGCGCTATTTATCGCGGCAGCGTCAATATGGATGTCATTTCTTCACTCAAGAATTTTGAGGGAACGCCTTCTCTCGTTACTCAATGAGTGTCCCAACCTGTTATGTCTGCGCCACTCCGATTGGCAACCTCTATGATGTCTCTTCCCGCTTACTCTCCACGCTAGACTCTGTTCATACTATTTTTTCTGAAGACACCCGAGTCAGCCGTGTTCTTTTAAATCATTATTCGATTTCCACCCCCCTGATCAGTCTTCAACAATTTAATGAAAAATCTCGTGTCGCTATGGCGCTGGACTTACTTAATCAAGGTCATGATATTGCGGTGATTAGTGATGCAGGGACACCTTGCATTTCGGATCCTGGGGCCTTGCTGGTTCAGGAATTACGTGAAAATGGCCACCCCATTTCTCCGATTCCGGGGCCGTCTGCGCTGACGAGTTTATTGAGTGTGGCGGGGGTATCTTTGTATGCGTTTTATTTTGGCGGATTTTTCCCGCGCTTAGTCTCCGAAAGGACAGAACGATTGGCTCAATTAAGACAAATGGAATGCCCAGGTGTGTTTTTTGAATCTCCCAATCGATTAATTTCTAGTATTGAGCATATTGCCACGCTGTATCCTGAGGCCCACTTAGTCCTTGGCAAAGAAATTACCAAGCATTTCGAATCATTTTTTATAGGTACTCCCGCATCTATTTTGACGCAACTCGATACAACCTTGGCGAAAGGTGAGTGGTGCTTTTTAATTCAACTGCCCCTGCCTCAAAAATCAGATCTTGAAGAGGTTTTGGCCGCACTTCATGCTGAGGGACTCACCAAAGCCCAACTTAAGTCCGTGGCCACGAAGGTGCTCAATTATCCGCGAAACGACGTCTATCGTGCCGTTGAATCAATTATGTAACGTGATATACTCTTGGCATGATTGATACCCATGCTCACCTCTTTATGTGCGATCAGCCGATTCCGGCCCTTATTGATGCAGCCAAATTGGCGGGTGTCACCGGCATTATCAACGTTGCCCTCGATATCCCTACTGCACTGACGGCGCTGGATATTTATCTTGAATTTCCTATGGCGTATCCGACGATTGGCCTTTACCCTAGCTGTGCGGAGAAAGAGTATGACCTTAAGGAGCTTAGGCGCCTCGCCTCCCACCATCCCTTTAAAGCAATTGGAGAGATTGGACTGGATCAGCACCACTCCTATGCCACGCCAGAAGCTCAGACGACATTATTTGTAGAGCAACTTCGACTGGCTGGAGATCTTCATCTTCCCGTCATCGTTCATAATCGGCTTGCGGATGAAGAGATGCTTAAAATTTTTGCTGATTTTCGCTCGATTCGTAAAGTATTTCATTGCTTTTCATCTTCCATTGAGTTTGCGGATGCTCAACTTGCACTTTCTGAAGACACCTACTTTTCGTTTACAGGTCTTATTACATCCCCCAATGGGGCCAGTATGCACTCCGTGATTGAACGGCTCCCCATGAATCGGATTATGCTTGAAACAGACTGCCCCTACCTGACCCCACTTAGGTATCGCGGCAAAAAAAATCAGCCCGCATTTGTGGGTGAAGTCGCTCACGAAATTGCCCGCATTAAGCTGATGCCGGTTGAGGACGTTATCGCCATTACAACCGCTAATTCCATCCGATTTTTTAACCTGTAGTTGTATGCCGTCGTATTTCAATCGCACTCTTACCCTATTTTATTTATCGGAGTGGGCTCAAACTTTTGATTATCTCTCTCAACTGTTAGGTCGCGGGTATTCGCTCCATAAAGCCCTTGAATTAACGCTTTTACGTCCCATGCCGCCCCTGATCTTGAAGCAAATCGAGCATATTCGAAATCGCCTTTTATCTGGAACCCCCATCCTAGAGAGCATGTCGCCAACACTCGCTATGGTGATGTCGTATTCTTTTGCTACGGATCACCACATCCCTAATATTGGCCGGTTTTTTTCAGAACTTTCAGCGTCTCTGACCCAACGCCATCGGTATCTTTGTTTTTTATTGAAAGAGCTTTCTTATCCCGCCTTTTTACTATCCTCTTTTCTTGGGTTTTTCATCTTTTTTTACCTTTTCATCATGCCTCTTTTCACATCGTTTTTCTCTAACTTTAATCTGCCCGTCCCTCAGGCCATTCTTTTTTTACAAAATTTTCATCAGCATACTTATACCACTGGAGAATTTCTCCGCATGATGGTCATCCCAGGCCTAATTTTTTTGACGCTTTTGTATGGGGCCTCTATGGGATATCGAAAGCTAGTATCCCCCTATCTGTATTCAGTCTTTTTTAGAGGGTGGTCAATTTTGCTTCTAAGCGGGCTTTCTTTAAAAAAATCACTTTTGATTTATCCGCCGAGCTTTCTTTCTCCTCATAAACTCTCATTATTTCAACGCCGCTTAAATGACACCGGGGATATTATCGCTGAACTTACGACTCTCATGCCTTTATCGAAGTCCGCTATTTCGGTACTCTCAGATGGACTCTCAAGCGGTCGCTTCCCAGACGCGCTTTCTCAAGTTTCTGATGAATTACAACAACTTGCGATTTCTAGGATTAGCCGTATTCTTCGCTTGGTTAAACCCTGTCTTTTATTGCTTTTTGGACTTTTAATTTTGGTGATGGTTCAGCTTCTTTTTCTCCCACTTATCCAGGGAATGTCCGCAATTCAATAATATCGTTATTTATTGTTGATTTTTTTATTTATATTACCTATAATCGCTTTATGTTTAATTTTATTTTTCGTCGACGCCTTAAAAATCGCCGCCACTCAGAGGCAGGATTTAGTCTTATTGAGTTATTGGTCGTCATGATGGTGATCGCTATTATTACCAGTATTGCATTACCAAATTTTTCTTCGATACAAACGAAGGCAAAGGAAACCAACCTCAAATCGCTCGCCCACTCTATACAGCTTGGAGTGGAGTCTTACTTTGTAAATCAGGGCAGCTACCCTACCGGCACTGATCTTGGGCTCCCTGAGCTTGTCGCCAAGCTCTCTGAGGCTGAGGCATTTGGAGCCACTCCCAAAAATCCATTTACTGGAAAGGCTTATACGGAGGCGGATACTTCAGGGAAAATTACTTATTCATTTGATACTACCGCCCAGACTTATAAGATTTTGGTGTATGGAACGGGGAATACGCTGGTGATTGCGACGCTTGAAAATAAGTAGGGGTACGGAGGTCGGTTTGGGTGTCTAAGTTTGTAGTAGATATATCGCATCTTTCTACTGGCCCTATTGCTGAACCTGAGATCCGGGATAGCGAACTTATTTTTCGCCCAAAGAAGACTTACATACTAAAAAGTCTTTTAAAGGAAATTACTCCTCAAAACCTTCATTCAGAGTACTCGGTTGGAAGCGAATCTGGGAAAGAGATTCTTGATTAGTGATGAAATACCCCTTTTAAGTTGCGCTCTAGGCTGGGCATCTCCATCCATCGCACTTTCAGATCATGTCAAAAGCTTAGATTGGTGCGCCCGCGAAGCTGTGTATAAAGAGAAAGTATCTCAAGAAATTTTACAGGAAGTTCTCAAAAAACTCTCCGTATTGCTACAATTTCGTTTTTAAAAAACGGTCTCAGAGCTAGCACGGCTTGGTCGGGCTGATATTTCTATTTCATTTATGTCTAGTTTTGTGGGGGCAGGTCACCTGCACCATCGTAATAGTAATACTTTGTTGTCTTTTGGCCGTTGTCGTTGGTTTCGCTGTAAATCCTTAATCCATCAGGCCGGTAGCCGTACTTCGCTAGTGTTTGGGTGCTGGTGAGGGAGTTGTTGATGTAGCTGAGTTGCTTGATCTCGCTGAGCTGGCTTTGGGCATTGTAGACATAGAGTTTTGTGGTTTCTTTTTGCTTGGCCTGATTGAGATATGATCGGATTTAGTGTCGATTTAATCAAAAAAATGTGGTTTTTTCATTTTTAATATTCTTAAGATTATCATCCCCACAATCAGCATTATCTTCATAAAATTGTTAATACATAGATATCCTTTCAATCCATCTTTGATCAGACTTACATAGCTTATACTTACTAAACTTATCCCAACACACATTAAAATACCGATAGTTATCCAATAGTCTCTTTTTTTACTTGGCCTCATCCCTAACATATCAATAGCAAAATCTGGAAGAATTATTATTATCATCCCTATGAGAAAAATTATTGAGTCGCCTCTATATTCGGCTAGTATTAAGTCTTTATTTTGACTATTCATTTCCATTCCTGAAATGCAAACCCTGGTGGGAGAGCTTCTTTAAATTGTATATATCCTCCTGAAATTGTAGCCGCGGATAGAGCATAGGGTAGAGATGCGGGAGCAATTCCCATCATCACAAAAGATCCTCCATACACAGCATGCGCAAAAACGTCTACTTCAGTTGAGTTTAACCCATTAATAGCTTTATTATATAAAAATTTTGTATCTTCTATGGCTTCATTTTTTATAGATTGTATTATCTTATCACTCCAATGATTAAACGTATTAATAAAGGCTCCCTGTAATGCGCCTTGAGTAAAATCTCCTCCGGTTGCCAAGGATGCCACACCTCCACTTAATGCGGATACTCCCGTACTTGCCCAATATCCTTTTCCATGTGACAAAGTCCCGCCTATATTACTTATTGTGCCACTTGCAAACCCACTTCCAAAATCCCCTCCAAACGCGCTTGATTGTAATCCGCTACTTACTCCATGCGCTACGGTTCGCGCGGCTAAATCGGCCCCACTAGTTAATCCCAGTGTAGTGACGGCTGCTCCTACTCCATATGCCACTCCACCGCTTACTGCTCCCATGATTGCCGCTTGTCCCACAGAATCCCAATTCACTTCCCCATGGATTACATATTGAGTGGCCGCACTTACTCCTGCTGATGTTATCGCCGCCCAAAAAAGTAGTGTACCTTTCTTTCTGTAAAATTGGATTTTGAGAGAAATCCATAAAGGCCACAAAACCGTAAGGATAAGTCAGAGTCAAGACCGACCGAGAGGTCGCCCGCTAGGGTTCAGTCTTGACGCTGACTTATCTGGAGGTTAACA
>CAMCZW010000022.1 GCA_945888435.1 bacterium UBP8_UBA817
CCGCTTCTTAACATCTCTTTCAGATCGGTGCAATTGTCTTAATTCTTCAACTTCTTTTTCTGTTAGCGTGAAAATCATTCTGCCTTAAACAATAGCCTGACTTTCTCCGTTTACAAAATTTTACCTGTTTATCCTTATTCTATTTTGGATTGGGTATAATTTGAGTTTTTGAGCATATTGAATAAGCAGGGTGGCTAAAATAACACCAAAAAAAAACAAAAAAACAAAAAACAAGCATACCGCTTTTAAATATTATCCCGGATCTAGGCAATACAATTACATCTGCTGCAGACGCAATTACCCAAGTAACATGAGAGGTGTACTGATGGATCCAGAAACAAACGCACATACAGCCCCCAAAATAGTATTTAAAAAAGGGGATCTCTTATCTTCAGCAAGTTTAAGAAGTCGTTTCATGGATTAAGTATATTCCTTAATTCCCCACAATCTAGCCTAAAAATAAACACTAAGTCATAATAAAAAATAATATGAACACAAAAGCCATCGTCTTATTTTCCGGAGGTCAGGATAGCGCCACTTGTCTCGCGCAAGCCTTATCCGATTTCCCCAGCGCAGTCGAAGCCATCACCTTCGATTACGGCCAACGACATCGCATCGAAATCATCCAGGCCCAAAAAATCGCTAAAATCGCCAATGTTTCACTCAAAATTATCGATTTAAGTCTAATCTCCCAACTCACCAAAAGCGCACTCACGCACATCAATATCATCATCGAACATAAAGAAGGAGAGCTCCCTTCCACATTCGTCCCCGGAAGAAACCACTTATTTCTGTCTGTTGCCGCCATTATGGCCTACCAAAAAAATTGTACCCACATCTATACCGGTGTCTGCCAAACCGATTACTCTGGATATCCCGACTGCCGAGAAGACTTCATTAAATCTCTAGAGACCACACTTAACCTAGCCATGAGCAGGCCCATCCAAATCCATACGCCACTCATGCACCTCACAAAAGCCGAGACCATTTCGCTAATGAAAAAACTTGGAAGATTAGAATGGTATAAAGAAACCCATACGTGTTACGAGGGCGTAAGGCCAGCCTGCGGACAATGCCCTGCCTGCCAATTAAGATTAAAAGGCTTTAAAGAGGCGGGAGTTCAGGACCCTTTAGAGTACTTTGGGACGGCAACTGATCTTGTTTGCGACGATCCATTAAAATCTTAATCATCCTCTCTAACCATTCAATACCCATCAAGATAGATAAAATCACCAATGCCAAAAAGTAAGCATCGGAATAATAACCAAATCCGATCAGGGCACCCATTCCCGCTAATACCCAAATGACAGCGGCAGAGGTGACTCCTTGAATCGTGCCTTCCTTAGAAATAATGACACCCGCACCTAAAAATCCAATTCCACTGACAATTTGGCCCAGTACTCGAGTTGCATCTCCAGATTTTGGTCCAAGAACAGATTGAGAAAGAGCAATAAACAAATAGGATCCTAAGCAAATTAAAGCGCTAGTCCGAATGCCTGCCGGTTTCCCAAAAATTTGACGCTCAAGACCGACAATCGTGCCGACAATCACAGCTGATAAAATGCCGGCCCAAGAAAGAGGATAAAGGTTAAAAAAATCCATATAAAAAGTGTACCATCTTTTAATTAAAAACTCTTTCTCGCCCGATCCAAATCTCGCTTAATCATTCGATCCTTAATTGCATCTCGCTTATCAAACTTTTTACGAGGGACTCCAAGGCCAATCTGAAGTTTCACAAGTGGGCCTTTAAAATAAAGGGACAAGGGGATGATTACCAAATTTTTAGAGTCTACTTTAGCCGACCACTTAATAATTTCAGACTTTTTAGCTAACAATTTCCGGGTACGGTCAGTTTCTAAAAGAACATGCGCGCCCTGTTGCTTATAAGATTGGATGACACAGTTCAGTATAAATAATTCGCCATTCAAGACACGGACATAACTATCTCTAATAACCACATGACCCTGACGAATCGATTTCACTTCAGATCCAGAAAGTGCAATACCAACTTCTAACTTTTCTTGAATATCGTAGTCAAAAAAAGCCTTTTTATTACCTGCAATAGATCCTGGAGCTGTACTCATCGTTGAGCAACCTTACAAAATTTAAGAAATTCATCAAAGGCCCAGCGCTGATTTTGGGCATCCTTAGGCGTCCCTTCCTTAGGATCCTGCCCGACACTCCTAGTAAATACATGAAGGTTAGACTCAACCACATACAAATCAGGGAAAGGTGTAAGCTGTTGAGTCAAAAGCGTAGCACCTTGCGGATCACTGACCGGATCCCCGGATGATTGAAACACTGCAATAGAAACCCACTCAGGAAGTGCCAAGGGATTGGCCAATTTAAGTTCAGTCTTATCTGTTAATAATTTAAGCTGCTTAAGGGCCGCAATCGGATAATGACCATAAAAATCCTTCCTCCAATCCTTCGGCTTGCCCCAATAAACCGGTACATCCCTGATGATCCAGGATAAAGGGCTATCTATATAGCTATAAAATTTAGGTCTCGCGATAATAAATGGATCTACAAAAATAATCGATTTAATCGAGTGGGATCTCATCACCTCAGAAGTAGATAAGCTAAGCAACAATGGGGCCGCCGCGGATGATCCTATTAAGTGAATATTTTTAAACCCTTTATTACTATAATACCTAATCGCATCTTCTATAGGGGTTCTCCAATCCTCCCAGGTCGTTTTTTTAAACACCTTCAAACTTCTTCCATGTCCTCCTAATAAAACAAGTTGAACATAAGCATCGCTATGAACTTCCGCATATTTCTTAAATTCTCGCCATTCGGCAGTACTGGCCGAAAATCCATGACAGGCAATAATGATTGGACGATTCAAATCTTGGGAGATCAGATAATCCGGATTGGCCACATGAGCATCGGGATAATCCCCATCATCCATCCAATTTGATGAATATTGGGGGGTCGCACAAAACCAAACACTTAAAAAAATAGTCAAAATTATTAGTTCTCTTAGAGATTGATATCTCATAATGGCCACCCTCTATAAATAAGCAAAAATACAATAATTAAAGGGTATTCTACTATGAACAGCGCCTCAGCAACATCAAAAAAATCCTCAAAAATAAATAAATCATGAATATTAGTTGAAAAAAGTGTTTGACAATCAGTTTAAGGTTTAGTAAATTTTACCTCCCGCACAAAACTAGTGCAGACGATCATTGAAATTGTGAGAAATAAATAGCAAATTTTACCGAGTCAGAGGTATAACGAAGAGTTATGTCTCATGAACTGCGCAATCAATCAAGATATTAAGGGCGTATGGGGAATTACTTGGTACACAAGCCGATGAAAGACGTGATAAGCTGCGATAAGCTTCGGGGAGCTGCTAATAAGCTTTGATCCGGAGATTTCTGAATGGGGCAACCCACATCAGGTAATGCTGATGTATCCTCACCTGAATACATAGGGTGAGAGAAGGGAACCTGGCGAACTGAAACATCTTAGTAACCAGAGGAATAGAAATCAATTGAGATTCCCTTAGTAGCGGCGAGCGAAACGGGAAGAGCCCAAACCTAGGGTATGTACAAGCGTGCAGGCGCTGTATCTTAGGGGTTGTAGGGCAGTCTGCGATCATCCTGCATGATGATTAAAAAGTTACAAACACTTATGTTAGTAAAAGAGTGCTGGAAAGCACCGCCATAGAAGGTGATAGCCCTGTATACGAAAATGTAAGTACTTTTAAGACTGCTCCTGAGTACTATAGGACACGAGAAATCCTGTAGGAATCTGGGTGGACCATCATCCAAGGCTAAATACTAGTGTGTAACCGATAGTGAACAAGTACCGTGAGGGAAAGTTGAAAAGAACCCCGAGAGGGGAGTGAAATAGAACATGAAACCATATGCCTACAATCGGTCGGAGGGGCAATAAGCCCTGACGGCGTGCCTATTGAAGAATGTGCCGGCGACTTTGTATCAGTAGCAAGGTTAAGTTTTTATACGGAGCCGTAGCGAAAGCGAGTCTGAATAGGGCGTTAAGTTACTGGTACCAGACCCGAAACCCGGTGATCTATCCATGAGCAGGATGAAGCGGAAGTAAAATTCCGTGGAGGTCCGAACCAGTGAAAGTTGAAAATTTCTTGGATGACTTGTGGATAGGGGTGAAATGCCAATCGAACCGGGAGATAGCTGGCTCTCCCCGAAATGACTTTAGGGTCAGCCTCAAGATTAGGTACTTGGAGGTAGAGCACTGTTTAGGCTAGGGGGATCACCAATCTTACCAAACCTAGGCAAACTCCGAATGCCAAGTCACCATGCTTGGGAGTGAGTCTTAGAGGGCTAAGCTTCTAGGACAAAAGGGAAACAGCCCAGATCGTCAGCTAAGGTCCCCAAATGTATGTTAAGTGGTAAAGGTGGTGGAGTTGCTCAAACAACCAGGAGGTTGGCTTAGAAGCAGCCATCCTTTAAAGAAAGCGTAACAGCTCACTGGTCGAGCGATTCTGCGCCGAAAATGTAACGGGGCTTAAACATACTACCGAAGCTACGGGATTCACTTTATTGTGAATCGGTAGGGGAGCGTTCCGTAATTGGTTGAAGCTAGATCGAGAGGTCTAGTGGACAAATCGGAAGTGAGAATGTCGGCATGAGTAACGAAAAGAAAGGTGAGAATCCTTTCCACCGAAAGCCTAAGGTTTCCTGGGGAAGGTTCGTCCGCCCAGGGTTAGTCGACCCTAAGGTGAGGCCGAAAGGCGTAGCCGATGGACAACAGGTTAATATTCCTGTACTACCTATGAGTCGTTAATAGCGATGGGGTGACGCAGTAGGATAGGTCAGCCACTAATTGGATTGTGGTTTAAGCACGTAGGCGGAAGAGATAGGCAAATCCGTTTCTTCATTCAACGCTGAGATGCGATGACGAGCTGCTTGCAGCGAAGTGATTGAATCCACACTGACGAGAAAAGCCTCTAGTGAGAATCATGGGTACTCGTACTAAAACCGACACAGGTAGGCGGGTAGAGAATACCAAGGTGCGCGAGATAACCCTCGTTAAGGAACTCTGCAAATTAGCTTCGTAACTTCGGGAGAAGAAGTGCCTGAGTAACGTGAAGTTTGTACGAATGGAGCGTGAAAAGGTTGCAATGAACTGGCTCAAGCGACTGTTTACCAAAAACACAGGTCTCTGCTAAACCGTAAGGTGATGTATAGGGGCTGACGCCTGCCCAGTGCTGGAAGGTTAAAGGGAAGGGTCAACTCGCAAGGGTGAAGCTCTGAACTGAAGCCCCAGTGAACGGCGGCCGTAACTATAACGGTCCTAAGGTAGCGAAATTCCTTGTCGGGTAAGTTCCGACCCGCACGAATGGCGTAACGAATTGAGCACTGTCTCAACGAGGGACTCGGTGAAATTGATGTGTCCGTGAAGATGCGGACTACTTACAGCTAGACAGAAAGACCCCGTGGAGCTTTACTATAACTTGACTTTGTAATTTGGATTCATCCGTGCAGCATAGGTGGGAGACTTTGATTCAGGGACGCTAGTCCTTGATGAGTCGACGGTGAGATACCACCCTGATGTGTTTGAATTACTAACTGAGTTCCGTTATCCGGAACCAAGACAGAGTCTGGTGGGTAGTTTGACTGGGGCGGTCGCCTCCTAAAGAGTAACGGAGGCGCTCAAAGGTTCTCTCAAGACGGTTGGAAATCGTCTGTAGAGCGTAAGGGTATAAGAGAGCTTAACTGCGAGACCTACAAGTCGAGCAGAGACGAAAGTCGGACCTAGTGATCCGGTGACGCCGAATGGAAGGGTCATCGCTCAACGGATAAAAGTTACCCCGGGGATAACAGGCTTATCTCCCCCAAGAGTTCACATCGACGGGGAGGTTTGGCACCTCGATGTCGGCTCGTCGCATCCTGGAGCTGTAGCCGGTTCCAAGGGTTGGGCTGTTCGCCCATTAAAGCGGTACGTGAGCTGGGTTCAGAACGTCGTGAGACAGTTTGGTCCATATCTGCTGTAAGCGTAGGAAATTTGAGAGGAGCTGCTCCTAGTACGAGAGGACCGGAGTGGACATACCTCTGGTGTACCGGTTATCGTGCCAACGGTAAATGCCGGGTAGCTATGTATGGACGGGATAACCGCTGAAAGCATCTAAGCGGGAAGCCCACCTCAAGATGAGATTTCCCATCTCGTAAGAGAGTAAGACCCCTTGTAGAGAATGAGGTTGATAGGTTGGGCGTGTAAGCATAGTAATATGTTCAGCGGACCAATACTAATCGGTCGAGGTCTTGATTGATTAACCAGTTTATGACACATGGCTTTTCAATCAAATTGCGTAATATTTGCTATTATTTCTTCAATTGTTTAAAAATGTGTGGCCTTCTTGGTCATTCTAGCGAAGGGGGTACACCTGTTCTCATTCCGAACACAGCAGTTAAGTCCTTCAGCGCCTATGGTACTTCCGGGTTACCCTGGTGGGAGAGTGGGTCATGGCCAAGAACGCCACACATTAATTAAACAAAAAGAGACTATCTCACAATTCTTAATGATCTTAATCCGTTTCCTAATCCACAAGTAATTTCCCTATAATTAAGAGAAGACCAGCTAGAAAGATCATATGATGTGATTTCTTCTTTTTCCATTTTCCCAATAATGACGACATTTTCTCCAATTTCAATCTGATGATTTAGACCTAAATCAACAAAAAACATATCCATGCAAATTTTTCCAACAACAGGATACCGCTGGCCTGCGATCAAAACGCTTGCATGCCCCCCTAGATTGGTAGAGTAGCCATCTGCGTATCCACAAGCCACAACTGCAATTATAGTGTCCTCTGTGGGTCGATACTTAAAATCGTATCCCACTCCATCCCCTTTTGAGACGAATTGTAAGGCCATCACATATGAAGAGACTTCCATCACATCCCGATAAAGCTCTCCTCCTACTCTCACCAGTGAGTGGGCCTGAGAGTGGAAATGAGTGATTCCACCAGAATTGAAAAGATGTAAAGATGTAATTGGCTTAAGATTTTCCGGTAATGAGTAAACTAGGATGTTGAATTGTTTAATATGAACTTGATTGACTGAATTTTGAGCATCCTCAGAACAAGGCATATGGGCATAAACCCCAGTACATTCAAGAAATGGATACTGTGTTGAAATAGATGTAATAAATTGAATGGCGTCTTTAAGCGGAACCCCTAATCGATGCATGCCAATATCAACTTTAATATGAATTTGGTACCGACATCCTAACTTTTCTCCAAGTTGATTGAGATGTGCTGCAAATGCCTGTGAATAAACAGTATATGTGTACTCTATAGGGCATTCTGTAAATCCCGGCTCAGAAAGTAAAAATAATGGAGTTTTTAGTGATAATGCATGAATTGCATGACATTCACTCATTGCCGCAAATCCAAAATAGGGAAATCCAAAAGAATCTAATGCCTGACAAATAACATTGGCTCCATGCCCATATGCATTGGCTTTTACTATTGGCATTAATTGAGAATGGGGTACGGTTTGAGCAATAGCATCGACATTAGAAAGAAGTTGCTGACGGTCAATAACGATCTTTAAACGATGATCAAACATGGATGCCCACATTACAGCAAATTTTACGGACATTAAAGATATGATATAATCCCTAAGCCCGTATTTTATTTACCGTATTTAGGAGAATCCATGTCAGTCAGTTATTCGCAAATAACTAAACCAGAAGAAGATGATATTCTCGTCGTTAACGAAGACGATCCGAATATCATAACTTATTCAAAATCGATGCCGATTGCCTTAACCAGAATGTGCAGAAATAACTGTCCATACTGTGGATTTCATCGTAAAGATACTGTAATCGTACCTTATTCAACTATTAGACTTGCCAAAGCGGCCAGGGCTAGTGGGGCAAGAGAGTTGCTATTTGTATCTGGAGAACGCCCAGATAAATTCCCATATATCAGAGCCACATTAGACTTATGGGGATTTGATTCATTTGTTGAATATGTGTACACCGTTTGTGAGCTTGGCTTTTTAGAAGGATTATTGCCCGTCATCGAATTAGGATTTTTAAGTCCAATCGAAATGAAAAGATTGTCTGAAGTAAGTGCGGTGATCAAAATCATGCTGGATTCAGTCGACCCAACACTCGCAGAGACACTCTACAAAGAGTCTCCAGGAAAAAAATTAGAACTCCGGATGAAAAGCTTGCAATGGGCTGGGAAGCTAAATTTTCCAACCATTACTGGGTTCATGGTCAAAATTGGAGAAACCAAGTCTCATCGACAAGAGATATTGAAAGAAATTGCAAATTTACATAAAGAATATGGTCATATTCATGAAGTGTTATTGCAAAATTTTGTGCCTGAACCAGGAACTCCATTTGAAAAGAAAAAGCCAGCAGACATGGATGTTATGTTGGACACCTTTGAAATGGCTAGAAACATTCTTCCTGAGGATGTGCCCGTTACGATATCTCCCGAGCTGGTCGAAGACATTGAGCCATTCATCAAGGCCGGATTAAGAGATCTTGGTCGAATTACGCAAGGTGGAAAAGGACTAATCTTCGGACAAAAACCAATGGACGAAAATGAGCTTAGAGCTAAGGTGGAATCTCTCGGATTTCAACTTCAGCAAAGATTCCCATTAAGAAAAGCATTCATTTTAGAAGGGAAGTATTCTAAAAAATTAGGCCAAGTACTCGATAATTACAGGTACAAAGTCAAAAAAGAAATCCAGGAGAAATCCAAGGAAATCAAGCTAGGATGATGCAGTTAGATGCATACCTATCACAATTTCTTGCGCCGCTGATCAACCAACAATCAGCGGGCAAGGAAAAAGTTACAGCAACCGAGCCTTTTTCAAATGTATTAGAGGACAGTGCCGTAAAGCCTGGCCACCAAATTGTTGAAATTGGAGAGGGTAAGTACCGGATTGAATATCAAAATCCAACAGAAGAGAAAGCTGTTGGCGAGTATCAAAAAATTCAAACTAAATCATCCGACTCTCAGGCTCAATCAGAGAAAAAAGATCAAAAAGAAACCACTCTAGTCCAGCCTAATATTGCACAGTTTGTTATTCATCCCATTTTTAGAGAAATTCATACAAAATCGGTAACCCCTTCGCTTAAAGCCTTTATTACAGAGGCTGCTGCCGTGATCAAGAGTGTCCCTTTAGAGAACGGGGCTCAGCAATACCAATTTCAATTTAAAGAACCTCCAATAACGGTGCTATTTGAAACACGAAAACAAAGCGTAAAAATAATTGTTCAATCACAAGGTATCGATCAAGAGACGATTGCTGAACTCGAAACCCATCAAAAAGAACTAATCAAGCACCTTGAAGAGATATTTAAAGATCAAGAGCTAGAATTCTCTATAAAAATAGAACCTGTATCGGACCAAAAGAAAGAGCAGTATAAAGATTCAAAAGAAAGCGAAGCCGACCAAAAAGAAAGTGTAAGTGAAAATAGCGACAGTCAGGAAGATCGACTCTAATGGCCGGCGCAATTCCATCCCTTCAACAATTAAACCCAAGCGTACAAGCCGCTCAATCCTTATTGGGAAATTCGAGCACAGCACCTGCGCAACAAACGGACAGCGCCGGTTTTGCAAGCACGATGGCCGATGCAAATCGCCAACTCCTCACAATGGAAAATTTTTTAAAATTTAGATTAATCGGACAAAAATTAAATGGATATAACAATGGCGTTCAAGCGATGTCAGGGATGGTCACTCAGGTCATAGAATCTAAAGAGGGATTTTCAGTCAAAATATATGACAGTCGAAATAGACAAAATCCAATATTGGAACTTCCTGTTTTTTTCAAAGAAAGCAAGGGCGGCCCCGCAGAACTGGTTGATCGGGCCAAATTAAAACAACATTTAGAAAGTGTTGAAAGACTTAAAAGAGAAAATTATATTAATAGCTCAGAGATAGTTGAAATGCCTAGCTCATCAGTTCCCCCAACGATTCAATCTCCACAGCCCTATCAACGGATACCAGGCACAATTCAGTACATTGATAAGTCGGGAAAACCCAAGCAAGGAAACCTCATTTTAAAGGATAATAAATTATATTTGGATAATGGAAGCGAAGTTATGATAAGATTCGGTGACAATGATTAGGGAAAAAAGTCTTTTTGAGTTCAATAGATCGATCAAGCTTTCGCCTGCAATCGGCGATTGGACCAGTATTCAGTATGAAGAAGGGGATCTCAACGAGCTTAGCGTATCCTCCATTCAGAACGTTAACTTTGATAGTTTGCCAAAAGAGCAGCTGAAATACGTCCATTATTTACATTACAGACTCGCAGAAAAGATGACTAAAAAGTTATCTCAAGATATGGATATTAAAGTAGAACTTCATTCAATCGAAGTCATGCAAATGTCCTATGAAGATTTTTTACGAATGAGTCAGGAAAAATTAGTTCAAACCAATTTTAAATTCAAAAACAATAGCAAAGTAAACGTGTTATTTGACTGGCCTCTCGCAGAAATGGTCATTGACCGGCTTGCGGGCGGACGTGGAGATGCAGACGAATCAGAAGGTTTCTCAGATATCGAGGCAGCAATTCTCGAAACTCAAATGGAAGAAATTAAGCCCTTATTTGTGCAATCCTGGAAAGTCCTTCATGAGGATGATATCGAAGTAGAGTTTAGTTCTGGAGAGTATGTCCAAGACAAAAAAGTAACCCTGAGAGAAGCCTATATTATTTTTGCATTCAATTTCTTTTTCGGAAAAAACGACCTTAAAAAAATCATCATCGCTTACCCGAATATGATTTTAAGAACATTATTATCACAACGAAAAAAAATGAATGACGAAATGAAACAGAGGATTGCATTAGACGAAGCCACTTCTGAATCAATTATCGTTCCAGTCCGGGCAACTCTAGGTAAAGCCACGCTCCCAATGTCGGCTCTTAAGGCCCTCCACGTAGGAGACATTATTCCATTAAATTCAACACTAAACTCGCCAATTATGATCCATTTTGGCGACACCGCAAAATTGGCCGGTCAGCCTGGGACATATAACGGCAAGGCCTGCATTCAAATTATCCAGGATAATCGAACCATTCAGATTAAAAACCCAGATGATATGAAGCATAAGTCCATTAACCAGCCATTATTTGATAATCAACTAGGCGAGGCCGAAAAGCTAGTAGAGACAATCGAGCTTAAAGAATCTTCAGCAAATGAAATCGAAGATGCCGAAACTGAAAACTTTGACTTAGATGAAGTCAGTACAGAGAAAGAAGATAAGTATATCACTGCGTCTGATGAAGTAGAGTCTGAAGATAGTTGGGAAGACGATGATAATGACGATGACACTACCGATATCGAAGAGTCAGAAGACGAAGATGACGACGAGATTGAAGTAGAGGAAGCCGAAGAGGATACAGATATCGAAGAAGATCAGGATGAGTTCTCTTGGGACGATCTTGATAAGTAATCGATAATGAAGAAAATAGCAGTCCTTAATTTTAAAGGCGGAACAGGAAAGACCTCCACCGTTGTGAATCTAGGCCATGGGTTAGCAATGCGTGGGAAAAAAGTACTAGTCGTGGATACTGACCCTCAGGGATCAGCCAGCTATAACTTGGGTAATCAAAGTGCCAATACCCTGTATGAAGTAATTGTTAAAAATCTTCCACTCACAAAAGCCATCACAACAGTAAGGAAAAATTTAGATTTAATCCCAGGCAGCGATCACTTATATCCACTAGAACTCAAAATGGCCATCCTTCCAGAAAAAGAGCAAATATTTTCAAGAGTGCTCTCGCAAATTAAAAATTACGATTATGTGATTGTAGATTGTGGTCCTGGAATTAATTTAATTAATCAAAATGTGCTATTGTATGCAGACGAAATTATTATTCCTGTGTCAATGGAGTATCTTTCACTCGTTGGAGTGAAACAGCTATTGAAGAATATAAAAATCATTAATAAAATATTCGGAAAGGAAATTAGAATCTGCAAAGTTGTACCGACATTTGTAGATCATCGAAACAAGAAAACACAGAACGTATTGGAAAGTCTTCAAAAAGTCTTTCCAAGCAAGATTTCAAATGAGATCAGAACATGTGTCAGCTTATCAGAGGCGCCAGGTTATAAAATATCAATTTTCGAGTATGACAAAAATTCGAGAGGCGCAGAAGACTATTCAAAACTCGTAGACGGGGTGCTTAAAGATGGCAAAGAAAAAACTAGATAATCCCCTTAAAGATATTGATCCAATATTGGAAGATGCATTTGCATCGGCCGTACAGATTAAAAAAGAAGTATCTAAATCTGCAAAGAGCAGTTCGAAAAGTAGAAACGATGACTCGGACATGATTGCCGACATTCAATTCCCAGAACTGTCAAAAAGCACAACAGGGAAACAACTTGAATTAGATATTTTCAAAAATATCCCAATCACAGTATCCGTAGAGCTAGGGCGTGCTCAAATTTCTCTCAAAGAAATGTACGAGCTAAGCGAAGGATCGATTATCGAACTAGAAAGATTGGTGGGTGAACCATTAGATTTAGTGGTAAACGGCCAAATTATCGCCCATGGCGAGGTTGTGGCAATCGATAACAACTACGGCCTGCGGGTAACAGAAATTGTTGCTCAAGCAAACAAGCAGTAGCCTGCTCCGTATGAGAATTGAAGACTCTCAGCGTAGTAAAGTGAGAGTAACATGACAATTGGGTATTACATCCAGACATTAGTAAGTTTTGGACTGATTGTAGCTCTGCTTTGGGTATCCTTAAAATATATAAAAAAACTCCAAATCAAACGATTGGCCAATGATATGGCAGTGATTGATCGACTACAGGTATCTAAAACCAGCAGTTTATTAATCGTCCAGATCAGAAAACAAGAATATCTGGTTGGAGTCACCGAAAATGATGTCAAAATATTAGATAAATTAAAGACCGGTCATAAAGAAGAAATCGCTCTGAATAGTGATGCTGCGGAGGAAAAGAAATGAGAAAATTATGGATTTGCCTCGCATTAGGGCTTTTTCTGATGACAGCGACACCTCTATTGGCCCAAAGTGAGCCCAGCGGCGTTAAAGTTGATGTTAACTCCTTCATTAATCCACCAGGATTTAGTACTACCCTCAATTTACTTCTGTCGATGGGGGCAATTGCCTTTATTCCTTTTTTTGTAATTTCAACAACATCATTTATTCGGATTGTAATCGTGATGTCGATGACCAGAACGGCCCTTGCGACTCAGCAAGCGCCTCCCAATATGGTCATTGTTTCACTTGCACTATTTATGACGGTATTTATCATGACGCCAACCTGGGAAGAGATAAATCGTGTGGCCGTCAAGCCGTACAGGGAAGGGAAGCTGAATCAGCTGGAAATGCTTGAAGAGGGGATTAAACCTCTCCGGTTATTTATGCTTAAACAAACGCGCGATAAGGATTTAGCTCTTTTTGTAGAGTTCTCACAAATCCAAAATCCAGAAGGATATGAAAACATCCCGACTACCGTCATTATCCCTGCATTTATGATTTCAGAGCTTAAAACAGCGTTTCAGATTGGGTTTCTACTCTTTATTCCATTTGTAGTAATTGACTTAATAATCTCAAATATTTTGCTGTCACTAGGGATGTTTATGCTATCTCCTGCCATGATATCCGCACCATTTAAGATATTATTATTTGTACTAGCAGATGGGTGGAACTTAATTATCAAAGGACTCATCCTGAGTTTTCAATAATATGTCATTAGAAGTCGTCAACGATATTATCAATAAGGCGATTCAGGTGACGCTGCTCGTCTCACTTCCAAGCGTAGTTCTGGGATTGATGGCAGGCGTTATTGTAGCGGTCGTTCAAGCGCTTACCCAAGTTCAAGAGCAAACTCTCACATTCGTACCAAAAATGATTGTTATTTTATTAGTATTAGGAGTCACATTTTCATGGTCTGCCAATATCGTCCTAGAGATGACAATCGGACTATGGTCTAACATCCCTCTCTACGCCAAATGAATTTACCAATGCACTTGGTGCTCACCTATTTTTTGGTATTTGCCAGGCTAGTAGGCGCATTTGCAACTATGCCTGTCTTTAGCCGTAAAGATATTCCAAATACCATTAAATTAACCTTAATTATCTGGATTGCATTTGCCATGGTTGGTGTAGCACCTCTACCCTCACATCTTGAACCCTCTGCGCCAATTTTTATGGTCATATTTTTAACTGAGATGACCATCGGGATGATTTTGGGATTAGTCTCAAGCATGCTTATCGTTGCAATCGAATTTGCTGGCAACATTATGGATACCCAAGCAGGTTTAAGTGTGGCGTCGTTGCTAGACCCTGCCACTGGTCGTAATACGCCATTATTATCAACATTGCTTAACTGGATAGCCCTAATCATATTTATATCGGTTAACGGGCATCACATCATCATTACAACGCTGGCCGAAAGTTTTAAGATCTTACCGATTGGACAAGTGATTAATCTCCCTCAAACCAGTTATGAAGTCGTCATGATGTCGGTAGAAATATTTCGAATCGGTGTTGTTTTGGCGGCACCCATTATTTTGGTCATTTTTATGGTGGATTTTGGATTTGGATTACTTAATAAAATTGCAGAGCAGGTCAACGTTTTTCAGCTGAGTTTTCAGGTGAAGCCGACGGTTTCGCTTATTATTTTGTTAGCGATTGCGCCTACCTTGGTCGATAGTATCATGCATTATTTCGAAGTGACTATGAAAATGGTCACCGAATTATTGATTACATTACAAAAATAACATGGGCGAAGATTCAGGCGAAAAAACAGAAGAGCCAACCCCCAATAAGCTGAGGGAAGCCAGAAAAAAAGGACAAATTGCCAAAAGCAAGGACTTAACTGCTGCCCTGGTTATTATTGGCGCATTTTATAGTCTAAAAATGTCAGCGCTTCATATTTGGGATGAAATGAGCCTGATGATGCATCGAACATACGAATTAATTCCGTCCGAGTTAACCTCCACAATTGCAGGGCATGTATTAAATGACATGATATGGGTATTCCTAAAGGCGGTGCTACCTATATTTTTAGCAAACTTCCTTATTGCGGTGATTGCAGAAATGTTTCAGACCGGATTCGTATTTTCTTTGGAACCACTTTCTCCAGACCTCAATAAACTCAATATTTTAGAAGGCGTCAAAAAACTATTCAGCATGAAGCAAGTAGTCGAATTAATGAAATCACTTATAAAAATGGCCATTGTGACAAGTCTAATTGTATCCGCCATCAAAAATGAATTTATTTTTGTACTTATTTCTCAACAAGTAACCCTCTGGCAAAATATGGTCTTTGTGGGCAACCTCATCTTTAAAATCATCTTAAGGATTGGGATGTTTTATATCATCATCGGTCTTCTGGATTATATGTATCAAAGGTACGAATACGTAAAAGGCTTAAGAATGTCCAAAAAAGAAATCAAGGACGAGTATAAGCGGCTTGAAGGTGACCCAACCGTAAAACAACGACAAAAAGATGCAGCAAGACAAATGTCACAGGGGAGACAAACAGGCGCAGTCCCCGGCGCAGACGTAGTCGTCACCAACCCGACTCACTATGCCATCGCTATAGCCTACAAGCCTCAAGAAATGAAAGCTCCCAAAATTATTGCAAAAGGAGAGAATCTATTTGCCCTAAACATCAAAAAAATTGCCGAAGAAAATCAGATCCCAATCATCGAAAATAAACCCCTTGCCCAAGCACTATTTAGAAGCACAAATATCGACCAGGAAATCCCTCCTCAATACTATAAAGCGGTAGCTGAGATATTGGCCTTTGTGTATAATCTCAAAAAGAAGCGCAAGCACCGGTACTGATAAAATAAATGTCCAGATTTTCAAACTTTAGATCCCTATTTTCTGTAGCTGACATCGTGTTGGCTGCCACTGTCATCCTCATTGTTGCCCTGATGATTATCCCAATACCCACCTGGTTTTTGGATATTTTGATGGTATTAAATATCGCGATTGGCATTGCCGTTTTATTAGTTGCAATGTACTTATCTCAGCCCTTAGACTTTGCGGCATTCCCCTCCCTCCTTCTTATTTTTACCCTCTTTCGATTATCTCTCAATATCGCATCAACGAAGCTTATTTTAAGTGAAGGAATTGAGTTTGAAGGAAAAATGGTCGAAGCGTTTGCGACCTTCGTTACCAAGGGAAATTTCGTCGTAGGGGTCGTCGTCTTTGCCATCATCACATTAGTCCAATTTATCGTTGTTACCAAGGGTTCTGAGCGGGTTGCTGAGGTTGCAGCTAGGTTTACCTTGGATGCATTACCTGGAAAACAAATGAGTATTGATGCGGATTTAAACGCAGGGATGATTGATGCTGAAGAAGCCAAAAAAAGACGAAAAAAACTAGAGCAGGAATCGACATTTTTTGGATCCATGGATGGTGCGAATAAATTCGTTAAGGGAGATGCCATCGCAGGTATCGTCATCGTACTCATTAACATTGTAGGCGGATTACTCATTGGACGGTTTCAACAAGGTCTTCCCTGGGGAGAAGCGGCCGCAACATTTACGCACCTCACCATCGGGGATGGCTTGGTCGCACAGGTTCCCGCACTCTTAATTTCAATTGCAACCGGTTTAGTCGTTACCAAATCTGCGTCTCAGGAAAGCTTGGGTGCAGACGTTAGGGCTCAGATATTTGGGCAGCCTAAGGCCTTTGCGGTTACCTCTGGCGTATTGCTATTAATGGCAATGATTCCAGGATTACCGCCAATTCCATTCCTCACCATGGCCGGCATTTCAGGTGCAATGGCCATTGCAATCGTCAAATCACAGCAAGATGCGGATGAAGTCGCGTCAGAAGGTAGCCAGGAATCTGCAAAAGACGCGATGAAAAAGCCAGAGAATTTATTGGGCACCCTCAGTCTGGACCCGATCAGTTTAAAAACTGGCCGAAATATTGTCCCTCTCATTGACCCTAGCCAAAACGGCCCATTACTTGAGCGCATTACCCTTGTGCGATACCACATTGGACAAGAATTGGGATTCGTTATCCCAGGTGTACGAGTTCAAGATGACCTAAGCTTACCGCCCAACCAATACGTGGTAGATATTCGCGGTACCAAGGTTGCAGTCGGCGAGGCGTTGCCAGGCCACTTCTTCGTTCAAAAATCAGTTGCAGAGCTTAAGCGAAAGGGCATTAGCGGCATTGAGGCCATGGATCCAATCACTTATGAGCCAGGAGCTTGGGTATCCGAAGATCAAATGGAAGCGCTACAGGAAAATGTCATTCCAGCTCAAAATATTACAGACTTCATCGCCAACCACTTCGCAGAAGCGATCAAGCAACATTCCGACGAAATTATCACCCGTCAAAACGTCCAAGCCTTATTGGATCTGGTTAAAAATACCAACGCGGCTATTGTAAGAGAGCTAGTGCCCGATATGCTCTCTCTAGGTCAGGTTCATAAGGTTCTTCAAACTTTAGTTAAAGAAAGAATATCAGTCAGAGATTTATCCACAATTCTTGAAAGATTAGCCGACTATGCGCATGTGTCCCGAGATACCAATTTACTAGCCGAATATGTCAGGCAATCTTTGGCCAGACAGATATGCAGTCAGTATGTGGACAAAGAGGATATTTTAACGGTATTTACCATCGATCCTAAGCTTGAAGAGTCCATGATTAGCGCCATTCATCAGTCCGAATACGGATCATTTTTAGCGCTTGAACCCGAATTAGGGGAGAGGGTGCTAGAGCAAATCGGGCAACATATGAGTAACTTTAGAAAAATGGAAAAACCAGCCTTGGCACTATGTTCTCCACGTCTTAGACCCCATCTTAAAAAGTTTTGTGAAAGAAGCTATCCACAATTAGTTGTGTTATCCTATAACGAGGTTATTCCCTCAGTAAAAGTACAATCAATTGGGTTGGTGTCAGAAGATGGATAAAGAAACCCCTCAAAATTCCTATTTCCTAAAACGGATCACTCAAACTGATTTTAGGGGCGGAAAGGCCAAAGATTATGTCAAAGATGAAACTCATCAATATATCGACTTATTATTGTCTCCAATTGAAGGAAGCGATGAGCTTAAGATGAAAATTAAAGAAAAAATTGTTGCAGAAGCCAACGGTATCGTTGATACATTGTTGCCAGAAAAAAAGGCCATCCACGTCAAATCAAGCGATTATCTTAACGACGTATTTACCCGATTAGGGATTTAATAGAAAAAAATGCCAGACAAGAGCGTTGACTTGGTATGGGACAAGATTGCAGAAAAAGTCCTCAATAACATCAAGGTTCAACTCCTTAAATACCATGTTGCCGAGATATTAAATTACTTTAATCCTAGCCTGATGAAGGTTGTAAAGCGTTATGTCCGTCATCTGCCAAGGCATGTGGCCGAAAGCGAAGGCGATGACCTCACCACGATTGCACAGCTAGAGTTTTTAGAGACACTCAAAGTATGGAACCCCATCCAGAACAGCAATATATGGCCACTCGCTCAAGCGCGAATCATCGGTGCAATGAAGGATCATATCCGCTACATCAGTAAATCTGACCCCTCTCGGTTTTACGAATGGATGACCGATGCGGCCCACATCTATGTCATGTCACAGGATCGCGCCGACTTTAAAGTCCAGGTAGAAACCGGCATCCAACTCAATACGGCCATGGACGCATTAAGCTACCGAGATCGCAAAATTGTCATTGCCCATACCAAAGATGATCAAACATTCAAAGAAATTGGCGATCGACTAGGGATTTCAGAGTCCCAAGTCTCCAGAATCTACAAAAAATCCATCGAAACGATGAAAAAGGCGATGAAGTAAAGAATTAGCAGGCTCTCTCTCCATCCCCAAAAAATAAAAGCACTAATTAGAGACGTTATAAAGTGTCAACTTGAAATTGATACATTTCCTGTGTACTATCCTTTTTAATAAGACGTTATATTTTGATTGTTAAATAAATTTAATAATGCAAGAGGGGTTATAATGAGAGGCATTAAGAAGCTATACGGTATTTTAGCGATAATAATCGCATTGGCCATTCCGCTAAGCGCAGTTGATCCAAATATCCCATTATATTTACTCAATGGGAATATTGGGATAGGGACAACCACTCCAATTACCACTCTAGATATAAGCGGAGACTTGAATGTCCGTGGCGGGGCATTTGTAAAAAATGGATTACAAATTGGATATGATCAAGTTCAGGCACTAGGAAAGATTTCTTTCCACAGTTCTCATAAAACGCCAGGAGATCAATATTTTACAGGCCTGACTTATAATAATTCCAGCGCAAAGTTCAGGTTGGAAAACTCTTCGGTATCTAACGTAGATATCCAATTTGGAAGTGAAGGAAATTATCAAACTCTCGCATTTCAATCTGTGGAATGGAATGAGTCCCAGAAAAGAAAAATTCCAACGACCAGAATGGCAATTAAGGGCGGAACTGGCTTTGTTGGTATTGGAGTCATTAATCCATCTGAAAAGTTATGGGTTAGTGGAAATGCAGTTATTAGTAATAGAGTTGCAATCAATGCTCCAATCAATAGCAATTACCATCTGACTGTAGGCGGTACTATCAAAGCTGAGGATATGATCCTGAATTTAGAGAATTGGGCAGACTATGTACTTGAGAAAAATTATCCATTACTTCCGATCAAAGATGTCGATACTTTTATAAAAATTAACAAACATTTGCCCGGTGTCCCTTCCGAAAAAGAACTTAAAGCCTCAGGGTTAAGTTTGGCCAAAATGCAAACTATTCAAATGAAAAAGATTGAAGAGCTGACCCTTTACATTATTCAGCTTGAGTCCCGCATTCAAGCACTTGAGGAAGCCAGGAAATGATAAGTAGGGGGCAACGACTAGTTTTGCTGAGCGGACTAATTCTAGGCCTATTGAGTGGAGAAAGTAGAGTAGAAGCTGATCCAATGGCCATTAAAGATATGGAAACAAATACCATCCATTATTTTAACCTCATTGAGGGAAAGGGTACTCAGATTGTTGATGAAAAAGGGAATAATTTAAACTATAACTCCTCATTTAGCGTTGCAACCGCAACTCCATCGATCCAAATGCTCACTATAGATGGTAAAGAAATTGAAGAAAACGACTATGTCCGATCTCAGCCGACTTTAATCGCAACCATTGCACCTGGAATAACTGGGGATATTGCGTCCTACAATATCAAAATTGTAGAAACAGAAGGCTTTTTAAGCATAGTTTCAACATCATCAGTACTAGCCGCCACAACCAATAATGAAATAGAAGTAACCTACCAGGTTCTACAGGCCCTAGAAGAACCGACGCTACCAGGTTATCGTATCGGCCTCAGATAGCAGTGGTAAGACAAGTACACTAACATCACCCATATTTAAGGTAGCCACCAATTTAAAGATCGAAAATGCGATTAATGGGCCTAATCCATTTAATCCCAATCAGACTTCAACCCATATTGAATACAGCTTAAGCCAAGATGCAGACATTGATCTTTATATTTACTCGCTGTCAGGAGAGCAGTTATGGCATCAGGAAATAATGGCGGGAACCTCAGGAGCAGCAGCCGGATTTAATCAAATCATCTGGGACGGAAAAAACAGATACAGCGAAACAGTCGCAAACGGTGTGTATATCGCGTATATCCTCGCTAAAACAAGTGACGAAAAGGCCATGTCTAAAATTAAAATGGCGGTGCTTAAATGAGCTTAAAATTAAAGAAAATCGGGTGTATTTTAGGATTGTGCAACAATTTTTCTGTAAAAGAGCTTCCATAGGGCGTTCAAATTAGACCATAGGCAAGACCCTCCTGCCGTCGAGCCAGTCCTCATGAACCTCAAGTAAAAGAGCAGACATCAATCTGAGACAGGAGGCTTCATTGGGGA
>CAMCZW010000023.1 GCA_945888435.1 bacterium UBP8_UBA817
CCCACATTCAAGCAGCAAGTGCAACATAGGTCTCATGAGGCGACAAAAAGTTAAGACATTTTCTGGGACGGTGATTTAGCTTGTGTTGGATAATATCGAGGTCTGATTGTGAAATCAATGCCCAGTCTGTTTTTTTTGGATAAGTACGACGGATGAGGCCGATGACTTGTTCGACAGACCCTTTTTCCCAACTGTGGTAAGGTTCACAGAAAAAAGAGAGGGTGTTGAGAGCCTTGTTAACAGTTTGATGTCTGGTATTTTCAGTGCCGTTGTCATAGGTGATGGATTTTCTAAATTGAGGGGGAATATCAGCAAGGCTAGAGATGAGGGCCTGCTCCATATGATGGGCTGATTTGGAAAGCATGTGTCGGATTTTGACCAAGCGTGAGGTACGTTCAATGAGGATGGCAATGGCGGCCTGGCTTTGTCTGGAAACAGCGGTATCGGCTTCCCAATGGCCGGGTTCAGTACGTAGATCGGCTGCTAGCGGTCGATTTTTAATAGGGATTCTGCTAGGTATTTTAGAGGCGTGCTTGTACTTGGCGGAGCCTCTTTTACGACGCTTCCGATGGGAGCGAGGAAGATATTTAATGAGATCCCTTTGTTCAGAGTAAATCCATTGGTAAATGGACTCATGATTGGTTTTTGGCAAGAGACCCTCACAACTGATACGGCCTGCAATAATTTGAGGTGTCCAGCCGAGGATGAGTTTTTCAACGACATGGGCTCGAAGATCGTCTGATTTAAGGCGTTTCCGGCAATGACTTGTTTGCCAACGATCTTGGCTGCGCTGGTGAGCAGGGTTAGCACGATATTCAACGATATTTTTTGCGGGTTTATTCCTGAGAAGCTCCCTACTGATGGAGCTTGGGCTTCGCTTAAGTACCTTTGCGATAGCATATTGTGATAAGCCTGTGGCTACCCCTATTGCGATTTCTTCTCGCTCACTTTTTGTGAGATGAGTGTACAAAGGGGTCTTTTTTGAGGTATCTTTTGACATAGGGTTGAGCCTTCCTTTTATGATGGTTTTTTACTGAATCTCACCATATCAGAAGTGTCTTAACCCTACTACTTGAGGTTACCCTTTCGCTCCATAACTTCCATTCCGTTAACCTGTCCAGAATCTCCGACCCGCCTTGCGGGCAGCTGCGCTGTTCTGGACAGATCACTTCATTTCAGTTTTGCCTGACTTTTAAAGTTTTTTCAAATCCTAACTGTTGCACTTTGACATTGAAGGCGGGATACGTATCTAAAACCCAATTTTACAGAAAGAAAGGTACACTACTTCGTTTAATAGATACCTCTCTTAAACTTCATGATTTTTTATATCCGAGATTGCGGGGGTCGTTGGGGAGTTCTTTGTAGATTTTTTGAGTAGGCGCCGGGATCATATTCGGGTAGGCGGGCGTTTTTTGGGGTTGGGGCGCGGTAGAAGTCTCGGAAGCCGTTGACGTAGACGCCGTTGTATCGGTAGTAGCCTGGGGTTATTTTGATGGGTTCTTGCTGGACTGATTCTTGGGTGATGTCGCTGAATGTGTCTTGATTACTTGGGGGTTCTTGAGCGGTTATTGCTGTGGTTAGGGTGAAGGTTGTTAGGATTGTGAGTAGTATTTTTTTCATGTGAATAACTTTATGGGAAATATTATTGGTTAGCAACTTTTTAGTGGTATCGCATTTTGCGACACCATAGTTTCTACTTCAAGGTTGGTTAAATAATATTTTAGTGTGATCCCGTAGAGACAGGTTTGAAACCTGTCTCCTGTTATTTTCGTATTTTCATTTGCTTGTAGGGGCGTATTGCATACGCCCATTGGTTTCCCTGATACCTAAATAAAAGTCCCTCTTTTGAAAAGAGAGGGACTTAGGGTGAGTGTTACCTTAGACCATAGGAATAGGTACGAAGAGGTTGATGGAGTACTGATATATCACTATCTTATCTTTGGAAGTCACAATTTGTGACTTCCATTTTCTATACTTAATAAATTCTTAGGATTGGAGGTGCAAAAATGTCACCTCCAATTTCTTTAAAAATCTTTATTTTTACCAAGTTTTCAATACATACTCGGATCCGATTCTTTTGGATCGAAGCGGATGGATTTGGCCCAGTCGTGGATGAAAGGCGCGAAGGGGTCGCGGGAGTAGTCCATGATTTGGGTAGCGATGTAGCGGAGGCGGGTTTCGAAGGTGAAGGCTTGGTCTAGGGGAATTACGGGGCCGTTGAGGGGCGTGCCTTCGCGTTGGAGGTAGAAGGCGTAGCTGATGCGTTCGGTTTTGGCGTAGCGGGTACTGCGGCTACCCCAGTGGAGAATGTTGGCGCTCCAGAGGATGGCGCTGCCTGCGGGGGCGGGTAAGGCGCGGCAGTTTTCGGGTTTGAAGCTGTAACTAGAGAGATTATCGGGGTAGTTGGTGTCGAGGTTTGCCGGGACGACGTACATGCAGGAGTTGTAAGGATCGACGTCGACTAGAGGGATCCAGAGAGTGATCATGTTGGGAGAACCGTCTTTGGCGAGTTGGAGGTTGGCTAGGTCGCGGTGGATGGGCCAGCCGGAATGTTTGGCGCCGCGCTCGACCATCCAGGCCCAGATGTCGGGCATGACCATGATGTCTTCGCCAAACATTTGCTTGAGGACTGGCATGAGTTGTTTGAGGGCGATCCAGTATTCATCGTAAACGAAGGCGAATACTTGGTGGATGCCTTTTTGGCGGAGTGTACGGATGCCTTGTTCTAGTTTTTGGGTTTGTTCTTTGGGGATGATGGCATCGATTTGGATGACGCCTTCTTCTTTGAATGCGGTTTTGAGATCGTCGATTTTTTCTTGGGAGAGTTGGTAGGCGGCGGGGATTTCTAGTGGAGTATCGGTGATGTTGAAGTCTGGGAGGATATGCTGCCAGACGGATTTTTTGTTGAGAATTGCGATTTTGTCGGCGCTCATATTATTCCTCCCTAATTGCGACGGTTTGGTAGTGGGCGTCGAAACCTTCGATGTCGGTTAAGAGCTTCATGTCCGCTTTTGATTTTGCTAGACTTTCTTTGGTGTAGGTCATATAAGAGGAGTACTTCATAAAATCCATGACGCCCAAGGGTGATGCAAATCGGGCCGCACTTTCGGTGGGGAGTACATGATTGGGACCGGCGTAATAATCACCGATGGCGACTGGGCTATAAGGACCGCAGAAAATGGATCCAGCGTTTTGAATCTTGTCGAGAATCGGTTGATAATCATCTACTAAAATGACGAGATGTTCTGAGGCGATGGTGTTGATTTCCTGGATAGCTTCTTCACGTGAAGCAACATGAATCAGGGCTGAATTATTAAGCGCCTGGGTGATTATTTCTTGGCGTTTACAGGCATCAAATAGAGAGGGTAATTGTTTGGCGATTTCGTCTAGTGCCGCTTTGTTTTCTGAGATGGCGAATGCGCGGGCCATGGGGTCGTGTTCGAGTTGGGCCAAGAGTTCGGAGGCGGCGTAGCGGGCGTATTTTGGAGAATCGATATAGACCAGGACTTCGGATGGTCCTGCGGGTTTGTCGATGTCGACTTGGCCGTAGACCATTTGCTTGGCGATGGTGACATAGATGTTTCCGGGGCCAACGATTTTGTCGACTTTGGGGAGAGTTTGGGTGCCGTAGGCAACTCCGAAGACGGATTGCGCGCCCCCTACTTTGTAGATGGCGTCCACACCGCATAACTCTGCAGCTACGATAATAAATGGAGAGATGTCGCCATGTTGGTTGGGCGGGGTAATGACAACGGCACTAGTGACCCCTGCAATTTTAGCGGGGATGGCATTCATGAGAACTGTGGATGGATAGACCGCGCGCCCACCGGGGACATAGAGGCCTACGGTTGAAATTGGGGTAAATTTTTGGCCGAAAATATTGCCTTGGTCATCGGTTTCCTGCCATGATTTTGGATATTGTCGTTGGTGATATTTTTCGATATTTTCTTTTGCGTTTTTTAGGGCATTGAGTTGATCAGGGCTGACATGATCAAATGCATTCTTGATGTCTTGGTCTGTGACTTTGAGCGTAAAAGTCTCTTTGTTGATTTTGTCATATTTTTGGAGATAGTGAAGAATGGCTGAATCGCCGTTTGCTTGAATATCCGCTCTCATCGCCTTGAGATCGTCTCTTACTTGTTCTTCATCGAAAGGTGCGATACTCTCTTGGCGTTTGGTTTGCGCTTCTTTATATGAACGGGCCATTCGAATCATAATTATGAAATTTACATTTAATCTCTCTATAAGTAAACAGCCATGGGGGCACCAATGAGTCCTATTTGTATTATGGTTGTGGACCATGATCCTGAGTTGATTCAGTTTCTAAATCAACACCTGGCCGGCCAATACATGCTTTTTTTTGCGGAAACACCAGATATCGCATTAGAAGAGTATCGCCGCCGCTATCTTCAAATTCGGATTGTTCTTTTAAATTTGGACCTATCCTCTTTGTATGCCAATTCTTTGATTTCTCGCATGAGAGACATTAGTCATGTGCCTGAAATTATTGTTTATTCCAAAACTATTAATATTAATCATGCCGTTCAGGCGGTAAAGCTGGGGGCGTCGTCGTACTTGTCGTCTCCATTTGATGTTCATGAATTAACTCGAACCATTGAGGACACCCTGTCTCGTTTTGATATGGCTAAAAAAATGGAAATGATGACTGAAAAGCAGTTCCATCAGTATTTTGACATTGCGACACTTTTACAGCTCAGAAAAGAATGGACGGCAGCGATTTCGGATGTCACTCACAACCATGATGTGGATGTATTGATGTCGGATTTGGATTATTTATCAACATTTGTGGATCATCATGCGAAGCCACTCCCTAAAATTTTGGTGGTTGAAGATGAAGAAATTTATCGAGATTTGATTATTGAATTTTTAGACCGTGATTTTATTGTGCTTGGCGCTGGCAATTGCAGAGATGCATTGAGTATTACGGAAGAACATCCCGATATCGATATTATTTTGTTGGATGTCTTTTTACCAGATGGATCTGGAACGGATATTTTGCCGCAACTTCAGGAATTGGCTCCGATGTCTCAGACCGTTATTATTACAGCGTTTGAATTTGTAGATATTGCTGTGGATTCGATTCGAATTGGGGCAGTTGAGTATTTAAATAAACCCTTTAAAAAAGATGATTTACTTAAGCTAATCGATCATTTACTCGATGCCCGATATGACAAATTGATTTTACCTAAACTCACGAAATTGATGATGAATGATACGTTGCATGAAGGTGAAAAGTATTTATTACTTGGACGCTTGATGGAGCTCAGATCCGAGGTCGGACGTCCGCTGTATATGGCCGATATTATGTTTGTGTTTCCGGAGTTGAAGTCATTGGGACTTCCGCCGACATTGCCGCTCCCTGCTCATATTTCAGAGAAAGGGATTCGGCATTTTGTCATGCAATTAAGATCGGATCCTGGGGCGTTTAGGGAAGAGGAATAAGGATAGCGGGTACCCACGAGGGGCACCCCTACATTGTTCGGAGATATTCATACACCCGTAGGGGCATCCCTTGTGGGTGCCCGTCCTAATCGGTTACTCCAACGAAAACCTAATATCCAGACTTTTTAAAATATCAAAGAAATTAGGAAATGACGTGGCGATGTAGTCGCAGCCTTTGACTTCGGCTTTGACACCCGTGGCGATGGCCAGAATGATTGCGGACATGGCCATGCGGTGATCGTGGCCGGCGTCGTAGTGGAAGTCTTGCGGGGTTGTGAGGGAGTGCGTGCTGAAGCCGTCTGGGGTTTCTTCGACTTGGCCGCCGATGGCTTGGATGAGCTGGACGATGCCTGCGATTCGGTCGGATTCTTTGACCCTGAGTTCTTCTGCATTGTGGATGCGCATGGTGCCTTTGGCGAGTAATGCGGCGACGGATAGGATTGGGATTTCGTCGATGATGATGGGGATGACTTCGGAGGGGACATCGATGTTGGTGAGGATGCCGCCCGTGACGGTGATGTCGCCCATTGGCTCTGCCCCATCGGATAGTTTGGGGGTGACGTGGATATTGGCATTCATTTTTCTTAAGACGTCGATGAGGGCGCTTCGGGTGGGGTTTAAACCGATGTTGGTGAGGGTTAGAGTTAGACCTGGAATGACGGCCCCCAAAACGAGAAAGAATGCAGCTGATGAGAAATCAGATGGCACATGGATATGATTGTGATTGGGTAATTTTAATTGGCTTGGCGGCATCATGTGGATGACGTTTCCATCGCGTTTAATATCAACTCCAAAGGTTTCAAACATTCGCTCAGTGTGGTCGCGAGATGGTTTTTTCTCGATGAGGGTAGTCGCAGTCGTTGCAAATAATGCGGCTAATAAGATGGCCGATTTTACCTGAGCGCTGGCAACTGGCATGGTGTAGTGAATCCCTTGTAGTTGGGATGTCCCATTAATTGTGAGAGGTGGGTAGGTATCCGTTTTACCGGGGAGGGCTTGACCTGTAATTTTTGCGCCCATTTGGCTTAGTGGATCGATGACGCGTTTCATTGGACGACGGGCAATGGAGTCATCTCCGGCGATGGTCGATTTGAAGGATTGAGCAGAGAGTAGACCTGTGAGCAATCGGATACTAGTGCCGGAATTACCAACATCGAGTAAATCTCGGGATTCTGTTAATCCATGCATTCCTTTTCCGTGAACGACGAGGGTATTATCTGCGTTTTGAGTGATTTGAATCCCTAATTGTCTAAAAATATTGGCGGTATTGAGGCAATCTTCTGATGCTAAAAAGTTGGTAATGGTAATGGGCTGATCGGATAGGCTGGCCAAAATTACCGCTCGGTGAGAAATAGATTTATCTCCTGGAATTTGGGTAATCGTCGCAGAGTTTACGTGTTGGTCTTGGTGAGCTACTTTACATATTTTTTTTGACATAAATCTGATTCTATAGGATTTTGCATAAGATCTTCAAATACGTTACTATGAGCGGGTTGTTTTAGTTTATTCACTTATCATTATTAAGTTAGTCATTATTTTTCAATTATTGAGGTATTACGATTATGGATTTAAAAGAGATTAAACGTTTGGTTGTCTTGGTTGAAGAAGCTCAGATTTCGCACCTAGCGATTGAAGAAAACGGTGTCAAAATCGAGATTAGAAAAGAGTTGACGGTGATTGGGCATGCGCCTCAGTATGTCGCGGCTTCAGCCCCTCTGCCGACTCATCATACTCATGTTCATCCACAAATGTCGGATGTTGCCGTGGCCAAGCCTGCGGTTGACCCTAATTCCTTAGATGTTAAAGCTCAGATGGTAGGGACTTTTTATAGTTCTTCCAGTCCAGACGTACCGTCATTTATTAAAGTCGGTGACCGCGTTAAAAAAGGCCAAGTTATTTGCATTATTGAAGCGATGAAATTGTTTAATGAAATTGAATCGGATCATGAAGGTGTTGTTGAAGAAGTATGTCTCAGCAATGGTGATGCGGTTGAATACGGGCAAGTATTAGTTAGATTGCGCGCCTAGATATGGCCAGTTGCAAACGCTGGTCGGTTTATCCTTCTCATGACGACCTATCGACTAAACTAGGGAAATCCCTGGGAATTAACCCTGTGATTGCCCAGGTTTTGCTCAATCGTGGGATTCGGTCTTTGTCGGATGCGCATTCTTTTTTAACGCCGGATTTATCTTATTCGGATTCATTTCCTCAGGAAACATTACTTGCTTGTTCTACCGTTTTAAAAGCGGCAATGGACTCTGGCCGACCGGTGTTTGTGTATGGGGATTATGATGTGGATGGCATGACGTCTACCACCCTGATGGTATCGGTTTTGAGAGAGTTAGGTGTAAAGGTGGCGTTTTATATTCCCAATCGGTTTAAAGATGGGTATGGACTGACGACATCGATTAAAGATACGTTGATTTCGTATAACTGTGGATTACTGATTACACTGGATTGCGGGACAAGTAATGCGGCCGAAATTGAAGAGCTAAAACGGGGTACCGATCTTGAAGTTTTGATTTTTGATCACCATACATTGCCGGAAGTATTACCGGTGGTAGAGGGAATGTTGAACCCCCGCTTATTGCCTGCCACGCATTGGTCCTTTGGGCTATGTACAGTTGGAATTGTGTACGATTTTTTGGATTATTTTGTCCGTCAATATTTAAAATCTGACTTATGTCTTGAAACCCATTTAGATTTAGTGGCCTTGGGTACAATTGCAGATGTGGCCCCGATGTTTCGGCGAAATCGGGCATTAACTGCGAAAGGGCTTGAAGTACTGACTTCTCGAAAGCGAGTTGGGATTAATGCGTTACTTGAGATTGCGGAGTTTAAAGGCGATTCAGTGACGAGCCGTGATGTTGGGTTTACGATTGCCCCGCGACTGAATGCCTCTGGGCGGATTGGAGATGCCCGCGTTGCAGTTGATTTGCTGTTATCTCAGGATCAGGATGCGGCGACGGCGCTTGCCCATACTCTTAATAAAATGAATCAGGACCGCCAAGCCTTGAGTGAAGCCGTCATGATTGATTGCCTGGCTCAACTGAAAGCGAATCCTGAATGGTTAGACCATAAGGTACTCGTATTATCTGGCACCAATTGGCATGCCGGTGTGGTCGGGATTATTTCATCTCGATTAGTTGAACGGTTTCATCGTCCGGTGATTTTGATTGCTGTGGATGAGAAAGTTTCTCGAGGCTCCTGCCGAAGTGTGGGGCGTGTGAATATGTATGACTTACTTAATCGCTGCCTCCCCTACTACCTTACTTTTGGTGGGCATAAAGAAGCGGCTGGATTTAGTATGGCCCCTGAAACCGTTGAGGCTTTTAAAGTCGCCGTTCGCGCAGTGGCGGACGAGATGTTAACGGATCAGGATTTAATGCCGATTTTAGAGTTGGACTTGGAGCTGGATATTTCGGATATGACGCTTGATTTGGCGGGATCGATTAGCAGGTTATCTCCATTTGGACCGACAAATCCATCTCCCTTATTTTATGCTAAAAATATGCGCCCGATCTCATTTAAGACGGTTGGGGCCAATGGAACTCATTTAAAAGTGACATTTTCTGACCCTGCGGGGAAATATGTGATTGATGCCATTGGATTTGGACTTCATGAAAAATTATCGCTTCTGTATCGATCTACGGTGGATATCGCCTGTAGTCTTGAAGTCAATCGATGGCAGGGGAATGTCATTCCTCAGTTGAGCTTGATTGATATTCGAGAGGGAGAGGGAAGCCGTGGCTGATTTTGAATCGCTGAAACGTCTTTGTCAGGAGTATTTGCCTGTCTCGGATCTTGCGACGATTAAACGTGCCTATGACACCTCTTATTCGGCTCATGATGGGCAATTTAGAAAATCCGGAAGTCCGTACATTGTGCACCCGACCAGTGTGGCCTGTATTTTGGCTGAGCTTCGTCAGGATACGCCGACCATTTGTGCTGGGCTGCTGCATGATACGGTTGAAGATACCCATTTAACCGAAAAAGAAATTGAAACGGCCTTTGGTCATGATATTTGTCAGCTGGTGAAGGGTGTCACTAAGCTAGGAAAATTTAGGTTTGACTCCAAAGAAGCGGAGCAAGCGGAGAATTTTAGAAAAATGTTTTTGGCGATGGCGCAGGATGTTCGCGTTGTCATCATTAAGCTCGCGGACCGGCTGCATAATATGAGGACACTCTCCCATCTCCCGCCGCCTAAGCAACAGCGTATTGCCCGTGAAACCCGCGAAATTTTCGCCCCCCTCGCGCACCGGATGGGGATGTGGAATCTCAAATGGGAAATGGAAGATTTGGCATTTCAGGCGCTTCAGCCAGAAGAGTTTCAGCATATTCGAGAATTGGTATCCTCGAATCGAGACGAGCGTGAGCACTATGTTGAACGGTTTAGTGGTCAAATCCGGTTGATTTTGGATGAAGCTGGTATTCATTCGGATGTAACGGGTCGCCCGAAACATTTTTATAGTATTTTTCAAAAATTAGATCAAAATCATATTTCATTTGATGAGTTATACGATATTTTAGGAATTCGCGTTTTTGTGAATACGCTCCCTGAATGTTATCAGGTACTGGGGGTCGTTCACTCGCATTTCAAACCTATTAGCGGACGGATTAAGGATTATATTGCCGTCCCAAAATCCAACTTATACCAATCTCTTCACACCACCGTTATTGGCCCTGAAGGAAAACCGATTGAAATCCAGATTCGCACCTACGAAATGCATCAGGTTGCAGAATATGGAGTTGCGGCCCATTGGCAATATAAGGCTCAAAAAACATCGGGGGCCACTCAAGGTGATTTTGCATGGTTGAGAGAAATTGTTGATTTTCATTATGATCCGACGACGCCAGCTGATTTTTTACGGGAACTCAAACTCGATTTATTTATTGAAGAAGTCTTTGTATTTTCTCCAAAAGGCGATATTCAGATGTTCCCTAAGGGGTCTACCCCAATTGATTTTGCGTATAAAATCCATACCGAAATCGGGCATTCCTGTATCGGCGCTAAGGCTAATGGCCATATTGTGCCCCTGGATTATCGGCTTAGAAACGGTGATCGGATTGAAGTACTGAGATCTAAAATCTCGGCGCCTAAGCTGGACTGGCTAGATTTCGTGGCGACTTCTCAAGCTAAAAATCGAATTAAACAATGGTTTAAACGCCAAAAATCGTTGGCCAATATTAAAGCCGGTAAACGTAAATTTGAAAAAGTGGTCTTAATGAGCGGAATCCCTCTCAAAGTCGTGGGCTCTGATGACTTTTTAGTTGCGATGAGAGAGAGTTACCCTCGATTTAGCCTGGCCTCCTTTGATGAAATGTATGAACTCATTGCCAAGGGTGACTTAATGCCCCGTGAATTGATTAGGCATTATCGGGATAGTACACAGGATGCCACCGTTGCGATGGATCCGATCTTTATGCAACGGGTTCGCTCCAAAAAGAGCAATGCCTCTTCTGGGGTTACTGTTTTAGGCGAGCGTAATATTAGTGTTAAATTTGCCAAATGCTGTAGCCCGCTACCGGGGGATGTCATTATTGGATTTATTACCTTGGGTGCTGGAGTGTCGGTCCACCGATCGGATTGTGGTCATATTTTTCATTTAACTCCAGACAAAAAAGCCAGGTTGGTGGAAGTGGAGTGGGATGCTCAGCGAGGTCAACATCAATTTTCTGTCAGTTTACTGGTTGAAGGATTTAACCGACTGGGCTTTTTGCAAGATGTCCTTGCGGTCATTACGTCTAAAAAATTAACTTTAGCCCATGTGGAAACCCGACTTCATGATCAGGGTGGCATGGTGAGTGTGATTTTAATTTTAGATATCCCCAATGTGGTTCAATTGGATTTGTTGATGGGATCGATCAGGGGTATTTCGGACGTTGTTGCCGTCCAAAGGACTTAAGTCATGGGACTCCCACAATTAGTGGTCATGTCGGGTAATTTAGATAAAATCAAAGAAATCTCTGTGATTTTCAACTCAATGGGACTTCCTGTGGTGTCGATTCATGATGTGATGACCACGGTCCCGGATATCGTGGAAGATGGGGATACCTTTATTTCGAATGCGATTAAGAAGGTGCTTCCACTTCCGTTGGTTCCGGGCCGTATTTATTTAGCCGATGATTCTGGATTGTCGGTCGAGTCGTTAGGGGGAAGACCGGGTGTATTTTCGGCCAGGTATGGCGGTAATGGGCTTAGCAATACGGATCAGTGCCAGCTTTTGTTATCGGAGTTGGGCGAAGCGCCCTATCGCAATGCTCATTATACATGTGCGATTGCGCTTAAGTTTCCAGATGGGTCTATCCGCACAACAGAGGGCTTCATGCGCGGCCAGATCGGGTTTAGCCTTTTGGGGGTCCATGGATTTGGATACGATCCGATATTCATCCCTGATGGCGAAAAAAGGACCGTTGCCCAGATGCTGCCTGAAGAGAAACATCAGATCAGTCATCGGTTTCATGCGTTGAAGTTGGCGAAGCAGTTATTTCGGGAATACGTATAACTCGGTTCTTTCGTACTTACTTGTGAGCGAGCTAAACTCTCGGCCATCTTCTTTTTGACATTTTTCGGTTAGCTCTCGCCCTGAGGTGTAGTGGGTGCCATTCATTAATAGACATGGGCACCTACGGAAGTGGCCTTGAGATGAGCGGATTTTCCATCGATTGAATCAAAATAGTGTTCTAGCTTACATTGTAAAAATTGGTTTCAAGGTTGATAATTTTTTGGATTAACTGAGTTAATTTATCGGGGGTTAGTGTAATTGGATCCTGAATGTAAAAACTACGATGCATGATGGGGACCGATCGCTCAGTCCCCGGAAATTATGTATTTATTAGATAGTGATGTCGGCGTTTTGAACTGTATAAACTGTGATAATTTGTCCAGCTGGGATTACACCCTCTCCACCTTGCATAAGGAAGAATAATGGGCAGCATACTAATCCTAATCCGATCGCAGGTAACATTTTATCTTCACCTTTTCTTTCTTTAGTGCCGCTGATTGAAATATCTTGTCCATCAATTGCTTTAACGGTTTTAAAAGAAACTAAAAGTTTTCCAGGGATCCCTGCATAGTTTTTGCTTGTAGCGTCTGTAATTTCAGCAATTACTTGAGCTCCTGCAGAAATAACTACTTTGCCGTTTAATTTAATATCTTTATCAACAACCATCAGAATTCGTTGTCCAACTTGGGCCGCGCTTCCATTAATCGTTTCTGTTATTTTGGCATCGATTGCTGTTCCTGAGGAAAGTTTAGCCGTCGCCGCCATAGTCGCTGTGGCTGATACCACGATTACCGTCACTGCAATTAGAGCCATTTTACTTAGTTTATTCATCGTTTTATTTCTCCTTTTTTTTATTCCACCAAAAGTCATTATTTTCTACAGGATCACTGACGTACACCGAGTTGTCTTTATTAATCAAGATCGGAGATACCTGCCACTCATCTAGTTCATGGAGTAAGCGATCTGACGTTAGGACAAGCCCTGCATATACACCGTGCTTCTGTACCGCCTGTAGACTATAGGCAGAACATGATGGACTCATTCTACATCGATCCCCGTCAACATGGGAGATGAAATTTTGATGAAGTGCAATTCCTAAGCGAAATCCTTGTGACAAATTAAATCGCAGTTCGTTTTTTTCAACAGGATTAATATGTGTTTTTGCAATCGTCGGCTTTAATGATTGCGCATTAAGCGGGCAGCTAAAAACTAATATGAGTAGCAATAGAGAGTGTCGGATCATCATGAATCACATAAACTCCTAAATCAATTGAGTTTTTTAAAATAAATTTGTCTTTTTTCAGTCGGTTATATTTATGAGCACCGCTGATGGCACTGTAGATATTTCCGGTATACCATCCTGCTTCAAATAGCAGCATCATCGCGCCCACTCCGGTATTACTCTGATTAAATGCTTCGATGGCTCCCCATATAAATACGCCATTGAGGATAAATGCAGTTTTTGCATCTTGATGCCTCCCCACATACCACTGCCCTGCACCAGGGAGAATTCCAGATAAGATCCCTGCGGTTGAGGGGTTTTTAAATTCAACTTTTTGAAATTCGCTATTTAATTCTAGGCGAAGTTTATCGTCTACTTCTAATGCTGTAATCTGGATTTCGGGGTCTGTGGGCAGATGGGAGGCCGAAAGTATGGCCGTCCATTTTTTAGATTTTTCAGCCACAGCTTGTGAGACTTTAGGATGAGTGATGGCTTTTTGAAAATGGGTAATTGCAGTGGCATAATCATGTTCAGAAATCATGATTTTGGCGATTTTATACTCGATTTCTGGACTACGATTAGAGTTTTCGTGGCGTGAAATAAATGCGTTATATTCCGCTACACCCTGTTTAAGATCTCCACCGGCAATATAGGCATCTCCAATCAATATTTCCATTTCTTCTGAAGATGGTCCCTCAGGGTTAAAAAATAGATATCGTTTGGCTTCGGTAATTGTCCGGTAATAATCTTTTTGATTAAAGAGATGGGTGGTAAATTCTCGCTGAGCGGTATCTTCGGCGATGACCGGCATGGCGATTGCGATAGTGAGAGAGATTGCAATAAATAAGTGGGAAATTCTCATAAGATTAATGATTTTTAAATGGTCGGGGCGACTGGACTTGAACCAGCGACCCCCAGTTCCCAAAACTGGTGCGCTACCAGGCTGCGCTACGCCCCGAGGATCTTTTGAGCGAGTTAGTGTACGTTAGTGAGGACTTTTTAACAAGGCCTCTAAATCAAGGTATCGAGATTGGACTTTTTGGATGATGTCTTCAGGGAGTTCTGGCACTGGTGGCTGCTTGTCCCAGCCTGAATTTTCTAGGTAATCGCGGACGATTTGTTTGTCAAAACTTTGGGGGCTTTGTCCAGGGGCGTAATCAGATATTGGCCAGTAGCGTGAGGAGTCTGGGGTCATGACTTCGTCGATTAAGATGACCTGATCTCCGATGAGGCCAAATTCAAATTTAGTATCGGCTAAAATAATTCCTCTTTGGGCGGCGTAATCGCTTCCGATTTTGTAGAGTGCCAAGCTTTTTTCTAAAAGAATTCTGGTTAATTTTGGGCCGATGGCGTCTTCCATATCAAGGATCGAAATATTTTCATCGTGGCCGGTATCGGCTTTGGTCGCGGGGGTAAAAATGGGGTGCGGGAGTTTGTCGGCCAGTTTGAGATTAGGTGGCAGGTGATGGCCGCAAATGGCACCGGTACGTTGATAATCTTTCCATCCGCTGCCGATGATATAGCCTCTGACGACGCATTCAACGGGGATGACAGTAGTTTTCTTGACAATCATGATGCGACCTTCTAGCTGATCTTTATAGGGGGCTAGCTCATTAGGTAAGTCTGAGACCTGATCACTTAAAAGATGGTGGTCAAACTGAGAGGCGATTAAATCAAACCATAAGCGGCTGACTCGAGTGAGAATTTTTCCTTTATCCGGGATGCCCGATGGGAGAATATAATCAAAAGCTGAAATGCGGTCGGTGGCGACGATAAGAAGCGTTGTTCCTAAATCGTAGACATTGCGGACCTTGCCCTTTCGGACGAGGGGGATTGGAAGTTCAATGGTTGTAAGTGCTGTTTTCATGGGTGGGATTGTAGCAGTTTAGTTTAGTCCTCTAAAGATAGGGATTTATTATTTGATTGACTTTTGATTATTGCACCATTATTCTAACCATATGATTAGAGGCGGAAAACGATCGGGCGCTGGACGCCCCAAGGGAAGCGGAAAATATGGCGAAGAAACTATACAAGTGCGCATACCTCGGACTCGGCTTACAGATGTCCGTGAAATGCTCGAAGGCGAAACCTATGAGTGCCCATTATTTGGAGCGAAAGTCTCGGCCGGCATCCCTTTTGGGGTGGACGATTTTCAAGAAGAAAAACTTGATCTAAACCGACACTTAATCCGTCGCCCCGCTTCCACATTTTTTGTGAGGGTGAGCGGGGACTCGATGATTGATGCGGGAATTCAAAGCAATGATTTATTAGTGATTGACCGCAGTGTTTCGGCCCAGCATGGCGACATTGTGATTGCGGTGATTGATACGGAAGTGACGGTTAAGCGGCTTCATCGTGGCAATGGGACGGTTACTTTGATGCCGGAGAATCCGAAGTATGACCCGATTTTGATTACGGATGATATGACGTTTGAGTTGTGGGGCGTAGTTACATCCGTAATCCACCAGTTCCGGTGAGACAATTGCTAAATGCCGTGATCTGGCCAAATTTCAAACCTTAACTACACCGCTACGGCTGAGGCCTCCGCTCTTCGGTAGTCTGCAGCTCCTAATTTAACCACCTGACATCATTTTTCAACTGTCTCTTGTTCTTGGTTTCTTCTTGAATTTGGGTAAATCCTTTTGGCTACATCACATCGTAATCCAGAATTTTGAAGTTAATTTCAACTGTCTCTTGTGTTTGAGGTTGTATCAACTGGTCGCAAATTGCGACTGGCTATGCTGTTAGATTATTTTTTATTGTGGAATCAGGTGGTGTTTTTAAGAAGCAGTTGCCAGTTTTTGTAATTACTATTGTTGCATCGATCTCCATATTTTGAGCCATTATGATGGCAACTTCTTGAATGTACGTTGTTATTGCTACTTCGTTTCCGTCTGATTTGATGACTCCATTTTTTAGGAATAGTTCTAATGAACGAATTCCTACTAGATGGATTCCGGCTAAGGCGCCTGATATTGTTACCAAATAGCCTTGAGCCTTAGTTTCCATATAGCGATCTAAATCTTTATTTAAAACATACTTCCACTGAACGCTCATGTGGATTCGGACGGCGTTTTCTTGAGCCTTGGGATTTTTCAAGAATTCTTCCTTACTCCTTATTCCATCTTTTCCTGTCCAATTTTTATCTAAAAACTTATTACTTTTTGTCCCATCATTTTTGTAATATCCAGCATCTATCAATGCCAGTTTTCCCATCTGGTATTTTCCAAGATATCCTATCGGATTAATTACCTCATAATTTCCGCTAGATTCTCTTTGCCCTAAAGCTTCAAAAAATTGGTCGTATGTTTTCTTTTGCATAGCTATCAAACTCCTCTTTTGTCATTTTTTTTGTCTTTTGAAACATATACCCTTCATCTTTTTTCCAAACTAGTGTGTGATTATTTATACTTCCATCGAGTGTGTCTACAAAGAATGCAATGTCATACATTCCATTTGTTTTATGAGGTAATTTTATTAAGCTTCCAAATGTCATTGCTTCCCATACTTTTTGTAGGTGGTCTTTATTTCTTTTAAAAATTTCCGTATGAATTCCCCCGCTTCCACAAATTGAACTATGGTAAGCCAATGCGATAACTTCAGGCTTTCTATCATCATCCAAATCACAATAGGCTATTTCCACACTGTATAGGGACTTAGTTAAATCAGTTTCATATTCTTTGTCGATTAATTTGGCGACTTCCATTTGATCATTTGGATAAAGAGTATTGGAGAATAATATTGGTTCTATTGATGATTTTTTTGGGTAAAAATAGGCTGTTGCGGTTACTGCAGCTAGACCTATTAGCAAGCTCCTTATCCAGAATTTTTGCTTAGATTCCATTTGCTGTCTTCCTGAGATACGCTCTTATCTTTTCTTAGCGTCTTATTTGCATATTTTTCGTATTCTAATTTTTTCTTTTGAAACTCATCTATTTGTTTCCACTCTTCATTTTGTAGAGATTTTATTAACTCTAACTCTTCTTGATTTAACTTCATTGATTTTCATCCCCTCTATAACCGGTCACAATTTGTGACCAGTTCCAAGATTAAATGCGTTAAATTTGCAATCTACTAACAAAATTTATTACGAACTATTAATATCATACATAGACCAAATAAAAACAACAACGATTCAGATAGGTGTTTACTTTTTATTTAAATCCGATTTTATAGGTATTGGTGATTTCGATTTCTTTAGGGGTGGTTTGGAGGAAGGTGGCAGTGAAAATTGCTGCGATGATGGCTGTGGTGATGATGGTGATTAGTTTGAATTTGAGGATTTTTTGGCTTCTTTTTTGGAGGTTGCGCGAATGGGGTTTCCGGTGGATTTGTTTTTGGTAGTGGAATTGGGGAAGCTGGGGGCGTTCATCGTCTTGTAATAGGTTTTGGATGAGTTTTAAGTCTTGTAGTTCTAGCTTCATGGGTAGCCCCCCTCTTTTGATCTTTCCGTTAAATGTTGATATATTTGATTATTGCACCAGTAATCAAATGAGTCAAATTGGTGTCAGAGTCTTAATGGCAAAAAGTGCCAGAGTTGAGCGAGGGAAGTCTATTTTTTTACTGATTGATTGCAATAATTTTTTTGTGTCTTGCGAGCGGGTTTTTCAGCCTGGGTTGCGGGGGCGTCCGGTGATTGTGCTGTCGAGTAATGATGGGTGTGTGATTGCCAGGTCTAATGAGGCGAAGGCATTGGGAATTGGGATGGGCGTGCCATTTTTTAAGGTGCAGTTTTTGTGTTATCAAAAGAAGGTGGTGGTGAAGTCTTCTAACTTTGCATTGTATGGCGATATGTCGCGGCGGGTGATGATGGCGCTTAAGGAACTTTGGTCGGATGTGGAACCCTATTCGATTGATGAAGCGTTTTTAGAGGCTGATGATGAAATTTGTGAGGTTTTGGGGCACTCGATCAGGGAGACCTTGCTTGAGTGGGTGGGAATACCGGTATCGGTGGGGATTGCAAAGACTAAGACTTTGGCTAAAATTGCGGCAAAAATTGCCAAGAAAGATCCTTCTTATCATGGGGTTTATACACTAAAACACCCTGGTGTGGATGAGGCTATTTTGAGAAAGTTACCTGTGGGAGATGTGTGGGGAATTGGATGGAAATTATCTCGGAAGTTGCCGCTATTGGGGATTAATACCGCTTATGAATTGAGCCAGGCATCGCCTCATCAGATACGGTCTTATTTTTCTGTGATTGTGGAGAGGGTGGTTCATGAACTTAATGGCATCCCATGTCTGGAATTGGATGATACTGTTCAGGATCAAAAAAGCCGGATTTATACGCGATCTTTTTCTAAGCGGATTACTCAATTGAAAATAGCGGAGGAAATTATTTCGACATTTGCAACACGACTTTCGGAGCAATTGCGTGGGGCACGGCAATTGGTGGGTGGTGTGATTGTGATTATTCGAACTGGGGCTCATGTGGAGGCGAGTCTATTTCATAAGTCTTCGGATTATGAGAGTTGTGGAGATCCGACATCGGATACTTGCGTGTTGGCGGGGGCTGCGATTCGGGCTCTTCGTCGGTGTTTTGTGGCTGGGGTTCCCTATCAAAAATTGGGGGTGATTTTGACTGGGTTACAGTCCCAGGATGGAATGACGGAAGGATTGTTTGATCGGGAACGGCGGGTTAAGTCTTCGGCGCTAATGTCGGCGATGGATGGGATTAATCGGGTTTATGGGGCTGATATGGTTAGGGTGGCGGCTACGGGGTGGCGGAGGGAGTGGAATACGAAATCGCTGCATCGGTCGGGGGCGTATACGACGGATTTTGGGGAGTTGTTGCGAGTTTGAATTTAGTTGTACGTTTCGTGGAAAAATATTTTCGTCTCTTTATCTGAAACTTCCCTAATTTTACTTACCTCATATTCTTTTCCGGTCCAAATCAATGTCTCTCTTCTATTTCTATGGCTATCCCAATCGTCTCGGACAAACATATTTAAATCATGATATCCATTTGTTTTATGAAAACTTGTTGCGATTGCAGGCTCAAACATTCCTCTTTGCCAAATTATTTTTAGATTTCCATCGATATTTTTAAAAATAAATAATTTCCCATGATTAAGTACACCAAACATCAAATCGTCTAAGACAAATCCAAAAATCTCGTTAATGCCATCATCATCTAGATCAGAGTATCCGATCTCGACATCCGTTGGTCTTTCGGAAAACAAAAAATCGCATTCCTTTTCAATCAGTTTTTTAATTTTTTCTTTGTCTTGGTTATTTGGAGAACTTGAGAAGAGAATTGGTTCTTCCTTGGGCGATTTTATGAGTAATACTAACGTCCCTGATCCTGCCAGCAATAGCATCATCACTATAATTATCGGCTTTTTAAATTTATTCATTTTCTGTTATTAACTCTTTTTTAATTGAAGATTGAATTAAGGACGTTATCAGGGCAACCACTCCATACTCAAAGGCTTTTTCGATGATTATCTTGAGATTCCAATCATAATAAATTCCTGTGCATAGAAACATTAATAAAATGGCATAGGCTCCTGGATGTCTAAAGAAAATTTTCCAAAATGAATTACACCGTGCAAGCTTTTCTTCTAAATCTTCATTTCGCTTTTTGCGCTTCTCTTCAAGTTCTCGGTCAAATTTTGTAGCCATTAGATATTGTCAATTAATCCCAAGCAAAAACCACGTACTTCCACAGCTTTTTGAGATACACCAAAGTACTCGGAGAGTTTTTTTAAATTTCCTCTAAAATCTCACTAGTGTCCGGTCTTTTCAAAAAAAGTTAAGTATAAACTGAGCACAAGAAAAAGGCAGGTAGGCTCTGAATTTGGGTAGGTAAGAGAAGTGGCCTTCAAGTAAGATGTTGGTATCAAACAGACATCAGAAAGAAGGCCAGATT
>CAMCZW010000024.1 GCA_945888435.1 bacterium UBP8_UBA817
GCTACCCCTATTGCGATTTCTTCTCGCTCACTTTTTGTGAGATGAGTGTACAAAGGGGTCTTTTTTGAGGTATCTTTTGACATAGGGTTGAGCCTGACTTTTAAGATTTTTTCAAATCCTAACTGTTGCACTTTGACATTGAAGGCGGGATTCAAAAAACGGTAGAGGCATTGCAAACATTTATGCAGATCTTTAATAGAACAAGAGCTCCGCAAGAACAAATAAATGCAAGTTATAACGATTTAGTCGCTCATGTTCAAAAACTAAATTATCAAACAGTAAAAGAATTGCCAATTAGCATTACCCTAGCCCAAAAAAACAGGTGAACTCTCAAAGACTTCCGATTACCCCAATATTTTTGTAGCCCTATTATGCATTTTGCCACACAGTTATGCATTCAAGGTACCAGCGCAAGCAGCAGGAAGTCCCTCTACTATGGATAGCATCATTCACCATTTATCAGAAATAAACGAAGAAAATTTCACAGGAATCCTAAAAGAAGTTCATACGAACCTAGATCAAGCTAGACTTGAAGGATTAAATTTTGGAACTCCAAACCAAGCGATAAAGGATTATTTACTAGGCACTCGCCCTGCAATTACTCGAACCCTTAGAAGAGGACTTATCGCGGCAGGACTATCGCCAAGAAGAGATTCCTTTGGAACTCTCGCAGCAAACTGGGTGTATATCCCCGCAGAAGTAAGCGCTTTGAATAACGCGCTTACTCAGATAGGAGGGTTAAATGAAGATGACAGTGCAGATCCAGATGGTCCTGTAGCGGCAGATCTTGAAGCTCACCGTGAGGGCAGTAACCCTTGATAAGGAAACCCGTAGGAAGAGCCAAGGGAGCTGCCATAGTCAGAGTGATAGAGCAATCGCAAAGCATAGTCGACGGTATTGTCCCTCATATTGAAACGCTAAATTTAATCTTTAATAAGTTTTCAAAACTAGCCAATGCTGCCCCAAGGTCTGGTCTTAATCTAATTCAGGCATTGGCTGCACACACAAAATATCAAGAGGCAAGCACCAAAATCACAGAGCTATTCACTAATGCTAATGACAAATTAACACTTACTGACTCTACAAAATATCCCCATGATATCAACGTATTACTTTTACAAGCGATGCTCATCATAGAATCCATTGAAAGTTTAGTGCACCACACTGACCAACACTTTAGGGTCCATATGGTCGGAAACCAAGACAGCCCAACCATATTTCAGATAAGTGTAGAGCAGTATGATTTTACTAGCGCTACTAAAGAATCCCCAATCGATACTAATAAAGCTTTAGCTAGAATTACAGCCCTCCAACAACAATTTATCAAAAATACCAATTTCGATGAGTCAGGCAGTATTATAGAAAGGACCAAAATTACCCTACAGCCAGCAATAGCAATCGCAGCAGCGGCAGCGCAACCAGATGTTACCCAAAAGAAAGCTGATATTCTAAGCGCCGTCCAGAGAGATCTACGCGACAAAGAAAAAACACATAATGCGGTAGATGGAGCAAAAGAAAATCAAGTACCCATACCCGAAACTTTAGTGTAAAAAGTTGGAGAAGGAAAGTCGGCGAAATATCATCTATACTGTCTAAAATCAGAAAGCAGTACACATGGTTTAGGTATGGCAGATTTCGAAAATCCTGCTACCAGCACGCATCTAATGCCTATTAAAGATCCAACCCCTAGTACCGCTTTCAAAAATTACCCCGTTGTTCCCACAAGACTAAGCAAGGCAACAACTTATGGTGCCAATAGAGTAGTAGTAGTAGGCACTGGCTTTGCACTTATCGCCTCACAAGGAGTAGATCCTAACCACCTCGATGGCTTCATCAGGTTATTAGAAAAAACCAACATCACCACCATATTTGCTCAAGGTCCAGACTTTGATGAAAAAGGAACAGCTTTTTTAAGATATTTTGGAAGCCTAAATACTGACAAGTCCGCAATGGAGGGCGATAAATTAGAGGGGGACGCAAATAGTAGATTTATAAATCCTCATTTAATCGTAGATAATCCACTTTATTCAGTAAGCACATTTATATTTATGCCTACCACAGGTGCTCCTCGAGAAATCAAGGTAATTAATACTCATGGCTTACCAGACTTCGCCAAACAAATCTATGATCACATCTTCCAAAAAGCAGTAGCAGCGCCACTATCACTCGATACTATTTTACAAGACCAATTCTCTACAGAAGGCATCGCCAGTGAAACCTTAGTTCATTGCAGAGCAGGCCTAGGCCGAACTGGAATTATCACATTTGGAGTCCACTTAGCCCTCCATCCAAAGATACTCCTTAGCAAGGATGCCACAATCAGGCTAGAACTCCATAAATTTAGACTCACACGCCCAGGGATGGTCCAAACGGAAGAACAATACCTAAGCGCCATCCAACTCGCCTTCAAACTAATAGAGTTACACAATCCAGTGCATCCACAGGTAAGAACAGTGCACCATGCAACGCTACGAAACTAAAAAAGGTACCTGGTTGTTATGTGTGCAGAAGAGCCAGGTTAAAAGCCAGTATCCGCCATAGCTTTAGCGACGGCGGATGTATCGAGGGGTGAGGGGCCAAGCCTTCGGATAAAGCTCCGGAACCTTTACTTCGTAACCCCACCGATAGAACGGGCACCCACAAGGGATGCCCCTACGGGTGTATGAATATCTCCGAACAACGTAGGGGTGCCCCTCGTGGGTACCCTCTTACTTCACCCCATCCCGATAAACCACACCGGGAGTCAATGGAATAAATGTATTCTTGATTCCATTGCCTTCCCAGTAAATCCGAACGTAATGGTCGGTGAGTCCCGTCCAATATCCATGTTTTTGGGTTTCGAGAAGGACTTCTGTCGGTTGATTTAAAACGGATTCTAAAAATAATCGTCGCTTACGGCTAGAAACACCGCGTAAGGCTGCACTGCGCTTGGCTTTATCCGCCACGCTTACCTGCCCTTCTAACCGTTTACTCCTGGCAAAAAGGCGCTCTGAATAGGTAAATACATGAATATAATCAATCACAGACTCCCTAATATAGGTTTCAGCCTGAGAAAATAAGTCATCCGTTTCACCCGGAAACCCCACAATCACATCCGTCCCGATACAAATCCCCGGTACCCGACGCCTCGCCTCCGTAATAAAATGATCAAATTCAGCCAAAGTATATTTGCGATTCATGGCTTTCAAAATCGTATCGGTCCCGCTTTGTAACGGGATATGCAAATGGCGGCAGACTTTGGACTTAGGATCCGCCATCATATCTAATAGTTCGTAAGGGATTGTCGTCGGTTCAATCGACGAAATACGAATTCGCTTAAGTCCATCTAATTGGTCAAGCGCAGTCACCACATCCAAAAATGATTTTCCATCATCCCCGTAAGTCCCGATATTTACACCCGTCAGTACAATCTCTTTGTATCCCGCAGCAATCAGTAACTTAGCTTCATCCAAAATATCCCCAAATTGCCTACTTCTCGCAGGCCCCCTGGCAAATGGAATCACACAAAACGCACAAAAAAAGTCGCATCCATCCTGAATTTTCAAATTGGCACGGGTATGTTTACGGTCAATCGCCACTTCGGGCACTGTAAAACTAGTGCGTTCAATTTTAGGGACAATCACCTGCGGAACCGTCGCGCTCGCATCACCGACAATCGCGGCCAAATTAAACTTTTCAGAGTTACCCACTACCCAAGTCACATTGGGTAAATCAAGCAATGCCTCTTTTAAAATTTGAGCCTGACATCCAATCAACGCCACCTTTACCGATGGGTTACGAGCCGCCAACTGCCTCACCAACCGGCGAGTGTCCGCATCTCCATTCTCCGTCACCGTACAGGTATTCACCACAACCACATCCGCCGTATTAGCATCATCCGTTACCAAAAACGTCTCAGGGCTAAATTGCCGCTCAATCACCGCCGTCTCCGACTGATTTAAGCGACACCCCTGAGTTAAAAATGTGATTTTAGATTGAGTCATACATCTCCAAAAAAGCTCCCCTCCAGGGAGGGGGTGGGGGGAGGGTTAAAGCTGAACCACTTCTCGCAAAGACGGAACTTCCTCTTTCAATCTGGTTTCAATTCCCATTTTCAAAGTCATAATGGAACTTGGGCAAGAGCTACATGCGCCTTGAAGTTGAAGTGTTAAAATCCCATCTTCATACGTATGAAACACGATATCGCCGCCATCCATCGCTACCGCCGGTCGGATTTCGCCATCTAAAATAGATTTAATTTTAGTGACATCGTCCGAATCCGATCCAGAAGACGCATGGTTAATACGAAGTGCTTCATCGACATAAGTATCTTCATTGGCAATCACACCTTTAAGAGTCGTGATAATTGGTTCGGCCACATCCGCCCAGTCTAAGCTTGGGGATTTAGTCACAGATACAAAATTAGGCCCTACCATCACACCTTCAATGCCTTTAATTTCAAACAAAGCATACGGGAGTGAAGACCCTTTTGAGGTTTCTTTGGAATCAAAATTAAAAGTTCCAGAAGTAAACAACTGGCGGTCTAATAAAAATTTAAGCGTATTTGGATTAGGCGTCACATGGGCAGTTACTCGGATTTCAGTGGTCATGGGTAGTCTCCTATTTATTGTTAATTTTACTCGGTACTAATCGCTTGAGCTTCATCACCTAAAAGCGCCGCTTCAAGAGCACGCCAAGATAATGCCGCACATTTTACCCTAACAGGGTATTTTTTAACGCCTTCAAACACAATCAACTTTCCAAGAAGGCTTTTTTCAGAATCCGAAACAGGTTCATCTTGGGTAAGCAAAGTCAAAAAGGCATCTTTTTTAGCAATCACATCCTCCAGACGCTTGCCCTTAATCGCCTCGGACATCATCGACGCGCTGGACTTAGAAATCGCACAGCCACTTCCATTAAACTGCACTCCCTCAATCACACCATCGCGAACATCCAAATACACCCAGTAATCATCACCACACAATGGGTTTTTACCATGCGCTTTATGCGTACAGGCCGCTGGTTCTCCAAAAAAACGAGGGTTACGATTATGATCGAGAATCGTCTCTTGGTAAAGCTGTTCTAAACGGGCGCTCATCCCATCACCTGCTGACAATATTTAACTGCATCAACTAAACGATCAACATCATCTGATACATTATAAAAACTAAACGATGCCCGATTCGTCGCCGGGACTCCAAAAAAAGCCATAATCGGCTGAGCACAATGATGCCCGGCTCTGATCGCAACGCCGCATTCATCCAAAACAGTCCCCACATCATGGGGATGAATCCCATCCAACACAAATGATAAGACAGACGCCTTATTTTGAGCCGTTCCAATTAATCGGATTCCATTCAATCGAGAAATCTGCTCCGTCGCACACTGAAGCAAGTCCGCTTCATGCTGAGCAATAAACTCAAATCCAACTGAGTTTACATAATTAATTGCAGCACCCAAGCCAATCACCTCCGCAATTGCCGGTGTCCCCGCTTCAAATCGCGCTGGAGGCTTGGCAAACGTCGTAGATTCAAACGTAACGGTTTCAATCATGTCTCCACCAGTTTGATAAGGAGGAAGCTGTTCTAGAAGCGAATAACGGCCATAAAGCACCCCCGCTCCAGTAGGCCCAAATAATTTATGAGAAGAAAATGCATAAAAATCACAGCCCAACGCTTGGACATCCACCGGCATATGAGACACGGCTTGCGCGCCATCCACCAGGACTTTCGCCCCAACCCCATGCGCCATTTGGACAATGTCAGCAATCGGATTCACTGTCCCCAAAGCATTAGACACATGAACCACAGATACAAACTTGGTCTTAGTGGTAAGTAGTCTACGAAACGCATCCATATCCAGTTCACCAGTTAAAGTAATTGGGACTACTTTTAGCGTAGCGCCACTGGCCAAACACGCTTGTTGCCAAGGGACAATATTGGCATGATGCTCCATCGCTGTAATGAGAACTTCATCACCCACCGACAACCAAAGCTTAGAAACACCAGAAGCTACCAAGTTAATCGATTCCGTCGTCCCTCGAGTAAGGACGATTTCCTCAAGTTTGGCCGCATTCAAAAATCGGGACACAATCGCCCGGGACTCATCATAAAACTGAGTCGCCTGCTGACTTAAAAAGTAAACTCCACGGTGAATCGTGCCATATTCCTCGGTATAAAACCGATACAACCGATCGGCCACCACTCGCGGCTTTTGCGTCGTCGCAGCATTATCCAAATAGACCAAGGATTTACCCTCTTTCACAAGCGAAAGAACCGGAAAATCAGCTCTAAATTTTCGTGCTAACGACTCATTCACCAATTTCTCCAGAAATCATCAATCGTTTTTTAAGTGCCGATTTGACACCTGGCATCGAAATGCTATCCAATGCTTCCAAAATAAAAGACTGCAATAAAAACTGCTCCGCTTGCGCACGAGGGATTCCACGGCTCATCAAATAAAAAATATGCCGATCATCCAGCTGGCCAACATTGGCCCCATGCGCTGCTTTCACATCATCCGCATGGATTTGAAGCTGAGGACGCGAAATTGCCCGAGCCTGATCCGATAACAGTAAATTTTCATTGGATTGAGAGGAGTCGGTTAAATCCGCCCCTTTGGCCACATAAACGCCACCATGAAATTCACTCACACTTTGTCCATTTAAAATGGATTTCACCAATTGCCGGCCAAAACACTCGCCAACCAAATGGGTCATATGTGTGCGTAAATGGACAGCATCCTGATCATCCAGGACCAATACTGCCCGCAACACACTATTTGCATGTGGCGCAGTAAACGTCACCTGAACATCCGACCGGACTTTGCCAGCATGATGAGACGCCTGTAAAAACTGAAATTGAGAAGATTCTGCAAGTGTCGCGCGATAGCTCATCGACACAAATTGCGCAGACCGACCTTCCAAATTAAGCGCCACAATTTCACCCTGTGCATGATCTGCAACTGATACCACCACAAGTCCATTCACAACGCCGCCAGCCACCATAATCGGATGGACAACAACAGATGCAGTCGCCTTCTCTCCAAGTTCAATGATAACAACAGGCTGTATCCACTGCTCATTTAAAAAAGACTCATCAAATGCAATATGAATGGGTTGATCAAGCGAAATTTGAGGATTAACTAAAATGCGAAGCACACCCGTCATTTCAGAAATCGCTTTTAACACCATGCCATCATCAGACTGCGTAAGTCCGGAAAGCGCATTCTGATTAACCTCAGAATCTCCAAATTCAACAGTAACCCCATTTTTAGGTAATCGGGACCGGCCCTGATCAATACCAGATTTCCCAAGCACAACCACATACTCTGTTTCTAAAATAAGAGAACAAGGTTTGTAATCCTGCACCGCATGAGAAACCGATTTAATTACTTCAAAATCCTGATCGGCCACATATTTCCAATCTTCATGGGCAACCGTGGGCAGCCCAATCTGCTGTAATTTTTGTGAGGCTTTGGATTTAAGATCAATCAATGGAGAAACCAAGATCATCCTCCCACTTCGGATGGGATTGCTCCGGTCAACCAATCATATCCCCGTTCTTCTAATTCCCTAACAAGAAGATGATCGCCGGTTTTAACAATCTTGCCATTGGCCAACACATGCACCACATCCGGCACAATATAATCCAACAATCGCTGATAATGGGTAATCACCAAAAACGACCGGTCCGGCGATTTAAAACGATTCACCGACTCTGCGACAATCCGCAACGCATCGATATCCAGGCCAGAATCAGTCTCGTCTAAAATCACCAATTTAGGCTCAAGAAGCATCATTTGCAAAATTTCATTTCGTTTTTTCTCGCCGCCAGAAAATCCATCATTCACAGATCGATCAAGTAATCCTTCACCCAACTTTAAAAGCTTCGATTGTTTTTGAAGCAATAACTCAAACTCAAATGGATCGACTTCGGGTAACCCCAAATGTTTTCGCTTGGCGTTATAGGACATCCGTAAAAAACTGGCATTATTGACCCCTGGGATTTCAACCGGATATTGAAACGCCATAAACACACCGTTTCGCGCCCGTTCATCGGCATCCATATCCAGTAAATTCCCGCCATCAAAAGTCACAGACCCTGACGTCACTTCATAATCTGGATGTCCGGCCAAAATTTTACCTAATGTACTTTTGCCAGATCCATTTGGGCCCATAATGGCATGAACTTCCCCTGGTTTTACATCCAAAGAAAGTCCTTTTAAAATCGACTTTCCTTCAATTTCTGCATACAACTCTTGAATCGATACCATTTTAGACTCCTACCCGACCGAATTTTCTAATTTAAGTGATAATAACTGCGTGGCTTCCACCGCAAATTCTGTGGGAAGCTCTTTAAATACATCTGCACAAAATCCATTTATCATAGTTTGAAGCGCATTCTCCATGGAAATTCCGCGCTGAGCGAAATAAAACAATTGATCCTGACTCACTTTGACAGTGCTCGCTTCATGCCCAAGGCTAGAAGACGCATTACGCACATCAATATATGGCAATGTATTGGCAATCGCTTGCTTACCAATCAGCATCGAGTCACATTGTGTAAAGTTTTCCGCACCCTTGGCAGACCGGTTAATTTGAACCAATCCCCGATACGTATTTTCTGATTTCCCCGCAGAAATTCCTTTAGAGACAATGGTACTGCGAGTATTTTTACCGATATGGATCATCTTGGTGCCCGTATCCGCTTTTTGAAAATGGTTGGTTAGCGCCACAGAGTAAAACTCACCAACGGAGTCATCTCCAATCAACACACAACTTGGATATTTCCAGGTAATCGCTGATCCGGTCTCAATCTGAGTCCATGAAATCTTGGATCCTTTACCCTGGCATTTGCCTCGTTTTGTCACAAAATTATAGATGCCGCCCTTCCCAGTTTCAGGGTCGCCCGCATACCAGTTTTGGACAGTCGAATATTTAATGTTGGCATAATCAAGCGCGATTAATTCCACCACAGCTGCATGAAGCTGATTGGTATCAAACATTGGTGCAGTGCAGCCCTCAAGGTAACTCACGCTACTATTCTCTTCGCAAATGATCAAAGTCCGCTCAAACTGACCCGTATCCTGGGTATTAATCCTAAAATAGGTCGAAAGCTCCATCGGGCAAACCGTGTCTTTAGGCACAAACACAAAAGAGCCTTCGGTAAACACGGCGGCATTAAGGGCCGCATAAAAATTGTCTGTATGAGGGACCACTGATCCTAAATATTTTTTAACCAGATCAGGATACTTTTCAATCGCTTCAGAGAGCGGGCAAAACACAACGCCAGCCTCAAGTAACTTCCCTTTAAATGTCGTCGCTACCGAGACACTATCAAAAATCGCATCAACCGCGACTCCGGCTAATTTTTTCTGTTCAAATAAAGGAATGCCTAATTTCTCAAAAGTCCGTTTTAGCTCTGGATCAACTTCATCCATACTCGCTTTTTTCTCGGTTATTTTTGGGGCTGAGTAATAGTGGATATCCTGATAGTTAATCTTAGGGTACTCCGCTTTGGCCCAATGGGGCTCGGTCAGCGTTAACCAATGTCGATACGCTTTTAGCCTGTACTCAAGCATCCATTCCGGCTCATTTTTTTTACCAGAAATTAACCGAACAACATCTTCGGTCAATCCCTTAGGCATCGTGTCCGATTCAATTTGGGTCACAAAGCCGTATTCATAAGGTTTACTTGCAATCGCGTGAATATCTTTACTCAATTTAGTCTCCTACACCAATTCTGCTAACTTAATATTTTCCATTTCATTATTAATCTTAGTCTGCATGCGGGACAATGCCGTTTTAAGCTTACATCCCGACTCTAATTTACAATTTGAACCATCACCTAAACACTGAGAAAGCAGTGTCGGGCCATCCATTAAATCAACCACCATTTTCAAATCAATTTCAGAAGGATCCTTGAGTAAAATGACGCCGCCCATCTTTCCTTGTATGGTTCTAACCATCCCTTCTTTTCGTAACCTCTGGATCAATTTGGACAAATGATTATAAGATATACCCAAAAGTGATGATAATTCAGGCATTGTCACAGGTCCTTGGGACCGGGCCAGGAAAATCAAAACGCGCATTGAAAAATCAACAGATTTAGTAAATCGCATAGAAACAACTTTAGTAAATTTTTTAAACTGGTAGAAACTATACCAGTTTAAAACTAGGGCTACAAGATATGACACATCCTCAAAAGCATAAAATTATCGCTGCACGACACCCCCCCCGACTTAAAGATCCAAAAAAGTTTGATCCCGTCGAAATATCTTCAAGCTACGTAAACTGGCAAGAAGTCCCCAACCCCGACAATTTAGATATCGCCATCGATGAAAGTAAAAAAAGACGATTAACCCTACTCATCCAAGGATTCGTAGAAAATATCAAAACCAAAAGCAAAACAGTCCAAGGAATTGAAATTCAAATACCTCCTGGCTTTCAAAAGGACCTCGAAGACGCTTTAAGCAAGCAAGTTCACCAAGAAAAACTGACCCGCAAAATCGAGAAAAAGACGGCCTACTTACAAGGCGAATTTTTAAGAAATGAAAAAAACAATCCAGGATGGATGGAAAGAAATCGTGTCGAAATTTTTCTATTAGTTCCAATTGCATTATTAGCTGCAGCCCAATTAGTCACCTCATTTATCAACGACAAAGGAAGCCCTGAAGAAACCTGGCCAGTTAAAGCCGATGCCATCCACAAAACCATGATATTTTACTTTTTCACTAAATTTTTCACCAAAGCCCTCCAACTAAGTGGATTAATCGGTAAAAAGATAGGGCTAGACTCTCATCACCCTGAAATCCCAATTACAGACGGAAACCCCATTACCGCCATCACTCACCCAATAACAAAAGAAGAGTTAGAAGGAAGTTATAGCTCTGATCAAAAAAAATCAGCAAAATACGCCAACCATCCCCCAGTCATTACTCAAGCGGATGAAGGTCTATTTGTCATTAATGAAGCCATGTTTGAAGAAAAAGCAGCACTTGAATATGTGATGAATTTAATCGCCAGTACCAAAACAGATGTATCCATCGGGGGAAGTACCGAGCATACTACCCCAGTATCCACGAGAATTATCCTAACAACAGCTCCCAAAAAAACAGAAGCTCCAAACGCAGCCAGCATTCGCCACTCAAGCAGCAGAATTAGCGCTCAAATAGAAATCCACCCTATTCATGAAAAAACAAAAAACTCTCTGGATAGTCTTGTTCGGCTCATCAAAGAAAGTGTTATGCAAACAGCAACGAGTAGCCATCCCAATCCCATTAAGCAATGGACTAGACAGACCATTCATACTCTCATCGAGTTACTCACAGTAGGAAATCTCTTAGTAAGTCCAACACGAGAAGAGTTTAATCCTAATGGGTATATTGCATGGACACCCGAATTAAAACGAATCATCCAAACAATCGCCAAAAAATGTGCTCGCACAGAAACCAGCCTAACACTCATAATGTTATACAAAGAATTTGAGGCCAGATTCAAAGGTCTAGCCCAAAAAGAAATTGAACACTCATGGGCCATCTATTTAGATTCCAATGATGCCAAAATCCCAAAATACAAACTCACCCCATCTGTTCTAAAAAGAGCCGCCGCCGTGGCAGTGAGCGTCGAAGAATCAGAGCTTCTAGGATTTAGGGAAGTTGCAGAAAGTGAAGAGCCATCGTTCAGTAAACTCAAGAAATTCGAGACTGATTTTTTCAATCAACCAACTGAATTTAGAGAGCTAGCAAAAGGATTAGCCACAAATAGTTTTCTTGGAGAGCGAGAGTTAACCTCCCTCTACGACTCAATCCCACTACTTAAAGCCCCAGCTCTAAAAGAATTATTAGAAAAAAATCCATTCGCACTCATTGCCGGAAGAGATCGGCTTGTCGAAGATATCGTAGAGGTACTCGACTCTCACATCAGTCAATTACCAGAACGATCCCTCGATCAAAGTGCCCCCTACAGGATTCCAAAGCCGCCCATCGTCGTACTCACGGACCATAACGAAGGTAATGACCCCCAATATAGCAGCGGGAAATCAACCGTCATCAAGGCGGCCAGCGCCTATCTCCAAAATGCCTATAAAGGCATCACCAGACCTGGGCAAGTATTAGTCCGAAACGGTGATGGTATCCAACACTTATTTTCAGGAATCCCTGAAGGAAATCCTGAGAAAGGGGTTTTAGAAAACGTATGGCACTACATTGAAAACAACAAAGTCCTCATCGGCTTAGAAGTCATCGAAGAAGGCTTATCCACCGCTTATATTTTGGTTTTAACAAAAAAAATCTACAATGACCTATCGATAAGAGAAGGCTATTCAGCCGCAATTTTCCCATGGTTACTTTACGCCGTTAACATTGCCCTGACAGGGATTCTTTTATACGGCAGTCAGACCCTACAAGACTTATTACAAGATCAACGCTCATGCCCCTTACATCAGGGAGGAGATTCCATTCAAACCATCAGCATCACCGCAACAGATTTAACAAAAGAGAGACTTCTTGGAACGCCCATGACAAATCCAAAAAGTCCTCAAACTCAATTTCAAAAAAATAAAGTGATCCCCGTAGTTGTCAGTGGCCAAGCAAACATTATTGAAATCGAGAATGGTCATGATCTCACAGACCCCATGCGGAAAAGCATTTTTGAAATGACCAGTCGAAAAGAAGCCTATTTGGGAGGTAAAACAAAAATCCCATTTGCACCAGTCGCCCTATTTATGACCGCAAATGACCTCACCGGAAAAGTACAGGAAGAAGCCTCCCAATACGCCGATATCCGTGAAGAGCTATCCGTACGCCTCCCGTGGCCAACACAAGCAAATGAACAGATATTATTGATTCAAAAACTACTGATTCACCTCAAAGAATTTATGAGTATAAAATGGAGCAATAGTGCCATTAAATATTTAATTAATGCCTTAAAAATCGATTCTGAGACACCTGGTCAAAAAGATCTCTTTTTTGGACTAAGACATATCAAGGCCATCATTAAAAATGCAGAAGAAAGAGCCACAATAGAGAAAACCCCACTTAGTTCCTATCATATCGAAGATGCCTTTAAACATACCCTAATTGAAAAACCCCTTTTAGGGCAGTATTTCCACGATTTAAATATAGCGACGCCTAAATAAAGCCTATTTTTCCTTCCAAGACTCTCGCATCAGATAAGACAACCCAGCACCATTGGACCGATCCCATATGTACTGTCGTTGATTCTTGTTCAAAAATTCCTTTTAGCTATGTGTGCAGTGTCCGTAGTATACTTCGGCCGCCTCCATCATCGTCTCCGCCAATGTGGGATGAGGATGAACCGCCATGGCCATATCTTTAACCGTAGCGCCCATTTCAATGGCCAATACCGCTTCACTGATCAAATCGCCAGCACCAGCGCCGACAATCCCCACACCAAGCACTCGCTCAGTCACAGGATCAGCAATAATTTTGGTTAATCCTTCAGGTTTATCAAATGTCAGCGCACGTCCATTGGCAGACCAAGGGAACTTAGCGACTTTAATCGCAATACCTTTTGTCTTAGCATCCGTTTCAGTCAGTCCACACCAGGCCACTTCAGGGTTAGTAAATACAACCGCAGGAATCACCACATCAGACATTGGAATTGGATTTTCACCCAACAATGCATCCACCGCAATCCGGGCTTCACGAGACGCTTTATGCGCCAAAAGAACACCACCAGAAATATCCCCAATCGCATAAAAGTTAGGATCAGTAGTTTGCTGCTTAGCATCCACCACCACATACCCTTTATCGGACAAAGTCACTTTCGTATTTTTAAGTCCTAAATCCTGGCTATTTGGCACTCGCCCAACAGACACCAAGACTCGGTCATAGGATTCTTCAAGAGATTTCCCTTGATACTCCATAGTCACTTTAATTTGTTTTTTAGATGTCGACATTTTAAGCACTTTCGCACCCAAACGGACTTCTTTAAAATGATTTTTCGCATACGCCATCACCGGTCGAGTTAAATCAGCATCCGCACCCGCCAAAATAGTATCCGCAGCTTCCACCACAGTCACCTGGCTACCTAGTGCAGAATACACAGTACTCAACTCCATCCCAATATATCCACCGCCAACAACCAACAAGGTTTCTGGGATTTCGGGGATATCCAAGGCTTCAGTCGATGTCATAATCCGAGGATTACCTAAGTCAAATAGGGATGGTAATGCAGGACGAGATCCAACCGCTAAAATCGCAGTATCAAAATCGATCAATTGTTGACCAGAACTCGTCTCAACCCGAAGCTGAGTAGACGACTCAAAATAGCCACGGCCAGAAATCACTTGAACCTGACGTTTTTTCGCCAACCCAGCAATCCCTTGAGATAATTTAGAGATCACGCCATTTTTCCAATCGCGAAGTCCGTCTAAATCAATTTTTGGAGACCCCGCAAATGAAATCCCTCGATCTTCCGATTTTTTAGCGTCCAATAGTACTTTAGTGGCATTGAGCAACGCTTTAGATGGAATACATCCACGGTTAAGACACACGCCCCCCAACTTTTCATCTTTATCCACTAAAATGACTTTTTTACCCATATCGGCTGCATAAAATGCTGCTGCATATCCGCCTGGACCTCCGCCGACTACGACGACTTCTGTTTTGATTGTCTTCTGCATCCTGACATTCTCCTTACCTAAAATTAGACCTAAATCTTAATTAATTTTTCTTCAAATGCTTGGATAGCATCAATAAAGTGCCGCACAAATCGTGCCCCATCCGCCCCATCAATCACACGGTGATCATAAGACAGTGACACTGGCATCATCATTCGGGCTTCAAGCTCGCCTTTATCCGAATACGTCGGACGAAGCGTACCCTTAGACAGTCCCAAAATCGCAACTTCAGGATGATTCACAATCGGAGTAAACGACGCCACTCCCAAGCTACCCAAGTTAGAAATGGTAAATGTACCACCTCTCAAATCATCCACACCCAGTTTTCGGTCACGGGCTTTTTTAGCAATGATTTCCAATTCCTGGCTGATTTCTAAAAGTGATTTTTTATCCACATCTCTAATCACAGGGACAATCAATCCAGAAGGCGTATCAACCGCAATCCCAATATGGTAATAATTTTTCTTGATTAAAACACCCTTGGCCGCATCATAACTCGCATTAAAATTAGGGAATGCTTTCAATGCTTCTACAATGGCTTTCAACGCAAATACAGTGACTGTAATTTTGGCGTTTTTCGCTTTGTATTGATCATTATATTTTTTTCTAAGTCCCATGACATGCGTAATATCTGCATCATCAAATTGAGTCACATGAGGCACGGTATTCCATGACTTGGCCATATTTTCTGCAATTTTTTGACGAAGTCCAGACATTTCAACCGTTTCAATAGGTCCCCATTTTGAGAAATCAATATCCAAAGGTTGAGGTCCAGCCACAACCGCAGATCCAGTCACCGCTTGAGGAGCCGGTGCAAATGCCTTGGATTGTAAAAATTGAATATACTGACGCAAGTCATCATTGGTAATGCGTCCGCCACGTCCAGTTCCTGGGATTCTCATCAAATCAATTCCAAACTGATTTGCAAAGTGCTGAATTACAGATGAAGTCGGTGCCGACGTCCCTTGCTGAGCCATATAGCTCGCGCCAGAAGTCACCGCAGGGGCCGCAGCGTGTACTGGGGAAGCGTTCGCAACAGGAGCAGATGTCTGAGCCACTGGAGCCGCAGCCTGTGCAGGAGCAGACGCCGCGCCGCCAGAAAGAGTAATAACCGGCATTCCTTCAGACACTTTATCGCCAACTTTAACCTTAATCGCTTCAACCTTACCCGCCGCTGTGGATGGGATTGGAGCCACCGCTTTATCAGTTTCAAGTTCCATGAGAGTTTGACCAACGGTCACATCGTCTCCCACTTTCACCATCAATTCCAGCACTGTGGCCGAACTGACACCATCTCCTAAATTAGGTAATCGAATATCCATCTATTTCCTCGCTTTATAACTTAATCAAAATCAAATTGATAAAATCGGATGAGATTTATCCGATTTAATTTTAAACTTCTTCATCGCATCGGCCACAACCTGACGATCAATATGGCCGTCTTGGGCTAACTGATTCAATGTCGCAATCACAGTAGATTCTGCATCAACCTCAAAAAACCGTCTTAGATTTTCGCGGGTATCGCTTCGCCCAAATCCATCAGTCCCTAGCACCACATACGGTCCAGGCACCCATTTACGGATTTGCTCAGCCACCATCCGGACATTATCCGACACAGAGACGAATGTCCCCTTCTCTTTAGAAAGTACATCTTGAACATAAGATGATTTCAAAGGCTTGGTGGGGTTAAGCATATTAAATCGCTCCGCCACCACCGCTTCAGTACGCAGACGCTTATAGTTAGTCGCCCCCCACACATCCACGGATAAGCCATAATCTTTCTCTAAAATTTGAGCCGCCTTAATCGCACAATTCATAATCGATCCACTGCCAAACAAATGCACTTTATGCGAGGCCGCTTTTTCACCTTTCGCCAAGGCACGTCCCTCACTAAAGCGATAAAGACCATTAATAATCCCCGTTTCTGCACCTTTTGGCATTGCAGGCATTTCATAATTTTCATTGCCCACAGTCAGGTAATAAAAGACATCTTCCTGATCCTGGTACATCCGTTTTAATCCATCCTGGATAATCACAGCGACTTCAAATCTAAACGCACTATCATAGGCAATCAGAGATGGAAACGCAGACGCCATTAAATGACCATGACCATCCTGGTGCTGTAAGCCTTCACCGTTCAAGGTTGTCCTGCCAGCAGTCCCGCCAATCAAAAAGCCTTTACATTGGATATCGCCAGCCAACCAAATCAAATCGCCAACACGTTGAAACCCAAACATCGAGTAATACACATACATCGGTATGGAGTTGACCCCATGTGTTGCATACGCTGTCCCCGCCGCAATAAAGGAGGACATCGCCCCCACTTCATTAATCCCTTCTTCAAGCACTTGGCCATCCGAGGTTTCGCGGTAATAAAGTAAACTTTCAATATCCACAGGCTCATACAACTGACCCTGAGGTGCATAAATTCCAATCTGTCTAAATAAAGACTCCATTCCAAATGTACGGGCTTCATCAGGGATAATCGGAACAATCAAATTTCCGATTTCGGGATGCCTGAGTAATTTCGTTAAAATCCGTACATAGGCCATCGTCGTGGATAATTCGCTCCCATTTGAGGCTTCAAAAAACTCTTTAAAAAACTCCAACTCTGGGGTTTTAAGTGGGGCAACGTCTACTTTACGCTCGGGGACAAATCCCCCAAGTTTACGGCGGCGATCCAGCATATATTTAATCTCTGGGCTATTTTCATCCGGTCGATAAAAAGGCGCATCCGCAATATCATCATCCGAAATCGGAATGTTAAATCGAGTTCTAAATTCTCTCAGCTCTTTCTCATTCATTTTCTTCTGATTATGCGTCACGTTTTTACCTTCGCCCGCTTCACCCAATCCATACCCTTTAACCGTTTTGGCTAAAATGACAGTCGGTTGATTTTTATGCTCATTGGCACGTTTAAATGCGGCGAATAGTTTTTTCGGGTCATGTCCGCCTCTCAGCATTTTTTGAAGCTGAAGGTCAGACAAATGGCTCACTAACTCCAACAATTCAGGATGCTTTCCAAAAAAATGCTTGCGGATATAGCTGCCAGGCTCAACCACATATTTTTGATACTCGCCGTCCAATACTTCAGCCATGCGTTTCATCAATAAATCACGGTGCTTGGATCTCAGTAACGGATCCCAATCAGATCCCCAAATGACTTTAATGACATTCCAGCCACTGCCAGAAAACACACCTTCAAGCTCTTGAATAATTTTCCCATTCCCACGAACAGGTCCATCCAATCGCTGTAAATTACAATTCACAATAAATATTAAGTTATCTAAACGCTCACGCGCCGCAACCGTTAACAATCCTAATGTTTCAGGCTCATTAGTTTCACCGTCACCGACAACACAATAGACTTTCGGCTCTCGACCTTCAGGGTAAGTCACCAGTTTTCTGGCTTGTAAATATCGATTAAACCGCGCCTGATAAATCGCACAGCATGGGCCTAACCCCATCGAAACAGTCGGAAATTGCCAAAAATTAGGCATTAAATAAGGATGAGGGTACGACGACAACCCGCCACCCGGCGCCAACTCCTGACGAAAATGATGAAGATGAGTCTCCGTCAACCGGCCCTCTAAAAACGCACGGGAATAATTACCCGGGGACGCATGGCCTTGAAAGAAGATTTGGTCTGATAAATGGCCGCCTTCATTTCCTCTAAAAAAGTGATTATAAGCCACTTCTAAAATCGTAGCAGAAGACGCGAATGTAGAAATATGACCGCCAATTCCATCCAATTCTCGGTTTGCTTTGGTGACCATTGCCATGGCATTCCAGCGAACCAAACTTCGGATACGGCGTTCAAGGACTTCATCACCCGGATAAAAGGGTTCTTCGTCCACAGGAATTGTATTGATATAGGGGGTAATCGAAGGATTAAGCGAAAGCACATCAGTATGGTCAATATCAACAGTAGACATGGTCAAAAGACCCTCCTTGACTTAAATGGACAATATCGCCCTTTTCGAACAAATTTCAGTATAATATACAAGATCATGACAGAAAACCCCACACCCATAAGCCCAGATAACACTCACCCCAACCCCTCTCTGTTCCAAAGAGGGGCTATATTCCCCCTTATTTAACAGATATTTGAGTATGGAATGTGGGTTTAATGACACTAATTATCCATTAACTGCAGATAACACTCACCCCAACCCCTCTCTGTTCCAAAGAGGGGCTATATTCCCCCTTATTTAACAGATATTTGAGTATGGAATGTGGGTTTAATG
>CAMCZW010000025.1 GCA_945888435.1 bacterium UBP8_UBA817
CAAAACTCCGTTCTCCCCCAAGAACCTCCCAAACTCGAAAACGTGATCATCACCCATGCCTTTGAAGCCGCAAAGGCCCTCAGTGGCGATTATTTTTATTATTTCCCCGACATGAGTACGGCGACCATTATTCCAAAGCCTAAAAAAAATGAAGATGACTATGACGATGATGAGGAAGATACTGTAATCGTCAAACAAGTAGGTATCGTAGTCGCCGACGTTGTAGGCAAAGGCGTCGCAGCCAGCTTGGAGATGTTCAGCGTCAAAACCGTATTCAAACTCCTCCATGACCACTGGTTTCACCCAAAAGAATTGGTCACACGCCTAAATAATATGGCCACAGACTCTCATTTATTTTCCAAATACGTTCCCTTAATTTATGTCACATTAACCCAGTTGGATAAATACAAATATCAAATCATCTATGTAAACGCCGGTCATGAATATGGCGTACTCGTAAAAGCAAATGGGGATATCATCATTCTCGATCAGGGCGGCGCACCGGCAGGGATGGATAAGGACGAGATATATGCAGAAAATAAGCTTATCCTGGAGAAGAAAGATACCTTATTTTTATTCACTGATGGATGTACAGATGTCAAATCCCCAAGCGGTGAGACTATTGGTTTTGATGAATTACTGCCAATTTTAAAAGAGGCGGCCAAACAGGATAAACAAGATGTCGCAAAGTATGTCCGTAACCGGTTGAGGGACTTTCAGGGTAATGCGGCCCAAGCGGATGATATGACCATCGTCGCCATCCAAATCATTTAAAGCTTCTCTTTTCTCCCCTTCTTTGGAACAGAGAAGGGGGTTAGGGGGATGAGTGTTACCTTGATATCGAGGGGCAGGCCCCCTTCATGCTAAAATACCCAAGTTAAAAAAAGAGTAAGTTTAAACTCTAAAAAACAAGGGAATCACCCTCACATGAAAACATTATCATTACTACACGAACGTATTAAAGAACTCGAAACTAAATTTCAAGGACTTATCCAAAAAGCTAAGCAGAAACAAGACCCATCAGATCAATTTTTAGAATTAGAAGATGTTAACCGTGATTATGCTGAGGCATTGGGTAAAATCGTCAACGAATTTGGCCCAGCGCCCCTGGCCATGGAAATTTTACGAGAAATGGCCAGCGAAGCTAAGAAAAATCCACTGGAGGTATGGGCAGAATCTATTACCGACGACAACGAGAAAACTCTTGCAAGAACGGTCTACGAATTAAATGTCATCAAAGAGCGTCTTCAATTAATGGTCAATTAAAGCACTATGTTTGATGCCTTTTCATCTAAAAAACATGTATACTCAAAAAAATGAAGAGTATTCACCCTCCCGTACCGTATTTTAAGTCCGTGAAAAGCCAGTTTTCGTCACTGATTTGGCAGTGGGGAGTGGCCACCTATTTTATTGAAAATATTCCATTTGAATACAGCACAAGCCGGCTATTTGCAGACCAACTCACCGACTTCTACATCAAAACATTACCTCAAGATAAATCCGCTCTCTCGCATCAACACCTCTACGAATTTGGCGCCGGAATGGGCATGCTTGCAAAACATGTCATCGAAGCGCTTCAAGCAAAAACAAACTCCCAAAAACTCCCGCCATTTACTCTGCATGTCTCCGAGTATTCCCAAGCTCAGATCGAAGACATTAACCGATACGGCTTTTTAACAGATCTCAGAGAATACGCTCAACTAGATTTGATTAGCGCACTCGATCCCCAGTTTTCAATCGGCACTCCCAATTGGATTTATCTGTCCTATCTCGTAGCGGCACTCCCAGCCCGCCAAATCTGCGTCCAGGATGGCGTCATTTACGAACGCTATGTTGGGGCAGAGCTCCCCGATGATGCACTGATTACCAATGCCACCCAATTTCCACCAAAAGTCCTTAATTCAGAAGAAATAGTGGCCCTCATCAAAAGTGATGATCACTCCCAACTGCATCCCCTCATTCCCATCATCGCACCGCTCATTAAAGAAACCGATAACCTAATACCCCTAGATCAACTCACCGATTACACCGACGAAGAAAAAGAAATATTAATTAATTTTGTAAGCCAGCAAGTACCGAAAGAGGGGATGTATCTTTTTAATTATCCATACCAATGGCTAAAAGCAATGCAAACCATGATTCAAAATCTGGCCGAAGAAGGGACTATTGTTATCCACGATTTCGGGTTTACCCAGCTTGAAAAAAACCTCAATTGGACACGATTGTTTGGTAAATTTGGCACAAGCCAATACACCTCAGTTTGTTTTCCGCTTCTTGAGTGGGCAGCAACACGATTAGGGGCAACGGTTAAACTAACCAGTCAGCCCGCAGGCCATAGCCAAATGATGGTCATTTATAAAGGGAATAATCCTAAAAAAATCGAAGACGCCTTCGATACCGTATGGACACCCGCAGCGCTCTCCCCAAGATCTCACGAAATCGTCGAGGAAATCTGGTCCACCAATACCAAAAAACCCATCGAAGTCACTCCAGAAATCGCCAAAAAATGGCATCATGATCTTAGCCCAGTCGAAAAAAACGGCTACTCCGTTAATGCTCATATTGCGTCTGCTCTCTACCACAACGACCATTATGACGAGGCTATTGACTACGCAACCCAGGCCCTGACTGATTATGAAAATGTAGGATTATCGGCCTTAGTCGTCATCGCAAGGTCCTATCTTAAAAAATCAGATCTTGAAAATGCCCGACTCTATTTTGAGAAAATGACACATATTTCACCCACTTACCCCATTTCCTATTGTGAATTAGCGAAAATCGAACTTCAAAAAAACAATCCCTACGGCTATATCCACTACAGCAAAAAGTGGATTGCCAATGACTATTACCCCATGTCATGGCCATTATTATTAAACTTAGCAATTTCAGCCTATCAAATTGCGGATTATACCCTGGCCAACCAATGTATAGACGCTGTGATTGCGGCTTACAATAAAGCCCCTGATCTAATACAAGATGCCAATAAAAGCAAAGCAAGACTCATCCAAAAAGCAGTCAAATCCATTTCATTTGTGGATGCCAAAGAAAATCTCGAGCTGATGACGCCCCTTACTGACCACATCACTAAACTCTGGAAAGAGCTCCAAGGTGCAGACGGTATTGAGGAAACCTTGAGAGATCGCAAAGAAGATATTATATCTGGAAAAAACAAAGGCATTATTTTGCTGGATGGTCATACTCCAGTCGGATTAGCATGGATTGAATCCGTCGGCTTGCATTACGGTAACATCGCCTTCCACACTACCCATTCAGAATACGAGCCTCATCTTGCCAAAGCCGCCATCGATGCAGGGATGTTTTCCAATCACTGGCTTCATGAACTCGTCCGATTTAAAGCCGAGACAAAATATCGTGAAGCCATGGAGTACTTTGGTATTCAAGCCTGCACGCGCGACAGGATGGTGATTTATCTTGATCAATACCACCCTATGGAAATCAACGAAGATCGCATCCAATTTAAGACAATGACTCTTGATGATCTCCCAATCGTGAGCGAAATGGCTTACCTGGCTCACCAAGTCAGTCAGGATCAACACCTGGCCTACGATATGGCCACCAGAGAAGGGCGCGTTGAATTGGATAAAGCCTTATTCCAAGGTCTATTCGGAAACCCGCTCCCTGAGGCCATTAATATCATTTATTTAGATGGAATACCGGCCGGATATTATAGTGTGGTCGATGTGAAGTGTTGGGGATTTGAGCATGTGGCATGGATATTTGATATTGGGGTTGATCCAAAATACCAGGGCATGGGCTTAGGAAAGATTTTAATGGCTCATATGCTCAATACAATAAAGCAGGATTCTCGCTTTGAATTGGTCGGCTTGGCCGTTACTCAAAATAACACCAATGCAATCCATATCTATAACCAATTCGGATTTCAAAAAATAGGCGAATTTGACGAATTTGGATACGCCATCTAAACTCACGCCCTATGAGTTATCCAAAACAAAGCGATACCCAAATTCAAATTCCAGTGGCTCCTGGCGAGCTATTAGATAAAATCTCAATCTTAGAAATTAAAAAAGATAATGTTCAGGATCAGACCAAGCTTAACAATATTAATTATGAACTTGAGCTTCTTTTAAATACAAAATCCGCCAATATCCCAAATAGTGGTGATATCGACGCCCTCTATCAGGATCTCAAAAACACCAACCAAAAATTATGGATTATCGAAGACGATATCAGGGAATGTGAACGATCAAAACAATTTGATGAACCTTTTGTTCAACTCGCCCGCGCAGTTTATATCACCAATGACCGACGATGTGAGATTAAGCGCACCATCAACGAGGCATTAGGATCCCGAATTATCGAAGAAAAGTCTTATCAGCCTTACTAAAAGGATACATGTTGACTGATGACAACGTCACAACACCGCACTCGTATTTTAATTCAACGTGCCGACAGGCTAGGGGACATGGTTGTCGCTCTCCCCACGATCGAAGCCTTAGCCGAGCGCTATCCCAATGCCCGCATCGATGTGATTAGCTCAGAGATCGGTAAAGCCGTCCTCGAAAACCACCCCAAAATCAATGCCATCATCGAAGCCAAATTTACCCCAAATGGAAAATTAGAAGGCAAAGCGGAAATCAAAAAAAAGCTCCAAAAAGGGTGTTATGACATCTATATCGGATTATGGAATGAGCCCCAACTCGCATGGCTTGCATTTCAAGCCCGCATTCCAGTCCGCATTGGAGACCGATCCAAGTGGCCCCTGAGGTATCTGTATACTCACACAGTAGATGCCAAGCCCAACCTCATCACTCAGCACCAAGTGGAATACAATTTGCGTCATCTAGCCCCACTCGGTATTCCCGTACCAGAAACCCCAATCACAGCCCTTTATCCAACACCAGAGGCCGTCAAAGAGGTCGAAGTCGAATTTAAAAAATACTATCGCCCTCGGATTCAATGGCTGGCCATCTGTGTTGCCACCGGCGGATCCAACTCTCCCATCCCTGAAAGCGCCATTATTGATTTAATTATCGCCCTCGACCCAGAAGAATGGAATATTGTCCTCATAGGCCCAGAAAATAGTCCTGAATTATTTAAAAGACTTCCCAACCCGAATATCATCAAATCATTTGGGCATCCCATTTCTCAGGCGGTTGCAGAAATTGACTACTGCAATTTTTATATAGGGCCCGATACTGGTCTTACGCATATTGCGTCGTTTTTAAAAAAACCAATGATTCAAGTGTCTCCAATGCCAAAGCAGTTTCCTGGGCGATGGGCACCCGTGTCCCCATACTTCGACATTATTCGAAAAGAGTATCTCCATTGCCACCATTCACCAACCAAACCCTGTGGCGCTTCATGCCAGAGCTACATCACCGGGGAAGTTTTATTTAAGGCCCTCGATAATCTGATTTATAAGGTCAATATCAAAGATCCATTCACTAAAAAACAAGCTAAAACAAAACGCCTCGCCCATACCTTTCGTGTATTGGTCGTTGCCGATACCGAATTCGATTTCCTCAAATACCGTAGGTTCTGCACTGACTGGGAAGAAAGCCAGCTCATCATGATTCCCATCCGATTACATAAAGGGATCGCGGGGGCTGTCCAACTGATTAATGAATGTTTAAAACATAATGTCACCGTCATTCATGGCAATGTTCACCCCATTATTCAGTTCATTGTTCGCACAATCATTGACAAAGTAGTCCAATATGTTAAACCTATCTTCACATCCCATTTGCCCATCACGGAACATATTAGCCCTGATGACTATCTCACTCATTATGAAGCCGTCACAAAAAAACAATAACATCCTCGTTATCAGACCAGATGCCATCGGGGATGTTATTCTTACCTTGCCACTGATCAATTCTCTCAAAGCCCAATACCCTGCGGCTAAACTGACACTGTGGACTCAAAAAGCCTATATCCCACTCCTTGAAAATCATCCGTCCATCGACGAGATTATTCCAGACATGCTCCCAAAAGAGCCCACTTTGATCGATGTCATCAAAGCCGCCAAACACTTAAAAACATATCAATTTGATATCGTTGTTCTCCCATTTCTCACCATCCCACTCTCCATCATGGTGACATTAGCCGATATCCCCGTTCGTATCGGAGATAATGCCCAGCTCATCCCCGGATTATTAATGAACAATGGAGAATGGCTCAATTACCAGGACATCACCAAACATGTGATTACTCATAACCTATCGCTGCTAAAATCAATCGTTGATCAAGACATTATCACAGAGAAAATGGATTTATATCCATCCAAAGAAGGTAATCAAAAGTTAGTGGATAAACTCGCTCTCCAAAATTATCAAGGTGAACAACTCATCATGATTCAGCCATGTACGGGGGGTAGCGATGTCCACTGGCCAGTCCAAGGTTATGTCAGCGTCATCAACCATATCCAGGAGACAACCCCATATCGCGTCATACTCACCGGCGCAGGCCCTCACGAAGAAGAAATCATCGCCCAAATAATTGGCGGTTGTGCTATTAAGCCCTACACTCTCACCGGATTCGGGACTTTACCCGAGCTCAAATCCCTCATCAAAAAATCAAAAGTTGTCATCGGCACCAATACAGGCCCACTCCACATGGCAGCCGCATTGGGCACCCCGATTATCTCGCTATTTCCCTCAAAATTTATTAAGCCCACCGTATGGGGGCCCTGGAAAGTTCCACACCGTATCGTGCGCAATACAGCCATGTGTCATGCCATTTGCAGAGCAGGGTCATGCCAGCCAAAGTGCCAAAACCTAATTTCATCCCAAGATGTCATCGAAGCCTTACACTCGCTATTATCCGATCCTTGTAGAGACGACCATGGGCGTCTCTGGTATTGGCAATCCGGCCTCCCAATTCTCATTATTCAGGACGACGATTCATTCCTCAAAATCCAATTCGCTATTTCCCAATTAAGCGGGTTCCCAAAGTTCCTCATCGTCAAATGGGGAGCATCGTCCATCATCGCGAAAACCATCGCCGAGCACTATCCCGGAGTCCAATTCATTAAACTTCCACGCTACAGTCCAATCACATCCGCAAAACGCATCGCTGAGGAAGATATCATTGAAATCCACACCGTCTCCCAACTCCCAACGCTATCCCACTGCACCCTCAAACTCATCCAAAAACTGTCGGGGTTATACGGGTACACGCCACCGACATTACATTTGCGGTAATTACTGATATTTCGAAATCACCAGCAACGACGACATCACCACGCCAACACCAAACCACGATAAAACATTCAATGATTCGCCAAAAAATATCGCACCAAAAATATACATCACCGGCACAATCGTCAGAGTCATATTGGACCCCACCGTCGCTGAAGTATATTTAAATCCAGCAGTCATAAAAAAGTTGCCAACGGTCCCCGTAATCGCAAGCAAAATCGCAATTTCGGTTTGAAAGGGGGTCAGGGACGGAAAATATCCCACCGGAAGCGTCCAAAAACAAATCCCTAAAATAATCACCGATGATAAAGTCTGATTCGCGGCCACAATCGACACCGAGTTATGAGATTTGCGTAAATGGTTCACTACGATATACACACCCGCATTAAATAACGAGGCAATCAACGCTAGTAAATCCGCCAAATGCACACCAAACATCCCATGAGGCTGGATCACACACCACAATCCAAACAATGCCACAGGGATCATCAATTTAGTTTGAAAGGACGGGTATTCTCCATAAAAAAATCCATCAAACACATACACCCAAATAATCGAGGTCTGAAAAATCAGGCTAGTCCGACCAGGATCTCCATGTTTAAGCGCAAAAAAATAAAAGACCATCGATAGCATTCCCACAAATGTTCTAATAAAAATCGATGGCCAACTCACGACTTTAAACGTCAAAACTTTCGTATATATCAAAGGAAATAAAACAAAAGGGGCCAAAAAGAATCGTAAAAACATTAATTCTTGGATCGATAAAAATGGCGTCAAATATTTAGTGGAGGAGTAACTAACCACAAAAAGAAGGCTGGAAATTAATAATAATGTCGGGCCAAAAAACCGACCTTGAGACCAAGATTTAAATCGACGCAACATAGATACCAATAGTATGAGATTGGAAGAAAAACAACAATCACGTATACTAAAAATTTATGAAAATCAGCATCATTATTGGCACATTTAATCAACGCGAACGTCTTGAAAGGGTTATGAACTCTTTCAAATTCCAGTCCGCCCATCCATCGGACTATGAACTCATTATTGTCGACTCCACCTCAACCGATTCAACACCGGATTTTCTCAAGTCATTTAAAGCGAAATTTCAATATAAGTATGTAATCCAAGCCAATAAAGGCAAAGCCGCCGCCCGCAACAAAGGCATCGAAATGGCCGAATCCCCCATCATCATGATTACCGACGCCGACATGATCGCCGATCGTGACCTAGTCAAATCCCATATCCAGGCTCATGAATCCACTCTGGAGCCAACATCCTTCGAAGGCGTTACCCTCAATATGGAAAACTACAACTGGCCACCCGATGAAGGTACTCTCACTCCCTATATCCAAAAAGCCTATCCTGATGGGGCCAAACTCGGTTGGTACTACTTTTTAACCGGCAATATTTCATTTCCAAAAGCAGTTCTCAAAAACACCGGCGTTTTTGACGAGAAATTCACCGGCTATGGCTGGGAAGACTTAGAGCTCGGCTACCGTTTCGCCAAAAAAGGTATTCCGCATCGATACCTCAAATCAGCCGTTAATTACCATTACCATGTTCTCAATCCGATTGAAGAAATCGTCCGCAATGTCTCTAAAGGCAAATCGGCCAAATACTTCGTCAAAAAACATCCAGAACTTAAAACATTTTTAGGACTCAACCCAATTTCGGTCTTTTTATACAAAAAAGTCATCAAAAAAGACGGGAAACTTATCAGAAAGCTCAATCAATGGCTAAAAGCCCCAAAGCAAAGCCGTAAGCAACGCTTTGCGATTTGGTTGCTTAGCGAATATCACTATTTGGAAGGGATTCTCTAAAGGTTCCTGGTTGTTAAGTGTGCAGAAGAGCCAGGTTGAAATAAAAACCAAGTCACTGACTTGTCACAAAAAAACTTAAAAGTTATCCTTGTTGCTATGAAATTATCTTCCAATGATATTGCCCAAATCGAAACCTTACTTGGCCGAAAACCAACTCAGGTTGAACTCTATATTTTTGACACAATGTGGTCTGAACACTGTTCCTATAAAAGCACTAAATCCACGCTCAAAAAATACCTTCCCACCAAAGGCTCTGAAGTTGCCCTAGGCATCGGCGAAGACTCCGGAATTATCCGCTTTACAAAGCATCAAGGTAAACAATACTGCATCGCCATTTCTCATGAATCCCATAACCATCCTTCCCAGGTTCTCCCGGTCGAAGGGGCCGCAACCGGCGTCGGCGGCGTAGTACGCGATGTCTACTGCATGGGCGCTGATGTCGTAGGTGTTCTCAATTCTCTCCATTTCGGTATCAATCATGACGGCAAGCAACCCATCGTGGATGAAATCGCCAAACGCGTCGTCCATGGTGTTTCTGATTATGCCAATCCACTAGGCGTCCCCGTCCTCGGCGGAGAAACCCTCTACCACGAAAGCTATAACGAAAATTGCCTGGTTAACGTCGCCGCCCTAGGTCTACTCGACGAAGCCGACATTATTCACAGTTTTGTACCAAAAATCGCCAAAACAGAGCCATTTGATGTCATTTTGATCGGAAAATCAACCGATGCCACCGGATTTGGCGGGGCCAGCTTTTCATCAGCGACACTGGATGCCCAAACTCAAAATATCGGCGCAGTCCAAGTTCACGATCCCTTTTTAAAACGGGTCATCGTTGAAGCATTAAAAGAATTATTCATTCGGATTAAAGACCGTAAAATCCCAGTCGGCCTCAAAGACTTGGGCGCAGGCGGAATTTCATGCGCTACTTCCGAAATCGCAGCAGCCGGCGGCTTCGGTGTCACCGTTGATCTCGACAAAGTGAACGTCGCCTTGGAAGGTCTCTCACCAGAAGTCATCGCCTGTTCTGAAACTCAAGAACGATTCTGCATCGTGGTTCCAAAAGCCTTCACCCAAGAAGTTCTCGACCTGTTTAATCTCGAATTCGAAATGCCAAAACTCTACCATAATGCCGGAGCAGCCCTCATCGGCCATATTACCAACGAGCCGACGTACACTCTCATTCACCAAGGCAATGTCGTTGCAACGATTCCGATTAACATCATCACCACCGACGTCGCGGCAGAGCGAACCGAAACCCCAAGACCAATCTTTAGAGGCGACCTGCCATTACCAGTCGTCCCATTCACCACCCTCCAAAAAATATGTGAAGAGTTTATGGCCAAACAAGCCAATGTCTCTAAACGCTATATTTATCGATATTTTGACAACGCCGTCCGTGGCGATACCGTCATCTATCCAGGCGAAGCAGACGCTGTCGTCCTCACTCCAATCGAAGGGTGTGACGTAGGCCTCACAGTCAGTATGGATAGCAACCTCTACGGTCATATTGATCCCTATGTCAGCGGGGCATCCGCCGTTGCGGAAGGAATCCGAAACGTCATTTCAGTAGGTGGACATCCCATCGCCGTCACCGATTGCCTCAACTACGGAAATCCTGAAAAAGGGGAGGCCTTCTTTGAATTTGTCGAAGGCGTCAAAGGGATTGCCGATGCCTGCAACCAACTTGGATTTATCGAGGGAGAAGCCCTTCCGATTATTTCTGGTAATGTCAGCTTATATAATGAGTCCAAAAAAGGCAGTGCAGTCATCCCATCGCCTGTCATCGTCGTCATCGGAAAAGTAGACAACTATCGCAAATCCATCACGATGCAAATCGTAAATACCGATCATGTCCTCATCCTCATCGGAAAACGCTATCCCGAATTCGGCGGTACCGTCATCGGAACCCACCTCAAGCTAGAACGCGCCGTCGCGCCACAAGTCCGATTTGACGAAGAAAAACGCGCCAATCAAGTCGTCTTTCAACTCATTCAGGATCAACTTGTCTCCGCATGTCACGATATTTCAGGCGGCGGATTATGGACGACTTTATGCGAAATGAGTTTAGGCGAAAGAGGCTTAGCTAAAGTCGGATTAAAAATCACAATTCCCAATGATCACGCGCCACTCACCACATTATTCTCAGAAAACGGCGGTTATGTCGTCGCAGTTCCAAAAGCCAACGAAGCGCTCATTCTTGAACGCTTATACCGTGCTCAAGTCGAGGCGGTCACTATCGCAGAGACCACTCAAGATCTCAGCGTTAAACTCAGTCATGCTCAAGGTAATTTCTCAATCCCACTCACCACACTTGCAGCCGCCTACACCTCCAAATGTGAGTAATCCCCGGTGTGGGATAGCTGCCTGACCAAATTAGGCCTTCACACACCCGCTGACGCACTCTACTTCTTTCCTCGTATTTACGAAGACCGTCGCCATCTCCCCAAAATCTCGGCCATTGCATTTGGCCAAACCGTCATCATCAAAGTCATGATCCAAACGGTGACTCATGAAAACCCAAAGCCAAAAATCACACTCACAAAATGTATTCTTAGCGATGAAACCTCAAGTGTCATTGGGATTTGGTTTAACCAGCCTTATCTCAAAAAAATCCTAAGACCAGGCATGCATCTCATCGTCAAAGGTAAAGTGGAAGTTAACCAATACAGCAGAGAAAAACAGCTCTCCGTCATCGAATTTGAAGTCTTAAATAATCCCAAAGAAGACGCCGCCCTTAAGCCATTCACCCCCATTTACTCGCTTACCGCAGGGGTCTATCAATCTCAATTAAGATCGTCCATCAAAAAACTCCTCACCGAAAAGCTCCCCACATTAGCCGATCCATTACCGCAAGCCATCATCAACGCATTGCAACTTCTTCCTCTCAAAGCCGCCATCCAAAATATGCACCTGCCTTCAAGCGAAGATCTCCTTAAAAAAGCCAGAACCCGCCTCGTATTTGATGAATTCTTTTATCTCCAACTCGCACTCGCCAAACGGATGAATACCCATGAAATCACCTATCCAGGCCCCGTCTTAGTGCCTCAAGGAAAATTAGCAGAGCAATATGTTGCCCAACTTCCGTATACGCTCACAGGCGCCCAAAAGAGAGTCATCCAGGACATCGCAGGGGACGTCAAAAGCGGCATTGCCATGAACCGACTTATCCAAGGAGATGTAGGCTCAGGTAAAACCGATGTCGCCGCAATGGCTGCATTATTCGCTATCCAATCTGGCTACAACGCAACGCTCATGGCCCCGACCGAAATCCTGGCCGAGCAACACTACATCAAACTCTCCGCCAAATTTAATCCCATGGGAGTTCAGGTATACCTTCTCAAAGGGAAAATGAAAAAAAAAGAAAGGGAATCCACGCTCCAAAATCTCAACAGCCAACAGCACTATCTCGTCGTCGGCACCCATGCCCTCATCGAAGACCCCATCATCATACCCAATCTCGGTATGACCATCATCGACGAACAACATCGTTTCGGTGTCATACAACGCCTCACTCTCAAAAAAAAGGGTAATTCTCCCCACTGTCTATTCCTCACAGCCACTCCTATCCCAAGATCCCTGATGCTCACGGCATATGGTGATCTCGAAAAATCCCTCATCGATCAAATGCCGCCAGGCCGAACTCCCATCAAAACGGTCTACCTAAGAGAATCCAAAATCAGTGAAATCTACTACTTTTGCGCCACACATATTGCCCAAGGTCGGCAAGTCTACATCGTCTACCCATTGGTCGAAGAATCCGAAAAACTCGATCTCCAAGCCGCCATCAACGCCTACGAAGATCTCAAATCTACCGTATTTAACGGTTATTCCGTCGGCCTCATCCACGGAAAAATGCCGCCCGCCCAAAAACAAGACGTCATGGCCCAGTTCAAAAGGGGAGAAATCCAGATACTAGTCGCCACAACCGTCATCGAAGTGGGCATCGACGTTCCCAATGCCAGTCTCATGATCATCCATCACGCAGAACGATTTGGCCTTTCCCAACTTCACCAGTTACGTGGCAGGGTAGGGCGCGGCCAATTCCAATCCTATTGCTTCCTCATAGCCGACCCCAAAAGCGACACCTCCAAAGAACGCATCAAAGCCATGCTCGACACCAGCGACGGCTTCAAAATTGCCGAATACGATCTCAAAATTCGCGGTCCAGGCGACATGCTCGGTACCCGCCAAGCCGGCATCCCCGAGTTCAAACTCGCAAACCTCATCACCGATCAAGAAATCCTCCTCACTGCCCGCAAGGTCGCCTTCACCATCATCAAGCAAGATCCAGAACTGAATTTACCCGACTACCAAGCCATCAAAAAAATCCTCACCCAAAGCCACGGTCAATTTATCCAGGATCAGTTGAATTAATAGAAAAAGAGTCTAAATTAGTTGCCCAGACCAAAGTTTTTCAAGAAAGATATCCCAAGGTAAGACTTCAACCGATCCTAATTTTTTAGGGTGTTTTTCTAAACAAACGATAAGCGCATGTTTAACAGGGCCTTCCTCCATAAACGCATGTAAGTGTTTCGCATGTCGTTCATCAATATGAGAACTTCCTTTAACCTCAATTGCGACTTCCTTGTTTCCTAAAATAAAATCGATTTCTTGACCAGAACTTGTACGCCAAAATGAAATATCTAATTCAGGATTTCGGTAGTGTTGATAAGCTCGAAGCTCCATCGCGATAAATTGTTCAAAGGCTTTTCCAAATTCAGAACTTCCAATTTCAGGATTACGTTTCGCAAGATAGTTAGTAATTCCAACATCAAATAAATAAAATTTATCTGTCTTTGAGAGGCGACGTGTCTCAGACTTTTTCCAGGGTTGGATACGAAATCCAAGCATTGTATCTTCCAGGATATCAAAATAGGTTCTAACAACCTTATGAGAGACACCAACTTCTTGTGCAATATTCACGTAGTTAATAAGTTCACTTGATGTGATTGCCGCCACACGTAAAAAGTTAGAAAAGGCAGGAATATTTTGAGTGAGAGCTTCTGCGGCGATTTCTTCCTTTAAATAATCAGAAACATAAGAACGCAATTCCTCTATCGGAGCAGGAGAAAGAAAATGGGAAGGCAATAGCCCTGATTTTAGGGCTGACTCCAAATCAAAACCCCTTGTTTCAATATAACTAATTGGCATCATATGACGTCGCCATGCACGACCCCCTAATAAATTTGCATGACCACGTTTCAATTTTCTTGCACTAGAACCAGTCAATAAAAATGAAATTCCTTTATTTTCAATAAGCCAATGGACTTCATCTAAAATCTGAGGAATTTTCTGGACTTCATCAATCACAATGAGCCCATGATGGTCAAAATAACGCTCTCTCAAAAGTGATGGACGGCTTACATAATCCGAAAATGTATCGGTCTGAAGTAAATCGATAATAACGGAATCGGGATAGTGTTGACGAATCCAATAACTCTTCCCGACTTTCCGTGGACCCCACAAAAATGCAGACTTTCCTTCCGGTAGATCAAGTGTAAGTAGTCTTTGATTAATTTCTCTCATGAGGAAATTATAACATGTTATTTTTCCCTGAAAAGAAAGAATATATTAACTACCTTATTCAAAAGGATCAAAAGAAGCCTGCCAAAGTATAACGCGATTAACACTTGGGTCCGGCGAAAATTGATCATCCTCAGAAGGATGAATGGGTCTAAAAGATTTAGGATGAGGATCTGAGTATGGATCAGGGAGCTTATCCCGAAGACGACGTAAAATTTCTAATAAATTAATCCGATGGTTAGGATTAGAAATCACTTTTAAATGCATCGTTGCCCCCTATTGATAGTACATCAATTTTAATAGGCCCTATGCTATGATTCGCCAATGAGAATCATCTCCGGAAAATGGAAAAGCCGTACAATCGACTTCCCCAAAAATAGGGAATTTCGCCCCACTCAAGATCGAGTCAAAGAAAGCCTCTTCAGTATCATTGCCTCCAAACTCCCTGACTCCATCGTCTGGGACCTCTGCGCAGGGTCTGGCGGTCTCGGCATCGAAGCACTCTCCCGTGGTGCAACCCATGTCACATTCGTAGACTTGGACATCACCTATATCCAAAAAAATACCAAATTCCTAAGTTCAGTGACACCCCCACTTGTCAAAGACCAATTTAAAATCATCAAATCCACCGCCAAGCGTTTCCTCACTACCGCCACTCCCAACGCCACCCTCATTCTCATGGATCCCCCATGGAGCGACACCGAAACCTATATAGAAATCCTCACCCATCCAACTCTCATTCAAGCCATTACCCAAGGCGCCACCCTCGTTTGCGAATTCAAAACCAGAAACAAACCCCAGCTTCCGCCCGAACTCATCATCCAAAAAGACTATAAATATGGATCCTCAACACTAGCGATCATTACAAAAACCACCTAACCTGAAAATTTTCTCAAAAATAATCGATAAGTCTCCAAATCCCCCAATGCGTAAGGAGTCTATGTGTCGTCATTTAAAATAGTGTCTATGGTAGGTAAAAATCAAATACCTGTACTCCTTGATCGATTACTAGAAAAGCTCAGAGTCAAATTGGATCAACAGGTCAAAGGGGCATTTACCATTAGTGCCGTTGAACTTACCCAAATTGAATCCATTTTCTTTAAAGACGATCGTTTTAGATCCGCAGAAGACTATCCCGTATTAGATCATCATAAGGTGGCGGAATTCAGCAGCGTACTCGCCACATTAGCCATCCAAATTAAAGCCGCCCCTGAAAAATTCCCTAGATGGAAGGGTATTAATCTGGACGAACTCCAAAAGCAGTCCACCCAGATTTCAGAAACTCTAGGCCACCAAAGACCTCCATTTTCAGCATCCGAAGTAGATGATCAAGAAGAAGTAAAAGAAGGGCAATCCGTCAGTCTCTTGATTTCAACCTCAAAATTTGAAAGTAAAACTCAAAAAGAAATTGAAAGCCTAGACGGAATTCAAGACCTGAGAGAATGGCAAGCGGCCCATTTTAAGCTCCACAATCTCGAGCAAAAATATGTCCACTCCAAATCAGATAAGCTTCCCACAACATTTCAAGAACTCCTCATGCACAAACATTGGGAAGCCTATATCACCATTTTTGCACATCAGGTCTATCTACAATTTATGCATGATTATTTTTCGGACTTCGCTGACCGAGGAAAAATTCTGACAATGTATAGTGGTGGAAGCGCAGCCAATGCAAGTAAAAGTGATGTCGATAAATTTTATGAGAGGCTCAAAAAACTATTTGCCGAAACCCACATCCAAGCTTCAACTCCCAAGATGCAACGACGCAAAATATCCCCCATGCAACCCGCAGAAAAAGAACCCAAAACCGCATCTCCCAAATTATTAGAGCGATGGGCCTATCTGGCCAAACGACTCAAACAATTTGGATGCGACATCGGCGTCACCCTTGTCCATTTACAAACAGCCCCATCTTCTCACAAATTTGCCAGAAAAATTTCTCAGATGAATCTCTTGAGAGATCCCGGACAAGTAAGTCGAGCAGAATATCGCCGTCACAGTTTCAGCACCCACATTCCCGCCCCCAGAATGGCCTCAGCCTTATTCTCCCTCACCCAAAAAGGCAGTCAAATGTCCTCCCGAGAATCTTCCCTCAACTGCCCCGACCTCTTATATCTCTACGAAGTCTGCGCCAACATCGACCAAGCCAAAGCCGCGGTCTCAATGCCCACCCGAGACTTCCTCCCCCGACCCAATCTCGACTGGCCCCTCCTAACCCAAATCTTCCCCGGCATCACAATCGACCACCCCTCCAGCCACGAAGCGTGGGAAGCGTAGGTGGGTTTTGCAGAGGGAGCTTTACTGGTAGGTAAGGGTTTTGTAGAATTTGGCTACGGGGGCACATACTAGATCTCAATCATACAGTGACCAATACAGTAGTCAGCTCAATAAAAAACAAAAAGCTGAAATTATTTTTTACAGACATCGACAATAGATTAAAACCACAAAGAGAGTATGTAATTACAATTTATGTTTCTATCTAAAATATTAGCGGCATCATCTTTTTTATTTTCAAAAGGCGAGTCATGGAGAGAATGGCTGGTCTCAAAGTTAGATTTAGTAGATGCTCTACCTGAGCTGCATAATGAGCATGTAAAAATTGAAGAGGAAACTCTACAATGGTCTGTTGATTTTAAATTAATTAAAGAAGGTACAAAGGGGTACCTGAAATCACAGGCAGCTCAGTTTTCAAAACTATGCTCTTATGCGTTAAAAGATGCTCCAAAAGAGCATGTTAAAGTATTATCTGAACTCGTCGCATGGCTTTTTGAGAGAGATGACAAGCTTGACCAAAAAGAGGAGGATCTGGGAGATAAACCAGATCAAGTCATCATGCTAGATGAACGAAACTTACAGATCTTGAGAGGAACATTAGAGCCAGAGAGTCCATCAGAAAAAGCTTTAAAAGATTTAAGAGATAAGGCGTACCAAGTAAATCCAGACTTAGTCACTTTAGTAGCAAAGTTTAGAGATTACTTTCAAGCAAATTGGCTTGAAGCTGAAAGAAGAGATCAGCATAAAAAAGGAATTGATATCTCTAAACTAGCTTCAGTTAGTTCATATTATGAGTTTAGAATTTTCACGAGTGCTGTCCAAGTATATTATGAACTTGCCAGCATTATCTTAAAAGATCCTCTAACAGATGAGGAGAAAGAAAATGTTGTTATTCAAAAATTATCGAACACGTCTGCTTATATTATAGGAGTTCATAACGATTTATTTTCCTTAGGAAAAGAATTAGAGGAAGATTATGCTGAAAATCTTGTCCTAATCGAAATGAGGGAGAACAACTTAACTCTTAAAGAGGCTCTTAATAAGGTGATAGCTAACGTTAATAAGCTTATCAGTGAGTATAAGGCGTTAAGAGATGATTTCTTGAGAAAACCAATGAATTCTAAATTTAGAGAATATATTGAAAGGATGGACAAATTAATTGACGGTAATGTAATCTTCTCCTCAAAATCGGAAAGATATAAAATTATTCCAAAAGAATTATTGTTATAATTTAGTCTTTTTCACTTTGTTTGGGGATCGTTAATGAGCCAAAAGAAACTCAAAGCGGTTGATGGGAGCTTGCTCTCCAATTCTTTTAATAGAAAAATAAGGTTGTCGTACAGAATAAATATTCTGTTTATTACAGCTTCATTACCATTTTCGATTATTTTCCAATTTATGGGATACCCTAGACTATCCATATCAGTAGTAATTTTTAATATTATTTTTGCTTTTTCATTAGCTTTAATTTGGTATAAATATCAAATTTTAGGGCGTCTATTAATGCTGATGACGGGTACTACAGCGTTAGTTTTTTACTCACTAATACTAGGCGAAAATGCTGGGGTTCAATATATTTCAATTGCTTTTGCAGCAATCCCTTTTGTTTTATTTGATAAAAAAGAGCAGTTTTGGGCATATCTATCTAGTTTTTTTACAGTTGCCACCTTTTTTATATCATGGCATTTAAACTATTCCTCTCCAGGTCACTTATCAATTGAGCTTTCGGGATTAAGTAAGGAAATTATTTTCATACTAATGACTATTGTTGCATTTGTGTTCTCTGTTGGATCAGTTTTCTTTTATAAGAGATCTAGTACAAAATTTGAATCTGATTTACAAGATTCAAACACCCAACTCCAAACCACCATCACCAAACTCACCCAAGAAACCCAAGAAAAAGAAGCCGCGCTAATCCGTGAGCAAAAAAAGGCTAAAACAATCAAAACTCAATCTCAAAAAATTAAAACCGATGCAATTGAAATTGAAAAGAAA
>CAMCZW010000026.1 GCA_945888435.1 bacterium UBP8_UBA817
CCGCTTCTTAACATCTCTTTCAGATCGGTGCAATTGTCTTAATTCTTCAACTTCTTTTTCTGTTAGCGTGAAAATCATTCTGCCTTAAACAATAGCCTGACTTTCTCCGTTTACAAAATTTTACCTGTTTATCCTTATTCTATTTTGGACTGGGTATAGAGAAGCAAGCAGCTGAGGCTCGATATGCGGCATACAAAATTGAATCCGCTGCGAAAGAAGCTGAAAGAGCCATAGCAAAAGCTAAGGAGGAATCTATCGAAAGTTATCTTAGAGATCAACGAGAAGCGCAATATAAGTCAGAAAGCTATAATCGGGAACGTGAGATTGAGGCGGCTGTGCAACGCCAAAATCAGGTTGTAGCTGAGGCCAATTATGCGAGCGCACAAGCTGCTCAACAAGCTGCGTCTAGAGCTTCGGAAAAAGAAGCGAGAGATCACTATAAAAGTGCTCAAAAAGCGAGAGATCGCACTTTTGATGAGGCTAACTCTGGTTACCCTAATGTTGGATGGGCTGACGTCGACGCAGCGGAAAAAGCCTTGCGTAAGGCTCAATACCGCTACATAGAATCTGGTTATAGTTAATTATCGATTAAAGCTTTCCAGCTAACTCTTTAACCGCATTTACGGAATTTTGAAGATCCGCTAATTCTTTTGCATTTAAATCGAGTTCAATAATTCTTCGGACGCCTTTCGCGCCCAGTTCAACGGGTACTCCGCAATACAATCCTTTTACACCGTATTGTCCATCGAGGTATGCGCAACAAGGCAAAATTCGGCCAGAATCTAAAAGGATCGCTTCGACCATCGCTACCGTCGATGCAGATGGGGCATAGTAAGCGCTGCCGGTTTTTAAATGTTTGACGATTTCGGCGCCACCATTTTTAGTTCTTTCGTTGATCTCTTCGATTTTTTCTTTGGGAAGTAATTCGGTGATGGCAATTCCATTAACTGTGGAATATTGAGGCACTGGGACCATTGTATCTCCATGGCCACCCAATACAGTCGCTCTCACGTCTTTAATGGAGCATCCAAGGGCTTCTGATATAAACATTGCATAACGGGAGCTGTCTAATACGCCGGCCATCCCTATGACGCGGTGAGCTGGGAATCCGGACTTTTTCCAAGTGAGCTGAGTCATAACGTCTAGTGGGTTTGAAACGACCACAATAACGGCATTGGGCGACCCACCGACAACTTGCTCAACTACCCCACCGACGATAGCGGCATTGGTACTTAGAAGATCATCGCGGCTCATGCCAGGTTTACGGGCAATCCCTGCGGTAATGACGATGACGTCGGAGTTGGCGGTGTCTTTGTAATCATTGGTGCCAACGATATGGCTATCAAAGCCTTCTGTTGCGGCGGATTGCATCATATCTAGGGCTTTACCTTGAGGAAGCCCTTCGACGATATCAATGAGGCATACATCCGCTAATTGTTTTTCAATGAGTCTTTGGGCGGAGGTCCCTCCGACATTTCCAGCTCCGATGACAGTTACTTTCTTTCGAGACATTGCCTTCTCCTTACGCATTTTTTGATTTTTATTAATAGACTTGAAGCGTATTATCGATGGATCTTGCCCATTCGTTAATCCCGCCCATTAAGTTTTTAACGTCTTTAAAGCCTTCAGCCATTAGTATTTCAGTAGCAGCAGCACTTCGGGCACCACTTCGGCATTGCAAAATATATTCTTGAGACGGAGTCAGTTCATCCAGTCGATCTTCCAGTTCTCCCAATGGGATATGGATAGACCCTTCGATATTTGAAATATCGCGTTCGTAGTCTTCTCGGACATCGATAATCAGGATATTTTCTTGATCATCAAATTTCTTTTTAAGCTCAATACAAGTAATTTCTTTAACCATAATTGCTGATTCTAACACTATTTGCTATAAAAGGTCTTTAGCCCATTTTTTTCGCTTTTCTTCTGCACACTACACACCATTGGAGGGGTCTATGTACAAGGTTCTATCTCAGTCGCTTTCTAACCCAGATTATCAGGCGCTTTTACGGGTATTTAAGCCATTTAATGGCAAACTTACTCCTCATATTTCATGGATGCCTAAACAAGTTTCATGGCCTGTTTTAAGGGATTTTATTTCGGATATGCCAGTTTCAGATAAACTCGCTCAATTTGTTAATAAATTATTTAAACACCATTGTATTACTATGCTTGGTGATGTTTCCTTTTTTAAATTATGTGCGCAAAAAGGAATTAAGCTGACCTCTGCTGAGGCATTTTCTAATCGCGTCAAAAGCCTTTTTCAACTTCAACATCAAGAATTATATTCGGATTTAGTAAAGGTATTTTCGGCATCCTTTCTAGCTCCGATTTATACTTCTTTTTTTAAAAGTGAACTTTCTAATATTCAAAGTAATCCAGAGTTATATTCTGAGTTTCTCACGCTTGGTATGACTATTGGAGTGTTTGATGGGCAGGCCACAGGTCCTGGGAGATTTACGCCTTATGTTTTAAGTGAACTTTCACATGGTCACTTTGCTTCTTTATCTCATTATTCATTTCTTTTTGATGCAAAAAATCCGAGTGTCGTGACTCAACTTAACACGCTATTTCATCACGCATCTCTCCCAGAAAAAGTGGCATTTAAAAAATTATATACGGTGTTAGGACTTCAATTTTCTGACGATCAGAAAAAGCATCTTTCTCGACAGGTGAGTACGGCACTATCTTCACGGGAGTCCGGTACACGCTTGGTATCTCCCGAACTTGTCGATAGCCAGAATGGTGAGCAAGTTGGAGTGATCATGAGTCAGATTGACTTAGCTGCTACCCCTACTTTGGCTTTTGAAAATGCCCGATTTGGTCTTGCCTGCAATCTTGACGCATCCAAGATACATTTGGCCGTTGTGAGTCGCTTACTTGATCTTATCCAAACCACTCCTGAATTTTCAGATATGATGTCCCATGAATTTGTACACATTGTTTCTACCTATGCCTTATATCGTCAGGATTTCCCTGCGGCATCTCCTCTTCATTTATTTTTAATTCCCCTTTTTGATCCGGCCACTAATAGTGGGATGATTAAAAAGTGCCTTAGTATTAACGCCTGGCCTGTTTTAAAATATTTGGTTGAGGATGTGAAAGACGAAAGCTTATTTTTGACTCATATTGAAGACTATTTTAAGGATAATTCTCTTCCTAAGTCCACGAACTTTGAGTCATTTCTTTTATTTTTTCGTGCGTTTAATCCAGAGTCAGATTCTAAAAAATCATTAATGCTCCACCTTAATCTTAATACCCAGGCCAAGATTGTAGATAGCGTGACGGATTATATTTTCGATTCACTTTCAAAAGGGCTTTTTTCGTCTTCACTAGATATGATCAGTCCTTTTTTAGCGGTTTTTCTTTCTCCATTTAACACTCATGATTCTTCTCGAAAATCACCTGAACAGTCTCATGGTATTCTGGCAATTCAAAGTAGCCAGGTCAAAATTCAAATAGCTTTGTTTAATCGATTTTTAAGACTCCTTGAGCAGCGATATACTACCGAGAAATCGACACCGGTCCAGCTTCAAAAAGATCTTCAACAGATTCTAAGGCTGTCTGCGTTTGTGATTTCTAGTTCTGATACCGGTTCATATGAAAGCCATCAATGGACGACTCTATGTCAGACCTCTCCAGGTGCTCTCGATGCAACCCTCAAATCGATTATTGAGAAGCAAGATTCTCATTCTCAAGCTACTTCCAAATCAGAGTTATCCCGATTTTTAGCCTCTGTATGTCACTTGTAACTTGAGGCGGGTTCAATCAGATCGAAATAATTTTCAAAATATCTTCAAAGACAGCTTCTATAGATTTTCCAGATACAGAGATTACCGTAATCCGATCTGGATTTTCAGCTGCGGTCTTAAGATATTGGGTTCTTAGCCGCTCATGGAATTCGATGGCTTCTTGTTCAAATCGATCCAGCTGACCTCTGGATTTTGCCCGAGTTAGCCCTTCTGTTGGGCTAATATCTAATAAAATGGTTTGAGTTGGCATTAAATTAATTAACGTATTTAGCGTATTAATAATGTCAGGATTCACGCCCCTTCCGCCAATTTGATATGCGGTCGTCGAGTCAATATAACGGTCACATAAGACGATTTCCCCTGCTGCTAATGCGGGTTTAATGACGGTTTCTACATGCTCTAAGCGATCTGCATAAAATAGTAATACTTCGGTATTTTGTGCACTTAGTTTTGTTTCTGGATCTAAAATTAATGCCCGCAATTTTGCGCCAATCTTGGTACCACCAGGCTCTTTGGTTAAGACGACATCATGCCCTAACGATTTAAAATAGTCGGCAAGCAGCGCAATTTGAGTCGTCTTTCCGCTGCCTTCGACGCCTTCAAACGTGATAAATTTCCCGGACATTATTTCACCTTCGGATAAATCCGTACTCGGCGATTAGGGTCTTCTCCAACGCTTACAGAATTAAGGCCATGGGCTTCTATAATATTGTGCTGAATCCGACGGTGGTAGGCATGACGTGGGCTTAATTCAATTGATTTACCTTCTTCGATGACTTTGAGGCAGGCATTTTCAGCTTCTCTGATACTTTCGCCTTCGATATCATCTTCGCTTCCGCCCAGGTCAAAAAAGCGTCTAAAAAAGTCGCTCATGCTGGCCACGGTATTTTCTTTGAGAATATGAATGGGGATTTGTTGACCTTTGGTAATGGCTGATAATTTTGATTTCGGGGTATTTTTTGTTTTAACGGTTAAAATTAAATCTGCTTCTCTTAAGGTTGGGGCAATATCAACGGGTAAATCCATAGAGTGAATGAGTGCCATTAAATACTCATTATTAATTCCAAATGGATATAGCTGAACTCGCTCTGAGACCGCTGTTTTTTTGCGGGGCTGAGGGGGTTCTGGCTTATCGATTTCGGTATAGGTTTCGGCCTTTTCTTTATCTGTACTTTGCTGGTCTCTATGGCGAATCAGCGGAGTAAATAATTCTCCTCTTAGATAAAAATCCACACTTTCGGCCACGTTTTTATAAATGGCATAGGTATCTCGATCCCTAATTTCAATTAAAATTTGAAAGGTGGGTAAGTTTTTTCTTTCGAGAACTGTTTTTTGAGTCCCTCTAAATTTGGCTTCTTCATCGCCTAAAATAACAGCTTGAATGCCGCCTAATAAATCACATAAGGTGGGGTTTTTAATTAAGTTTTCTAAATTATGGCCATGGGCGGTGGCGACTAATTGGACACCGCGTTCTGCAATTGTTCTTGCGGCCTTGGCTTCTTCTTCGGTACCAATTTCGTCGACCACGATGACTTGAGGCATGTGGTTTTCGACGGCTTCGATCATGACATGGTGCTGCTCATCTGGAGAGGCGACTTGCATCCGGCGGGCTGTCCCAATTCCAGCGTGAGGGATATCTCCATCTCCTGCAATTTCGTTGGATGTATCTACGACAATAACGCGGCGCTTTAAATCATCCGCCAATACGCGAGCAGCTTCTCTTAAATGGGTCGTTTTACCAATTCCTGGAGGCCCTAGGAATAGGACGTTTTGTCCGGTATTAAGCATATCTTGGACAATTTCGATGGTGCCTTGGACTGCACGGCCAATTCGGCAAGTGAGCCCTACTATTTTTCCGTTTCGGTTTCGGACGGCAGAGATTCGGTGAAGGGTTCTTTCGATTCCTGCGCGATTATCCAGATTAAACTTCCCGATTTTATGGACGACTTCATCGATTTGGGATTGAGTGACTTCGGGTAGTTTTTCAAGGCGTACATATTCATGAGAAAACCTAATTTCGGGTAACCGACCGACGTCTAATACAATTTCTACTAACTGATCATACCCTTCCATTTTGACAATAAATTTTCGGATATCATTGGGTAGTAGTTTTAATATGACTTCTAAGTCGTCAACAACGCGTGTGAGTTTTTTATTCAAAAGTGCGCCTCCCTGAAAGTGCTTTTTGTAATGTCATGTCATCTGCGTAGTCGATATCGGCTCCTACTGGCAATCCATAGGCCAGTTTTGTAATAGATATCGGACATCCCTTCAAACAACTTGCAAGGTACAGTGCAGTTGTCTCCCCTTCTACAGTAGGATTAAGGGCTAAAATGACCTCTTTAAATTGACCGCTTTTGATTCTTAAAATTAATTCTGAAATTCGTAGCATATCCGGCTGCATCCCATCTATTGGAGAGATTAATCCCCCCAATACATGGTAGAGCCCTTTAAATTCATGGGTTCTTTCGATGGCAAAAATCTCTTTGGGTTGAGCAACCACGCATAAAATAGATTGGTTTCTTTCAAAGTCACAACACACCATACATTGGGGAGTAAATGAAATATTAAAACAGGTTGTGCAGTATTTAATATTTTCTCTGGTTTCTACTAATATTTTGGCAAATTGATTTACTTCGGCTTTGGAGAGCGATAAAAAAAAGAACGCCAACCGTTGCGCGGATTTTTGCCCAATACTGGGTAGCTTTGTCAGCTGCTCAATGACTCCCGTAAGTGGATTTTGTTCTTCCATTGGATTTACATCCCTGGAAGTCCCAAATCTCCCGATACCGCACTTAGTTTTGTGGTAGCAACGCCTTTTGCTTTTTCTGAAGCATCATTAAATGCTTTAAGTAGATTTTTTTCTAACATGTCTTTTTTGTCAGATGCAAGTAAAGTTGCATCGATAAAGACTTCGGTGACTTCTAATTCGCCAGTCATGACGACTTTAATTCGTTCATTAAGAACAGTTGATGTCACTTTCACTTTTTTGAGTTCATCTTGAACTTTCTTCATTTTCTCTTTCATTTCTTTTGCTTGTTTAAGCAATTTACCCATATCTTTAATGCCTTCGAACATAATATGTGCCTCTCTGTATGTGTGATTTTCCTATGATACCAGTGTTCCCTCAAATAGTTGAATAATATGGTTAATTTTCATCGCTTGAGGGGTGTCTTTTTTAGGAAGCGGAGTCGAGTTAGAAATTGACTGCGTCTCCTCTTGATTTCCAGCTGCTTTCGTCTCGGTTGGCGCACCTCCAATCTGTAGTGTGAGAGGTTGTCCAAACACCTCTCGCAAGATGCCATGAATGACGATTTTATTACTTTCTTCTTTTAGTTTCTCTCTAAAAAATTTAAAGTCTTGTTTGAGTGAAATTTGAAGTGCGTCTGGTTTTTTCTCAGTTACAACTGAGTCTTTTAAAATGCTATAGATACTTTGCTTTTTAAGTTTAATTTTCTCTAAGCAATTTTCCCATAATTGCTGATCTGGCCCTGATTTCTGAGGCGCTACTATTTGAGATATCGGGGTGGTCTGTGCTGGCCTAGCAGGTTGGGAGGCTGCTTTTATAGCTGGTGGTGCAGGCGCTTGGGCTGAAGATGTGGTTGTCGCTGTCACTTTTTGTAACGGCTGAATTGTGATGGGTGGAGCCTGTGAATCTGTCATAGTGCTTAATAGACGTACTTGAAGTAGCAATTCCTGGCGTGGAAACCATTTTAAATCTAGTTCGGTTTTGGCCAGGGTTTCAAGTAGTGTACTTAGTTGATTAAAATCGGCGGACCCAATGGCTTTTTTAATTAAATCACAATAGCTTGTATCGCCTTCAATATTACTTTCCAATCCCATTTTGACTAAAATCATATCTTTTACAATAAGAATAAAATCTTGGGTGAGCTGAGTAATATTGCAGCCGGAGGATGATAGCTGGTCTAGCTTAGCAACAACGTCTTTAATCTTTTTTTGTAGACATGCCCCGAGGATATCAATTAATTCGTCGGTGTTCATTCCGCCTAGAACGACCATAACATCTTCATAGGTGATGGTTGTGCCTTTAAATGACGTCATTTGATCAAGTAGTGAGACGGCATCTCTCATGGATCCGCCAGAATTTCGGGCAATCATTCTTAAGCCCGCGTTATCGATGGTAATGGATTCTTTTTCGGCAATAAAGCGGAGTTGCGTGATGATTTCGGTGTTGGTCATCATCCTAAATTGGAGATGCTGACACCTAGAGTGAATCGTCACCGGTATTTTATGAGGTTCTGTTGTGGCTAAAATAAATAAGGTATTTGCAGGGGGCTCTTCTAGAGTTTTAAGTAATGCATTAAATGCCCCACCGCTTAGCATATGGGCTTCATCGATAATGTATACCTTATATTTACATTCAATCGGGGTAAAATTCACCTGGTCGTTAAGGGTGCGGATATTATCGACACCGGTATTGGATGCGGCATCAATTTCGATAATATCAATGCTATTCCCCTGGCTGATTTTTTGGCATAAATCACAAGTGATGCATGGGGTTGTGGATTTTCCACTTCTGCAATTGAGGGACTTGGCTAATATCCGTGCAGTTGATGTTTTACCAGTACCGCGTGGGCCTGAAAAAATATAGGCATGGGATAATCGGTCATGCGTGATGGCATTTCCTAAGGTTTGGACAATATGAGTTTGCCCAACAATTTCATTAAATGTTTGGGACCGATATTTACGATAAAAAGTAATGTGAGCCATAGCTTCTGAGTGTACAAGATTTTCATGAATTATTCATGCCCATCATCATGTACAATGGATTCATGAGTCAGGTGATTATTTTAGGTGCCAAAGGAATGCTCGGGATAGATATTGTCTCCGTTCTTAGCTCCGAGGCGCATCAGATCCATACGCTAGGGTCTCAGGATATTGATATCTCTAATCCTATTTCAGTGGATACTGCACTTTCAGCCTATTCCAAGGCCGATATTTTGATTAATTGTGCGGCCTATACCAAGGTTGATCAGGCCGAAACTGAGTTTGACCGGGCCCAAGCTATTAATGGATTTGGCGTTGGGAATGTGGCGAGATGGTGCAAAGCGCACCAGATTGAGATGATTCATTTTTCGACCGATTATGTGTTCAACGGACTTAAACCTACCCCGTATATTGAAACCGATCCCACATGCCCGATTAATCGATATGGCGAAAGTAAACTTAAAGGTGAAACTGAGTTTTTAGAGAGTGGAGTTCAGGGGTACTTATTTCGCGTCCAATGGCTGTATGGTCACAATGGATCTCATTTTATTAAAACGATTTCCAGGCTCGCCAAAGAGCGGCCCACTCTCTCCATCGTCGCGGATCAATGGGGAAGCCCGACCTGGACGATGGAAATTGCGCGCATGATTTCTCAAGTTCTCATCCAAAAACCACCTTATGGGATTTACCATTTTGCCTCCGATGGCTATACCTGTTGGGCCGACTTCGCGAAATATTTTTTATCCCTTCAAAACAGTCCCTGTGACATCATCTCAATCCCCTCTTCTCAATACCCCACCCCCGCTACTCGCCCGCTTCAATCTCGGATGGATATTTCTCAATGGCGTTCCCTTGGGGTATATTCTCCGCTAACATGGCAAAAATCTGTTCAGTTGTTTTTAAAAGAGGAGCATTAATATGACATTATCTTTAGGATGCGATCACGGCGGCGTTGAGCTTAAGGAAATTATTAAAGCCCATCTAATTGCCCATCACCCCGATATTTCTCTGACTGATCGTGGGACACATGGACCGGCCTCTGTTCATTATCCTGATTTTGCCACGGCTGTTGCCCGCGATATTTTATCGCACACCTCGGATCTTGGTATTTTGGTATGTGGGACTGGGATTGGAATTAGCATTCGCGCCAATCGGTTTAAGGGAATTAGAGCCGCATTGGTCCACGATATTTTTACAGCTGAAATGTGTAAAGCTCATAACAATGCCAATATTCTTTGCCTCGGTGGACGCACAACGTCTCCTGAGTTAGCCTGCCAACTCATTGATAAATGGCTTTCAACTCCGTTTGAAGGGGGTCGTCATCAAGCCCGTATTGACATGTTGGATATCGATTAATCGGCAAGTATTAACCGATATACTTATACCCAGGTCTAATAATCCGTTTTCCGGAGATAATTTCTTCAATTCGGTGCGCGCACCAGCCGCTGATTCGGGACATTGCGAAAATTGCGGTGTAAGTTTCAGAGGGCACGCCAAGACAGTCATACACAAAGCCAGAAAAGAAATCTACATTTGGGGCGATTACTTTTTTATCGCCTTTAACTTCCGCAAAAACCTGAGGGCCCAATTCCTCAATATTAAGATATAGCTGCAATTCGTCCTTTCGGTTTTTAAGCTCTGCCAATTTTGCGGCTTCTTTTTTAAGGATAATGGCTCTTGGGTCTGACTTTGTGTAGACCGCATGGCCTAAACCATAAATTTTTCCAGATTTATCATTGGCTTCTTTTTTAATTATTTTTGCCAAATAGCTTTTAATTTCTTCCTTATCATTCCAGTTTTTCACATTGGATTTTATATTATCCATCATACTCATTACCTGATAATTGGCTGATCCATGAAGGGGTCCTTTCAAACTACCCACCCCAGCCGACATTGCCGAATAAATATCACTATTGCTTGAGGTCACAACACGTGCCGCAAATGTCGAATTATTTCCGCCGCCATGTTCTGCATGCAATGCCATACAAAGGTCTAAAATTTGAGTCTCTAATTCGCTGGCTTCTTGTCCTTCATGCAAAATATATAAAAAAGATTCGGCAATCGATAAATTTTTAGGTGCTCTTACTAGTTTTGCGCCCTTTTTATATTCAATTAGATACGCGTATGCGACTAAAATTGGTGTTTTCGCAATGAGGCTAATTGATTTTTTAAAGTTTTCATAAGGGTCCACTGAGTCTGCCGTTGAATCATTTGAATAAAGGGCATTAATCGCAATTTCCAGTTTATTCATAATATTTGGGCTTTTAATCCCTTTTAAGGCATGTTCAATGACATAATCTGGAATGTCTGATTGTTTTTCAATTTCATCTAAAAATGCCTTATACCCTTCACCCTCTGGCATTTCACCGGTTAAAAGTAGATAAGCGGCTCTTTCATAAACATAGCGATCTTTCATTTTAAAGGTTTCAGCAATTTTAAAAATACTTTGTCCACGATAAGTTAATTCGCCATCAACAGATACACGCTCCGAATCTACGATTTTGGCCCCGATTACAGAAGCCACCCGTGTTAATCCTGCAAGTACACCACTATCATCTTTATTTCTTAGTCCTCGCTTGACGTCAAATTGGTCATACTTTTCAGCTGCAACGCTATTATTAGCGATGATAACTTCTTTTAAAGATTCTAGTTGTGACATTTCCCTACTCCTATGGTTGGTGAAAATTACGCTAATTTTCTGGACATTGTATGAGTATCGTCATCATAAAGCAAATTAGATACAATAGGGTTATGAGCACATGCTTACTTCCTTATGATTACCCCTTACTCGTTGGGGTTTTTCAATCTGGCGTCTCCCATGCTGCAGTCTTAGAGGCTGCGGATGAGGGCTTATTTGATGCTGTTGAACTTCGACTCGATACATTCCCAGTCGCTGATATCCCCTCGATTGTCTCTCAATTTTCAAAAGCGTTTCCAGATACCCCTCTTATTGGCACTATTCGATCTCAAGATGAAGGGGGTCAATGGTCAGGGTCCGACACCCTTCGATTGGCTGTGTATCGGGGTGCTATTTCTCATCTCTCATGTATTGATGTGGAATGGGCATCCGGCGACTCAGCCAGAGAAGGCGTTGAGCTCGCCCATAGCCACGGATGTGATGCCATTGTGTCCTATCATCAATTTGAGTCTTCAATCGATATTGATTTTCTTTCTCATATTATTGAAGACTCTTTGGATTTTGGTGCAGATTTCGTCAAAATTGCGTGTATGGTTCATGATGAGGCTGATATTTATGTACTGTCTTCTCTATTAGAGCATTTTAACCATAGGCCTGTTGCGATCATTGGCATGGGCGAACTAGGGGTATCTACCCGCAAGTCATTTCCGGCCATGGGGTCACGCCTTGCCTTTGGCGCTATCGGTATTCCAACCGCTCCAGGACAGCTTACTGTCGCTGAGATGAGGCCATTTGTAATCCCTTCAAAAAATATCAATTAGCGGGATGGTTTTTTAGAGGGTTTATGTTATTATTACTCATATCTTTTCCCTGGAGGAATCTAAATGTCAAAGAAAGTCATCATCGCAATCGTAGTTGTAGCTGCGCTACTTCTACTACTTAAAGCTGGAAAAAGCTTTATGGGTAACAAAACTGAAGAAGTAGCACCAGTTGCTACTGAAGAAGTTGCCCCAACTGCAGAAGCAACGGCAACAACTGAAGTTGCACCAGCTGACGCGACAGCAACAGAAGCAGCACCTGCACCAGCAGCTGCTCACTAATTTCTAGTTTTTTGAGGAGATCACTTGAATATAGTCAATCGTCAGGTACTTAATTTCAGTATTTGCTTTTTGATTTTAGGAGTTGCGGCGGGTCACTTATATACTCGCCACTCTCTTAGTTCTAGTGTCCCTCCTCAATCCTCCTCTCTCTCCCACTCTCACTCAATTTCTCAAGCTATTGCTATCATTCAGCCAACCTCTGGAAATTCTATTTCTGGTTACGTTTCCTTTTCTCGCCTTAATTCTGGACATATTCGTGTGCAGGCTCATGTTGAGGGATTGGCTCCGTTATCCAAACATGGGTTTCATATTCATGAATTTGGGGATTTACGCGCCGCTGATGGCACTAGTGCCGGTGGCCACTATAACCCTGAAAACCAAGCTCATGGACTTCCGCCAACTCCGCATCGTCATGCTGGATCCTATGGCAACCTAGTTGCGGATGAGCACGGAGTTGCTAAATTTGACTTCGAAGATTCGATGATTACGATTGATGAACGACATCCCGTCCTTGGGCGTACGGTGGTTATCCATGTCAATCCTGACGATGGCAGCCAACCTCTTGGTAATGCCGGTCCCCGTATGGGAGTTGGCGTTATTGGGATAGCTAATCCCAGTGCCAATCTCACTACTACCCGTTAATCTTTTTTAGTCGGCCACATTCTTTTTAAATAGGCATCACGTCCCGAGCCTACTTTATAGTATTGATAGTGCAATACATTTTTCTCATAATATTTCTGATGCTCATCTTCAGCCACATAAAAAGTGCTTGATTGAGCAATTTCAGTAACGATGGGTTTATCCCACTTTTTAGATTTTTCTAATTTTAATTTAGACTCTTCAGCTTGTTTTTTTTGCTCGATTGAATGATAAAAAATGGCCGTTCGGTATTGGGTCCCTTGATCTGCAAATTGCTGATTTAATGTGGTAGGGTCGATATTTTTCCAAAAAATATCTAATAGCTCTGCATATGTGACGATTTTTGGATTAAATTTAATTTCGATGGCTTCAGCATGACCTGTTTTACCTGTACAGATATCTTTGTAAGTTGGGTTTTTAGTGTTCCCGCCGGTATATCCGACCCAGGTTTGGATAACCCCTTTCTTTTGATCAAATGAAGGCTGCATGCACCAGAAACACCCTCCTGCAAATGTGGCTAATTCAGTCTTTTCTGCATGACTCATTGATATCCCTCCTTGTAATAGGGTAATCGCTAAAAAAATCCATATCCATTTCTTTGGTTTTCTCGTATATTTGATCATCGTTATTGTCACTCGTTTTCTTGACGAGTTTATCATGTTTTAGGGAATTTATTGCGTTATGCCGGACTCACAACCTCGTTCATCTTTATCAGCAATCCTCACAACACTTGCAGCTGAGTGTGAAGATCATCAGATAACATTAGGAGAGCTTCTTCATAACTTAGGATCTCGTGGGCATCCTTTCGTGGTCTTGTTATGCGCTATTCCTTTTTTATCGCCGATTCCACTTCCTGGACTTTCTATCTTGTTTGGCATTTTTATTTTTGCATCTGGTGTAGGGATTATGTTTGATAGTGAATTTATTTTGCCAAAATGGATTTCCAAGCGCCCTCTTCCAGCAACACTCCTTCAAAAAGTATTTTTATTTTTTGCTCGCCACCTAAAACGATTTGAGCATTTTATTACTCCACGGTTAACAACTTATGTGGATTTTTTTCCAGTTCGGGTTTTGACGGGACTTTTAATTTGTATTTCAGGATTTTTACTTGCACTTCCGCTTCCCCCAGGGACTAATTTTCCACCGGCTTTGGTTTGCATGTTTTTATCTATTGGTCTTTTAGAAAAAGATGCGTTAATGGTTTCTATCGGAATGGTGCTGTTTGTGATTAAACTTTATGTGATATTTAATCTTTATTTTTACTTTATGGGCTTCCTATAGCTCAGTTGCCTCAAGTCATCATAAATTGTTTCTAGACGAAATCTGTGTGAGTTGTCTATAATGGCCCTCTCCTTAATTATGGGGGCGTAGCTCAGCTGGTTAGAGCGCCTGCCTGTCACGCAGGAGGTCGACGGTTCGAGCCCGTTCGTCCCCGCCATAATTCCCATAAATATCTATATAGTTCCAAGGACGATAAGGTCGGACTGTTGACCTCCGTTAGAGGGCGATGTGAGGAGCGTAGCGACGTAACCGTAGGGAAAAGGTGACTAAATGTCACGTTTTCACAAGGCTGGGCGGCTGAACACAAAGTGTTCACGAAGCCTCGAGCCCGTTCGTCCCCGCCATAATTC
>CAMCZW010000027.1 GCA_945888435.1 bacterium UBP8_UBA817
GATTTACAGACGGGACTGAAAAGGCAATCGCCACAGTCGATAGTGCTGAAGAAGCAACACTTGGGTTAATGATGAAAACAAACAACGACCTCATTAACTTAGAAACTAGAAAACAAGTAGAGGAAACCGGACCTGGTAACTTGGCAAAAAACACCAAGAAAGCCGCCGGCGAGGTCAAATCTGGCGGATAGTCGATCAATCCAACGGAAGGGGCCGCTGTCAAAGGCGGCCCCACCCACATTAAGAGTTAAAAGATATCATGTGAAAAGTGCATGATAGCTTATAGCGCTTAGAAGAGATAAAAAAGAGAGAGTCATCATGGCAGCAGGGATACCGCAGGCAACCACCAATATTAACGAAGTCAGCGTAGCGCTGAGTCGGCAAAGCCAAGAGGTCGTCAATACCCAAAAGGTAGGCGCATTCCTCGACTTCGCATATGCGGCATACTTAGCAATCGACCTTTATTTCGAGGAAATAGGAGGCATTTATACCGATATCCTAGATGACAATAAAGCGGTGGTATTAGGAACTGAAGTCGACGTCACTACGTTAGGGGGTAACTTGGCATTATCCGTTGCGATGGACGTTATCCAAGCAAGAAGAGATTCAATGGAAGGTCTGGCAAAAGCAGGGCTTAAAAACGAAAACAAGCTCTGGACCTTACGGTAATCGAGGGAGACAATTGTGGGCGAAATCGAAAAATTCTCAGATCCAAAACCAAGGATTGCACTACGGACCGATGTTCGATTTAAAAAAGAAGTTAAGGTTGTTTCTGACTTTAGCAGCACGATAAGTGACAAGTTAGATCAAGTTCAAGGATCTCTCAAGGCACTGACTAGAGAGCAGCACGACGCAACCGTAAGTGCTACAAAAACAGCCTCAAGTTTTGCAAGTATTTCCAAATTTTTAACAAATCAACATAAATTAGATATCCAATACATCGGAAGTGTGGCTAACTATGAAGACCCCAAATCCCCAACCTATAAAACCACAGCTCAAATACGGGATCTACTCCCTAAAACTCAGGTTGCGGCAGAATATGCTAGCGCCGCACAAATTAAGCGAAAAACACGGACTCTAGATAAGGACGGAAATAGCAGCGCTCTAGAAAGTGATGAAGACCGGACTGGCTTCGAAGCAGGCAAGGGAGAGACTTATCTCCTTAATGCAACTCTATTCCCAAGATTAACTTCAAACAATCCCATCGAAAAAGGCGACAAATATAACTATGACCGTTTCAAAGATTCAGCGCAGTATCAAGATCAAAATTCGGCACTAGCGTCACCATTAAGATATCTTGACCAGTTTAAACCGGGGACCGGGGCGCAAATGAACCAGGTCATCGAAAAAGTTTTAGAGCGAAATAAAAAATACAGTGTGCAATTTGAAGATCAGTTCACCTCCAATGATATCGACACCACAGAGGTGAACCTTGGCTTTGACGATATTTTCAGAACTCCAGAAATCTATAACAAACTCACTGACCAAGAAAAATTTATGGTCGTCATGTCAGCCTTCGACAACGTCATGAGATTTCACAAGGCATTCACAGATATTTATGGGACCGGACCCAAAGCCGCCCTCTCAGGCGATACAAAAGAGAAGGTAGATACAAAGGCTGAAATTAAAAAAGCCACCGAAAAAGCAAAAGCATGGTTTACCCATATGAAAGAAAATGTAGACGATCCCACCATGTTGCTAGGGGTCGGATTAACCGAAAAAATATCAGGTACTATTTCTCAGCAAGTAAACTGGGGCGCCATGGAGATTTCAAGTAAGGACGCAAAGCAATATACCGACCCTAGGGTATTAATGGTCGAGGGGTATTTCAACTATTTTGAGCAAGAGTATGCAAAAGAATTTAAAAGTAGCAAAACCATCACCCTAGACGATATTTTATCGGATAACGACAGAGTATCTAAACAAATTTGGGCAGGATTAGTAAATCGTGGATATATTGAGGAGGGCGGTAAAATCTCTAACTCATTTAATATTGATAACCCCAATTTTAAGCTAGAACTTGGCATTGATGAAGCCGAAGAGGGTCGCGTCCAAGAAAAAATGAGAGGAAAATTTTTAGGTGAATTTAGCTTTGAAGGTGCAGATACCGAATTAGTAAATGAGTCAGAAAAACAAAGTCAAAAGATTAAAAATCATAAAACCGGTGCTTACGAAGACTTGGGCACTATTTTATCCGGTATCGGTAAAGGCCAGTCCTGGGAAGACAAAACCACCAATACAAGCTCCACCTACGATAGCTTACTGGGTATGTATCGCAATATGACTGGCGCCAAAGACAATGTCATGTCGACAGAAGTCCAAGGTGTCGCTACAGAAACGGGTGGTTTTAAAGTCCTCGTCAGTCAAGATGGGCAATGGGATCAACGCCAAGCAAATAACGGTATTAGTGAGGCCCAATGGCAAAAAGTGAGTGGGCGTCCATTAGAAATAGAGTTTCAGAGCAAGGCAGATGCTCAAAAATTTACTGATAAACTCTTGGCTAACATCCAATTGTTGTCCCCAGTATTAGGGATGTTTGCGCCCACAAAAACACCAGTGTTAATGGATAATTTAGAAAAACCAGGGACACTAAAGCTTGTCCGACGAATTGACTATGACAACGAAATCTACGAAAAACCGCAAAAAATTGTCAAAGGCGGCGTCGAAGAAATTATGGTCCAAGAGGGCTTTAGTAAAATCTCAATCAATAAAGCTCAATATCGCCAATTTCTTGATAAAATCACCCAATGGCAAGAAAAAGAAGAGGAGCATTACGCTGAAGAGTTTGAACGGGTGTACAAAGAATCTGAAGTATTAGCCAACGAACGTGGCGAACAGAAAAGAGTCGATCAGGATATCCAAAAGCGCCTGCAAGAAGAAAGAGCAGAAGCTAAAAAACAAGAAAATGAAGCGGCAGCACGGCGCCAAGCCGAAACCAATCAAAACCAAAAAGCTAAAAATGACAGTAAATAATGACAGAAATCCGCAATCAACCTTCATCTTCATTTTCACAACAAAAGCTAGACTCTGACCGTTACTATAAGCGTATCGAAAAAGACATCAGCCAAAACATTGAAACCCAAAAAAAAGAAGCCGAGCAGCTGATTCAGCGTCAGGAACAAGCTACTAAAACGCTTCAAACTGACAAGGTACAAGCCACCGAAAAAGCACAACCGACTTCCCAAGCCGATAGCAAAATGAAATGGACACAAGCTCCAGATGGTAGTTATCAGCTGGATGCTCACCTCAAAGACGTTACCCCATCCAGTATCGATTTACGCCACAATGGTAAGGAAATCCTAAAAAATATGGGCCAACGGGTCGATATGCCCGGAAAAATACCAGAGCTCAAAGAAAGCTATATTCAAAACATGATCCAATCACGGTCTCATAATTACTTTTTATCACGATATGCGGCATTTAAAGTAGGCATGATTGGCCAGATGTTAAGCACCATGGGGGTCAGTCAGGAAGAGCTCCAAAAGCTCCAAAAGCGGGCGTTAGAGGGGGCGAAGGCCGACAATATCGCTCAAATGTCCGAAAATATGTATAACCTCCTCCTCACGGAACTTCTCCACGGTAATACTCGTAAATCACAAAAAACCCTCGCCATGTTTGGGGAGGCTGAGCGCCAGTTAATCGCCCAAATGGAAAGATTAGGGTTTTCAGGACACTGGGATGTCAAGCGGATCACCGAAGAACGCATCAAGCAAGCTAAAAAAATTAGAGAAGAGTTTGTAAAAGAAAAAAACACGTTAAACTATCACTATCTTTATCTTTTACAGGACAACCAAAAATAGAATGCAAGAAAAACAAGAAAAAAAGTCGATAAACATTCGTGTAGGAAGCGAGTACCAGGCTTCTGCATCAGAAATGGTTAAAAAAATAAAGCAGCTCGAAGTTTATATTAAAAAGATTGAGCATAAAATCGATAGCCTTGAGCGAAAATTAGTCGACGAACAGAATAAGGGTACCGATCAAAAAAAGATCGATTTAGGGCTAGAAATATTAAAAGTAAAAAAGAAAAAGTTTAACGCCTAAAAGGCCATAAATAATATGCAAGTCAATTCAAAAACAGCCATTAACTACAACACTCCCCTAGCGCCAAAGGACGTCAAAGATCGCGAAAAAAGCGAGTCGTTAAAGGACGTCGTCGAAGAAGCAAGAGAAGGCAAGCACCACGAGGGTGCCGATGCCGAAATCGGAGCAAAAGAAGCCGATGACAGAATACGCAGAGACAAAAAAAAGGCTGTTGATGAAAAACGAAAAGCCGCCCTGAAAGAACAAGGTGTTCACGATCCGGCGGACTTAATTTTTGATATGTCAAAAAAACTAGCGGATCAAGCACTAAAGGCGTCACAAAAATTTAGTCCGGCCACACAGGGGAATTTAAAAGATATCATCGACAGGCAAATTCAAAATGACTCCCAAGAAAAAACAAAAGACACGATCTTTATTTCCAAAGATGCACGCCCCGCTTATCAAAAAGTAAGCGATGAACTGATTCAAAAAAATAGACAACTCAATCAACAGCGAACTGAGCAAAGCAAACAGGATCAACGCTTTCAACAAAAAGAAGGAGTTTCCCAAAATCAGGCGGTTGCAGCAAAGGCAGGTGAAGCCGTTGTCGATCTCAAAAAAAACTCCTTGGCGGCTAATAAAGAAAAAGTAACCCATTATTTACAATTACTCGCTCAAAACCTAGTGACCCCAGATCAAAAAAAATTAGATGAAATGCGTCATACCAAGGAAAGCTTGCTCTCAACGGGGGTCTCTCCAGGGAAGCTTTCTCAACTAGAAAGCACTGTGAGCGGTGTCATTTATAAAGACATCCGCAAACAACTCAAAACATCATTTACTCAACTAGCACTTGCGATGGATAAAAAAGCATTTACCCCAGATCAATTAAAATTAGGCGATATCTACCATAAGATCGAAGAGTACGCGATGGATAAGGGTGCCGTTGGAGAAGGAAGAGTCCGGGCAAGCGAAGTCAAAGCCGATGCAAAAAAAGACCTTCAAGCGTATGTGTCTTATGAACTAGATAATGCCATCATGGAAACCAGATCCAAAGGCGGAAGTATCCAAGAATTAGTTAAAGAATTTGATAAATATAACAAAATTGCAGGTATTGCCCAGTTTGATTCCGGCGCATACATCCGGACGGTCCAAAAAAAGCTAGAAGACTGGGGCCTCAATGATTTTGAAAGACCAGAAGAATTAAAAGGGGTCATTGATACTAATCATCAGCCTGTTATCAATCCGGATGCCGGCGGCTCAGGCTCAAAAAATCAACAAAATCAGCAGCAACACCAATCAAGCGAAGACGAACTACGAACCCTCGCCTTACAATTAGGGGTCAAGCAAGATTTCGCAAGTATGATCGATTTAAATCTTAAAATCATGTCCGTTAAGCGAAAAATGGGTAGGGAAGGCACCCACACTGATGCCCAAATCAGAAAAATTCTAGAGGAAGGCCAAGCCTTAGCCAAAGTAAAACTCAATGCACTCATGCAAGAAAGTCTAGAAGAAAAAGCCAGTACCTCAGACATTAAAAGTCCAGCATTCAGACTAGCTCATAAAAAATATAAAAATGCGATAAAAGGCCTCAAAAAATTAGATGCACTCCCAAGTAGAGATGATATTATCGCCATACGAGATCAGATTAATACAAGCATGTTTTCGATTATTCGAGAGGAATATATGAAGGTCAAAATTCAAATTGAGGCTCTCAAAGATAATGTCCAGCTAAAAAGAAGAGAAAAGGATTATCGGCAGTTATTAGAACGGCTCAAAGCAGAGTCCAATATTAAAGAGGCCATCGAACCAAGAACATCAAAAGTATTACGCTTTTCTGCAGACAACAAAATCGCAGAAGCGGCATAAACCAAGGAGTCAAAAATGTTAGATTTATATGCAAGTATTAAGAACAGTTTAAAAGCCATCGAGACATCATTAAGAGTATCCGTGGCTAACGCTAACAACTTTAATACCCCCGGATACAAATTCACCACAACATCATTCGTCACAGTATTTAGTGAAGTATTAACACCTGGTACAGCCACAAAAAACCCACTCGCAACAGGTGGGAGTATGACGGTTGGGTCCACTACAACAGATTTCGGTCAAGGATCTATCGGGTTTGGGGGGCCATTAGAAGTTGCGGTTTCCGGCGAAGGATTCATTATCATCTCGCAAACAGCAGGTGCATTTGGTACTGCAAGTAATAAATCCTATACCCGAAACGGAAAGTTACAAACCGACTTCTCTAATACTTACATCACCGACTCATTTGGAAGAAAGGTAATGGGATTTGAGATGAATAGTAATGGAAATATAAAAAATAAAACTCTAACGGCCCTTCAAACGAAGGGAAATACCGATATCGGATTTACTGAAAACGGGGTATTGGTAGGTAATTTTAAAGCCAGAAAAGATGCCATCACAAGAGGCGACGAAAACCCGCCAGAACATATTCCCTTATACAAAATGGGGATCACAACATTTGCAAATAAACAGGGGTTGGTATTAACGGATGGCGGCGCACTAAATGCGACAGTCTCATCCGGAGAGGCGTTTGCAGCAGAAGAGCCAGGTGAAGGGATTATGGGGACAATTCTCCCAGAATCCATCGAGTCATCCAACGTTGAAGTCTCGCGGGTCGCCCTAGATATGAACCTCATTAACAGAGGGATCAGTGCGATTCAAGGGATTGCGCAAGACGTCAACAAGATGACATCGGACTTAATTAGTAAATTAACGGCTTAATTCTAGGGTTCAACTAATCCAAATTCGTTATCACCCATTGGGTAGATGACGTTAATGGCTTCTGATTGAAAATTACGAAATACTAAAAATGGAATTTGTCTTTCTTTTAACAGTCGGACAGCTTCTTCGGCTTCCAACGGCTCAGGAATATACAAATCATCTTGTGTAAATTCGTTATGGTGTGGCGCATCAGACTCAGCGTGAAGGACCGGGCGGAATAAACGTTTTCCACTGTCACGGTGTTTATAATCTCTTTGGCGATCATGATGTCGTTTAAGTTGGACGCCTAACTTATCAAAGATATTATCAATACCGGCATACATGTCTTTGGCCGCTGCTTCAGCACGGATAATCGATCCTGATGCATAAACAGTAGTTCGGACAACTTGCCGAGCATTCACATCAGATACTTCTTCGACTAATAACTCAACAACGACAGATTGAATGTTATCAAAAAATTTATCTAATTTAGCCATCTTTTTTTCGGCATATTCTTTAAGCGCAGGAGTGACTTCGACATGGTTTGCTTTTACTCGGATATTCATGGGGCACCTCACCTTTTGGGACTATGGATTCATTACGAATGATAGTATCATAACGATAAATCACATATTCATCCAAGGGTAAAATAGTTGAAAACAAAAGCAATCATTTTAGCGGCAGGAAAGGGGAGTAGGATGAAGTCCGATACACTCAAAGTTCTCCACAATGTCGCCGGCAAGCCAATCCTTCAATATGTTGTCGATGCAGTGTCAAAATGTGGTGTAGATGAAATCTTTATTGTCATCGGACATCAAGCTGAAAAAGTAAAATCTCAAGTCAAAGGTAAAAACCTCACCTTTATCACCCAAACCGAGCAATTAGGTACCGGCCACGCCGTCATGCAGGTTGAGCCCTATATCTGCTCACCAGAACACAGTACCATCATTGTTCTCGCCGGAGACTGTCCCCTCATCAACCCTGAAACCATTAGCTCACTACTTGAGCGTCATCGAGAGTCCAATGCCTCCGTTAGTATCTTAAGTACTAAAATGAAAGACCCCGCCACATATGGTCGGATCCTAAGAGGCCGAATGGGGACCGTGGTCGGCATTAAAGAAGCCAAAGATTGTACCAAAGAAGAGCTCGAAATTAATGAAATAAACACTGGGATTTATGCCTTTCATAAAGAAGCTTTATGCCATTCCTTAAAGCTCATCACCACCAACAACGCCCAGCAAGAGTACTATCTCACCGATGCCATCCATATCATTAAAAGCAAAGGCGATGTCGTCGAAGCTTTATGTATACCAGACTCAGACCAAGCCGTCGGAATCAATACCAGGATGGATCTTGCTAAAATCAATGAAATTATCTATCAAAACACCAATATCAATCTAATGAAAAACGGGGTCACCATCGTCGATCCTAAAACCACGTATATCGATGGAACCGTTGAAATCGGACAAGATACCATCATCGAGCCTAATGTCGTTATTAAAGGAGGCACCACTATAGGAAAAAATGTCACGATTCAATCCTTTTCATATATTGAAAACGCCATCATCCTAGATGACACCATCGTCTCCGCAAACACAGTTAAGGTACTTGAAACCATCTAACCTATGAATCTACGCAAACTCAATATGGTGATCAGAACTCGTATTGATGACATCAATACTCCGGTGTCGGCATTCATTAAATTAAATGCGATAAACAGTTTTTTACTGGAAAGTGTTTCTGGTGGAGAAAATGTCGCAAGATATTCCTACATCGGACTTAATCCCATCACCACCATTGAAGTCTCCCCGCAAGGTCAAATTCTGATGGACCAAAAAGAAATGACCGGCAATCAAGATCCAATTAAAGTGTTGGAAGACTGCTTCTCTCAATTTCAAGCGCAATTACCTTCTGGCGTTCAATTACCCTCCTTCGCAGGTGGGGCTGTTGGATACTTCAGCTGGGAAACAATTCAGTACATCGAGCCGATTAAATTTGGTAAAGAACAAAAATCCCAATTTCCAATGATGCACTTTCTTTTCCCACAAGTAGTCATTGTATTTGATCATGCCAAGCGACAAATGATGCTCATCGCATTCGAGGACGAAGATAATCGCGGGGCCGGAAAAATACTATTAGATGATATCGAGGCCAAATTAAGTACCTCAATTTCTGCGCCACCCCTCCCGGCATCAACCAAGGATGAGGGGTTATTCAAAACTGTTCAGTCTAACTATACCCAACCTCAGTTTGAGGCCGCAGTCGAAAAAGTCAAAAACCACATTCACGAAGGCGATATTTTTCAGCTCGTACTCTCTCAAAATTTTAATATCAAGTCGCCTAAAAAGCCTTTTGATACCTACAGACAACTCCGTGCGATCAACCCATCACCGTACATGTATTTCTTCCAATTTCCAGACTACGCAGTCATTGGTGCATCTCCAGAAATCCTCACCTCACTCAATGGGAGTAAGGCCACTGTCCGCCCCATTGCAGGCACTCGTCCAAGATCTCCAATTAACGAAGAGGCCGTCATTCAAGAATTGTTAGATGATCCCAAAGAAATCGCCGAACACATCATGCTAGTCGATCTAGGCCGAAATGATTTAGGGAGAGTTTGTGACTACAATACCGTCCAGGTAAGCGAGCTCAAAATCATCGAAAAATATTCGCATGTTATGCACATTGCCTCCAATGTCCAAGGCCAATTAAAAAAAGACAAAAATGCTTTTGACCTATTCCGCGCGACATTCCCAGCCGGCACACTCAGTGGGGCTCCCAAAATCCGTGCCATCCAACTGATCGAAGAAATCGAACCCACCGCTCGAGGACCCTATGGTGGCGCGCTAGGATATTTCGACTTTCGAGGAAATATGGATCTCTGCATTTTAATCAGAACGCTACTCTATAAAAATAATCACTACCAAGTTCAAGCAGGGGCCGGCATCGTTGCAGACTCTATCCCTAAAAAAGAATACGAAGAAAGCCAAAACAAAGCAAAAGGCATTATCCAAGCATGTCTGTGATAAAATAACGCGACATGGTCATCGTCATTGATAACTACGATTCATTTACCTACAACCTAGTCCAATACTTAGGCGAACTTGGTGCAAACCCAATCGTTTACCGAAACGACCAGATCACCATCGATCAAATTAAAGAAAAAAGCCCAGATTATATTGTTATCTCTCCAGGCCCTGGCCGCCCAAGCGATGCAGGGATTTCCCTTCAAGTCATTCGAGAACTCCACAAAAAATTTCCTATATTAGGAGTCTGTCTCGGCCACCAAAGTATCGGAGAAGCCTTCGGAGCCAAAGTCGTTCACGCACCCTACCTCATGCACGGCAAAACCTCAGAGATCTACCATGACAACAAAACCATCTTCAAAGATCTCCCAAATCCCTTTACCGCAACCAGATACCATTCCCTAGTAATTGACCCCTCCACAGTCCCAGAAGAACTCCAAGTTACCGCCAAAACCGAAGACGGCATCATCATGGCTGTCCGCCACGAAACCTACCCACTCGAAGGAATTCAATTCCATCCCGAGGCCATTCTTACCACCCAAGGCAAGGCCCTCCTCAAGAATTTTCTAGACACCTACGCCAAAATCAACTAAAATATACTCCCTCCTAACGGAGTACTGCCATCAACGTCGCGGGGTGGAGCAGAGGTAGCTTGTCGGGCTCATAACCCGAAGGTCGGCGGTTCGAATCCGTCCCCCGCTACCAAATCGATTTTCAAAGCTCACAGAGATGTGAGCTTTTTTTATAAAGAATCCGGCCTCTTAATAATCAAATAACTACCCTGAAACCCATCCAAAATCTCCGAAAAATTCCTAATACTTTCCCGCATAGAAATTACTTCCCGACTCAACTGAAAGACTTCCCCCGATACGCTCTGATTTTCAACCAATTGGCCCAACTTATTCTCCCCAATTTCCGCTTCAATTCGCTTCACTTTCTCACGAAGTATTTCATATTCCGGCTGTACTAGAAGTTGCTGTCTAAGTTCAACAAAGGCTCGAATAATCATTTGATTAACTTTAATTGCAATATCGCTTTTTAATATTGAGGCTAGCGTTAGGGTACCGTATTCGGTAAAAACATACGGTATACCCAATCCAAAATAAAACCTAGAAATTCAGGTGGAATTTAAGAGACCCGCCTTCAATGTCAAAGTGCAACAGTTAGGATTTGAAAAAATCTTAAAAGTCAGGCTCAACCCTATGTCAAAAGATACCTCAAAAAAGACCCCTTTGTACACTCATCTCACAAAAAGTGAGCGAGAAGAAATCGCAATAGGGGTAGC